>NZ_CP119677.1:0-600000 GCF_029318685.1 Ruminiclostridium papyrosolvens DSM 2782
ATGAACGTGCAACTTAATGAAATATGGAACCGTACATTGGAATTACTAAAAGGCGAAATGACTGAAATAAGTTTTAATACCTGGATTTTAACAATAGAACCAATATCTATTGATTCTAATACAGTTACTTTAGGTGTACCTGCTGATTTTAACAAAGGTATTCTTGAATCAAGATATTCATATCTAATAAAAAATGCATTTAGGCAAATAAGTCATAGAGAATATAATATTTATTTTGCTATACCTTCACAAGGTCCTATAAAACCCGCAATTCAGGAATATAATGAAGACTCAAATATGTCTTTTCTAAATCCAAAATATACATTTGATACATTTGTAATCGGAAACGGAAACAGATTTGCCCATGCAGCATCGTTAGCCGTAGCGGAAGCACCTGCAAAAGCATATAACCCTCTTTTTCTATATGGAGGAGTTGGTCTGGGAAAAACACATTTAATGCACGCAATAGGCCATTTTGTTTTAGGTCAAAATCCTGCACTTAAAGTTTTATATGTTTCATCAGAGAAATTTACAAATGAACTTATAAATGCAATAAGAGATGATAAAAATGAAGAATTCAGATATAAGTACCGAAATATAGATGTTTTGCTTATTGATGATATTCAGTTTATAGGGGGAAAGGAAAGAACAGAAGAAGAATTTTTCCACACCTTTAATGCTCTTTATGAAGCCAATAAGCAAATAATCATTTCCAGCGATAGGCCGCCAAAGGAAATTCCTACTCTCGAAGACAGGCTCAGGTCCAGATTTGAGTGGGGGTTAATAGCTGATATTGCTCCGCCTGATTTAGAAACCAGAATCGCTATACTCAGAAAAAAAGCCCAACTTGAAAATTTGGATGTACCTGATGATGTTATGGTTTTCATTGCGGATAAGGTAGGTTCCAATATACGTGAACTTGAAGGTGCTTTAAATAGAGTTATAGCATATTCAACTTTAACCGAGAATATCATGAATGTTGATATGGCGGTAGAAGCTCTTAAAGATATGCTGAACAACAGTAAAGCAGTTATTATTAATTCTAAAACAATACAAGAAGCGGTATCCAGATACTTTCACCTAAAAACGGATGAACTTAAATCAAAAAAGAGATCCAGGGACGTTTCTTTTCCTCGTCAAATTGCAATGCACCTCTGTCGTGAAATGACAGATATGTCTCTACCCAAAATTGGAGATGAATTTGGTGGCCGTGATCATACAACTGTTATACACGCATGTGAAAAGATTAATCACGATCTTGAAAATAGTGCGGAACTAAGAAGAACAGTAGAGGATATAAAGAAAAATATAACTGGGGGTTAAATCTAGAATTTGATGAAAGTTATACACAGTTTATGTTGATTTGGTGATCAAAGTCTGTGTATAACTTAGGGTTTTGGATAAACTTAATGTTCTGTTGAAAAAAAGTCTCGATTGGTCAACATTTTATTAACACCGACCAGAGGTTGGTATAACTAAATCAGACAAGTTATACACAGATTTAACACCCCCTACTACTATTATTACTATTTTTATATTTTAATTATATTTAAAAAAACGGAGGCACCTAAATGAAAGTTATATGCTCTAAAGAAAATTTACTTAACGGGATTAATATAGTTCAAAAGGCAGTATCAACCAAAACCACTTTACCGATACTCGAAGGAATTTTACTAAACGCTGAGGATAAGTTTAAGTTAACAGGTAATGATTTGGAAATAGGTATTGAATGCTATGTAGAAGCTGACATAAGAAGTACCGGTTCCATTGTTATAAATTCTAAAATATTTGGGGATATTGTAAGAAGATTACCTGATGCAGAGGTTCTTATTGAAGTTACAGTAAATAATCTGGTAGTTGTTGAATGTGAAAATTCACATTTTGAGATAAAAGGAATAAATCCATCTGGTTATCCTTCACTTCCTGTTGTTGATAAAGAGAATGTTCTAACATTGACACAAGGTGATTTAAAAGATATGATCAGACAAACCGTGTTCGCAGTGGGTTCTGATGAAAACAGGCCAGTTTTGACTGGATCTCTGATTGAAGTTAAGGATAAGGAATTGGTTATTGTATCAATAGACGGATTCAGACTGGCTTTGAGAAGAAAAATTTTAGAAAATGATATTAATGATTTTAGTGTTATTATACCGGGAAAAACTTTAAATGAAATTTCTAAAATCCTTCAGGCAACTGATGATGAAGTTTCTGTGTACAGTTCAAATAATCAGGTAGTATTTGATGCTAAGTCATGGAGAATTGTATCCAGGCTCATCGAGGGTAAATTTTTGAATTACAATAGCTTGCTTAATAAAGATTTTGAAACAAAAGTTGTTATTAATATAAAAGAATTTCAGTCAAGTTTAGAAAGAGCTTCACTTATTTCTATGAATGACAAAAATAGCCCTGTAAAGCTTTTTATAGGCAATGATAAAATTGTAATTACATCAAATGCGGATCTTGGAAATGTCCGTGAAGAGGTTAAAGCCGAGATAGAGGGTAATTCTCTGGAAATAGGATATAATCCTGCCTTTTTAATTGATGCACTAAAGGCTATTGACGAAGATAGGGCTTCTGTGTATTTTATTACTACAAATGCACCATGTACTTTAAGACCGCTTATTGAAAGTAACAATGATTTTGCATATCTGATACAAGCTGTTAGAATTTAATTATACGAAGAAATTTTTGGAGGCTTTATGGAAGACGTAGGAATTAATACTGAGTATATTAAACTTGATCAATTTTTAAAATGGGTTGGAGCTTGCGATAACGGAGCTATGGCTAAGGGCTTTATAATCGACGGCTTTGTTAAAGTTAACGGTAATGTTGAATTGCAACGTGGAAAAAAGCTCAGAAATGGTGATATTGTAGAATTCGATCAAAAACAATACAAAATAATTCAAAATAGCTAAATGAGGTAGTGCATTGATTGTCAAAAGCTTGGTTTTAAAGAATTATAGAAACCATACAAATACTAGACTTGTATTTTCTGATCGTTTTAATATTATTTATGGTGATAATGGCCAAGGGAAAACAAATATTCTTGAAGCCATTTATTTATGTGCTTCCGGTCGTTCACACAGAACTGCGAAGGATTCTGAATTAATTAAATTCGGTTGTGATAGTTTTAGTATTAATGCCAATGTTTTTAATATCGGAAGTTTAGAAAAAGACATTGAAATTAAATATTATGAAAACCAAAAAAAACAAATTAAAATAAATGAAATTCCAATTAAGAAAATTGGTGCACTTATGGGAAATCTTTATGCTGTATTGTTTTCACCGGAAGATTTATTTATAGTAAAACAGGGACCCACTGAAAGAAGAAGGTTTGTTGATATAACACTAAGTCAAATAAGACCTTCCTATTTTTATAATTTGCAACAGCTTACAAAGATTCTAAAACAAAGAAATACACTTCTAAAGAATATCAACAGTAATCCCAAATTGATGGATACTGTTGATATCTGGAATATCAGGCTTGCTGAGGTTGCTGCGTCAATTATTACTGCAAGAAGGACTTTTTCAAAAATGCTTTCGAATTTGGCAGAAAGTCAACATAATTTTCTTACTGAAAAAAGTGAAAAAATTTCATTTGATTATAAGTGCAGTTTTCAGATTACTGAAGATGATGATAAAAACAAAATTCAGAATCTATACATAAAAAGCCTGGAGAAGACTCTTTCCAGAGATATAATACTTGGTTATACTACTATGGGACCCCATAGAGATGATTATGATATTATGGTTAATGGGAAAAGTCTTAAATTATTTGGCTCCCAGGGACAGCAAAGATCAGCAGTTTTGTCGCTAAAAATTGCCGAGATTGAATTGATTAAGAGAGAAACAGAACAGTATCCGGTATTACTTTTGGATGATGTTATGTCTGAACTTGATAACAATAGGCAAAAATATCTTATGGAAAGCATTAAAGAAGTTCAAACTTTTGTAACATGCACAAGTACAGAGCATTTTGAAAATTTATTATCCGGCGAAAGCAATTTTTTTAAAATTGTCGGCGGAAATATTCAGTGTAGTTTATAAACGATAATTTGCAATAAATAAGTTAATATTGTAAAATTGGGTTTAGAGATTTATGGAGGATTTAAAGTATGTTTTTGCATATAGGCGGAGATGTTGTTATTCCTATAAAAAATGTGATAGCTATTATGGATATAGATACGACTACAATTTCTAAAGATACGAGAGAATTTCTTAAAGTTGCAGAAGAAGAAGGTTTTGTAATAAGTATATCGGAGGACTTACCAAAATCTTTTATTATTACTGAGACTGATAAAAAAAGTAAGATATATTTATCTCCGATATCATCAGTAACATTGCAAAAAAGATCAAAATATATAACTGAAATATCAAATATTTAATTGATTGTTGAAAGGAAGTATACAAGATACTATGAATGATTTTAACAATACTTCATCTTACGATGAGAGCCAGATTCAGGTGTTGGAAGGCTTAGAGGCTGTTCGTAAGAGACCAGGAATGTATATAGGAAGTACTTCTAGCAGAGGGTTGCATCATTTAGTTTATGAAATAGTTGCAAATAGTGTTGATGAAGCACTTGCCGGAAGATGTGATACAATTCAGGTAATTGTTCACAAGGATAATTCTATTACCGTAACTGACAATGGAAGTGGTATTCCTGTTGGTATCCATCCAAAAATGGGGATTCCAACCCTTGAAGTAGTACATACAATACTTCATGCCGGAGGAAAGTTCGGAAGTGGTGCATATAGTGTTTCAGGCGGACTTCATGGTGTTGGAGCCTCTGTTGTTAATGCATTGTCCGAAAGTATGGAGGTTGAAGTAAAAAGGGAAGGGCATATTTACAGACAGAAATATTCCCGAGGGAAACCAATTACTTCTGTTGAAATAATTGGGGAAACTGAAGATAGTGGAACAATTACTACATTTAAGCCGGACCCTGATATTTTTGAAGATATTGTTTTTGATTTTGATGTTATGATAACCAGATATAGAGAAATGGCGTTTTTAAATAGAGGCATCAAGATACAACTGATTGATCAGCGTCCAGATGAAATAATTGAAAAAAATCTTCATTACGAAGGTGGAATTATATCTTTTGTTGAGTATCTTAATAAAACAAAAGAACCTTTGCATGATAAAGTTATTTATTTTGAAGGAATCAGAGATGCAAATATTGTTGAAGTTGCAATGCAGTATAACGACAATTACAACGAAACAGTATTCAGTTATGCTAATAATATTGCAACTACGGAAGGCGGAACACATTTAACTGGTTTTAGAAGTGCTATTACTAAGGTTTTGAATGATTATGCCAGAAAATTCAATATTATAAGAGAAAACGATAAAAATTTGTCGGGAGAAGATGTAAGAGAAGGTCTTACAGCAGTAATAAGTGTAAAACTACCTGAGCCACAGTTTGAAGGACAGACCAAAACTAAGCTTGGTAACAGTGAAATACGAACCTTAGTTGAAAACGTTGTAAGTGATAAATTAAACATATTTTTAGAAGAAAATCCTGCAATTGCAAAAATAATTCTTGATAAAAGCCTTACTGCAGCAAGAGCAAGAGATGCAGCCAGAAAAGCAAGGGAATTAACAAGAAGAAAAAGTGCAATGGACTCAAGTACTCTTCCCGGTAAACTAGCTGACTGTTCTGAAAAGGACCCGACAAAAACAGAAATATTTATTGTTGAGGGTGATTCTGCAGGAGGTTCTGCAAAGCAGGGAAGAGATAGAAAAATTCAAGCTATACTTCCTTTGTGGGGTAAAATGCTTAATGTTGAAAAATCAAGACTTGATAAGGTTTTTGATAATGAAAAACTAGCTCCTGTTATTATTGCTCTTGGTGCAGGTATAGGGGACGAGTTTGATACTTCAAAATTAAGATATGATAAGATTATAATTATGGCCGATGCCGATGTTGATGGTTCTCATATCAGAATGCTGCTATTAACATTTTTCTTCAGATATATGAGACCACTTGTTGAACAAGGTCACGTCTACATTGCAATGCCACCTCTATTTAAGGTGTACAAGGGAAAAGATGAGTACTATGCGTATGATGACAGACAGGTAAGTAAGATTTTTGAAGACCGTGGATGGAGAAAAGATGATCCAAATGTAAACATACAGAGGTTTAAAGGTCTTGGAGAAATGAATCCGGATCAATTGTGGGAGACAACAATGAACCCGGAGACACGTACCATTATGAAGGTTGATGTACAGGATGCAATAACTGCTGATGAAGTTTTTAGTATGTTTATGGGCGAAAAAGTTGAACCAAGAAAAGAATATATTCATCTGCATGCAAAGGATGTAACGTATTTAGATATCTAGTAGATATATTACTAAAAAAAGGAGTTTTTACTCCTTTTTTTATTTTATAAAATTATTTTATAAGAAAAAATGTTTCACGTAAAACATTTTTAAAATATGAATACAGAAATTTGTTAATGTTTCACGTGAAACATTTTACAAATAAATTATATTCTTTGTAATATCATATGTCATATGATATAATTTTCAATTAGAGAGCAAAAGGACACCTGTTAAGGTGTTCTGTTAATTATAAGGTAAATAGGCTCAATAAGGAGTGAGGTATTTTTGGCAAAGATAATAGCCATTGCTAACCAAAAGGGTGGAGTAGGGAAAACAACAACAGCGGTAAATTTAAGTTCATGTCTGGCATATAAGGGCAAAAAGGTTCTAGTTATTGATATAGACCCCCAAGGAAATACAACAAGTGGCCTTGGAGTGGATAAGAAAAACATAACACATTCTGTTTATGATGTTATTATTAATGATGAACCAATTGAAAATACCCTATTGAAGACTTGTATAGATAACCTGATGATATGTCCGTCAAATATACAGCTTGCGGGAGCAGAAGTTGAACTCGTATCAATGATTTCGAGAGAAAATAGGCTTAAATCAGCACTATACTACATACGCAAGGAATTTGATTTTATTATAATAGATTGTCCTCCTTCCCTGGGATTGCTTACTTTAAATTCCCTCACTGCTTCAGATACAATTTTAGTTCCAATACAATGTGAATATTACGCATTGGAAGGATTAAGTCAGCTAATGAATACTGTAAAACTTGTTCAAAGACACTTAAATCCTCAACTGGATGTTGAAGGCGTTGTTTTGACAATGTTTGATGCCCGTACTAATCTATCAATTCAAGTTGTAGAAGAGGTCAAAAAATATTTCAGTAATAAGGTGTACAGAACAATAATTCCGAGAAATGTTAGATTAAGCGAGGCACCAAGTTTTGGTCTTCCAATTATTTTGTATGATGCCAAGTCAAAAGGTGCTGAATGTTATATAGATTTGGCAGAAGAAGTTATTGAGTATGCTGAAGAGGTGGTATAGAACTTATGATAAAAAAGGGTCTGGGCAAAGGACTTGGGGCATTAATCTCAAATGAAGCATTGGGCGAAGAAGCAGGTATTTTGCAACTAAGAATAAATGAATTGGAGCCTAATATAGCACAACCACGTAAAAATTTTGATGACGAAAAATTGATACAGCTAGCTGAATCTATAAAACAGCATGGGATAATTCAACCTATTATTGTTAAAAAAGAGGATAATTCTTATACAATTATTGCAGGTGAAAGAAGATGGAGAGCTGCAAAATTGGCAGGTTTGGTGGAGGTACCTGTAATTGTTAAGAATTTTTCCAATAAGCAGACTATGGAAGTTGCACTTATTGAAAATCTTCAAAGGGAGGATTTAAATCCAATTGAAGAAGCTGAAGCTTTTCTTCATCTAATGGATGAGTATAGTTTAACTCAGGAGCAAATTGCTGCTACCATTGGAAAAAGCAGGCCATCTATAGCAAATTCTTTGAGATTGCTGGGATTGACAAATGAGGTCAGAAAATTTATTATTAGCGGTGAATTAACAAGCGGACATGCAAGAACGTTAGTTATAATTCAGGACAAGGAGTTACAACAAAAAGCTGCTGAATTTATAATTGAAAATAAATTAAGTGTAAGAGAAACAGAAAATTACGTAAAGAAACTTTGTAAAGGAGATAATAAAGATAGAAAAAAAACAGAAGTAAATAACCCTGAATTAATTGATGTGGAAAATAAATTGAAAAATATTTTAGGAACAAAGGTTAAACTACAGTCAAAAAATAATAGAGGTAAAATTACAATTGAATACTATTCCAATGATGAATTGGAACGGTTACTTGATTTTTTTTATAAAACTTGAAAAAAGTGAGCTTTTAAAATCGATTTTGAGCCATTATTTTAAGTGGAGGAATGATATTATATTCCTTAAAAAAGTAAAGCTTTAAAATGGAAATTAAGCTTTAAAAGGTAATTTATTAAAGATAATTAACTACATGGAGTGAAATCACAAGGGAGCAGGTTAAAATGAGTGACTTTTTTACGAATATATTAAATTTGCAGTTTGAAGTATTAGTGTTGTTTGGAATTTGCTTTATATTTATTATACTTAATTGTTTTATGCTTATAGCTAATATAAGGAAGACAAATAGGCTTAAAACTAAATACAGAAAATTTATGAATGGGTTAAGTGACAGAAATATAGAAGAACTTTTGGAGACATGTTTAAATAGTACAAATTCTGTAAGCAGCAAAAATAGAGAAATTGAATTGCAGATTAATAATATAGAAAGAAGATTGCTGCAATGTATACAAAAAGTAGGAATTGTTAGATTTAATGCTTTTGATAACGTTGGCAGTGATTTAAGTTTTGCTATTGCTCTTTTAGATAGTAATGATTCAGGTGTAGTTATAAGCGGAATATACGCAAGAGAAAGTTCTTCAACTTATTCCAAACCTGTTATATCAGGAAAATCAAAATATACTTTATCGGCAGAAGAGATACAAGCTATTGATATAGCTAAGAAAACAAACATTGAAAGAAGTTACGTAGATTAAATAATTCAATTAATGTTTCCGGGAGTAAAATGGAGGCCTTTTAACATGAATATTCATTTTCATAGTAATAAAGAAAATAAAAATGAAAAAAAGCAAATATGGATGTATGCTGTAATTTTATTTACTGGTGCATTTATTATACTCTTATTAACAGCATATAGTCAGGTAAAGTTTCAGAATAATATAAGCGACTATCAGAATAAACTTTCTTCTCAGGAAAAGGCAAAACTTTCTGCTGTAACTGACCTAAAATCAGCTTTAAAGGAAAATGAAAGACTAAATAAGGAATTGGAATCACTAAGGAATAAATTAGTTGATTCTGAACAGGAAATTGCTACTCAAAGCTCAAAAACAACTGATATGGAATCAAAATATAATAGTACCTTAACTGCAACAGATGCACTTGTTAAGGCGCTGGAATATTTTAATCAGAAGGATTATGTAAATTGCGCCGTTACCCTAAAATATGATGTTAAAATGGAATATTTAAGCACACAAGGTCTAAATACTTATAATAATTTGATGGATAAAAGCTATGGGAAAGCTTCATTACAGCTATATAGAGATGGTTACAAGAATTATAAAAGTAAAAATTATGCCGGGGCTATAATAAATTTGAATCGTGCAATTGATTTCTCTAATAAGAATGAATATTACATTGATGACGCATACTATTATTTAGCGACATCATATTATAAGAGTTCAAGTTATGATGATGCAAAAAGAATAATAAGTGAATTTAAGATTAACTGTCCCACAAGTGAATTTACCAGAAATATGAATAAAATTTTGGAAAAAATGGTGTAAAACATTTAGAGGAATAAATTACTTTTAAAAGTTATGGTTTATTATAAAGTAAAGTGTTGACAAAAGTAAAAAATCATTGTAAAATAAAACACGTCGCTTGACAAAACCATTATGGAGAGATGGTCGAGTTGGTTTAAGGCACCGGTCTTGAAAACCGGCGTAGGTGTGAGCCTACCGTGAGTTCGAATCTCACTCTCTCCGCCAAAAAAATATGAGCTGGCTTTTAAGCCAGCTCAAGCTTAATGGAGAAGTACCCAAGTAGGTCGAAGGGGACGGTTTGCTAAACCGTTAGTCTGGGCAACTGGAGCAAGGGTTCGAATCCCTTCTTCTCCGCCACAATTTGTATGAAAAGCCTGATTTATCAGGCTTTTCAGCGTTTTACAAGTAAAAAAATGGACACTGTTTTGAAATAAAATTCAAAAACTAGTGTCTTTTCTATATTTATAGGGATAAACTGAATCCTACAATTTAAAAAAGTAAAAAATAATTCACAGATGCGATTGTATTTTTAAAAGGTTATTAACATAGATATAATAGTTTGTGGATAAAACAAATTGTTTTTCATGTAAAATGTGAATAAAAAAACCATGATTTCAAACGAAATCATGGTTTTTAAAAAATATTTACCTTTTTTTAATCTGAATTTTACTAATCATTAGGTAGGAAAGTAAAACAATTATTATCGCAGTTACTATAGTGTTGACATTACCATAATTATGATGTTCTATAGAATAGCTGTTATACATATTAACTATTGATAAAAATGCACCTGCAATAGTTATGGGAACCCCACAAAATACATTGTTGAATGTAGATACATTGTAGCGAGCCAATCTGTATGCACCTGCAATAGGAAACAATACTGCAATTAAGTACCCAAGAACTGTTAAATCCATGAAACTTATCTTCCAGGCAATAATTATTGGTGCTACACCAAAAGAAATTAAGTCTGAAAGCGAATCCAATTCTTTACCAAGTTCACTCGTACTATCTAACATTCTTGCCACTTTACCATCAAATCTGTCTGTTAATGCAGCAACCATAACCAATAGTGATGCCTGTATCATATCATTTTTTATTGCAAGTAATAATGCAATAATTCCAAGTGAGAGATTAATAAATGTTAGGAGGTTAGGCAAAGAATGCTTTATCGTGTTTTTCAAATGATCCACCCTCTACTTTAAGTAATTATTATGCTAACTGATTAATTTCTATTTAGTAAAATATATAAACTAAAAGTATATATGATTTACATATATTATAGATTATAATTAATATCATAAAAATTAACAAGCTAATTAATTATGCATAAACTATTATACGAACAAAAGTTTTATAAGTATGATTAACATTAGTCTATTAATAATAAAAGAGGATGGATGATACATTACAATGAATAATTTTAAGTATATTTTTTTTGATCTCGACGGAACACTTATAGACACTGTCCCTTTGATACTGGATTCCTTTAACTATACGTTTATTCATCATTTCGGTGAAACACGTCCGGAGGAAGAGACTATAAGTTATATTGGTATGCCTTTAATCAATCATTTTAAAGATTTGTATCCCGGACATGAGGAAGAGCTTGCAAAGACCTACAGAGCGTATAATGATAAAAGACATGATAGTTGTATTGGAGTTTTTATTGGTATTTTTGAAACCATAAAAAGTCTCTATGAAAAAGGAATAGTTATGGGAGTTGTAACCTCTAAAAGGAGAGAATTGGCTCTCAGAGGATTAAAACTGTTTAATCTTGATGAATTTTTTATATTCGTTAACGGTTCAGAGGATTCAAAAAAGCATAAGCCGGATGGTGATCCCTTGATTGTTGCAATGAGTAAAGCGGGTGTAACAAACAAGGATGAAGTTTTATACGTAGGAGACAGCCCGCTAGATATAATGTGTGCAAAAAATGCAGGAGTAAGAAGTGCTGCTGTTGCATGGACCTATAGTCAAAGAGCTGAACTTGAAAGAGTTGAGCCGGATTTATTTATAGAATGTCCGTCTGATTTATTAAAATATGTATAAATCTGTATAAACAAGAGCAGTTTGAGTAAAATATAAAACTACTTGATTATACAGGAGTGGTTTTATTGGCTAAAACGGTAGTGGCTATATTTGAAGCTTATGCAAATGCTGAAAAAGCAGCACACGAAATTCGCGAAAAAGGACTTAGAACTGATAATATATCTATAATAACCAAAACAGGAAGTAATATAAACAGTTATAAGGCCACAGACGGCGGAAATATAGAAATAAGTGAAAAAAATAATAACCCATTTATAAGACCCGGCAGTTTAAGTGTAAGAATATCCGACGGCATAGTTACCGGAGGCATTGTTGGAGGCATTGCAGGGATACTTATAGGTGGGGTTAGTATGTTTATTCAGGGGTTGGGTTTTGTAGCAGCTGCAGGGCCTATAGGAGGCTTATTTATGGGGCTACTCTTAGGGGGGCTGATAGGAGGCTTCTTAGATTTCAAAATTCCAAGAAATAAAAAAAAGAAATTTGAAAAATTAATCTCGAACGGAAATGCATTATTTAGCATGATGACAGATGAAGAACGCTCAGAGGATATCCTTGAAATATTGAAAAATAATGGCGCTCTCATGGTTGAAAAATATCAGTAGCGAATATTTCCCGATTTGCATAAATAGTATTATAATGGGTCAATCATTATAATACTATAATGTATTAAGGAGTTTAGTTATGGAATTATCGCTTAATAAATCATTAAATAACGTTGTAAAAACATCAGAAGCGAAAACATTGGCCAATGAGAGGGTTATTCTCCTGAAGGAAATAGAAAAAGTAAAAGGTGAATTACAAAAGGCCTACACAAATTTTGACTATGTAAATGATTCATTAATGGTTGACTACTATACATACCAGATAAAAGCGTATGAAACTATGTTTGAATTTCTAATAAAGAAGGCAAAAGCCATGGGCATTAATGAATTATAACCGTACCTAAAAGGGACCTTATTCATAAAGTGAATAAAGTCCTTTTTTATTTTTGCAGAATATTTAGATGAGTTAGTTAATATATTTCTTATAGCAGGGACAAACCTTTTATTGAAAGGGGTACTACTATGAATATAGGAAAAGTGGTTAAGAAACTTTTCATTAATATAATTCTTGGTGTAATCTTATTAATAATTATTAATTTTGTAGGTTCATATTTTAGTTTCAGAATAGCATTAAATGTATACTCTGCATTGATAGTCGGAGTTCTTGGAGTACCCGGACTGATACTTCTTGTTTTCTTAAAGTTTATGGTGTAGTTCGTTAAGCACAAAATTTTTGGTTTATTGTTATAATCAACAATTTTTAGTAGGATAATGGGCCAGATTAAATGTTTTATGTAAATATGCCTTCTATATAGTAATTGTAAAATTTAAATTAAATATTTGCCGTTACACGTGAATTTATGGGGAATTCTACGTTCAATGTTGTATACAAAGAACAAAACAAAGGCTGTACAACCTTTACAAATGGGCAAAAAAATGATAGAATATGTCGTTGAATAGTGTTTTTAGTTATTAAGGAGGTAAGTTAAAATGTCAAGACATAAACAATCGATGGATGGCAATACAGCTGCCGCACATGTTTCTTATGCGTTTACTGATGTTGCTGCTATTTACCCAATCACACCTTCAAGCCCAATGGCTGATTCTGTTGACCAGTGGTCTGCTGCTGGTAGGGAAAATATTTTTGGTAGTCAGGTTAAAGTTGTTGAACTTCAGTCTGAGGCAGGAGCTGCCGGAACTGTTCACGGTTCATTAGCTGCAGGTGCTCTTACAACAACATTCACAGCTTCACAAGGTCTTCTTTTGATGATTCCTAACATGTACAAAATCGCAGGTGAATTACTTCCTAGTGTATTCCACGTTTCTGCACGTACAGTTTCTACACATGCATTAAACATATTTGGTGATCATAGTGACGTATATGCTTGCCGTCAAACAGGTTTTGCAATGTTAGCTGAATCAAATCCACAGGAAGTAATGGATTTAAGTGCAGTTGCACATCTTGCAACAATTGAAGGAAAAGTTCCTTTTATAAACTTCTTTGATGGTTTCCGTACATCCCACGAAGTTCAGAAAATTGATACTTGGGATTATGCAGACTTAAAAGAAATGTGTGATATGGATTCCATTAAGGCTTTCCGTGAACATGCATTAAACCCTGAAAAACCAACAATGCGTGGTTCACATGAAAATGGAGATATATTCTTCCAGCACCGTGAAGCATGTAATACTACATATGATAAATTACCAGCTGTTGTTGAAAAATACATGGCTAAGGTAAATGCTAAACTTGGTACAAATTACGATTTATTTAACTATTACGGAGCACCGGACGCTGACCGTGTTATAGTAGCTATGGGTTCATTCTGTGATGTTGCTGAAGAAGTAATAGATTACTTAACTGCTGCAGGTGAAAAAGTTGGTCTTATCAAGGTTCGTTTGTATCGTCCTTGGGTTTCCAGCAGTTTGTTAAAGGTTCTTCCAAAGACAGTAAAGAAGATAGCTGTTCTTGACCGTACAAAGGAACCAGGAGCATTGGGTGAACCATTATACCTCGATGTTGCTGCAACTCTTCGTGAAGCAGGACTTAATGATATAGTTGTAACTAATGGCCGTTATGGTTTGGGTTCAAAGGATACTCCTCCATCTTCAGTATTTGCAGTATTTACTGAATTAAAGAATGAGACTTCTAAGGCTCGCTTTACATTAGGTATTGTAGATGATGTTACACATTTAAGCTTACCTGAAATCAAGCCGGCTCCTATAACTGCTGCTGCAGGAACTGTTGAATGTAAGTTCTGGGGTCTGGGCGGAGACGGAACTGTTGGTGCTAACAAGAATTCAACTAAGATTATCGGTGACCACACTGATAAATATATTCAGGCATATTTCCAATATGACTCAAAGAAAACAGGTGGTGTAACTATATCTCACCTTAGATTCGGTGATAAGCCAATCAAGAGTCCATATTACATAAATCAGGCTGACTTTGTTGCATGTCACAATCCATCATACATCGTTAAAGGATTCAAGATAGTTCAGGATGTTAAGCCGGGCGGAATCTTTATGATTAACTGTCAGTGGTCAGACGAAGAATTAGATACTAAATTGAATGCTGCTGCAAAGAAATATATTGCAGATAATAACATTCAGTTATATACAATCAACGCTATTGATAAGGCAGCTGAAATCGGTATGGGTAAACGTACCAACACTATCCTTCAATCAGCATTCTTCAAGCTGGCAAATGTAATGCCAATTGACGAAGCTATTAAGTTCATGAAGGAAGCTGCTAAGAAATCATACGGTAAGAAGGGCGACGCCATTGTAGAAATGAACTACAAAGCAATTGATGCAGGTGTAAGTGCACTTCATAAAGTTGAAGTTCCTGCTTCATGGGCAAATCCTAAAGCTGATGCTGCAGCACCTGAACTCACAGGCCGTCCAGAGGTAGTTGATATGGTTAAGAGTCTTCTTAATCCAATTGCATTAATGGATGGTGACAGTCTCCCAGTATCTGCTTTTGCTGATTTTGCTGACGGACAATTTGAACAGGGTGCTTCTGCTTATGAAAAACGCGGTACTGCTGTATTAGTTCCTGAATGGGATGCAAAATTATGTTTACAATGTAACAGTTGTGCATTTGTATGTTCACATGCAACTATTCGTCCATTTATGTTGAGTGAAGATGAAATAAAGGCTGCTCCTGCTAATATTAAATTAGCTGATACTAAGCCAAAAGCCAGTGAATACAAATTTACTATGAGCGTATCTCCTTTAGATTGTATGGGATGTGGTGAGTGTATCACAGTATGCCCTGTTAAGGAAAAGGCAATCAAGATGGTACCTCAGGAATCACAAGCTGAAGAACAGCCAGTATTTGATTATCTGGTTGAAAACGTTGGAAAGAAACCTGGAATGCCTGCAGATACTACTGTTAAGGGTTCACAGTTCAATCAGCCGCTTCTCGAATTCTCAGGAAGCTGTGCAGGATGTGCTGAAACATCATATGCTCGTTTAGTAACTCAGTTATTCGGAGAGCAAATGTATATTTCAAATGCTACAGGATGTTCTTCAATTTGGGGAGGCCCTGCTGCTACTAGCCCATATACAGTACACAAAGACTCAAAAATGGGTCCTGCTTGGTCAAACTCATTGTTTGAAGATAATGCTGAGCATGGTTACGGTATGCAACTTGGACAAAAAGTTATCCGTGATCAGGCCATAGCTATGATTGAAAAGCTTGCTGCATCCGATAAGGCTTCTGATGAATTAAAAGCTGCTATTGCTAAGTTCATTGAAACAAAGGATATGACAAGAGAAAATACACCTGCTACTAAGGCATTGGTAGTTGAACTTGAAAAGGCTGCTGCTGCAGGATGTGATATTTCAAAGGAAATACTTGAAAAGAAACAATACCTCGCTAAGAAATCTATTTGGATTCTCGGTGGTGACGGATGGGCATATGATATCGGATTCGGTGGACTTGACCATGTACTTGCTTCAGGAGAAAATGTAAACATAATGGTATTTGATACAGAAATGTACTCAAATACAGGCGGACAGTTATCAAAAGCATCAAATATCGGTGAAGTATGTCAGTTTGCTGCTGCCGGTAAGGATATCGGTAAGAAGAGTCTTGCTGAAATCGCTATGAGTTATGGTTATGTATATGTAGCACAGATTGCTCTGGGCGCAAATCCAAATCAGACAATCAAAGTTATTGCAGAAGCAGAAGCTTATAACGGACCATCCTTGATTATTGGTTATGCTCCATGTGAACTCCACGGAGTTAAGGGCGGAATGAACCACTGTCAGGATGAAATGAAGAAGGCTGTTGCTTCAGGTTACTGGAATCTCTTCTCATTCAACCCTGCATTGAAGGCTGAAGGAAAGAATCCGTTCACTTTGACATCCAAGCCGGGTGACGGAACATATCAAGAGTTCCTCAATAACGAAACACGTTATACTCGTTTACAGCGTGCATTCCCTGAGCGTGCAGATAAGCTCTTCCAAGAGTCAGAAGCTGCTGCCAAGGCTCGTTATGACCATTTATTAAAGTTAGTAGAACTTTATAAATAATATATTTAAAAGAAAAACCCGTCGGATGAGTCCGGCGGGTTTTTTTCATACTTTCAGGATTTTGGGTTGTATGAATACCATGGAATAAGATAACACTTTTACAATGGGGTGAAAGGATTATATGAAGAACAAATATTCGTTAGCTGTTTTAACCTTAATTCTGATAACAACAATAATTAAACTTATATTGATTTTTAACTATTCGGAGATATTATCAGTTCACAGTGATGATATTAATTATTATATGAGTGCGCTTTACTTTTTAAAGAGTGGGGTTCTCACCTACAGAACTTTCAATGAAGCTACGGTTTTTATAATGCCTTTGTACCCTCTTTTTCTCAGTGGGGTATTAAAGATATTCGGAATAGGTTTTTGGGGACTACAGGCTGTCAGAATAGTTCAAACAGGGTTATCTGCAATCAGTATTCTATTTGTGTACTTAACAGGCAAAAAGTTGTTTAATAAAAAGTCAGGGTTGATATCAGCTCTGATATTTTCCTTTTACCCTCCAAACCTGATAACACCGGGATATATTCTTACAGAGTGTCTTTTTACTTTTATTTTTCTGGCCTTAATATATTTTTCTTTCAAGTTTTGTGATAATCTTAACATTTTAAAGTCTGCAATTCTAAGTGTTATATGGATAATTGCCGTCTTTTGCAGACCAACTGTGTTATTTTATCCGTGTTTTTTTCTGCTCTATATATTTATTAACAAACATTATAGTCTGTCCCAATGTATAAAGCTTGGTATTACAATGTCGCTAATATTTATTATATCGGCTTGTCCCTGGTGGATGAGGAATTATAATGAATACCGGACATTTATTCCTTTAACGGCGTCAAGTGGAAATCCACTTTTGCAGGGTACGTATATAAACTACATTCAAACTCCTGAAACTACATCAAACTATGAGGTTGGAAAAACAGCTCTGGAGACAGACAACATAGAAAGAAATGTAGCAATAAAAAGAATACGTGAAGGGTTCTCAAATCATTTTATAAAGTATTTATACTGGTATACACTGGGGAAGACGTTTTATTTTTGGGTGCTTCCATTTTATTGGATTAATATAATGGGCATCAGTTATTGGTTGGCGACAGTTTACCACTTATTTATATTAATTACCTCCTTATATGCCGTTTTTAAGGCCACAAAGGAGAGGTTTTTTATGAAAACCAGTCTTATTGTATTCATTGCATTATACTTTAATTTTGTACACTGTGTATATATGTCCTTTGACAGGTATGCGTACCCAATTATAGGAGCTATGTGTGTTTATTGCGGAGCTGCATTTCTAAGCAATAAAGATATAAAAAACAAGTTTTAATTCTACAAATCCCATCCTTTTCATATAATCTAGTATCACATTTTGCTTAATAGTCATTTTATGCTGCAAGGATATTGTTATTAAATAAAATGTACACGCTGTTAAAGTTGCATTAAGTACAAAAACAGCTCTTGGAGGGCAATATGAATGAATTTGAAAAGGAATTGCAATTAAATTACAACCTAAAAATTAAAAATTTAAATAACTTTAGGGATATGTTTCTGGCTGACACGGACTCAGGTAGAAAACTTATAAAAATATCCACGGTTAAACAGGAAAGAATTAATTTTATCGGGGAAGTAAAAGAGCATTTGATTAAAAACGGTTTTATACATATTGATAGAAATATCCCCACTGTTAAAGGCGACTTTAGTATGCAGTTTAACGACCAGACTGTTTATATATCCGATTATATCGATGGAAGGGAATGCAATCTTGACAACACAGAGGAAACAATAGGGTGTGCAGGCCTACTTGCTAAAATGCACAGGGCTTCCTATGGATTTGTGTGCTCTGAAAACAGCTATGGCAGAAGTGAGTTGGGAAGGATGCCGGGCAGCTATAGAAAACGTTTGGATGAAATTAAGAAGCTTAAGAAGAATGCTCAAAGGGGCAGAATGAAATTTGATAATCTGGTAACTAAAAATATTGATTATTTTTATGAGGTTGGTGAAAAGGCTTTAGGCCAGCTTCTTACCTCTGATTATTATGAGCTTGTGGAAGATGCTCAGCATAACAGGACAATTTCTCATCATGATTTTAATCATCACAATATTTACTTGCAGAATGATGAAATGTTTTTAATTAATTTTGAATACTGCTGCTATGATTTAAAGGTATATGACTTAGTAAATTTGCTTAGAAGAAAGATGAGAAAGTGTAACTGGGATATTAGAGAGGCAGCCGTTATTTTAAATGAATACAGCCGTTATGAAACCTTAAGCGGAAGTGATATGAATATCATGAAAATCATGCTTATGTTTCCCCAAAAGTTCTGGAGGGTAATAAATAAGTATTACAATAGCAGGAAAAGCTGGTCTGAACAAAGTTATCTGCTTAGAATACAGGAAGTTATTGATGAGGCACAGTGCCACCGAATCTTTCTGGAGAAATTTACGGCATTATAAAAAATCCATTGTCAAATAAAAATAGCCGACCAAATGGTCGGCTATAAAATATATCCGGCTTTATTAGAATAGTCCTGTAATAACGCCGGTATCATCTATATCAATTCTCTCTGCTGCCGGTACTTTAGGTAATCCCGGCATAGTCATTATATCTCCGGTGAGTACTACTATAAATCCGGCTCCTGCGGAAATTCGAACCTCTTTCACAGTGACATCAAAATCCTCAGGTCTGCCAAGAAGTTGAGGATTATCAGACAAAGAATATTGGGTCTTAGCCATACAGATTGGAAGTCTGTCCAGACCCATTTCTTCTATTTTAGCAATAGCTTTTTCAGCAGCAGCATTATAAATAACATTTCTGCCACCATAAATCTTTGAAACTATCTGGTGTACCTTTTCCTTTATAGGGAGCTTTTCATCATATATAGGCGCAAAATTAGATACCGTAGAATCAGTAAGAGCAACAAGTTTTTCTGCCAACTCTATTCCGCCTTCTCCGCCCTTTAAAAATACATCTGAAAATGCAACCTCAACACCCATAGCACTGCACTTTTCCTGAACCAGCTTGATTTCAGCTTGGGTATCGGTGTCAAAATGATTAATTGCAACCATAACAGGTACACCGAACTGTTTCAGATTTTCTATATGCTTTTGTGCATTTGCAAAGCCTTTGGACAAAGCCTCCACATTTTCTTCTTTAAGCTCTTCTTTTTTTACTCCCCCGTTATACTTAAGTGCCCTTATTGTAGCCACAAGTACAACTGCATCGGGTTTAAAGCCTGCAAATCTGCATTTGATATCAAAAAATTTCTCTGCGCCAAGGTCAGCGCCGAAGCCTGCCTCTGTAATAACGTAATCAGCCATTTTCAGAGCGAGTTTTGTAGCGGAAATACTATTGCATCCGTGGGCAATATTTGCAAAAGGTCCACCGTGCATTAAAGCAGGAGTTCCTTCTAAGGTCTGAACCAAATTTGGCTTTATTGCATCTTTTAACAAAAGAGTCATTGCACCGTCAACCTTCAGGTCATGTGCAGTAACCGGTTTACCTTCGTAGGTGTAGCCAATAATAATACGTCCAAGTCTGTTTTTCAAGTCTGTAATATCAAGAGCAAGGCAGAGTATTGCCATTATTTCTGAGGCAACGGTGATGTTAAATCCATCTTCTCTGGGAACTCCGTTGATTCTTCCTCCAAGCCCCACAATTACATTTCTTAAAGCTCTGTCATTCATATCCATGCAACGCTTCCAAACAATTTGACGAGAATCTATATTAAGAGTATTTCCCTGCTGAAGATGATTGTCTATTGCAGCTGAAAGAAGATTATTTGCAGCAGTAATTGCATGCATGTCACCTGTAAAGTGAAGGTTAATGTCTTCCATAGGAACCACCTGTGCATAGCCCCCTCCGGCAGCACCTCCTTTTATACCCATTACAGGGCCTAAAGAAGGTTCTCTTAAAGCTATGACTGCATTTTTTCCTATCTTTGCCATAGCTTGTCCAAGACCTACAGTGGTGGTTGTTTTACCTTCTCCGGCGGGAGTTGGGTTTATAGCGGTAACAAGAACGAGCTTACCGTCCTTTTTATCCTTAACTTTATCCCACAGCTTATCTGATAACTTGGCTTTGTATTTTCCGTAGAATTCAAGCTCTTCGGCGTCAATACCAAGATTCTTTGCTATATCTGCAATATGCTGCATTTTACATCCCTGAGCAATTTGTATATCAGTTTGCAATATAATTTCCCCTTCCAAAAATATTTATTATTTAAAAAAACACCATTTCCGTATATATAACAGGTCTAGAATAATTAACTTAAATACGAAAATATTATATAACTTAAATAGACTTGACACAATAGTTCACAAAACAAGGTTCAAAAATCATAGTATAGAATATAGAGACTATTTAAAAGTATAATGGCTGAATTACTAAATTTATTATAGATTTAATAATTATTTATATATTTGGCATACTATAACTTGAAGGGGAAGAATAATTATGAAGGAGATTGAAATAGGAAGCTTGGTTTACAGAAAATCTTATGAGAAAGATGTTCTTTTCAGGGTATGTGACATCAAAGACTGTGAAGGCCGAAAAATAATTATTCTTAAGGGCGTAGAAGTTCGGTTAATAGCTGATGCACAAGAGGATGATCTTGATATTTTAGAAGAAAACAATGAAGAACAAAAAAATGAAGAACTTGATGAACAAGAAACTCCATTTTCAAGGCACCCCCTATAGTAGGGCTACACACAAAAAATACTTGACATAAGGGCAATACGCTTGTATAATAGATTATTTTTGACAAGCGACGAAATTTGTGCTATAATAAATTAAACTGATGATGAGGTGATACCATGATTGACAAAGGAGAGCTTTTTCAGATAAAAAGAGATATCGAAGGCTGTATTGGTGAAAAGGTACAGCTCAGAGCCAATAAAGGACGTAAAAAATCTTTCATACGTGAAGGCGTCTTAGAAAATACTTATCCAAGTATTTTCGTAGTTAAGTTTGAAAACGAGTATGATAATACCAGAAGAGTTTCATATAGCTATACAGATATATTGACAAAAGCTGTTGAATTAGTTGTATGTAAGGATGATAAAAAAATTCAGGTATGTTAGTCTTGTTTAAGATTTTTATTAATCATTAGGATTTATGTTATAAGCTTTCTGAGAAACTTAATAATATAACAAAACAAAAAGGGGACACAAATATTTGTGTCTCTTTTTTGTTTTGTAGGTTATTGTAGACGAATAAAATATAATTAAAAGTATTTTTGAGGAATAATACCATTACATGGAAAATATATATTACATAGTACATAGTTGTTTGTTTTCATATTTTAGATTGTGATATGCAATATTTAAGGATAAGGGGAGGTTGGAAAAATGTCTCTGGAGTTGTTAAAGCAGGCATTTAGAGTAAACAATTTATTAGGTGAGGATACAATAGATAATGTTATTGAAAACGATATAATTGTTCCGGATGTTAAACCGGATATTGCCAAGATACTTCTTCTGGATGGAGATGTATTTGTTACCGGGTGTGATACAGGTACTGACAGAGCTGTGGTTTCAGGCTGCCTGTTAGTTAAGATTCTGTATATTTCAGCAGATGAAAATAGAAGTGTTAAAAGTATTATCACAAATATCCCATTTTCTTATACCATGGATATACCGGGAGTAAGAAGCGGTGTTAAAAGCAGAGCAAAGGGCACAATTGAGCATATAGATTACACCCTCCTTAATGAAAGAAAAGTAAATATAAAAGCTATCTTATCAATAAATTGCAGGGTACTTGATGAAATTGATAGGGAAATAGCCTCAGGGGTAACGGGTGTAGAAGATATTCAGGTATTGAAAAATGATATTGATATTAATACTTATCTAGGCAGTAATAAGGTCAACTTTATTATAAAGGAAGATATGGAGCTTCCTTCTACAAAGCCTACCATCGGGGAAATTCTGAGAAATGATTTAAAGTTGTCCGGTAAAGATTTTAAAATAGCTGACGGTAATGTAGTAGTGAAAGGTGATATAAATATTGCTACCTTGTACATAGCCGATGATGAAACCAGAAGTATGCAATACATGGAAAATGAGCTGTCATTTACACAATTTATTGAACTTGAGGGTGTCAGGGAAGATACTGATGTAAATGTGGATTTTGATTTAATTGATTACAAGGTTGAACCTTTTGAGGATAGTGACGGAGAGAGCAGGAATCTAAGAGCTGAGGCTACAATTAACATCTACGTAACGGGTTTGTACAAGAAATCATTTGAAGTACTGACAGATGCCTATAGCCCTAAAACGAGGATTATCCTTGAAAAACAACAGTTCTCTATAGACGAGACTGTTTCAGATAACAGAAGTCAGCTTATAGTCAAGGATACATTAAATTTTGAAGATTTTAATCCTGATGTAAGGGAAATTTTTAATGTATTGAGCAAGTGCAACGTTTCTGACACGCAAATAGAGGATGAAAAACTGACTGTGGAAGGCTCTGTGTTAAATAACGTAATTTACCTGTCCAGTGATGAGGAACAGCCTGTATTCTGTTACAGTAAAGAGATTCCGTTTAAACATGTTGTTGATATTAAAGGTTTGGCAAGTGATATGAAGGTAGATACAAGTGTTGAAATGGAGCATTGTAATTATAGTATGCTGTCAACAGACCAGATAGAGGTTCGTTGTGCAATAGGTGTAAATGCCAGAGTTGAAACCATAAAGGTTATACCTGTTATTAACAAGGCAACTGAAGGCACTCTTGATGAGGCAAAAATTATTTCTATGCCCAGTGTAGTAATATATATTGTGCAACCCGGTGATAGTTTGTGGAAAATTGCTAAGAAATATTCGACTACTGTGGATAATCTTCTAATGGTTAATAATTTAAATGAAAAGGATATTTTAATGCCCGGACAGCAGTTGCTTATTTTAAAAAGAGCCATTTAAATACAATTATATCCAAAGGTACAAAAAAGGTTTTTGAGACTTACCTCAAGAACCTTTTTATTTTACACTGTTATATAAAATGTATTTATTTTTAATAATTTGACTGACAAAAATTCTCTAAGGCTTGTTGTGATTGAATTTATTGATATAAAGATGTATTTTGTATATAATGTACTTAAATAAAAAGCAAAGGATATGTATAATGATCACATTAAATGCACATGCAAAGATAAATTTATCTCTGGATGTACTCAATAAGAGGGACGACGGTTATCATAACCTTAAAATGATTATGCAGACCCTACAATTGCATGATATCATAACTATTCAGGAAATAAAATCGGGTATTGAGATAGAATGTGATGCGCCTTATGTACCTAGTAACAATTCAAACATTGCCTATAAAGCCGCTGAGATACTGATTCAAAAATTTGGACTTAATGCAGGGGTAAGAATAAAAATAGAAAAAATAATTCCTGTGGCTGCCGGACTGGCAGGAGGAAGTTCTGATGCTGCAGCTGTTTTAAAGGGTATGAATAATCTCTTTGACCTTGGGATGAATCAACAGCAGCTTATGGATATAGGTAAAACAATAGGCGCAGATGTTCCGTACTGTATAGTTGGAGGGACTGCGCTGGCTGAAGGTATAGGAGAGATAATCACACCATTGCCAAAAATGGATGCTATCCCGGTTATTTTGATAAAACCAAGGTTTGGTGTGTCCACAGCGTCAGTATTTAAAAGTCTCCAAATTGATAAAATCACCGACAGACCAAAAACAGATTTACTTATAGAAGCACTTAAGAATAAAGATACAAATTTTATAGGCAAAAATTTATGTAATGTTCTTGAAAGTGTTACTGTGGAGAGATATCCTCTGATAAATAAAATCAAGAGGGATTTAATGTCTAAAGAGTCAATGGGAAGTATTATGAGCGGAAGCGGTCCGACTGTTTTCGGTTTATTTGAAGATGATGGCATCGCCAAAAAGGCTTACGATAAAATTAATAAAAACAGAGTTGACTGTATTTTGACATATATTACGAATGATTAAAGGGAGGATCATAAATAATGGCTAGTAAATTATCTAAGATTAATTTAAATGATTATAAACCATTGAGAGAGGTTATTTTTAATTCATTGAGAGAGGCTATTATAATAGGTGAATTACGTCCGGGAGAGAGACTTATGGAGGTTCAGCTGGCAGAAAAAATGGGCGTCAGCAGAACACCTGTCAGAGAGGCCATAAGAAAGCTTGAACTCGAAGGACTTGTGGATATGATTCCAAGAAAGGGCGCTCATGTTGCTGAGCTCTCTATTAAGGATATAATGGACGTTCTTGAGGTAAGAGCATCCTTGGATGGTTTGGCTACTTCTCTGGCAGCCGAGAGAATTACAGACGACGAGTTAAAGGAATTAAAGCATATAAACGGACAATTTGCTTCCTACATCGAAAAAGAAAATCTCAACGGCTCTATAAAAAAAGATGTAGAGTTTCATGACATTATATATAAAGCATCCCGAAATGATAAGCTGATATCAATAATAAACAATTTAAGGGAGCAGGTTCAAAGGTTCAGAGTTATATACCTTAAAGAGTATAACAATTCCAAAAATCTTATAAAAGAACATAATGAAATATATGAGGCTGTCAGCTCCAGGTCAATGGAAAATGCAAGAAATATAGCGAAAACTCACATAATGAATCAGGAATCTACAATTCTTTCTACTTTGAAGATGCAAAAAGGTAATAGTTAATTATTAGTTAATGAGGTTACCAGACATTTTAATATTTTTTGTATATAATAAAGAGTAAGGGTTGATTAATTTACAAAGAGGAAAAAAACATGTGGTTCAATGAATTTTTATCGAAATACAAATCAGGTATATCTCATGAGTTTCTATTTTACTTCAATGTAAAAGATACCATGGATAATACGAGGAATTTTTTTAGATATATAGATGATGAATTTATCAAACAGAGGAATTTTGGGATTGTAGCTTTTTACGATATTTCCAGAGGACTTACTTTTTTGGCTCCTGAAATGGAAAGAGAATTTAATAAAATAACTGGCAATGGGGCAACGAAACTATTTTTTTCAACGCCCTCTAAAATTTTTCCATTTATTGATATAGTATTAAAAAGTACAAAGATGGCTTTGTTTATAGACCATGCGGAGAAAATAGTACCGTCCGGTGATATCGGGAGCATGACTTTAGAAGAAAGAATGGCGCTTATTTGGATGTCGGAATGGTCGGTTAATTCTAAAATTTCTTCAGTTGGAAGTACTATTTTTATGCTGGCGGACAACCTTGTTGACATAAGCCGCGAGTTTTTGAAATCCTCTTACAGGATAGAGCCTATTCTTGTGGAACTTCCCGGAGAAGAGGAAAGAAAAAGCTACATTGAATTTTTACTTAATGACAAAACTACTACATCTGAAATTTCTATTGATGAGTTTGCAAAGCTTTCCTCAGGTCTGAACAGGAAAAGTATAAAAGATATAAAGTTAAAGGCTGAAGCAGAGGGTGTACCTATCAGCTTTGATTTTATTAAAGAGAAAAAGCATGAGGTCTTAAAAAAGGAATACGGAGACGTTCTGGATTTTATATATCCGGAGATAGCTTTTGAAGACATTGGCGGAATGGAAGCTGCTAAAAGTTATCTTACAAAAAATATTATTGAGCCTGTCAGAAGAGGCGATTCCAGAAGAGTTCCAATGGGAATTCTTCTTTGTGGCCCCTCCGGAACAGGAAAAACCTTATTGGTGGAAGCCTTGGCGAAATCAAGCGGATTTAATTGTGTAAAGATTGATATGTCAAGGATTTTGGGTCAGTATGTGGGAGAGAGTGAAAAGAATTTCAAAAAATGTTTGTTGGGGGCTAAGTCACAAGAGCCTGTTATAGTTTTTGTAGATGAAATAGATACTGCCTTCAGAAGAGGAGAGTCCGGAGACAGCGGAGTGAGCAGGAATATTTTCAGTGAATTTTTACAATTCACCAGTAATACAAATAATAGGGGAAGAATTATTTTTATTGCTGCAACAAACAGACCTGACTTACTTGATGCTGCTTTAAAAAGAGCCGGAAGGTTTGATAAAAAGATACCTGTACTACTGCCGGAAAAAGAGGAACGTGCTGAGATTTTCAGAATAATCATTAAAAAATACGGGTTTAATACTGACATTCAGGACTTTATTCCATATTCCGAATTGGCAGAAAGTTATACGGGAGCAGAAATAGATACAGTTGTCAGGAAAGCATATGAACTTGCTTGTAACAAGACAGAGGAGCTTCCTGCAATTACAGATGATATCCTTAAAGAGGCTCTTAAAAAGTGCAGGCCAAGTACACAGGAGATAGAATTTATGACAGAGCTTGCTATTGCAGAATGTGATGATATTGATTTACTGCCTGAAAAATATTGGGCAAGGTTTGATAAGCCATAAGGAGTCAATAATATATGGTATTTTTAGAAATAATTATTTACATTACTGTGTTTTTATTATAAATTTAAAGTATCTTATATATGAATCATAAATTTTATTTATAATATTGTAAAAAATAGTGTTTATATACTTTTAAGGAGGAATAGAATAATGGGTTTATTTAGTAGACTGGGACAAATGTTTAGAGGATTTTTCGGATTATTTGTTGGAAATCTGGAGGAAAGAAATCCTGATGCATTGTTCGAAGATATAAAAAACCAGATAGATAAAGCAAGACGTCAGGCAGAGCAACAAATTATTGAAATACAAACAAGTGCTGAAATGATTAAAATTGAGATGAAAACAGCTGAAAAAAATCTTAATGCCATAAAAGCAAGGGTTGAGTCTGCACAGAGGGTTGGAGACAAGGAGCTTTTGGTTGAACTTTTAGTTCAGGAAGAAGAATATCAGACTGTATATGAGACTCATAAAGCAACTTATGAAAATGCCATGACACAGGTTCAAAAGATACGCGAAGACTACAAGATTTTTGAGTCTGAGATGAATGCGAAACTTAATGAGCTTAAAACTCTTAAATCACAGGCAAAAATGGCTAATCTGCGCGAAAATATTAACTCTGTAAATGCACAATACACTTCAAAGAATAGCAGGGTAGGAAGTGTTAATGACAGCCTTGACAGGGCACGTGATATAGTTAACAAAAAAACTGCCAGAGCAAATGCGGTGGAATCACTTAATCAGGATAATATTGATATGAAACTTAAAAAGTTGGATATGAATTCTGCAAGAGACAGGGCTAAAGCAAGAGCGGAAGCACTCCTTGGTGGGGATAACGGCGGTTTTGAGGTAAAAGAGAAAACAGACAACAAGATGTCAAACTAAATTATGTATAAGGATATTACAAAATGGATACACATATTAGAGAAGCAATTGAAGCGGATTTACCCAAAATAACGGATATTTACAATTGGGCGGTTGAAAACACAACTGCCTCATTTGATATAAACCCGCAAACCATAGAGCAACGAGCTGTATGGTTTTCCCATTATAAGGGCAGTCGTTTTCCTTTAATTGTATTCGTTAAAAATGAAGAGGTTGCAGGTTATGCCTGCCTATCTCAGTTCAGGGCAAAGGAAGGCTATAGAAATACATGTGAGATGTCAGTGTACGTCCATCCTGAGTATCAAAAAATGGGGATAGGCAAGAAGCTTATGGATTACGTAATAGCACTTGGGAGAGAAGCGGGGTACCATGTTATTATTTCATGTATTACTACCGATAATATAGTAAGCATTAAAATGCATGAGGATGCAGGGTTTAAACTTTGCGGTGAATTGAAGGAGGTCGGGTATAAATTCGGAAGATACCTTGATTGCCTGTTTTACCAGCTTTCTCTATAGGATTGAATTTTATGTAAGCAGAGGGAATTATGAATTCAAATTTATTTGTAAGTGCACTTTTAAGATTCAGAAATTTTTCAACTTTGATTATATGGATGGCTTTAATCAATTTGATGAGCAATAATAGCCAGTTTCAAGATATGATTACAGCACAGACTGCCAATTACTCTTTGGTTATGACAGGGGCTTATGGGGCAGGTTTTGCGGTATATCTTGCTATGGTTATACAAAGCATGTTCAGTAACAACTATAAAGAAGAAGTTAAAAGGAAAGAAAAGAAAAAAGAAATCAATGATTTGAATCGGCAGTGCAACAGACTTTCTGCCCAGGCAAGAAACTTGAGCAATCCAATTCAGAAGCAAAAATTGAGAAAGATAATGCAGGACAAAAATGATATTTTTAATTCGCAAAAACGTGGAGACGAATACAGCTATCTTAAAGAAAAAATTGTTGAGCAGAGCTTAAAACTTGTTATTTCCTATACAAAGCTTATGACGAACTATTCAATCAGAAGCAAGGAAATATCTGAGATTAATATCAGTGACTTGATGAATAAAATCAATGCAAACCGAAGGAAAGTATGTTTTATGAAAGATGACAGGATGCTTGATGATATTAACAACATCATTGAAATGGATGAAAAGGCTATTGAAAGGGTCAAGGAGGAGAGAAACGAGCTAGAAAGAATTCACGCACGACTCGATTATATAGAAAGCATGTTGAATATGTTCAAACACCAGATAATATCCAGCATAGAATCTGAAGAAATGGTTGAAAAATTAGAGACAGCTGTGAACGAGGCAACAGCGCTGGACAGCGTGTTACAAGAAAGAAGACGAAATCAGATAAGATTGTAATACAGACTGAGAGTGAGATAATTTGGACAACCGGCATTTGTAGCGTTTATATGAAACCAAGGGGGATTTCAAATGTCAGCAAATATCACTATCTATTCTTCTCCGTACATCATAATAACAAAAAGGGATGATGGTTATTACATACAATCCTTAAAAAAAGGCTTGAGTATAGATGAATTTCAAAAATGTCTAAATTCACATCCCGAGATTAAAGTAACCAACTTCGCCGTAATTAAAAATGCACTTGTATTGGCACCACAAGACCCCAGAAAATTTGCCAGTGCAAAGGAAAGAATAAGTATAGAAGTATCCGGAGACGAACTTAGGGCTTACATAACCGTTAATGTGGGACCACAAGAAATTTTAGGTACTGAAATAATAAAAGAGGTAGTTCTTGAGTTAAACCGTAAAGGAGTTGTTTATGGGATTAAAAAGGACGTGCTTTTAAGTTTGGTTGCCGGAAAAACCGTACTTATAGCCGAAGGAGAACCTCCACAGAATGGGAGTGATTCCAAAAATAGGTTATATCAAATAAAAGAAGCTAAACCTGAAATAAAAGAAGACGGTACTGCGGATCATTATGACCTTAATCTTATAAACATGGTGCAAGTAGGTGAATGGCTTGGCGAGAAAATTCACGCAACTTCGGGTAAAGAAGGCAAAACAGTATATGGAAATCCCATAAAACCTATGCCCGGAAAAGATTACCCGATTTTTTTTGACCGTAAAACGGTAAAAGCTGTAGAAGAAGAAGGAAAGACAACTCTATATGCCATGAGGAAGGGTGCCGTTTATTTCTCGGGAGACAGTATTGGGGTATCCAATCATTTGGAGCTAAGCGACAATGTAGGTGTTAAAACAGGAAATGTTGATTTTGACGGTTACCTTACTGTCAAAGGAACAATAGAGGACAACTATATAGTTTCTACAACGAATGATATAGAAGTACTTGGCGAATACGGTGTTGGCAGTTGTAAAGAAATAAACAGCAGAGAGGGAAATATTTACATAAGAGGCGGTATAGCAGGTAAGGGTAAAACGGTTATCAAATGCAAAAAAAATCTATACATCAAATTTGTTGCTGATGCTGAAATAATCTGTGACGGAAGTGTACATGTAGGATTTTACTGCCTGAACAGCAATATTATTGCAAAGGAAGTAATACTGGAATCACTAAAGGGCCAGATTATCGGAGGAAATATAACTGCAGATATCAGAGTGCTTGCAGCTACATATGGTACTCCAAGTGAAAAAAGAACAAATATTTATGTAAAAGGATTTGACAGGGTTGCACTTAAAGATTCCCTTGACAATCTTACAGAGGAAATAGAACAACTTAAAATTTCAATGAACCAGTACAAACAGCAAATATCCATTTTTAACATATCTGATGCAGGAAAATCAAGAAAAAGTGAGTTTGAGAAGCTAAATGAAGTATATAACAACATAAGAGCGGAATTGCAAGCGAAGGAGGAAACCAGAAAGAATATCGCAGGATATCTGAAGGTCAAGGGAGAGGGAGAAATTACAATTCTTAAGAAGGCATTTCCTAACACATATTTTGAAATTAAGAGAATCCAGAAGGAAATTCAAACACCTGTACTTAGAACAAGCTTTTACTATAGCGAGGGCACAATAAAAGAACTATAAATAGTAATCAATGCAGCAAAGTTTAATTGTTGGGGAGGGTAAGGCATATGAAATACCAGTCAATACTACAAAGGCTTGAAGATGAAAAGAAAGATGAAATTTTATCGGCAAAATTATATAGATATACCGGGCTAATGCAGGCAATAGAATACTTTTCACAAAAACTAGTGTTTGATCAGATAATTGAGGCTGCATTTGATTTTATAAATGAATTATTACTTGTAAACAATTCTATAGTATATGTTCGTGAGGACAGCAGATACATCGTAAAGAAGGTCAAGGGCTTTAAGGATTATGTAAGCGAAATAGAAAATACAAGTAAACTTGAAAACCTTGCTACTTTTTATGGGAATGTCCTTTATGAAAAAGATAAAATAGTTAAATTTTTTGATTTGGGAATGGTCACGGACATGGGCATTAATGCCATAGTTCCGTTAATTATAGATGGTAAGCTTTATGGATTTATAATGATTAACGGCAAAGGTTTTGCAGACGACGACTATATAATATCAGAATCGCTGATGCGTCTTATAGATACCGCTCTGGAAAACTATAGCAGATATGAGGATTTGGCTAAAGTAAATAAGGAGCTTGACGAAAAGATTTTCAATCTTTTTGCCATAAATCAATCATCAAAGGTACTGTTAAGTGAATTACGAAATAATGCATTGTATGACTTATCTGTTGAATTATTTTCAGAATTAACAAGGAGCACTGTAACCGGATTTGTTTTATATGACGAAAGAAGCGGCAGATATGTCTTAAAGGGCTTTAAGGATGTATTTTACAAGATTAAAGATGTTTTTGTTAGTCTTTGCCTTAATGAAAATCATAAAATTGACTCAAACAAAGTTATTATAGATTTAGAAAACCCAGATGATTGCAAGTATTTTTATAGTCTGTTTGAAGAGTCTGACCATCAGGTAAAAAAGCTTGAGGCCAAGTATATTGTTATAATTATAAAAGAAAAAGAAATTCTTGGATTTGTTACTTTGAGCGAAACTGTTACTGGAGACGAATATAGCAGCGGTATTTTCGAACTTATAGAAAGTCTTGCATCATCAATGTATATTGCACTAAGCAACGCTAACTTATTTAAACAGGTAAATGAGCAGAAACAAATTATCCAAAGAAAACTGGATAAGCTTGTCTCTTTGAATAAATTGACAAAGAATATCAGCAGCTCGTTAAGGATAGACACTCTTATGGAAGTTGCAGCTAAGACACTTGAAGTATCTTTTAATATGCAAAAGGGACTGCTTTGTTTGTACGACAAAGAGTCAAACAAGTTTAGTGTCTCTGAAGCAATTGGTTTAGGGGGCAACTTAGACACAGGTATAATCCCCAATGACAATTGGAGACGTGTTTTTGAGGGTGACTATGTTTATGAAATAGGGCAGGATAAAGTAGCCGAATATATAGGGTATGAGGCGGCTGAAAAGGTTGGAGATGCACAGGGAATACTAATAGTTCCTATTTACATAGATATACTGGAGGTTGAGCTTTCAGGTGCCATTGTGATTTTCAAGTATGATGGCTTGCAGCTTGATAATGAAGAAAATCTAATAACTCTTGAAACAATAGCAGGGCATATAGCACCGGTATTAAAGAATCTATGGGTTATTCAACAGCAGCAGAGATTCATGCTGCCCAACTTTGTGGAGCTTTTCAAGAATGAGTTAAAAGACGAAGTAAAAGCTGCCATGGATTATAATATAAATTTATCAGTTATACAGGTTGAGGATAAAAGGGATTTTATTTTCAAGGGTACCAGTATAATTGACAGTATAAAGACGAACTTCAGAAAGGTATATCCCTTTTCATACAACAATGTGTTTATTATTGAGAATGAAGACGAGAATATAGAAGACAGAATAAGAACCTGTACGGGGATTTCTGATTTAAAGATAAGAAAAATGGTTCTGGGTAAGGATTTTAAGAACTTTGCAAGTTTTTTTGACCTTTTCAGATAAGGTGGTGTAAGGTTTTGAAATTGCTTTTAGGGACGGATATTGTAGAGGTTGACAGGGTGAAGCAAGCAATTGAGAACGGAGGCGTAAAGTTTTCCGAAAAAGTATTTACCCCAGACGAAATCCAATACTGTGAGAGTAGAAATGTTGTAAAATATCAGAGCTATGCTGCAAGATTTGCAGCAAAAGAGGCTGTTTCAAAGGCTTTTGGAACAGGTATTGGCAAAAATGCAGCTTTTAATGAAATAGAAATTATAAAGGATTCTCTTGGAAAGCCTAATGTAAGATTGACTGGAAAGGCAAAGGCTTTTTATGATTCCATGGGTGCTTCGGGAATATCAATAAGCCTGTCACATTGCAGGGAATATGCTGTCGCGTATGCTACAATTTCCATTATTAGCAACGAGAACAAAGACACATAGCGTAAATAAAGACATATGGAGGTTTTGTGTGAAACAGGTGTCGTTTATACATACTGCGGACATACATCTTGATACGCCTTTTTCATCACTTGGAGATAAGGAAAAAGCAGATATCAGGAGACAGGAATTAGAAAACTGCCTTGAAAATATAATTGACAGGGTTAGAGTTCGAAGTATAAATTTACTGATAATCAGTGGCGATTTTTTTGAGGAGAGCTGTGTTCGCGGCTCCACGATAATTGGGGTAAGAAATCTTTTTTCAGAGCTTTACGAAGCAGAAATTGTAATTATACCCGGTAATCATGACCCTTTGAAAGAAAATTCATACTACAATACAATAAGTTGGAGTGATAATGTACATATTCTTACAGATTCAAAGCAGGTATTGTTCTTGGAAAAGTTCAATACCTGTATTTATAACATGGGGGCAGTTGGACGGGTAACAGAGGATTATGCAAGGCTTCAGGGAAATAATATTTCATCAGATAGATTTAATATTCTGGTTTTTCATGGTACCGTTGATATGCCTTTTGAGGAAAGCAATTATAATGCTATAGGCTCAAAAGATATTTTTAATCTGGGTATGGATTATGTTGCACTTGGACATATGCACAATTATATCAGGTTTCAGAACAGGGCAAGCATTATGATAAATCCGGGAAGTCCGGAACCAATGGGGTTTGACGAAGAGGGAGTACACGGCTTTGTTCAGGGAAATATTAGGTTTACCGAGGATAATAGTAAATTGGTTGAAGCAACCTTTGTGCCATCTTCAAGTAGAAATTACTATAACATAGAGCTGGATGTTACCGGATGTAAGAGCAATCAAGAGATTATTCAAAAATTATCTATGGATGACAACATTGATTTTTCAGGTAAAGATTTATATAGTCTTACTCTAAAAGGATTTATTCCAATGAATTTTACCCCTGATATAAAGTATCTGACAGAGGTTATAAAGGATAAATGTTTTTATTTAAGGATTAAGACTGAAACGTCTATTCTTTTTGATTATGAACAGTATCTCGAAGACCCCGGTATAAAGGGTGAGTTTGTCAGGATGCTTATGGATATGCAGGAAAATGAAGCTTCACAAGAAAGAAAAGAAATTTTGAACATGGCAATACAGTTGGGACTGCAAGCTATGGAAAACAACAGGGTGGACTGACAGGGGGATATTTAACCGGATATGAAAATCGACAGACTCCACGTAAGGGGATTTGGGAAACTTGAGGATTTTACTTGTGACTTTTCAGATGGTTTGAATGTTATTTATGGACATAATGAGAGTGGTAAATCAACTCTTATGGCATTTATAAAAGCTATGCTGTATGGAGTAAAGGGTGGTAGAGCGGGGAAAAACGGAATTTTGCCTGACAGCAAGAGGTATATGCCATGGAATAACAAACAATACGGCGGATATATGAATATTAAACTGGACAATTATGATTTTTACCGTATTGACAGAGACTTTTTTGCCAACAAATTAAACTTATATGATTCTTCCTTTAATGATATTTCAGATAATTTTATTGACATAAGAGACACAAATAGTATTGGTGAGAAACTGGTAGGGCTTAATGAGAACCTTTTTGAAAGAACTGTATTTATTAAACAGATGGGAACCAGGATTGATACTTTAACGTCCAAAGACCTTGTAGACAGAATCTCAAATATACAGCAGAGCGGATTTGAGGATATATCATACATACAGGCACAAAATGCACTTAAAGAGGCATTAAAGCGTCAGATTGGAACAGATAGAAGTTATACAAGACCTCTGGATATAATAAACCAACGTTTAGCTGAATTACAGGAGAAAAAGGCTGACCTTTTGAATGAAGAAAAAAACCTTGAGGAATTAAGGGAAAAACAGCAGGATATTTCTTTGAATATTAAAAAATTAAAGCTTAAATATAGACTTATAAGCAGGATAATTGATTATTGCAAACTTAAACAAAAGCTAAAAGTTTTAAATGAAAAAAAGGAAGAAATACACTTTCTCGAAGAAGCTGTCCGTCAGGCCCAAGAAAATATTACTAAGCTTGAGGAGGACAAAAAGTCCGCAATTCTTCATCTGAATAATAATCAGGTGATTAAAGTCAAAAAGCTAAGAGGGATAGATGTATTTTTGATAATATGTGCTATAGCAACGTTGTCAGTAGGATTAGCAGCATTTGTTTTTAATATTTTCAGTCCGTTATTTGCTTTAATACCTGTTTTATTAACTCTTATTCTTTTTTTTCTTAGGATAAGGACTATAAAAAGGGAAGCCGAAATGTTGCAAAAGGAAAGGACAGATGAATTAAATCGTCAGCTTTCACAATTTGATGAAAGAATAGCTCAAAATAAGACTCAGCACCAAAAACTTACAGCCAGGATTGAAGGTCAAAAGGCTAAAGATAGAGCAGAGACACCTGAAAGTGTTGGGAGTGAGATATCAGGTTTATATACTGAGATTATGAGAGATAAGCAAAAAATAGAGAGCAGTCTCACACACTATGAAAAAGAACTTCTGGAAGACCTTTCAAAGGAGTCTCATGAAAGTCTGTTGGTAAAGGCTTATGGCATTAACAAAAATGTTTTATCGGATATCCAAAGGTGGGAAGCCGAATATAATACTGTTGCCCAAACTGTTAAAAATACAAGCATAGGCAGCATATCTGACATTGATAATGAAATCAGCCGATTGAGTCGCCAGAAGAAAAGTTTAGATTCCAAGGGAGAGGCTCTGAATATTGCCATAAGTACTTTGGAGGCAGCAGCTGAGCAGGTTAGAAAAAAATATGTACCTGTGATGAATAAAGTACTGAATAACACTTTTTCCGGACTTACATCACAAAGATATAGCGATGTAAGAACAGGAGACAATCTCAAAATTATGCTGGATAACCCGGAGACAGAGAAATTGGTACCTGTTTCAATGCTTAGTGACGGGACTATTGATCAGATATATTTTGCACTGAGGGTTGCTATTTCGGAGACAGTACTTCAAAACCATGAGTGCATGCCCTTTATAATGGATGAACCCTTTGCACAGTATGATGATGAAAGAACCTTTAATGCACTTAAATATATTGGCAATATAAGCAAAAAACAACAGGTAATCATATTTACCTGTAAAAAGAGGGAAGTAGAACTTATCAACAGTGAATTCCCTTGTAAAATCTGCTCATTGACATAGAGCTGATAAAAAAATATAGTATATTCTATAAGAATTGATTAAGAGGCAGTTATGAGGAAACGTTTATTTATTTATTTGGTTGCTATTACAGCAATATTTATATTAACCGGGTGCGGAAACACGGAAATTCCCGTTACAAAAAACGAACAGTATCTAAGCGGTATAACCGCGGATAATGCTGCTGTTATTAATGATGCAGTTGTTGATGTGTTCGGCAATAATGATGTTTTGAGTACCAGAGTGACACAGGCTCTTTTTAACCAGATTGTTAAGGTAATTTCTCAGGAAAGCTCCTGGGCTAAAATTATGATGCTGGACGGGACGACAGGGTGGGTAAAAAGTAAGTACATCAGCAGGGATACCAGCTGTGTTACCGATGGCCGCATTAATAACAAAATAGTTGTAACAGCCAAAACAGTATATGTTTATACAGGAACATTAAATGACATAAAATATAAGCAGGTAGTTCTGGGAACTGAACTTTATTCCATAAATAAAACCAAAACAGGCTATGACGTGCTTTTGCCGGACAATAAAAAAGGCTGGGTTGAAGATGGAGGAGTAATAGCAGTACCTTCTACACAGAACGTTATACCCAAAACTTCAGCTGAAGGTTTTATTCAAACTGTTAGGAAGTTTGAAGGTACCATATACATTATTGGCGGTGTCAGCAGATGGGGAATTGACTCCCCGGGACTATGCTATGTGGGCAGCAGAATTAACGGAGTGGATATACCCCGTAATGTCAAGGAGATAGCAAAGACAGGCATAAGTGTTAAGTTAAATGATATAAAACCCGGAGACCTGTTGATGTTCAGTGTAGACAATATTAAGAAGGATGTCTCTGATGTAGGTGTTTATACAGGGAATAACGAATTTATCCATTCAAGTCCTTCCAGAGGAGTTGTAACCGACTCCTTGGAAGACAGTTATTACAAAAATCGAATAATCGGTATCAGAAGGATTTTTTAACAGCTTCAGCCCGTTACTAGTTTGCCCAGTAAAACAGCTATGTCATGGGCTGAATGTGGTTTTCCCAGTTCTTTCGAATTTTCCCTCATTATTTTGAGTGTAGAAGGGTCATTAGTTACCTGAGACAAAATATTTACCAGATTATTAAAACTATCTATTTTGTTAGCTACGCCACTTCTGATTAAAAAGCTTGCATTACCCTCTTCCTGTCCCGGTATAGGTGATATTATAAAAATAGGCAAACCTTTAACCAAAGCTTCGGACACAGTCATTCCACCGGGTTTTGTTATTAAAAGATCAGAAATATCCATTAGCTCGTTAACTCTTTCGGTATAGCTTAAAATCAGTACCTTTTTACTGCTTTGCGAAGCGTATTCTTCGAGCTGGAATTTTAGCTTCTGGTTGGTACCTGTAACGGCTATTATCTGAATGTCAACATCGCAATTTAACAGTGATGCCATAGTTTTTTCAATGTTTCCAAAACCCATACCACCGCCCATTACCAGAACGGTAAATTTATCTTCCAAGCCGTATTTTACAAGTAACCCCTTTTTATCGGTTGGTGTCAGAAATTTAGGAGAAACCGGAATGCCATATGGAAAAATTATATTATCCGGTATTCCTCTGCTTATCATTTCAGACTTCATATTATCATTAGCCACAATAAATGCATCCATCCCGCTATCCAGCCACAGGGAATGAACTACATAGTCCGTGAGTATTGCCATTGTGGGGATATTCAGCTTGTTTTTACTTTTTAAAGATGACAGCATTTGCATGGGAAAGGGATGAGTACATACTATAGCCGACGGCTTATACTCATTTATAAGGGATTTTAGTTTATATGACAGAAGCTTGTTTACAGCTTTACTCATATCATATATACCCGTACCTGTCCCAGAGGCAGTATAAATCATGCTGTATAGCTTGGGGCTTCTTTTTAAAGCGCCTAAGTAACTGCTGACAACAATTTTATCTATTACAGGATTAATATATTTCAATGCATCAAGAACATCAACTTTCCAGTCGGGAGACTGTCTCTCAATTGACTCTTTCAGTGCCTCAGCGGCCTTCATGTGACCAGTTCCCACGGAGACGTATAATATCAATACCCTCATAAAACACTCCAGTTCATTTGTCTGTTTGATTAATCAGAATCAATTACATTTTTGACAGTATGAAGATTATTAATACATGTTTTTATAAAGAAATAACATATTTGTGTAAATCACGAATATTTTTGAGAAATTAACCAAAAATAACTTTGCATGAAATTTGCGAGATAATCGGAAGGAGGTACAAGTTTGAGAAAATATAAAATAATTGCGTTATTTTTACTAATAGTATTCAGTCTTACAATTGCAGATGAAGGAAAAATGTATTTAACAAGCTCTGCACCTTCCCTGAAAATTGGGGATAATGGTGATAAAGTTAAGGATATGCAGCAAGAATTAAAGAACTGGGGCTACTTTGACGGACAAGTTGACGGAAGATTCGGGTATGACACATTAAGATCGGTTCTCAACTATCAAAGGCAGTACGGTTTAAAAGCTAATGGAGTTGCGGACAGAACTACTCTGCTTACAATGGGGCTTGCGGAGCTTATTGAGTCAGGTACTGTAAATGCTGCTTCAAAATCTAACATATCAAACGAACAACTCCTTGCCAGAGCAATAAACGGTGAAGCCAGAGGTGAGCCTTTTGAAGGGCAGGTAGCAGTGGGAGCTGTAATTTTAAACAGAGTCAACAACTCAAAATTTCCAAAAACGGTAGCAGGTGTAATATACCAACCGGGTGCATTTACAGCAGTATCAGACGGGCAGATTAATGTTCCTATCAACCCGAAATCTACAGTTGTAAAAGCTGCAAGGGATGCTCTGGCAGGTTGGGACCCTACTGACGGATGTTTATACTATTGGAATCCGGCTACAGCCACCAGTAAATGGATTTGGTCCAGAAAAGTAAGATACAAGGTGGGTAAGCATTGGTTCGGAATATAATATGGAGGTGATAATATGGCTGATAATGGATTTCATTTAAATGATAGAAGAAGATCATGGGCAGTACCGATTGCAGTTATAGCAATTCTTGCTCTTGTAGGGGTATTGGCATGGGGGTACAATCAGAACAGGCAGTTAAAAAAATATCAGGTATTAATGACAAACCAGTATAACAGGGCTTTTGTTGATTTATCCGATTATGTTGATAATGTTGAAGCTCTAATGGCAAAATCTTTGGTTACTTCAACACCCTTAAGCACATCAAAAATGCTTGAGGAAGTTTGGAGACAGTCAAATCTTGCCCAAACAAATATGGGGCAGCTTCCAATAGCACCGCCAATACTTGAAAAGACATCTAACTTTTTAACACAAGCCGGAGATATGGCATATTCTCTTAATAGCAAAACAATGAATGGTATTCCTTTGAATGAAAAAGAGTATGACGCTCTGAAAAAGCTTCACGGGTATGCGGTTTCCCTTCAAAAGAATCTGCAAGGAATTGAATCACAGGTTATTCAGGGGAAAATGTCTTGGGGAAACTATACTGGCAAAGGTAATTTTATGGTGTCTTCTAAATCAAAAGATCCTCAGACAAGTCAGTTTGAAAACATTGATAAAACCTTTCAGGAATATCCGACTCTTATATATGATGGTCCCTACTCAGACCATATGCTTAAATCAAAGCCTCAGGGCTTGGGCAGTAAAAAAGTTAGCGTATCAGAAGCTAAGGACATTGCCATAAACTTTATAGGCAAGGACAAAGTCGGCAGTGTAAAACAGCTTGAAAGTAACGAGCTTGGAAATATTAAAACATACAGGTTTAATGTTTTGTACAAGAACGAAAAGGACAATGAGTCTGCAGAGATTGAAGTTACTCAGCAGGGCGGGCAGGTTTACCTTATGCTGAGGAACAGGGACATTAGTAAAGATACTGTAAATATGGATAAGGCAAAGAAACTTGCTAAGGATTTTCTGACTGCAAAGGGATATAAGAATATGGTGGATACCTATTATCAAAAGGTTGATGGTACTGCTGTTATAAGTTATGCATTCAAGCAGGGCGGAGTAATCGTTTACCCTGATCTTATCAAGGTCAAAATTGCACTGGATAATGGAGAAATAATAGGTATCGAGTCAAAGGGGTATCTATATAACCATAAAACAAGAAATATACCTAAGACGACTCTTACTGTTGAGCAAGCTCGTGCAAAGGTTAATAACAGAATTAAAGTAGATAGGCAGGGAGAAGCAATCATACCAACTACTTTTAAGACTGAAAAGTATTGTTACGAGTTTATGGGTAAGGTGGATGGACATGCTTTTATTATATACATTAATGCTTTAACAGGAGTAGAAGAGGATGTACTAATGCTTGTGTCAACACCTGAAGGCACTCTTACTATGTAAATAAGGCAGAAATATTGCAAAAAAGACTTGATAGGTGCAACAATGCCTTTTCAAGTCTTTTTTGCATATAAGCAGTAATAATATATTATATTCATTGCTAATACATATGGTAAAATATATAATTTATGTTAAAGTATGCAATTAGAGGGGGAAAATATGAATAAAATATTAAAGCAGTGCATTTTTAGCATAGTAGGATTTTTTATACTTGCAGTGGGGATAGTTGATATTATTAATGCATCTTGTGCGGCAAAATTAAATATTCTTGTGTGGTCCAGGATAGTTCCGGGTATTATACTAATTATTATTGGAGCTATATTTATTAAATTTGGTAAACAAGCAGCCAGTGAAGTATATGAGGATGACAAGAGTATTTCACAGATACAAATAAAGAGTTGTGAGTACATAGGTACGGGGCTTCTTTATATAATTTATTTTTTCAGGTGCCTTTTCACTCTTTTAATATCTCAGACAACGTACATACTCGGAGCACTATATAATACACCTGCTGAAATTAGAAAAACGGTTATGGATACGAGCATAGAGACATTATTTTTAAATATTCCTATAACAATAGTATACGTGCTATGTATTCTTTTGGGCATATATCTTGTGGTAAGAGGCAAAAAAGGATTTTTTGATAAACAAAAAGACAATATTTAATATATAATACTGGTTGTGACATATTAGCAGAAATTAATATTGAGATTACGGAGGAATTAATTTTTATGGCACTAAGAAATATTCGAACTGTTGAAGATGAAGTTCTACGTAAAAAATGCAGACCGGTTGAGGAAGTTAATGATAAGATAAGAGATTTGTTAAAGGATATGGCGGATACCATGTACGACACAGGGAATGGGGCAGGACTTGCAGCCCCTCAGGTAGGTATTCTTAAAAGGGCTATTGTAATAGATATGGGTGACGGTCTTATAAATCTTGTGAATCCGGAAATTATTGAGCAAAAAGGGTCGCAGGAGGTAATTGAAGGATGCTTGAGTATACCCGGCAAGTGGGGAAAGGTTATAAGACCATATGAAGTCAGAGTCAAAGCCTTAAATGAAAAAGGTGAAGAGGTTGTAATAAAGGGTAAAAAGGAAATGGCAAAATGCTTATGCCATGAGATAGACCATCTTGACGGTATTCTTTTTACGGACAAAGTGACAGAATACATTAAGGAATAGGGGTTATATGGAAAACTATGATATAGTAAAAAGAGATTTTAATGAAATATCAGATATAGTTGAAGAAAGATGGAATCATAATAACTGCTATTTCAAAAATCTTATGAAGTACCTTCATGAGGATAATGAGCTTATTCTTGAAATCGGCTGCGGTAAAGGTGAGCTTTCTAATATGTTGGCTAAAAAAAGCGAGCACGTTATTGCAGTTGACTTGGCAGACAAAATGATAGAAAAGGCTATTTCTCAATATGGTTATAAAAATATTGATTTTATAAGTAAAAACATTCTTGATATGGAGTTTGAGGAAAATAGTTTGGATGCGATAGTTACTACTGCTACCGCACATCATTTACCCTACGAGTGGTTGCTTTTGTTTGCACTAAAAACACTTAAACCCGGCGGTAAGCTTATAGTGCTTGACCTTTATAAAGTAAAAACCTTTACTGACATGTTTTTTAATTTACTGGCGGTGATACCGAATGTATTTATGAACATAGTGAATAACAAAAAAATTAAAACCGGTGACGAGCATACCAGAGAAGTATGGAAAAGGCATGGAGAACATGACACATATATGACATTGAAAGAGATAAAACTGCTTGCTAAAGGGCATTTGCCTGAAGTGATTATAAGAAGGAAGCTGTTCTGGAGATACCTTATGGTTTGGGAAAAATAGAATCGGGGAGGCTTTAGTAATGGCTCTGTAAAACAGAGGGTAAAATTTTGTGGAACATTTTTCATATAGTTAAGTCTAACACTATATAGCCGGCAAATAATACTAAACATTACGTATAGGAGATGATTTATATGAAAAGAACTGTTTCTGCACTTATACTGACAGGTGCTATTGCTCTGTCAAGCACTTTTACATTTGCTCAAACAACCCAAAAAGAGAATAAATTCAATGATATATCAGGACACTGGTGTAATTCAGCAGTACAAATGCTTATGGAGAAAAATGTTATGCCATTTACAGGTGAAAAGTTCAGTCCCGCTAAAGCAATAACCAAAGGAGAATTTGTATCTCTGCTGCACGATGCTTTGGGAATACAGATAGAATACTTTGCAGAGCCTCAGATAAAAGATTATTTTGATGATGTGGCTCAGAATGCATCATATACTTTGGATTTAGTTGATCTTGTAACTGCCAGCGTTATAGAAAAGGGAGGGAAATTCAATCCCGGCGCTTCTATTTCCAGAGAGGAAATGGTTCATTATATAATGAATGCATACAAGTATCAGATGGGTGACAAATATGCTCTAATAAATATTAAGCCTCCTTTCTTCAGTGATGACAGCGAGGTAACTCCTGAGTTCTCTGGGGACGTTGGAAGGGCTGCTCACTACAAACTCATTTCAGGTTCAAAAGGAATGTTTCACCCTAAAGCCAACACAACAAGGGGAGAGGCAGCAGTTGTAGTGAGCAAGCTGGTTACCATTCTTGAAAAGCAGAACCCTGTGGTAACAGTTACACCTGAGGCAGAAGTTAAAGCTGATTCTATAATTATGAAAATAACTCTAAAAAACAACTCAAAAAAGGCTGTCAGCTTCAACCATTCTTCCGGACAAAAATATGATTTTAAACTTCTGGATTCAGATAAAAAGGTACTATACACATGGTCAGCGGATAAATTATTTACAATGGCTTTGACGTACTCAAAGTTGAATGCGGGTGAATCAGTAGTTTATACGGAAACTCTTAGCGGAGATGAATATAAAGCAATAAAGGATAAAATAGCTTCAATGAAAGCCTATGTGATTGGCAGCTCAGATGATTTCGCTTTAGATACCCAAGGCTATGAGGCCGTACTTAAATAGAGTAATACATTAAATATAAATTGGTAAATTATTAAGGGAGACGTAAAACGTCTCCCTTTGTCATATACTAAACATATGAGAAAAAAATTGAAATACAAATAGGATAATAGTAATATTATATTGAATGTATAATATTACATATATAAACCAACAGGAGGATGCAAGTGGAAAATAACATTGACGAACAGAAAAAAAGATTGCCAGGGCCTGTAGCCTCAGGAATTCTTTTTTCTATAGTAACCATTTTACTCACCTTTGGAGGACCTATACTGAACTTTAAAAACAATTATTTAAAGAGTGGGTTGGGAGAATTGATTTTTATTCTACTGCCGGTAATGGTTTTTTTGATTATCGGAAGATATGATATAAAAAGTACGCTGAATTTAAGAGGAACCAGACCTTTGAATTATCTGCTTGTAGTTCTCTTAACGTTGTTTGGAATGCCCGTGGTAGGAGTCCTTAATGCAATAACCTATGTATTAATCAGACAAATATTCGGAAGAAATTTGCCTGTACCAAAGGTAATTGTAAACGATGTACCTACCCTTTTTATAGCTTTACTGGTTATAGGGGTTTCGGCAGCAGTTTGCGAGGAAGTAATGTTCCGTGGTCTTATACAGAAAGGCTACCGTAAGTTTGGTATCGCCGTTTCTCTTGGAATAACATCTGTATTATTCGGACTTCTGCACCGTGATATTCAAAAGGCAGTAAGTACTATTCTCCTTGGTGCACTAATAGGGTTTATTGTATATAGAACGGGAAGCATTTTTACAGGTATGGTTGCCCATTTTACCAACAATGCATCAGCCGTATTTTTATCTTTCATGGCGTCTAAAATGACAGGATACTTAAATGAAGAGGGCTTCGGGCAAACACAGAATTTTGATTTTTCCAATTTGCATATGGCTTCAGTAGCAATTGGTTTCTTGTTCTATGCCGTTATATATATGGGTTTGGTTTCAGGCTTTGTGGCTTTGCTGTATGCATTTTACAGAAATACAAAGAAGGATGTAAAGGCAATGAAGGAAGAAGCTGAACAATATGAACTAACACATGAAAAAGTCGGGGCTTCTGCAATTTTGAGCATGCTCCCGGGGCTTCTGATTATTTTATTTACATTCTTGTACCAGATAATGAAATTGAAATGGGGTTAAAACGAAAAAAATTGGGCCATAGCCCAATTTTTTTGTTAAAGTAGTCTTATATCCTTACCAGCTAGAACCAACCTGTCAAAGTAGCCTACAATCCTTGAGGCAATACGTTCTGTATATAGCTCATAAAGCTTTTTAGGGCCTATATTCGTAGAAATAATAGTTTTACAGGTACGAACTGAGTTTTGAGACTGACGGCTGTTCAGTATATTTAATAACTCTGCATATCTTGCATCACTCAAGGGCTCTGTGCCAAGGTCGTCTATTATCAACAGTTCTACGGAAAATATACTCTGATATTTATCGTCGGCATATTCATCTTCCTTGTAATTTCTCATTTTATGTTCTGTGATAATATCAAACAGAGCAGGAGCCGTGAGATATAACACGGTTCTACCTTGATTTATAAGTTCCCTTGCTATACAAAAAGATAGAAAGGTCTTTCCCACCCCGGTACGTCCATTAAAAAAAAGGTTCTTTTGATTAGGATTATCTATGTTTTTAATGAACTCAATACAACTTTTCCTTATGTTGTTTATGTTTTCTCTCGGCGAAATCCCAATACCATACTTGGTTTCATTTACTTCGTCAGGATAAAGGGTTTCGTTGAAATTATCAAAACATTCCCTGCCATTTACATTTACATTTGACTGGGCAAATAAATGTTCTATAATTTGCTGCCTGTAACAGGAACATCTATGTGAACCTGTGGTATCAGTTATATATCCCGTATCCTTGCATTTTTCACACTGATATGGAGGTATCAGACAGTCTAAGCTGATATTATGTTCAGCCAGCAGATTATTTTTGGCTGCCGTGAGTTCTGCTACTTTTTGATTAAGCTCGTTTAAAATAATTGACTTATCTCCTTTTGCCGACAGTATAAGCCTATTATACTTTAATCCCAGCTGGTTAATCATACTTTCAATTTCACGTAACCTTGGTATTTTCTCATATAGCTGGTATTTTCTCTGCTCCACAATATCTGCGGCAAGCTTTTGTCGTCTTTCATACTCTCTCGCAATAATATTATGTATATCCCTATTCATAAACTACCTCTTTCATTCTTTTATGTGGTTTACCTATTTTGAGGTGTTTGTAAAAAAGTTTTCAAAGTATTCATCATCGTATTCCCTTTGCTCAAAGTTATCCCTTTGAGACTGTTTAGGCTTAGCATTCTGTGTGCTCTGGCCTGCTTGAGGCTGGGTCTTAATACTATTTTCATATCCAAGTATTTCTTCAGCAGTAACCAGTCCCAGGTCATGCCAGCGGGTTAATACATTATTGAGGAACTTAAAGTCAGGATTTGTCTTTCCAACAGTTTTTTTCAAGGCTAGTTCAATAACATCAAACCCGTATTTATAATCAATAACCCATCTTTCTACATATTCACTTTCGTATTCTGTCAGAGCACGTCTTAAACGGAGCTTCTTGATAATAGTACCTTTAATGCCACGTACTTGTGCCATATCCTCAAAGTACTTTTCAAGGTCAAAAAAGTTCTGGATGCCCCTTCTGTGCCAGTTTGTTGCAACTGCCTCTATATAACTCTTATGAAAGGTATTATTGTCATGACAGTACTTAAAAAGGGTGTACATGACATCCTCATCAAACTTGTAAATGGTAAACCAGTTATCTATAGTCAGATACCAGTTTGGAGCCATAAGCCCCTGAAAAAACTTAGAATTTATTGCGGCAAGTGTGTTGTTTCTGCTTTTATTCTTTTCAAAGTTCGCGTTAGCTTGCTCAGGTGTTGAAACTGCCTTTAGTTTGTACATTCTTTGTATTTCGGCTTCTTTTAAGTCACTGAGCTGTATTTTGTCTTCTACCCAAGTGATAACCTCCAGATTATCAAGACTGGTTAAGGCAGATTTTACCTCATCCATAGACAGGTTAAGAGTCTTTGCAAGTTCGTCTGAGGTTACTTTCTTATTATGTTTGCAAAGGAACAGCATATAAATATATACCTTTACGCATGTGCTGTCCATGGAAGGCATATATTGGCTGATAAAAATATCTGACACCAGTGTGTCAGAGTAAAGTAATGACTTGAAATCCTCAAAATACATTTTGACTCCCGTAAACGTTATTTTATTTTTATTTTATAAAAACAATATTGATATAATTATAGCATATAAAGGACTGATAGTTGATTAGTAATAATTATAAAATATAAAATAATCGGGTTATATAATGTACAATATATACTCTAAAGTGAAGGATGGAGTTTGTGATTATTCACTTTTAGTATAAAATTCTTATTAAAGGTCTTGTTATATTGCAAAAATATAATAAATATGAATTTGGTGTAACAATAAATTTCAAAAACTATTGACTTTCAGATTGTTTTAGTGTTATAATGCTAATTATTGAAGGCAAAGGTGCTGCAGATATTTTTCTGTAGCACTTTTATTTTATCTTCATTTATGAAATTTAAAAAATGAATAGTGGCCATTTTATGGACGGATAAATTTATGTTTATTTTGTACATATAGATGTGCTATCCACGATGACGTGTTTTTGCAAATTTAATTTGTAATAATGCGTTTTTTTATTCTCAATTTAAGATAAGGGGTTGATTTTATGTTTAATTCTGTAGATGTAATTTGGACATTGATAGCAGCAGCGCTGGTATTTTTTATGCAGGCGGGATTTGCAATGGTGGAAACAGGGTTTACACGAGCAAAAAATGCAGGAAATATAATTATGAAAAATCTTATGGATTTTGCATTGGGCTCATTAGTTTTTTGGTTTATAGGCTTTGGGATTATGTTTGGAACCAGTAAATTTGGACTTTTTGGGTTACCAAGTCTCTTTGCCACCGGGGACGGGGTTAATCAAGCACTACCTGGTTCAGTGTTCCTTATATTCCAGACAGTGTTTTGTGCAACTGCGGCGACAATTGTTTCAGGTGCCATGGCTGAAAGAACTAAATTTATATCGTATTGTATCTATAGTGTAGCAATAAGTGTAATAGTTTATCCTGTATCAGGTCATTGGATATGGGGCGGCGGTTGGTTGTCAAAATTAGGCTTTCACGATTTTGCAGGGTCTACGGCAGTTCATATGGTAGGTGGTATTGCGGCCCTGATTGGTGCAAAAATTCTTGGCCCTCGTATAGGAAAGTATGATAAAAACGGAAAACCGAAAGCTATCCCGGGACATAGCCTCACATTGGGAGCTCTTGGTGTCTTTATATTATGGTTCGGATGGTTCGGTTTCAACCCCGGTTCAACAGTCTCCGCTACCGGAGATGGTACACTTGTATCCATGGGTAATATATTTATTACTACAAACTTAGCAGCTGCGGCAGCCGCAACAGTTGCAATGATTATTACATGGATAAGATATAAAAAACCCGATGTATCAATGACTTTAAACGCTGCATTAGGAGGTCTTGTAGCAATAACTGCAGGCTGTGATGCGGTAAGTGCAAAGGGCGCTGTTGCAATTGGTATTATAGCAGCATTCGTGGTTGTATTTGGTATAGAGTTTATTGACAAAATTGTAAAAATTGATGACCCCGTTGGAGCAATAGGAGTACATGGCTTATGTGGTGCTACCGGAACCATTCTGGTTGGTGTTTTTGCTACAGACGGAGGAGTTCTGTACGGAGGCGGATTTCATTATTTGGGAGTACAGCTCCTTGGAGTGGCTTCAGTGGCAGCATGGGTTATTGTAACTATGGTTATTATTTTCACAATTATTAATAAGACTGTAGGGTTGAGAGTGTCCCGTGAAGAGGAAATTTCTGGTCTTGACATTGAAGAACATGGTCTTGTCAGTTCATACGCAGATTTTATGCCAATACTTGATATATCCGAAAGTACCGGTGAAGCAGCAGTAACCATTGACGATGCGGTACCAATCATTCACAAAAAATCTGATTCACCTGTTGGGTCAGACGTAAAAATGACTAAAATAGAAATTGTGACTAAACAAACTAAATTTGACGCTCTGAAAGAAGCTATGAATACTATCGGAGTAACAGGAATGACAGTATCGAACGTTCTAGGATGCGGTATGCAAAAAGGAAGTACCGAATACTACCGAGGAGTTGAAATGGAGATAAAACTTCTGCCTAAAATAAGAGTTGAAATTGTTATATGTAAAATTCCTGTTTTAACTGTAATAAATGCAGCCAAAAAAGTACTTTATACAGGAAATATAGGCGATGGAAAAATCTTTGTTTATGATGTGGAGAATGTGGTGAAAGTACGTACGGGTGAAGAAGGGTATGATGCATTGCAGGACGATTAATAATAATTGATAATTAAAGTATTCCCATATTTTAAGCCAAACCATTAAGATTAAAACTTTTAATGGTTTGGCATTTTTTTATGTGGTTGTGTATAACACTGTTAGTGTTTAGCAGTATGAACCATGGGTATAATAAAAGTATCATAATTAGACCGAATGCAAAAGAAATATTGTAACTGCATTATGGTATTAACAGGAGGGCATAAAATATGATTAGTGTAAAGATGAATGACTTATTAAACAGACAGGTACAAAAAGAATTTTACTCAGCTTATTTATATCTTGGTTTTGAAGCATATTTCCAACACCAGAATCTTGATGGATTTGCAAACTTCTTCCATGTACAGGTTCAGGAAGAACGTGATCATGCAATGAAATTTTTTAACTATATTACTCAGGCAGGAGGAAAAATCAAACTATATCAGGTAGATGAGCCTGAGGATAACTTTAATACTCCTGAGGAAGTATTTGCTCATACACTTAAACATGAGCAGGAGGTTACAAAATCCATATACAATCTTGTAGATAATGCACTGGATGAAAGGGATCACGGAACAAATTCTTTTCTGCAGTGGTTTGTAACTGAGCAGGTTGAAGAAGAAGCAACAGTTGACAAGGTTCTGAGAAAACTTCAATTAATAAAGAATGACCCCCATGCTTTACTTATGCTGGATACGGAACTGGGTACCAGAGTATACACGGCTCCGGCAGCGGAAACAGTGTAATAATGTAGTTGTGTTTTAATAAAAAAACCACCCGGTTCATGTTGAACCGGGTGGTTTTTTACATTCATTCATTGAAGCTTAGTTTTTTATTTAAATGATGCCCAGTTCAAATATATAAATCCGAGCTTTGTTACTAAATAGCCTTGTAAATTCTTATCTATAACGATTGGGTCGGTATAGAAGAATATAGGAGCTACGCCGGTTTCATCCATGAGAAGCTTTTCTGCGTCATGAAATAATTGCATACGCTTTGCAGGATCTGTTTCTTTCCTTGCGCCAGCTATAGCCTTATCATATCCAGCGTTCTTATACTTTGAGTCATTCTGAGGATTATTTGAAGTTATCAAGTCCAAGAATGTTGAAGGATCCATGTAGTCTCCAACCCATCCGTCACGAGCTATATCAAATAAACCGTTCTTTCTTGACTCTTGGAATACATTCCATTCCTGAGCCTGAATTTCAACTTCGATTCCCAGATTTGTCTTTAACTGCTGTTGAATTGCTTCAGCAACTGCTTCGTGACCTGCACCTGTACTTACACCATAGGTTATTTTTGGGAAACCTTTTCCGTCAGGATATCCGGCTTCTGCCAAAAGTTTCTTTGCTTCAGCAACATTCTTCTGGTAATCCTCAGGTTTTACTGAGTAGAAATCTCCGCCTTTTGTACGGAAGTCAGGTGATTGGCTGACATCAGCTATACCATAAGGTACAAAGGCTGATGCAGGAGTTTCGCCTGATTTTCTGACCTTTTCTGTAATGTAGTTACGGTCAATTGCAAGAGATACAGCTTTTCTAACCTTTGGGTTATCAAATGGTGCTTTAGTGTTAAGCAGAGCGAGATAGTAAGTTCCAAGCTGTGGTAAAATCTGAAGATTTCCGGCAGCTTTCTCTGCAGGCATTTCATCGTGTGGTATGTTTCTGGCAAAAGAAATCTGTTTGTTCTTGAATGCACCAAGAATAGCGTTTGTATCATTCATTAACAACCATTCAATCTTTGGAGCAATTACAGTGTCTTTACCCCAGTAGTTTGCGTTCTTTTCAAATACCAGCTTTGAAGAGTGTTTCCAGTTTGTCAAAACATATGGGCCATTTCCGATATAAGTCTTTGGATCAAGAGTCCATTTTTCCGGATTTTTTGATACAATATCTTCTCTCAAAGGAACAAGAGTTGGGAAAGCCACGATTTCTGTAAAGAATGGGCAAACATTCTCCAGAGTTACTTCCAGAGTGTTATCATTAATAGCTTTAACTCCTAATGTATTGATATCAGCGCCATTAGTATTTATAGCTTCACCATTCTTAATAAAATACAGGTAATAAGCGTAGTCGGAAGCTGTTTTTGGATTAATTGCTCTCTTCCAAGAGTAAACAAAATCATTTGCAGTTACAGCTTTACCGTCTGACCATTTGGCATCTTTACGGATAAAGAATGTATATACCTTGTTATCTGCACTTACGTCCCACTTTTCAGCGGTTCCGGGAACGATTTTACCCTCTTTGTCATAAGTAGTTAAACCTTCAAAAGCACAGTTAATATAAGTACCTCCATCCAGAGACTTATTGAGTGAAGGATCTATAGATGCTGGCTCTGACGCAATACATGCATTAATGCCTTTAGTATTACTAGAAGAACTTCCACAGCCAACAAATGCGGTTAGTATAGTAGCCAGTGAAAGTATAAGAGCTAATATTCTTTTCATTTTTGTATACCCCCTATTATTTTTTTATATAATTCAAAAATCCATTTTTGCAATACAAATATTCTCTCTTAAATAAAAAGTTTTTATTCAATACTTTTTATTTTATGCTACTAATGTCGACCTCATCGGAGCATACGAGTCTTTAGATATTACTTACTTGCAATATGGAAAAATTAGAACAATTATATTTCTCCTGCAAAATGGCATGCAACAAAATGACCATTGCCACAGTCTGATAATTCAGGTACTTTTTTAGAACAGACATCTTTTGCATATGGACATCTTGTTCTGAACTTACATCCTGACGGCGGATTAACGGGAGAAGGTATTTCTCCTTTTAGGATAATACGGTTACGCTTCTTTGCAGTATCAGGATTTGGCTCGGGAATAGCTGTCAGTAATGCTCTTGTGTATGGGTGCAGAGGATTTTTGTATAACTCCTCGGACTCAACTAACTCAACTATATGACCGAGGTACATAACACCAACTCTGTCACAGGTATGTCTTACTACACCCAAATCATGAGATATAAACAGATATGTGAGATTAAGCCTGTCCTGCATTTCTTCCAGTGTATTAATTATCTGTGCTCTGATAGATACATCCAGAGCTGATACAGGTTCGTCACAAACTATAAAGTCCGGCTGTACTGCGATTGCTCGTGCAATACCTATTCTTTGACGCTGTCCCCCGGAAAATTCATGTGGATAACGTGATGCATGTTCCGTATTAAGACCTACAAGTGTTAAAAGCTCTCTTATCTTATCTGCTCTGTCGCTTTTGGAGCCTGCCAGACCATGTATATCCAGTGCTTCTCCAACAATATCTGATACTGTCATACGAGGGTCCAGTGAAGCATAAGGGTCCTGGAAGATATATTGCATCTTCTTTCTATAAGGGAGGAGCTTTTTTCCCTGAAATTTTGTAATGTCAATACCGTCTATTTTTACAGTACCGCTTGTGGGGTTATATATTCTAAGCATTGAACGGCCCAAAGTGGTTTTTCCTGAACCGGATTCACCAACTAAGCCTAGTGTTTCACCTTTAAAGATATCAAAGGTAACATCGTCAACAGCCTTTACATATCCTTTTTTTCCTACACTGTTTTTTATAGTGAAATATTGTTTTAGATTTCTGATTTCAACCAGAGTTGATTTATTTTCCATTTTTCTGTACCTCCACACTTTCTTTTGCCCTTTCATCCATCAGCCAGCAAGAAGTAGTATGCCCATCGGCTTCCTTGTACGCCTTAGGCATATTGCTAATGCAAACTTTCAGACACTCTTCGCATCTTGGGGCAAAGGCACATCCGGAAGGAAGGTGAAGCAAATCAATTGGATTTCCCTTAATAGGAATAAGCTTCGAGCCCTTTTCGTTCAAGTCAGGTAATGAACGTAGAAGTCCTTTTGTATAAGGGTGACGGGGGTTCTTGAATATACTGTAAACTGTACCCTGCTCAACTATTTTTCCGCCATACATAACTATAATATCGTCCGCCATATCAGCAACAATTCCCAAGTCATGGGTAATCAGCACAATGGCCATTCCGGTTTTCTTCTGTATGTCTTTTAAAAGCTCAAGAATCTGCGCTTGTATGGTAACATCCAGCGCTGTTGTAGGTTCATCGGCAATAAGCAGCTTAGGTGCACCTGCAAGGGCCATAGCAATCATTGCTCTTTGTCTCATACCTCCTGAGAATTCATGAGGATATTGTGAGAGCCTTTTTTCAGGCTCATTTATACCTACAAGAGATAGGAGTTCAACTGACCTTTTCTTAACTTCTTCTTTAGATATTTTCCCATACTTGTGATATAGGGACTCCGCAATCTGGTTGCCTATGGTAAAAACAGGATTAAGGCAGGTCATGGGGTCCTGAAATATCATTGCTACTTCATTTCCGGCAACCTGAAGCCTTTCCTGCTTAGTCATTTTTGAAACATCCTTACCGTCGAATGTAATGCTTCCGCCTACAATCTTTCCCGGTTTATCAATTAGTCCGATAACAGAATAAGAAGAAACGCTCTTTCCTGAGCCTGACTCACCTACGATTCCCAGAACTTTACCGGGTTCAAGTGAATAGCTAATTCCATTAACAGCTTTAACTTCACCTGCCGGGGTAAAAAATGAGACCTTTAAATCATTTATTTCTAGTAGTTTTTTATTATTCATAGCAATTACCTCACCTGCCCTTTAAATGGCATCCAATAATTATCTAAAAGTGTATATCTCGTCATCATTTAAGATATACCCGTATCTTTCAAAACAAACGTTCCAATTATTGCAAAGGATTATTTTTTCATCCTTGGGTCTAAAGCATCCCTTAATCCGTCACCAAAAAGGTTAAAGGACAGTATAATAACACTGATAGCTGCCGCCGGGAAAATAAGCATATAAGGAAATGAATATATTCCCTTTAAAGCTGTTTGAGAAAGAGAACCCAGAGAAGCCATAGGTGATGATACACCCAGACCTATAAAGCTGAGGAAGGATTCTGTAAATATTGCTTCCGGTATTTTGAGAGTAGTTACAACTATAATCTGACCAATACAGTTAGGAATCAGATGCTTGAATATAATTGACTTGTTACTTGCACCAAGTACTTTTGCAGCCAGAACATATTCCTGCTCTTTAAGTGCAAGAATATGTTCTGGCCATATCTACCCAATATAAGAGGGCCATAACCAGGAAAATACTTATAAGACCAACACCCATACTGTTAAGAAAAGCAGGAGCATGTCCTGACTTAATGTAACTGTCAATAGGTTTCTTTAACACAACCTGCAAAAGAATTACTATAAGAATAGTTGGAACTGAATATACAATATCAACAATTCTCATCATAATATTATCAACCCAGCCTCCAAAAAATCCGGAGATTGCACCGTAGATAATACCGATAATTGATATCATTATTGCCGCAACTACACCAACTGCAATAGAAATTCTCGCACCTATCATTGTTCTGGTGAACAGGTCTCTTCCGAGACTGTCAGTACCGAATATATGTTGCATGCTTGGTTTTAAATTCTCCTGACCTTTAAGAATCTGTTCATAGGAGTAAGGAGAAATTAGTGGTCCGATAATAGCTGCAAGAATTATTAAAATAATTACAACGAGAGCTCCGGTAGCTACTTTATTAGCTCTTAATCTGTTCCATGCGTCCCTCCAATAACTAACAGATTGACGCATAACTTCAGCTGTTGCCTTTTCCTCATCAGTGGCAGGCAAAAATAAATTCTTTTCCAAAACTTTTGAATCATTCACAGTGTTCATTAATGTCACCCGCCCCTTAATTGATAATGTTGATTCTAGGATCAACAAACCTGTATACTACATCCACAATAAAATTCATTAATATAAGAATTGCTCCGAAGAAAATTGTAACACCCATTACTGTAGTGTAATCTCTTCCCGTGATGCTTGTAACAAAAGTACTTCCCAGACCGGGGATGGAAAATATGGATTCAATAACAAATGAACCGGTAAGAACTGACGCAACCATTGGCCCGGCATAGGTTACAACAGGAAGAATTCCGTTTCTTAAAGCATGTTTAAATATAACAACCTTGTCCGAAAGGCCCTTTGCCCGAGCGGTCCTGATATAGTCCTGATTTATAACATCCAGCATTGAGGAACGCATGAGCCTTGTTATAAAACTCAGAGGGAAGAAGGACAGTGCAAAGCCCGGTAAAATATAACTTGAAACAGTGCTTAAATCACTAATTGTAGGCAGTATTTGTAACTGTACACCAAAAATTATCATACTGAGAGTAGCAACAACAAAACTTGGAACAGCAATTCCAAAAGTTACAATCAACATAATAAGCCTGTCTACAGTAGTATTCTTTTTTAGTGCACTTAATACACCCAGAATAGTTCCAAAAAACATTGCCAATGCACTGGCGAAAATACCCAGCCTGAGTGAATAAGGAAACTTTTGAGATATTATGTCTTTTACATCCTGACCAACCAGTTGTATTGACTGTCCGAAATCAAAATGAAGAACATTCTTTGCGTAATTAACATACTGAACCCATAAAGGCTTATCCAAACCATATTTTGCATTTAGGTTGGCTAACATTTCAGCTGTCATTTTCTTTTCACCTATAAATGGATTACCAGGTACAAAATGCATTAAAAAGAATGTAAGTGTGAACATAATCCATAAAGTCAAAAGTGAGACCAATAGCCTTTTGATTATATATTTTGCCATAAAAGACCTCCTAACCGCGATTATATAATGCGGCTTTTTTTAAAAAAAGTATATATTAATAAAGTTAATACCAGTAAAAATCGTTACTGGACATAATTACAGACCAAATTGGACACAAAAAAAACTATCAATCTGAATTTAACTTAATGACGGCATTGTCATTTGGGAATACAAATTGATGTGCAACTTGCATAAGATATCAAAAAAATGTCTTTATAATGCCGAATTATACACCTAAATGAAGGAAAGTTCAATAATTTATTCACATATTGACTGTTGTAAAATATTGTATTTAAGCGGGTTTCAAGGTTTTGTTAATTATAACCAATTAAAATCCTAATATTTTGGTAAAAGTACCCATTAATTCATTAAATGAATAATACGTTAACATAATAAAGTAAAACATCGATAAAGTTAAAAGTATAAACAAATAATAAGTACTTAAATTTTAGTCGCCAAAAAATATTTACATTTCTATCACTTTCTCTTCACATACCACATTTAGAATGAATTTAAAAGTTTTGATAAACAGGAGAAAATAATGAATTTGCTACTTAATTTTGGATTTGCGTGGATATCGGTTATACTTGCAGTTTTGTTATCGATTATCTATATTTTAAGGAAGAGTACTAATAAGTTCAATTATTTGGTAAGTATAATTAAAACTGCAAACCAAAAACTGCGGAAGTATCATAAATATTTAGGTGTACTACTTGTATTTACAGGGCTGGTTCATGGTTTGTTTTCATCGCAACCCGTATTGACAATCAATTTTGGAACAATTGGATGGATTATATCCATATTACTAGGTCTAAATTGGATGTTTCGTAAATACTTCAATAAATATCGAGGTTGGATATATTATCATAGGGGCTTGACGGTTTGCTTTATACTTGTTCTTGTGATTCATATTGTAGATGTTGGTATACAAGGACCAGAATTTTTGATTGGAGCACAAGAAGCAAATGTAGTGGAACCCGCTATAATTAGTGAAGAAACAGTAAGTACCTTTAACAAACAATTTGCAGGAACAGAATTAAAGGATGGTGTATATGAGGGTGAAGCTAATGGATTTCGACCTGGATTAACAGTCAGTGTTACAGTAAAAGGTAACAAGATAACCAGTATTGAAATCACAAATCACAATGAAGTAAATTCTAGATATTATCAAAAAGCAATGGATGCAGTACCTCAAGAAATTATTGATAGCCAAAGTTTAGAAGTGGATGCTGTATCTGGTGCGACATTTACCTCAACGGGTATAGTTAATGCGGTCAACGATGCATTATCCAAAGCTGTTATTAGCGGCGAACTTCCTGAAAAACAGCAACTTCCTGAGAATAGAAAAGGACATAGGAGATGATGATAAAAGTAAGTTCATATAAGGATTGGTAACATAAATTAATTTTAGCTACAAAAATAGTAGCCGGTTAGAGCCGGCTACTATTTTACTGAGGAACTTATTTTTATTAGGAATTTATAGCTTGAATTTATTGATTTCATTATCCAATTCTTGTGCCATATCAGATAAATCACTTGAAGCTTTTGATATTATCTCCATTGAAGATAACTGTTGTTGGCTTGAAGCTGAAATTTCCTCTGAACTTGCTGCCGATTCCTCCGCTAAAGTTGCCAGATCATGTGTATGACTCGAAATCTCTCTGGATGCTTTATCAATTGTAGCTAACATTTCAGATACTTCTTTAGTTTTGTCTGCAATAGCTTCTACTGATATTCTTATTTTATCAAAAGCATGTTTGGTAGTTTCCACAGCAAAGGACTGCTCAGCTTCCAGTTCTTTTGCTCGTTCCATGTTATGTGCTGTCATTGCATTATTAGCTATTATTGCTTGAATTATGGCATTAATCTCTTTTGCAGCAGAGGAGGATTCCTCAGCCAGTTTTCGCACTTCATCTGCGACTACTGCAAAGCCCTTACCTGCTGTTCCCGCTCTGGCAGCTTCTATAGCGGCATTTAATGCCAAAAGATTTGTTTGAGCTGCTAAAGAGTTTATTACATCGGTTATACTACCTACCTTAATAACAGATTTGCTTAAGTCTGACAATGACCTATTTACCTCCTCAGAAACAGAAATATTCTCCTGTACCTTTTCTGATGTTAGAACTACGGCATTATAGCCTTCTGAGACGGCTTCCAATGAAAGTATTACCGCCTTCTCATTTTCTGTTGTGGCATAATTGGCTTTTGATATGTGTCCTGCAATTTCAGTAATATGTTCACTGGTTTTGCTTACGACCTCAGACTGGTTGGCATTTCCCTTTGCAATTTCATCAAGTGATGCGGTTACCTGAGTAATACTCTTTGTACTTTCAGCAGTAGAGGTTGTCAATTCCTCAGAATTTGCAGCCATAGTACCTGAAATATTATGTAGTTTGGTAATAGTATTGTGCAAGGAGTGCCTCATATCTGATACGGAATTAATTATTATTCCGATTTCATCCCTACGCTTTATTAATGAATTATGGGTCTCATCAAAAACCAAATCAAAACCTGCTATTTTTTTGATGATGCCTACAATAGTTGTTATAGGTCTTGTTATTGATCTGGCAATTACAATTCCTACCAGTACGCACACTAGGGAAACGGCTATTATTAAAATAATCAAAAAAAGGGATGCTTGCTTTGCTGATTTAAGACTTTCCTTATAAACATCCGAGGCTTCCTTTATGTTGGCATTTATAAGACCGGTTACATTGGATTCTAGTTTTCGAAATATGGTATCGCCTTTATCACTGTAGAGGGCAGATGCCTCCGGGGTTTTACCTGAAGTGGATAATTCTATAATTTTATTCTTGATTTCTTTCCATGCTGTTAAGTTTCCATTTATGGAAGTATGTATCTTTGCTCCCTCAGAACCTAAATTTTTAGTAGAAATTTTTTTAATGCTATTATCTAGGTTCTTCTCTTTTTCTATAATATCACTTAGAACAGCCATTTGGTAACTTGTATTATCAGATGCAATAAGCCTTAAAATATTAGCAAAATCAGCCATTATAGCAGTTCCGGCATTACTTAGACTTGCAACCTGACTAAGATTATCATTATACATAGTGTCAAGCGCACTTTGTGCCTTTCGGGTCTGAAGCCAGCCTATACTTCCGACAAGAACCATTCCAACAATCATAGCAAATATCAATACTACAAGTTTTACCCTTATTTTGGCATTATCCATTAGCTTAAACATGGTACAAATCTCCCTTATAATTTTTTAAATTAACCAATAGGAAAGTACATTAAAGAAAACTAAAAAGAAAACTAAATGCCAAAAGTAAAACTTTAGAATAACTTAAGTTGATCGTACCATTTGTTTACTGAATGGCCATTAACACTTAAATTACAAGTAAAAAATTTAGATATTTAACTCACGTAAATAGTATACTATTTTATATGGAATAATGTCAAATATTTGACATAATAATTATATTTTACAAATTAAATGTTAAAAACTGACAATAAGCGACGGCGATTCAAGAATAAAAAAATCAGAGGCTATAAGCTTTGAAAGCTTACAGCCTCTGATTAATAATCTGGCGCGCCCGGCAGAGATCGAATCCACAACCTTCTGGTCCGTAGCCAGACGCTCTATCCAATTGAGCTACGGGCGCATTTATTTTGCGTCTAAAACACGACGCACATAATATGATAATACATATCACTATAAAAAGCAACCATTTAAAGAAAAATAATTTTTCTATCTCATGCATAGCCAACGCTGGAAACTTCTATATTTTATTAAGGACCTTAAATTATGTTAAAATATAATTGCTAAAAAATCGCTACCTTTTATGCTGATAATAACCCCATACAGGAGGTATAAATGTGAAACACGTATTTATAATAAATCCCGCTGCCGGGAAGGGAAAGGCATTAGAAATTATACCGGTAATCCGGGATTATTTTAAGGGTAAACCCGATAAATATGTAATAAAAATAACTGAGTACCCGGGACATGCAACAAAAATAGCTCATGAATACGCAGTTAATGAGAAATGCAGGATATACTCAATTGGTGGGGATGGGACTGTAAATGAAATAGTAAACGGCATAGCAGGAACAAAAGCCTCTTTAGGAATTATACCGGCAGGGTCGGGTAATGATTTTATAAGAAGCATACACGGAGAATATCAGGTCAGGGAAATAGTAGCTGATACTATACTGGGACAGGAAAGAAGTATAGATTTGGCCAGGGCAAACGGGAAGTACTTTATAAATATTTCCTCCATAGGGTTTGATGCGGATGTTGTTTATAATGCCAAGAAGTTTAAAAGGCTGCCTTGTATTCCGGGAAATATGGCATACCTTTTTTCATTAATATATACAATTTTTAAAAACAAAATAAATGAGGTAAAAGTTACTGTAGACAATGAAGAGATTAGTTTAAAAATACTTCTTGCCGCAGTTGCAAATGGCAGGTTTTACGGCGGAGGGATGTTGCCTGCCCCCGATGCGGCGTTAGATGACGGCTTGTTGGATATATGTCTGGTGAGAGAGGTCAACAGACTTAAAATATTAACACTTTTTCCAAAGTATATGAAGGGTGAACACGGCGAAATAGAATATGTCAGCTTTAAAAAAGCTAAGAGAATAAAAATTGAGAGCAAAGACACTATTGCACTGAATATAGACGGGGAAATTCATACAGGAAAAGAAATTGAGTTTGAAATACTAAAAGGCGCTATTAATGTTATCTATCCTGCGGGCATTACAACCGAAAGTACAACAGATGAAAGAGCAGTTAATATTTAACCGGGGAGGGGTAAAATGAAAATAATTCACACAGGAGACTGGCATATTGGGAAAGTTGTAAATGAGTTCAGTATGCTGGAGGATCAGGAATATATACTCAATCAACTAATATCTGTTATATCAGTTGAGAAACCCGATGCTTTGGTAATTGCAGGAGACATATTTGACAGGAGTATACCGCCGGTAGATGCAATTGAACTGGTGGACAGGATTTTCAATACAGTTCTTCTTGAGCTTAGAGTTCCCATTCTTGCAATTGCCGGAAACCATGACAGTGCTGAGCGTTTATCTTTTGCCAGCAGAATATTAACAAATAACGGACTGCATATTGCCGGAAGCTTTGACGGCAATGTGCGCAAAGTGGTTTTAGAAGATGGCTTTGGGCCGGTGAGCTTCTATCTTTTACCTTATTCAGACCCACGTAATGTAAAACATATTTTACAGGATGATGAAATATCCACCCATGACGATGCCATGAAAAAGCTTGTTGAAAAAGTGGGACAAGCAATGTATGAAAACGAAAGAAGTGTAATGATTACACATGGCTACATAACTAATCTTGGAGAACAAGCGGAAATCACCAGTGAATCGGAGAGACCCCTTAGTATAGGGGGAACGGATATAGTTAATTCCGGCTACTTTAACTCCTTTAGCTACACTGCACTTGGACATCTACATGCGCCTCAGCGGGCAGGTGCGGATAACATAAGATATTCAGGCTCTTTACTGAAATACTCTTTTTCAGAGGTTAATCAGAAGAAGGGCATTAATATAGTAGAAATTGATGGCGACGGTAATTCAAGTGTAAGGTTAACAGAGCTAAAACCTAAAAGGGATATGCGTATTATAAAAGGCCCCATTGGAGAGCTTTTAAAACCTGAGGTATACACAGCTGCAAGTACTGATGACTATATATATGCAATATTAACAGACAAGGGTGAACTCATTGACCCTATATCAAAGCTAAGAAGCGTTTATCCTAATGTAATGGGACTTACCAAGGAAAGTGTAATGATTAGGGATGATAACAAAACTTCAGCCTCCGAGGGCTATAAATCCAAGGCCAAAATCGAGCTGTTTCAGGAATTTTACAGCTCAATTCAGGGAGAACCTTTGACACAGGAAGAAATGAAAATAGTGGAGAAGGTAATAGGTGAGGTAGAAACAGGAGGGTGTAAATGAAACCGTTAAAGCTTAAAATTAGTGCCTTTGGGCCGTATGCAAAAGAACAGTTTATAGATTTTACTACCCTTAATGAACAGATATTCGTGATATCCGGGCCAACAGGTGCTGGAAAGACTACCGTTTTTGACGCCATCAGTTTTGCCCTTTTTGGTGAAGCTTCAGGAAGCAGCAGAGATAGAGATAGCCTGCGAAGTGACTTTGCAGAAGCCGGAACGGAGACATTTGTTGAGCTGGAATTTGAACTAAGGGGTAAAGTATACAAAATACGTCGAGCCCCACAACAGGAACAAAAGAAGCTAAGGGGAGAGGGATATACTTTAAGAAATGCTGATGCGGAGCTACTGATGCCGGATGGTACGCTGATTACCAAAATAATAAATGTAGATGAGAGTATAAATCAGCTTCTTGGTATTAATAAATCACAATTTAAGCAAATTGTAATGCTTCCTCAGGGAGAGTTCAGAAAACTTCTGGAATCGGACAGCAGTGATAGGGAAGTTATATTCAGAAAAATATTTGGAACCGAGGATTTTGCAGAAATTCAAAAAAGATTGGATGAAGACAGAGCCGGGCTGGAGAAATCGGGGCACGATTTGAAAACGCAGATAGCCACTCATATAAACCATCTTGATGTGGGCGAAGACAAAACACTGTCTGAATTTAGGAATAACCAAAATGTTAATATAGCTCAATTCATCACCTGTACTGAACAGCTGATGCAAAAGGACAGGTCTATAATAGAGAAAATAAAAGCTGAACTGCATGAAATGACAAAGGAACAGGGGCTGCTTCAGAAAGAGATTACGAGATGCACAGAAGTAAACAAAAAGCTATCTGACAAGGAAAAAACGAAACAACAGTGTGAGGCTCTTAAGTCGAGAGAGGATGAGTTCCTTGAAAAGGAGAAAATTCTTGAATATGCAAGAAAAACTTTGCCAATAAGTGAAGTTGACGAGCAGTGCAGAAAAGTTGAAAAGGCACTGAAAATAAAGGCTGGAGAATTGGAACTGGCAAAACAGGAACTGGAGAAAAGGAAATCAGAGTTCAAAAATACACAGGAGAGCTTAAATACACATATAAGTTTTGAGCCTGAAATTAAGAAACATGAAACTGAGCTTGCTTTATTAGAAAAAATGCTTCCAAAGGTTATTCAATATGATAAGGGATTAAAGCAATTGGAGGCTGTCAGGGAGCAATACAATAAATTGTCGGGAGAACAAGAAAAGGCTCTGAAGGAGCTGGAGACAAACAAAGCTTTGGAAGTTATGCATACAGAAAAGCTGAAACTGATTTATTCAACCGAAACTGAATGCATAAGCCTTGAAAGACAAATATCAGAAAACACAAAGCTACTTAAGGAACTGGATGGAATCAGAAAGCTCATAGGGGTATGTCAGGAGGAAATAAGCAGTCTGGAGAATGAGAAGGCGAGATTTACCTCATTTGAAAAGGATTTTTGTGAAATCAGAAACAGACTTGAATTGATGGAGGATAATTATATACGAGGGCAGGCAGGAATACTTGCAAAAACCCTGATAGAAAAATCCCCTTGTCCTGTATGCGGAGCACTTGACCATCCAAAGCCTGCTGAAATGCCATCTTATATTCCCACGGAGGAGCAGATTAGGGACAAAAAATCTGAATTTTCCAAGCTGGCAGAGCTGAGGACAGAAAAGTCCAAAAGTATTTCCCAATTAAATGGAAGTACAGAAAGTAAACGGCAAGAGATACTCAGCAGACTTAATGCTCTTGACGATAGCGCAATAAATTACGATAATATCGAAATAGTTGAAAAGGGACGATTTGAGACCGTATTGGTACATATAAATACTACAGGGAGTAAACTAAAGGAAAAAACTGTTGAATTAAAAGCTCAGTATAAATCAAAAAAAGAATTTACAGACAAAAAAAGTACATTAGAAAAAGAACATACAGAAATCAAGGATAGATTAAAAATACTGGAAGAGTCCGTTCAAAGACTGACTGAACAAAAGTCCGGCTTAGTTGAAGAGATTACAAGACTGCAAACTGAAGCACAAGCTATTGAGAATGAGCTTTCAGAAGATATACGCTCGGCATCAAAGCTAAAAGCCCGCATTGAAGAGCAAAGGGCAAAAACAAATAAATACCGGGAACAATACGAGCAGTTTAAAAAGCTCCATGAAGCCTCCCGAGAAGCCGTAAGTAATGCTGAAAAGGAGGTAGCTGTTAAGGTATCCTCAATAGAGGATGGACGGAAAGAATATGTCACGCTGGAAAAGCTTTTAAAGGAAAAGCTTGAGTATTCCAATTTTTTAGATTATGAGCAATTTTTGAGTATGAAAAAAACTCAGGAGGAAATTGACATACTTCAGCAGGACATAAATACCTACTACCAAAACCTAAAATCAATAAACGATTTGTATAGGCGTATTGATGAGGAGACAAAAGGCCTTGAAGCACAGGATATAGTAATGCTGAATGCACACTATGCAGAACTTGAAAAAAAGCAGCAGGTGCTTCAGGAACAGCATAATATAGTATTTTCCAGATTTGATAATAACACTAAAACAATAAAACAGCTTACTGCTACTATTGAAAAATTAAAACAGCTTGAGGAAAAATATGCAATAATCGGTAAGCTTGCTAAAGTCGCAAAGGGAGATAATCCTCAAAGAATAACCTTTGAGAGGTATGTGCTGGCAGCGTACTTTGATGAAATTATAATTGCAGCAAACCATAGACTGACCAGGATGACCGGTTCGAGATACTATTTAAAGAGAAAAGAGGAAAAGGGAAAGGGACGGGCTCAGCAAGGGTTGGAACTGGAGGTTTTTGATAATTACACAGGAAAGGCACGTCATGTTAAGACTCTTTCAGGGGGAGAGGGTTTTAAAGCTTCTCTAGCTCTCGCTCTGGGTTTAGCGGACGTGGTACAGTCCTATTCCGGAGGAATTAGCTTGGACACCCTGTTTGTCGATGAGGGCTTTGGCTCCCTTGACCCTGAATCACTGGACGGTGCTATCGAATGTCTTACAGAGATTCAAAAAACAGGCCGTTTGGTAGGGGTAATTTCACATGTACCGGAAATAAAAGAAAGAATACAATCAGTGCTTGAAGTAATTCCAAACAAAGAAGGAAGCTATGTTAGCTTCAATATATAATATATTTAAAGAATCCTGAGTTATACTCAGGATTCTTTAAATATCGGCCTGAAAACAAGTACTCCAAACGAAGGTATTGTAAGACATAGCTTAAAAGGTCTTCCGTGCAGAGATTCATTAATCACCGTATATATTTTATTTGAATCATCCGGCTCATATCCGCCATATTTTTCATAGTTACTGTTCATAACAAGCTCATAATCTAGTTCGAAGGGCACACCGATGCAATAATTATAATTAACAGCAGGTGTAAAATTACAAACAAAAATCAGCATATCGTGGTAGTCCCGTCCCTTTCTTATGAAGGAAACTATACTGTGCTCATTATCGTTGCAGTCTATCCACTCAAACCCGTCATAGCTTAAATCTACCTCATATAAAGCCTTGCTTTCTCTATACAAAGTATTCAAATCCCTGACATAGGTTTGCAGCTTTTTATGCATATCATAATCCAAGAGGTGCCAATCCAAGCCTTTTTTATCGTTCCACTCAATGAATTGTCCGTACTCGCCTCCCATAAAAAGAAGCTTTTTGCCCGGGTGTCCATAGGTGTAGCCATAAGTGGCCCGAAGACCTGCAAACTTCTGCCAGTAATCTCCCGGCTGTTTGTTTAACAGGGAGCACTTGCCGTGTACGACTTCGTCGTGAGACAGGACAAGAATATAATTTTCACTGAAAGCGTACATTAACGAAAAAGTTATAAGATTGTGGTGGTATTTCCTGTAGATGGGGTCCATTTTTATATATTTAAGGAAATCATTCATCCAGCCCATATTCCATTTAAAGGTAAAACCAAGACCGCCCATATAAGGAGGTTTGGTAATCATAGGCCATGAGGAGGATTCCTCTGCTGTCATAATTATGCCCTTGAAGTATCCGAATACTGTTGTATTAAGCTGTTTAAGAAAATCAGCGGCTTCAAGGTTGAGATTTCCCCCGTATTTGTTTGGAGTCCACTCACCGGGTTTTTTAACATAGTCCAAATAAATCATAGATGCAACGGCATCCACTCTCAAACCGTCTATATGGTACTTTTCAAACCAGAAGACAGCATTTGATATCAGGAAATTTCGTACTTCATTCCTGCCGTGGTTAAAAACAAGAGTACCCCATTCGGGATGTTCTCCCAGACGTGGATCTGAGTGCTCGTATAAAGCTGTTCCGTCAAACCGGGCCAAACCATGAGCATCTTTAGGGAAATGAGCCGGAACCCAGTCCAGAAAGACACCTATATCATTCTGATGGCACATGTCTACGAAATACATAAAATCTTCAGGTTTTCCATAACGACTTGTAACAGCATAATAACCCGTAACCTGATATCCCCAGGAACCGTCAAAGGGATGCTCGGCAACAGGCAATAGTTCAATGTGTGTATATCCCATATACTTAATATACGGAATCAGTCTCTCGGCAATAACTCTGTAATTGATGTATATGTCCCCGTTTTCATCAGGTTCTGCGTCAGTTGACCAAGTTCCCAGATGAAGTTCATATATTGACATTTGGCTATTGAAAACATCTTTTTCTTCTCTGTCACTCATCCATTGGTCATCACACCAGGAGTAATTATCTATGTCCATTACTATTGAGGCTGTTTCAGGCCTCTTTTCAGCGTAAAAAGCATAAGGATCAGCTTTAAAAATCAAATTGTCATCAGGTGTCTTAATTTCATATTTATACAAATCGCCGCAAGATACTAATGGAATAAATAACTCCCATATACCTGATGAACCCAGTTCACGCATTTGGTGTCTGCGACCGTCCCATTGATTGAAATCGCCAACAACACTAACACGTTTAGCACACGGAGCCCACACCGCAAAAAGGGTTCCTTTTACATTATTATGTGTAATTACATGGGCACCAAGTTTCTCGTAAATCCTGTGGTGATTTCCCTGATTGAAGAGATGTGTATCGAATTCTGAGATAAAAGGCCAGAAGCTATAAGGGTCGTGGGTTGTGAAGCTATTTCCCGAAAGGTCTGTAATCTTGAGCTGATACTCAAAAATATCACTTCTGTCGGGAAATATTATTTCATATATTCCATCAATGCACAGTTTTTTCATTGGAAACGAGGTGCCTGTGGAAATATCCAAAAACTCAACCATTTTAGCTGTTGGCTGATATACTCTGACAACGGTTTGAAGATTTTTACCTTCTACACCCAACAGGTGCATCCCAAGGTATGAATGCGGATCTTTACATTCACCATTTATAATTTTTGTAGCTGCAAGAACCAAATTTTTTCTCATGTAACACCTCTGAATTAAACATATGGGCAAAATTTTATATCTCTATTATAACATAATAAGGAAATTAATAATGCCCAATAAGTTTGCTATAAGTAGTATTTACATAAGTATTATTTTTTGCCGGGCCATTGGTTTTTCGGGATATGCCTGTATACATCTTCAAGACGGTGGAACCCTGAACGTATAACGGTGTCAACAAGAGAATCCTTTGTGACTACCACAGGTTCTACCATTTCATAGGGAATATCATATTCACCATCATTAATAAATTTATTACTGGAATAGTAATCATTTTTTAGAAGACCCATTGCGACATTAATTGCTCTTTGCGCTAATTGGTCTATTGGCTTGTAAACAGTCAATAGCTGAGTACCCTCTGCAACCCGCTGGCAGCCGGATATATCTGCATCGTGTCCTGCCACAAAAACTTTTCCTGCCAGGCGTTTTTTAGAAAGGGCTTCAATTGCGGAACCTGCAAGACCGTCATTTGCCGCAATAACAGCATCAATCTTTTTGCCGGCACGAAGAGCCTTACTCACACACTTAAAGGCATCTTCAGTATTCCAGTCATCTGCCCATACTTCATCGACTATTTTTATAGTGCCTTCGTAAAGATACTTATCCAATATATTTTTAAAACCTTTATTATACATAAAGCTGTTATTATCGGTTTTACTGCCGTTTATTATTATGTAATTGCCTTTGGGTACTTTTGATACCATGAGTGAGGCCATATATTCACCAACTTTTATGTTATCGAAAGACACATAAAAATCAGTATTTCCATCCTTAATTAGTCTGTCATAGCAGATTACTCTTATTCCTTTGCTTCTGGCAAGTTGTACAGCCTGCAATGATTTTTCGTAGTCTTGGGCTACTATTATAAGAATATCTATACCCTGTGACAGGAGATTTTTAACTTGGGTAATTTGAGTGTCTATGTTATTGTTTGCATTACGGAAAAGAATCTCTGCTCCTTGGGCTTGAGCTTTTGCCCGGAGAGCAGCTACGTCTCTTTGCCAACGTTCCTCGTGAAGGGTAGCCATGGATAAGCCAATGGTGATTTTGTCTGAATTCTCGGCTGGGTTTTTGTAAGAGCAACCGGTTGAAAAAACTATAATAATTAGACTTGTAAGTATAAGGAGTATTACTAGTTGCTTAATCCTCATCTAAACTAAACACCGCCTTTGAAAAAGTATGAAAGTTTACTATATATTAAGTAGGAAGCTATCACAGTATTATCTATATATTTTTTTGATTTAAAAGCGCTAATTTTATTGGTTCAGATTATGAATACCATATAAGATTATCAAAAAAAACCAAAAAAGACAATATTTATTTGTGAAAATTAACCAATTTAAATTATAGTGAGATAAGTAAACTTTTCACACATTCTCTGGCTTTGTCGTAGCTGTCAAAAAGAAGGCGTGCATTCTCAGGGTTATGATAAACCTTCCAGTACTTGCATATTATACTGTTTTCCCCGTTGTTTATAATAAATCCGATTACATCTTCAACAGGAATACCTAAAAAAATTCCTATTTCATGAGGACAAATGTATTCAAACCTATTCTTTAATTTTGCTATGCATTCCTCCAAGGTTGTTTCAGAGTCATATCCCATGGAATTCAAAAAATCTCTGCACTCCTTCTTGAAAAGACATTTTTCCATGAGTTCTCTTTTATAAAACAAAACCCTGACGCTGTTGTGTCTTTCCCTAAGCTGTACGTATTCCATATCAAGTCGATTGCATATAAATTCTTTGTGAGTATTCCATAAATCGTATAAGTTTCTTTTATTTTTAGTAAAGGTTACAAGGGTAGAAGGTTTATTTCCTTTTATAGTTGGAGCTGCTGAAAAGTAAATCATTGAAAGCAGGTAGTCCCGGTCGGGAAGAGCATTTATTTTATTTATAAAATCAACAGAATTTATTTTCATTGGGACTACCTCCTTTCATTTGATTTTTATTAAGCCTCAAGCAATTTTTTGCCTAATTCTTTGCACTCTAGAATACCATTATCATCAGGTTCATTATGTATTATTAGTCCTTCCGTAAGAAGAATGGCACCAAGACCTGACATTCTTTCAGACCAGTCCTCCATCCATTGCCCGGTACCCCAGTCATATGAGCCGAAAAGCACCATTTTCTTGCCTTTGAGGTCGGCTTTTTCCAGTGATTCTACAAAGGGCTCCATTTCTGTTTCCTCAAGGACTTCACAGCCCATTGAGGGACATCCTAATGCGACAACATCTGCGTTTATCACATCATTAACAGTTGCATCCGAGACTTGCTTGACAATTACCTCTGCGTCATTGCAGCTAGCGCCTTCTGCTACCGCCATAGCCATCTTCTGGGTATTGCCGGTACCACTCCAGAATATAACACTGATTTTTTTCATAATACACTCTCCTATCTTTTTATTTTCCTCTGATATTTAAGAGGGACAGACTACACCATCTGTACTTTCCATTTTTGCTAAAAGCTCTTCAAGAGAGCTGGCACTACTTGTATGACTTCTAAAAACACTGATTTTCTTTTTCTTTGCCTCCCTAAGGGCAGTAAGAATCATTTTATGGGAAACTGTACCTGTAAATAAGACTATTCCGTCAGGGGTTCCTATTACCTTATCAAATCTTGCAGGCATTTGAGTATAAATCTTTACACGGTGTCCCCGTTTACAACATATTTGTTTATATTCATCATGCATTCTGTCATGGCCGCCTACTAATACTATACTCATAAGTAATTCCTCCAAACATCATTTATGATAATGATAATCATTATCAATAAGCTATATGTTATCAAAATTTAACAAAATAGTCAATAATAAAGTTAATGGATTTTTGAAACATAAAGTTTGTAGAAAATAAGACTTGCTTATTTTAGAACACTGTGATAAAATATAAAATTGTATGTTACAAATAAATTAGATAACATCCTTGCCCTGTACTCATGATACAGGGCCGCTAAAGTCCGAGGGGAGGTGACCAATAATGTTAAAGAAGTATGAAACTATCTTTATTATCAATTCAGAAGTTGGCGAGGAAGCTACAAAGGCTCTCGTAGAAAAGTTCAAAACTTTACTAGAAACTTCAGCTCAGCTGGAAAACATAGATGAATGGGGTAAGAGAAAGTTGGCTTACGAAATCGATGATAAGATTGACGGGTATTATGTGCTTGCGAACTTTTCATCAAGCCCGGATTTCCCTGCTGAATTAGAAAGAATCTACAAAATCACTGAAGGAATTCTCAAGTATATCATAATAAAGAAGGATTAGTAGGTGGGAGTATGAACAAAGTTGTATTAATGGGTAGACTTACAAAAGATCCGGACCTAAGATACACCAGTGGAAACAATACGGCAGTTGCGAGTTTTTCACTTGCCGTAAACAGACGTTTTGCCAGAGAAGGACAGCCACAGGCTGATTTCATCAATATTGTTGCATGGGACAAGAGCGCAGAGTTTTGTGGAAAGTATTTCACAAAGGGATTGCAGGTTGTTGTTGTTGGTAGGATTCAGACCAGAACATGGGACGATAATGAGGGGAAGCGTCATTACGTTACAGAAGTTGTTGCAGAGGAAACTTACTTTGCAGACAGTAAACGTAGTGGTGAAACTGGTAATGGCGGCTCCACGCAGAAAACTTATTCTGAAACACCTGCCGCATCCGGTGATGGATTTTATCCAATGGATGAGGATGACGAACTGCCTTTTTAGCATGGTATTTTGAAAACCGAAATTAACAGAATTTTTTATAAATGATAATAAGCACTGATAAGAGTGCTTGAAAGGAGGAGTTAGACATGCCAGGACCAAAGAGAGATAACAGAAGAAACGACAGAGATTCTTATGATAAGGGCGAAGGTAAGGGCGGCATGAGAATGAGAAGAGTTAAGAAGAAGGTTTGCTCATTCTGTGTTGACAAAGCTACTGATATAGATTACAAGGATGTTGCTAAAATCAGAAAGTATGTTTCTGAAAGAGGTAAGATTCTTCCTAGAAGAATATCAGGAAACTGCGCTAAGCACCAACGTCAGTTAACAGTTGCGGTTAAGAGAGCAAGACATATTGCTTTACTTCCATACACTGCTGAATAAAGATAAAAAAAGAGAGAAAAATATAATTTTCCATAGAAAACCCGCTGGATTTTTGGTTCAGCGGGTTTTGTTAACTTTAGGTATGCTGTATAAGTTCGAATACCGGAATAAATTCCAATGGTGCATTTGCACGAATTATTCGTTTGCCTTCATAAACAACATTATCATTTATATTTCTCCATTTTCCTTCCGGAAGATAAACCTCCCTGCTTGTGATACCCTGATATAAAACTGGTGCCACAAGGTACTTGGCTCCAAACATATACTGATCTTTAATGGTCCAACAATACTCATCCTCAGGGAATTCATAAAACATTGTTCTTAGTATAGGTGAACCTGTCTTATGAGCATCCGTCATTAAATCCTTAATATAGGATTTTAATCCAAGCCTTATATCAAGATATTTTTTCATTATACAATATGCTTTATCTCCAAAACTCCATAATTCATTTGGCTGTCCGGTAAAGCAAAAGCCGCCACCAATGGTATTTTCTTCAAGAGGTTCAATTGTATGAGGTCCACGGTCGCCATGCATACGCAGAACAGGGCAAAATGCCGCGTATTGAAACCATCTTATAAGCAATTCAGTAAAATGCTCGTCTTCAATATTAGAAATAAAACCACCTGTATCAGAAACCCACCAGGGAATTCCTGCAATCCCCATGTTCAAACCTGCAGCAAATTGATCCCGCAATGACTCAAAGGTAGAGTTGATATCTCCGGACCAAACAAGAGCAGCGTACTTCTGACTGCCAACCCAAGCACAGCGAACCAGATTAATAATATCATCCCTGCCTTCAGATGTCATACCATCATAAAATGCTTTTGAATGTAGCTTTGGGTATATATTTCCAACCTTGATATTTGGCCCAAGATAATACCTGTAATGATCAAAGTCATATGCTGTATACTCTGGTTCAGCTTCATCAAGCCAAAATAAATCGATTCCATAGTCATAGTAATTCTGCTTTGCCTTATTCCAGATAAATTCTCTTGCTTCCGGATTGGTTGCATCGTAAATCTGGGTATCTCCCAAAAAGTCAAATGTCTGACGGGAGCCTGCTTCGGTTCTAATCAGCAATCCCTTCTCTCGCATCTCCTGATAATTAACACTGTTTTTGTCTACTGTTGGCCAGATAGATACCATACATCTGGTCCCCATCTTGTGGAGTTCCTCAACCATACCCTTTGGATCTGGCCAATATTTTGGGTCAAAACTCCAATCACCCTGACGGATCCAGTGAAAAAAATCAATAACAATAACATCCAGAGGTATTCCACGTTTGTGATACTCCCTTGCCACATCCAGAACCTCTTGTTGAGTTCGGTAACGAAGTTTGCACTGCCATAGTCCCATTACGTTATCCGGCATAATAGGTGCTCTGCCGGTTACTTCCGTATAGTTTTCAATTATTTTTTTAGGAGTTTCATCTGCAGTTATCCAATAATCCATCTGGTCGGTAACTTCAGCTTTCCACTCGGTATAATTGGCACCGAAGGTAGTATTTCCGATAGCCGGATTATTCCATAAAAATCCGTAACCTAAGCTGGAAAGTGCAAAAGGAATACTTGCTTGAGAATTTCGCTGGGCCAGTTCAAGGATGCATCCTTTAAGATCAAGATTGGGATGTTGATATTGCCCCATTCCGAAGAACTTTTCATGTTCATTGCTTTCAAATCTAAGTGTAAGGCTGTAGTCACCCCCAACAATCGGTTTAAATTCTCTTGCCTTGATTTTCATACAAGGGCTATGTTTACTGGTACTGCCAAAAGCTCTGTAATATTCATTTAGAATCATGCACCCATCTTTGAAAAAAGTAATCTGCCCAAATTTAGTGATTACTGCTTTAATTCTTCCGTTTGTTATCTCAGCTTGATCTTCACCAATGGATATATTTACATTTGTTGGCTCAATGTACGACAATGCCCAATCTTCCGGGTTTAATTTAGGATACATTGTTGATTGAACTCTTAATGCATTGTTACCCCAAGCTTCAACTCTAAGCGTCTCATTTTCATTTCGTCCGATAATCGCATTATCATTTTCATAAAAAATCAATGTTTATTCCTCCTACGTTACGTTATAATATAATTATATTGATATAATTGCTTATTTTCTTTAATAATATTGACATATTATAGAACAATATTGATATATGTAGTATTAATTCTAAACTAAAGAGTAAAGAGTAGGTTAATATATTATGGATAAAGAAATGTTAAAAGAAAAAGTAATGCACGGAGATGATAATTTCCCCATCGGAATTCATAAAACAGACATTGATAAAGGCAGAGATAATATCCTTTACTTGCATTGGCATGAAGGCTTCGAATACTTAACGGTAACTAAAGGAAGGGCTGTTTTTAAGGTTGATGATTTAGAGATAGAAGTTTCTAAAGGAGAGGGTATTTTTATTAATTCAAATGTCTTACATTCTGCTCATTCTATAAATGAAGAGGAATGTTCTTTTTTTGCTGTTGTATGTCATCCAGCCTTCCTTTCCAGCTATATAAATGACTGTATCAACCAAAGATTTATAAATCCGATTTTGAATCATTCGCTTTATTTTCCAATACATTTAAAAAAGGATGTGGACTGGCAAAGAAATATTTTGCTATTGTTGACACAAGTATATGATATCAATAAGGAAAAAGAGTTTGGATATGAACTCCTCCTTAAAAGTAAGATATATGAAATATGGTTTGAATGTATAAAAAATGCTAAAAAATCTATTAATAAGGGTTCCAATACGAGTTACAAAACTGAACGGATGAAAGTAGTGTTAAATTATATACATGAAAATTACTTTAATAAAATAGTTGTATCCGAATTTGCAAGCTTAGTGCATATGAGCGATGAACATTTTTGTAGATTTTTTAAGGCAATGACACACTTTACACTGGTTTCATATGTTAACCGTTATCGGATAGAAAGAAGCTGTGTGTTCCTAAGCCAAACAAATAAGAAAATATCAGAAATTGCTGGTGATGTGGGCTTTGGAGATATAAGTTATTTTAATAAGGTTTTTCGAAAAATAATGGGATGCACTCCGGTTGACTATCGCTTATCTCAATAGTAGAAGTTAGTATTTAAAAGGATTTTATCCATGAAGACAGGGTATTCCTATCTTCACGGATTATACGTGTCGCTCGTGACATATAGCGGTCTGCATGTACGTGCCATGTGGAATAATTAAAATTGAGCCTCAACCATGCATAGAAAATCGTATATCGGCTTTAGCTGGAGAAAGCCTTTCTTTAACACCTCAGGCAATTCTTTTGAAAACGCAAGCTGGAAGTTATCCTGCACACTTTCAAAGAAAATATTTTTTCTGTCCAGCCATAATTTCAGATTATCAGGTTGGTCAGGGAATTTGCTTCGCTTATACAAATCGCCGCCAATAACAAATTCATTTTGAGATTCGTAGCAAGTAAGGGCATTTAAGAACAGAGGATGTTTGCTTACTATCATTTCCCTCATATTAGCCATTGACTTAGTTTCTGCACCGTAATATCCTACCCCGTAACTTGAACCCTTTTGGCTTATTTCAAACCAGAAACATGGGGAGGTTGAAATGGTACTTTTATCCCTGAGAAAAACAAGCCATACATTATCTCTGTAAAGTGTTTTATCTTTGGTAAAGCGAGTATCTCTGCGAACTCTGGAAATTAATTTGGAAGGAATAGTTATAATTTGGCTGTCTATTTCCATTATGGTAGGTACCAACTCTCCGATTAGTTCTACAAAAGGGTTATACACGTATTTCTTATAATCGGGTTTATGGCTGTCGTACCATTCTTTACTGTTGTTCATTCTATTCTCAAAAAGAAATCTTAAGGCTTCACCGGTAAATCCATCAAAACTCATTGTAAGGTCAACTCCTGTTAAATATTCGTTTTTTTAATTCTGACAGATAGAAGAAGTAAAATCAACGGAAGCTTATAGAAAATTTATTAAATGTATGGTCGTAAACTGTTAACAATTCTATATTAATAGTATAATATACTAAAAGGTGGAACGGGAAAACATATATGGGAATATTAAGATAAGTGGATTGGAGGGTATATATGGATAACCAACAGGAGCAATATAACTGGAAGTATCTTAAAACAGCGGATAATGAGTTTGAGTTTAATATAATTAAAGGAAAGCTCGAGGAAAATGGGATTGCATGTGTAGGACAAGGAAAGGATTTGGGCCTTATTGACAGTACTCTGTTAAATGTTATACTGGGGCCTTGTGTTCCTATAGATATAAAAGTACCGGAGGACAGGTACCAAGAAGCACTTGAGATAATTAATACAGAAGTAAGTGATGAAGAACTGGAAAAGCAGGCACTGGATTTCGGCAAAACAGATGACGAAACTGAAAATGAAGATGATAAATAGCCGGTGTTCCACCTTTTTGTATTATTCGGTTGGAAATATGGGTAATAAATGATATTATATATTATTGTCGGAAAAGAATTTAATTATGAAACGGATAGGGAGTATTAATGGTAAAAAGTATTGGTTATCTTGGGCCTTGCGGAACTTTTTCACATGAAGCGGCCGAACTGTATGCGCAGGGGCAGTCCTGTACTCTAATGGAGTTTGTGTCTATTCAGGACGTTCTTTACGCAGTTAAAGACAATGTTATAAGTGAAGCAATAGTTCCAATTGAGAACTCCCTTGAAGGTGCTGTTAATGTTACGCTGGATGTATTAGCTAAAGAAGAAGGCTTATATATAAAAGGAGAACTTATACTGCCCGTTAGTCTCAATCTGGTTGTAAGAAAGGGAACTTTACCCGGGGATATAACTGCAATTATGTCACATCCTCAGCCTTTAGGGCAGGCAAGGGAATACCTGAACAGATGCTATCCTAAGGCCGATCAGATTGAGGAAAACAGTACCTCGAAAGCTGCTCAAAGGGTTTCTGAAGGTGATGGTACTTATGCGGCAATTACAAGCCGTACAGCTGCTAAAATAAACGGGCTTGACGTACTGGCAGCAGATATACAGGATGTTGCCAACAATCATACCAGATTTGTAATAATATCAAAAGAATACTCCAAAAGGACGGGCTGTGATAAGACCTCCATTGTATTTTCAACGGATAACAAGCCCGGGAGCTTGTACAGAGTATTGGATATATTCAGTCTGTGGGATATTAATATGACGAGGATTGAGTCAAGACCATCCAAAAATGCACTTGGACAATATATATTTTTTATTGATATTGATGGTCATATAGAGGATCAGGATGTTTATGATGCTATGACAATGATAAAAAGAAAAACATCATTTTACAGATTTATCGGTTCATATCCCATGATTAAGGGAAAAATATAGAATATACACCGAAAATAACGGGAAATGAAAGGCCATAACCCCATAATAGTGGTATAATTTACATTACAAAAAATGTAAGATTATAAGTGGGGGGAATATATGGCACAGTTTGACAATCAAATTGATATAACAAGAAATGTTAAGATTATTGAATGGCTTAAAAGCGAACTGCTTACTGATGTAGCAAATTTGTTTAAAGCACTTGTAAACGGCTTTAGGGAAGAGGTTTCGGAAACACTTGCTGATACCATTGCAAATATTATTTTAATATGTTACCTTCTTGGAAAGCGGTTTGGTATTAATTATAAGACTATTGAAATGAAAATAGACAGTAAGATTAGGCTCGGTCTTGTGGAGAATCACGATGTTGAGAAATATTACGGAGATTTGTCAGAGCTGGCAAAACACCTTAATGTATCAAGATCCGGAAGGCAGGGGACTTAATTCGGGAGAATTCAGATGGATAGCAGAAAACTATCACGGATATTTATTCCAAAGGCGGGTTTTTACCTTTGGGTAATTTTCTTTCTCATAATAGTAATAACGGTCTTAAACCCTTTGGTTTCTATACCGGGGTATATTTTGCTTGTGTTTCTGGTGATTTATAACTATAAGTCCACTCATATCAGAAACCGGGAAATAACCAAGTACATAGAGACACTTACCTTTAATATAGACTGTGCTACAAAGGACACCCTATTAAACTTTCCCATGCCTTTGGTACTAGCAGAATTAGACGGTACGACCGTGTGGTATAATTCCTCCTTCAAGGGCATATTCCAGAATGATACTATTCAGGAGGAAACAGTAGCAGGACTTGTTTCTGACTTAAAACCTCAGATGACGGAAGGGGACAGTATAAACATATCCTCTGAAATCACTATAAATAACAGACATTATTCGGTGTTGGGCAATTTGGTGAAGCTTGATGACAGTAATAACGAGGAAAGCGTTATTGTTATGCTCTATCTTGTTGACAACACTGAATTGATAGACGAAAAAAAGAAGTTTGAAGACAATAAAAATACCGTAGGACTTGTAGTAATTGATAATTATGATGATTTGATGCAAAGCATGGAGGACGCTGTCAGGCAGCAATTACTTGCGGAAATAGATAAAAAAGTTACCAGTTGGATAAGTCATACCGGAGGAGTTCTGAAGAAATTTGAAAGGGACAAATATCTTTGCATATTTGCATTCAAGTATCTGCAAGAACTGGAAGAAAAACGGTTTGAAATACTTGAAACGGTTAAGGAAATAAATCTCGGGAACAAGATTCCTGTTACGCTCAGTATCGGTTTGGGCATAAATGCTCCCACTATTGTTGAAAACCTGCAAAATGCAAATGCATGTATTGACATAGCACTGGGCAGAGGCGGGGACCATGTTGTAATAAAAGACGGCGATAATTTCCGGTTCTTCGGTGGACGTACCAGAGAACTTGAAAAAAGGACAAGGGTTAAAGCCAGAGTTATTGCATATGCCCTAAGAGGATTGATAGATCAGGCACCCTCTGTTCTTATTATGGGTCATGAAAATGCAGATATTGACTGCCTTGGAGCAGCGCTGGGCATTCATCGGATTGTAAAGAACAGGGACAAAAGAGTAAATATTGTACTGAATCATTCAAATGCAAATATAGATGCAATACTTAACAAGATGTCAAAAGAACCTGAGTATACTAATGTTTTCGTTGGTACAAATGAGGCGTTGGACCTTATAACCAAGAAAACACTTCTTATAGTAGTTGATACACATAAGCCCGGATTTACTGAGGCTCCGGAACTGTTGAAAATGACAGATCAGGTAGTAATCATAGACCATCACAGGAGAGGGGCTGACTTTATTCAAGATGCCGTACTTTCCTATCAGGAGACCTATGCATCATCAACTTGTGAGTTGGTAACAGAGCTTCTGCAATACGTTGAAGACAGGATAAGGCTTACCAACATTGAGACGGAAGCTCTATACGCAGGAATCGTTGTAGATACAAAGAATTTTATATTTAAAACAGGTGTAAGAACCTTTGAAGCAGCGTCATACCTGAGAAGACAGGGAGCAGATACGGTATCGGTTAAACAGTTATTCCAGAATGATTTGAAAACTTACATTACTATCTCAAATATAGTAAAAGACGCAGAAGTAGTGTATGATAATATTGCAATATCCATTTGTCCCAACAATATCAAGGGTGCGCAGCTTATAGCAGCTCAGGCTGCAGATCAGTTGTTGAGTCTTTCGGGACTTGTAGCTGCATTCGTTTTGAGTTACCATAATGGAGAGGTTGTTATAAGCGGAAGATCCCTTGGTGATATAAATGTACAGATGATCTTGGAAAAGCTTGGTGGAGGCGGACATCTGACAGTGGCAGGTGCTCAGATTGAGGATGTAACCATACAGGATGCAAAGAAAATGCTTAAAGATGCTATTTACGAATATATAGACAGCCTTGCAAAGGAATAAATTAAAAACCGCAAACAGGAGGGTCAATCTATGAAGGTTATATTAAAACAGGATGTTAAAGGTTTGGGGAAAAAAGAACAAATGGTTGAAGCAAGTGACGGATATGCAAGAAATTTTCTTCTTCCGAGAGGACTTGCAGTTGAGGCTACTTCATCAAATGTAAACATAATGAAGACAAAGAAAGAAGCAGAAGCTCAGAAGAAAGACCGTGAAGTTGCGCAGGCAAAGGAACTTGCAAAGAAGATAAAGGATATAACAGTTACTTTAAAAGTAAAAGCAGGTGAGAACGGAAAGCTTTTTGGCTCTATAACAAGCAAGGACGTTGCGGAAGCGTTAAAATCTCAGCAGAAGCTTGACATAGACAAAAAGAAATTGGTTATGCCGGATTCACTTAAAGCTGTGGGGACTTTTGAAGTTGAAGTTAAGCTTTACCCCGAAATCAACTCAAAGTTTACAGTAAAGATAGAAAGTCTTTAAGATTTACAGGGAACAACAACTAAAAACAAGGTGGAATATATAATGGATATAGGAACTCTTGGCCGAATTCCTCCTCAAAGCCTGGAAGCGGAACAATCTGTTCTTGGATCTATGCTCATAGACAAGGAAGTTGTTCCTGTTGTTATGGAGATATTGAAACCCGAGGATTTCTACAGGCCGGACCATAAAGAAATATATGACGTAATTATTGAGCTATTTGACAGAGCCCAGCCAATTGACTTGATTACTGTATCCGAACGCCTGAAACTTCACGGGAAGCTTGAGCTTGTAGGCGGACTTGAGTACTTGACTAACATTGCAACTGAAGTACCAACAACGGCAAATGTAAAGCATTATGCAAAGATAGTTGAAGAAAAGGCACTTTTGAGGAAGCTAATAAAGGCTTCAACCGATATAGTTGATTTAGGCTATAATGCATCTGAGGAAGTATCCTATATACTGGACAAGGCAGAGCAAAACATATTTGATATACTTCAAAAGCGTAGCTCACAAGGCTTTGTGCCAATAAAGGATGTTTTGGTAGATACATTTAATAAATTAGAAGAATTGTATAATAATAGTGGAAACATAACCGGTATTCCTACAGGGTTTGCGGACCTTGATTTTAAAACATCAGGGCTGCATAATTCGGATCTTATATTAATAGCTGCCCGTCCTGCAATGGGCAAAACCGCTTTTGCACTGAACCTTGCACAAAATGCAGCTGTTCACAGTAATGTACCCGTTGCAGTATTTAGTCTGGAAATGTCCAGAGAGCAGCTTGTAAACAGAATGCTTTGCAGTGAAGCAATGGTTGACAGTAATAGGATGAAAACAGGAAAACTTGAGGACAACGACTGGCAAAAGGTTGCCAAGGCATTGGGTCCGCTTTCGGAAGCGCCAATATTCATAGATGATACACCGGGTGTATCAATTACTGAAATAAGGGCAAAATGCAGAAGGTTAAAACTTGAACATAATCTTGGACTTGTAATAATAGATTACCTGCAGTTGATGCAGGGAAGCAGGTCAAAAAGTGAGAACAGACAACAGGAAATCTCTGAAATATCCCGTTCTCTCAAGATTCTTGCAAAAGAAATAAATGTTCCGGTAATTACATTGTCACAGCTTAGCCGTGCTCCGGAAGCAAGAACCGACCACAGACCGATACTGAGCGATTTGAGAGAATCCGGAGCAATAGAGCAGGATGCTGATATTGTAATGTTTCTTTACAGAGATGATTATTATAATCCTGAAACAGAAAAGAAGAACATAGCAGAGCTAATACTTGCAAAGCACAGAAACGGTTCTACTGGAACCGTAGAGCTTGTGTGGTTGGGACAATACACAAAGTTTGCAAATCTGGAAAAGTTCAGGCAATAAAAACAGGTAAAGGGAATTGTCATGCTCAAACAACTGGTTTTTGAAACCATTAAAAATAAAGGGCTTATTAATTATGGAGAAGGCGTAATTGTAGGAATATCCGGAGGGTATGACTCGGTGTGCCTCCTCCATGTCTTGTATTCTATTTCAAATGAATTGGGAATAAAAATATATCCTGTACACGTAAATCACATGTTAAGGGGTGAAGAAGCCCTTAGGGATGAGAATTTCGTGAGAAGCTTTTGCGCTTCTTTAGGTCTTGAGGTTTACGTAAAGCATGTTGATGTTTCAAAAAAAGCAAAGATTGAAAAAACATCTCTGGAGGAAGCCGGTAGAAATGCCAGATACGAGGTGTTTAGCACTGTTGCGGAAGAGCAGGGAGCTTCAAAAATTGCTGTTGCTCATTCAAGAAATGATCAGGCAGAAACTATTTTAATGAGAATTTGCAGAGGAACTGGCTTGGAAGGACTAAGGGGAATGGAGTATAAAAGAGATAATATAATACGCCCCCTGTTAGATGTTGACAGATACCAGATAGAGGAGTATGTAAACAAAATTGGGATAGAGGCTGTTACTGACAGTTCCAATCTTCATACCGATTATTTCAGAAATAGAATAAGGCTTAACGTGATTCCGGCAATTAATGAGGCGTCCGGCTCAGATATTACTGAAAATTTACTAAGATTATCTAAAATAGTTGTAGCAGAGGATGATTATTTAAGATATAATTCTGAATTATACTATCAAAAAGCAGTTCTTTCTGAAAAGAGAATGTATACAGAACTGGATTTGAAGGTATTAACGGAAGTACAGCAGGCTGTCAGACTACGTGTGTTGAGGATAGCTGTGGGGAATACCTGCGGAACACTTAACGGGTTTGAGTACATCCATATGGATAAGCTTAACAACCTTATTGAAAACGGTAGAACCGGTGCTCAGATTGATTTACCCCATTCAATGGCAGCGGTGAGGACTTATAATTCTCTGACTTTAAAGGAACAGGGAAAAGTAATTCGGGAACATTTTGAAAAAATTCTTCAAATTCCCGGAGAGACTGAAATACCAAATAAGGGTATAGTTGTTAAAACTGAAATTTTAAAAATTGAATCCGTTAAAAGCTGTCGGGAATTTATAAATTATAACGAAAAAGCTCATACTAAATTTATTGATTTAGATAAATTGACTTCATCGGGGGTAAATATTCTGTTGAGAAACAGAAGAGACGGGGATGTTTTCAAGCCACTAAAATCAAATGGTACTAAGAAGCTAAAGGAATACTTTATTGATAATAAGGTTCCGAGAGAGAGCAGGGATACGATTCCGCTTATAGCTTTGGAAAAAGAAATAGTATGGATAATAGGAAATAAAATAAGTGATAATTATAAAGTAACTGACAATACTAAAACTGTATTGAAGATTTCTTGTATTCGATAAGAAATAATAAAAAGATTTGTTTATATCAAGGGGGATTAGCATTAAATGGACGTAGTAGAGAGAGTATTGGTTTCAAAGGAACAGTTGGACAAGCAGGTTGAAGAACTTGGCGCTAGAATTTCAAAAGACTATCAAGGACAGGAGTTAGTTATTATTGGAGTTCTTAAAGGAGGATTTATATTTCTTGCGGACTTAGCCAGAAAGATAACAATTCCTGTTGACCTGGATTTTATGTCAGTATCAAGTTACGGTAATTCTTCAAAATCATCGGGAGTTGTAAAAATAATAAAAGACGTTGATACAAATATTACCGGTAAGCATGTACTGATAGTTGAGGACATTATAGATACAGGTCTAACACTCAACCACTTGGTAGAACTCCTTAAAACAAGGGGGCCTTTAAGTGTAAAGGTTTGCGCTGCACTTGATAAGCCATCCAGAAGAAAGGTTGATCTGAAGGTTGACTATAAAGGAATTGAAATACCAGATGAGTTTGTAATTGGTTACGGACTTGACTATGCGGGTAAATACAGAAATATAGCTGAAGTGTGCGTATTGAAAAGGGAAGTGTACACAAAAAAATAAAATTTGTTACTGATTATGGTGTTTGTTGTGTTTTATATTTGTATATGCTAATATAATATATACTGTACAAATTGGAATAATAAGCTAATATAATAAAGCAATAGTGTTGTTTCTGCAATATATCCAGGAATGGCAGCCGTGTTTTTTCGGGTGTTTGGATTAAAATTTGAATAATAACTCAGTGCGCATAATGAAGCAAAAAAGCCGGTTGAGTTATATTTGATACCTGGGTCTAATTAAGGAGGGAGATATTTGAAATATTTTAAGGGTATCAGTTTTTATATAATTGTTTTTATACTTATTTTGGTTGTAATAACATTCTTTACACAAAGCGACAATCCGCCAAAAATGAGTTATTCTCAATTGTTAACGGAAATGAAGGCAGGAAATGTAAAGAGCATAGGTTTACAAACAGACACGGCTACGATTGAACTGAAGAAGCCGAAGGAAAATAACAAGACTAAATATGTAGTTATTGTCCCTCCGGATGTAACTTCTGCATCTGATAGATTTACAGCGGCATTGGATAGTAACCTTATTGAAGATTTTCATGTAACACAGCCTCCTCAACCACCATGGTGGGTGTCGATGCTGCCAACTGTAGGTCTTGTAATAATATTAATTCTGATATGGTTCTTTTTCATACAGCAGTCCCAAGGCGGAGGCGGGGGCAACAGGGTTATGTCCTTTGGAAAGAGCCGAGCAAAAATGACTGTTGATGATAAGAAAAAAATTACATTCGAGAATGTAGCAGGAGCAGATGAAGAAAAAGAGGAACTGGCTGAAATAGTTGAGTTCTTGAAAGCACCAAAGAAGTTTGTCGAATTGGGTGCCAGAATACCAAAGGGTGTACTCTTAGTAGGACCTCCCGGAACAGGTAAAACACTCTTGGCTAAAGCTGTATCAGGTGAAGCAGGAGTACCGTTTTTCAGCATCAGTGGTTCTGACTTCGTTGAAATGTTTGTAGGTGTTGGTGCGTCCCGTGTACGTGATCTTTTTGAACAGGCAAAAAAGAATGCACCATGTATTGTATTCATAGATGAAATAGATGCCGTGGGACGTCATAGAGGAGCCGGATTAGGCGGAGGCCATGATGAAAGAGAACAGACCTTAAACCAATTGCTGGTAGAAATGGATGGTTTTGGGATAAATGAAGGAGTAATCATACTTGCCGCAACAAACAGACCTGACATATTAGACCCTGCTTTACTTAGACCGGGTCGTTTTGACAGACGTGTTGTTGTTGGTTTGCCGGATATAAAGGGTAGAGAGCAGATATTAAAGGTTCATTCCAGAGGTAAGCCATTAGCAGATGATGTAAAGCTGGACGATCTTGCAAGAATAACCCCGGGCTTTACCGGAGCAGATATTGAGAACCTTTTGAATGAAGCTGCTTTGCTTACTGCCAGAGCAAATAAGAAAAAAATAGGCAACGAAGAGATAAAAGAAGCCGCATTTAAAGTAATGATGGGACCTGAAAAGAAGAGCCGTGTTATGAGCGAGCATGACAAGAAGGTCACCGCATTCCACGAAGCGGGCCATGCAATTGCAATAAAGCTTGTATCCACAAGCCAGAAGGTAGATAGGGTGTCAATCATACCTGCAGGTATGGCAGGCGGATATACCGCAAGCAGACCTCAGGAAGATAAGAGCTATCATACCAAGTCTCAGCTGATTGAAGAAATAATTATTGCACTTGGAGGAAGAGCTGCTGAGGACATTATAATGGATGAAGTCAGTACAGGAGCATCAAGTGACCTTAAAAAGGTTAATCAGATTGCAAGAAACATGGTTACAAAGTACGGTATGAGTGAGAAACTTGGCAATATGATTTTCGGAAATGAGAATGATGAAGTTTTCATTGGAAGAGATCTAGCTCAGGCCAGAAACTACAGTGATGAAGTTGCAGCAATGATTGACAATGAAGTTAAAAGTATCATTGATAGCGCATATGAAAGAACTGTGACCTTGTTAAGAGAAAATATCGCCAGACTCAATAAGCTTGCTGAAGTACTTCTTGAGAAGGAAAAAGTCGAGGGTACAGAGTTTGAAGAAATTTTTGAAAGTGTGGCATTGGGGGCTTCTTCTCAAACACCACAGTTGGAAGGTTAACTTTAACAGATTTAAATATTTAGGGGGTTGCTTTTACAAGGAGCAAGCCCCTTAATTATACTTAATTTGACGCGGAGGATATTATTCACATGGACTTAAAGGTTGGTATAACAGGAAGCACAGAAGTACTTGTTTCAGAGGCTAATACAGCAAAAACTATGGGGAGCGGCAGTCTTGATGTATTTGCAACACCTGCTATGATTGCATTGATGGAAAAGGCGGCTTCAATGACTGTACAGAATTATATTGATGAAGACAGCTCAACAGTGGGAACTATGATAAATATAAAGCATATTGCTGCAACTCCTATAGGAATGAATGTAACCGCAAAGGCAGAGCTTGTTGAAATTGAGGGTAAAAGACTTGTATTTTCAGTGGAGGCTTTTGACGGGAAGGATAAAATAGGGGAGGGACAGCACGAGAGATTTATTATTAAAGCTGAAAAGTTTATAGCAAAGGCAAATAGTAAATTAAATGAATAATAGTAATTAACTTCTATTGACTAATAGACCAATTTATGGTTAAATAAACATAAAAGTTAATATTGTATCCTTATCAAGAGAGGTGGAGGGAATGGGCCCGATGAAACCCGGCAACCAGCATAATTTTGCATGGTGCCAATTCCTCCGGGTTTAGCCTGGAAGATGAGGGGTGTTATTGAAATAAACATGACAAACCTCGTAAGAGGTTTTTTTATTTTATAAAAAAATCTCTAATTAATTAATTTTTTATTAAATAGGGGAGGTAGTATTTGTATGACAAAAAGGCTTTTTACATCTGAATCAGTAACAGAGGGGCATCCTGATAAAATTTGTGATCAGGTATCTGACGCAGTATTGGATGCAATTTATGAAAAGGACCCACAGGCAAGAGTTGCATGTGAGACAGCAGTTACAACCGGTATGGTAATGGTAATGGGAGAAATCACAACCAACTGTTATGTTGATATCCCTAAAGTAGTAAGAAATACTATAAGAGATATAGGATATGACAGAGCTAAATATGGGTTTGATTGTGATACATGTTCAGTATTAACTTCTATAGATGAACAGTCATCAGATATTGCTATGGGTGTTGATAAGGCGCTCGAAGCAAAAGTAGGTGAAATGAGTGAAGAGCAGATTCAGGCTATCGGAGCCGGAGACCAAGGAATGATGTTTGGTTTCGCATGTGATGAAACACCTGAGTTGATGCCAATGCCTATAATGTTGGCTCACAAGCTTACACTAAAACTAACTGAAGTAAGAAAGAATGGATTAGTAAAGTATTTGAGACCTGATGGTAAATCACAGGTTACTATTGAGTATGATGGGGACAAGCCTGTTAGGGTTGATACTGTAGTTATATCTACTCAACATGGAGCGGACGTCAGCCATGAAACAATAGAACAGGATATAATGGAACATGTAATTCTTCCGGTAATTCCTAAAGAGTTATTGGATGAGGGAACAAAATATTTCATTAATCCTACAGGAAGGTTTGTAGTTGGAGGACCTCAGGGAGACTCCGGACTTACAGGAAGAAAGATTATAGTTGATACTTACGGCGGCTACGCAAGACACGGAGGCGGTGCTTTTTCAGGAAAAGACCCCACAAAGGTTGACCGTTCAGCTGCATATGCTGCCAGATATGTTGCAAAAAATATAGTAGCAGCAGGGATAGCACGCAAATGTGAAGTCCAGCTGGCATATGCCATAGGTGTTGCAAAGCCTGTATCAATACTTGTTGATACTTTTGGAACAGCTGCTATATCTGAGGATAAGATTTCAGAATTGGTGAATAAGCACTTTGACTTAAGGCCGGCTGCTATCATAAGCAAACTGAATTTAAGAAGACCAATTTACAGAAAGACAGCGGCATATGGTCATTTCGGAAGAGAAGATGCAGATTTTTCATGGGAAAAGACAGATGTTGCTGATGCATTGAGAAAAGATGCAGGATTATAAGAACTATATTGTTTAAATAACATAAGAGAGGTACAATTTCACGGCTATAGTAAAAGGGGCTGAGAAATTGTACCTCTTTTTAGGTTGCCTCTTGTAACAAAACATACCTGTGAATCATAAAATATGGTACGAGGAATGTTAAAGGAGGAGTTTTATGACAGATATTAGCTACATAATTTTGGGGTTATTCTCCATATACGGTGTTTTCAGTTTGTTTAGAAGTATATTCAGATTATTAGAAAACAAAAAGTATTATGTTGAAAAAGCAAATCTTGTTCTCTTGGTTAATGACCAGGAAGAAAATATTGAAAAAATAATACGTGAAGCCATGATGAGCAAATTTGTAAGAAATATAGCCATAAATGGAAGTTTTATAGTTATTGATATGAATTCAAAGGATCAAACCTATAAAATACTTAAAAGGCTTGAGAAACAGTACCCTCTGGTTGAGGTTTGCAGTTTTGATGAGAGAGAAAGCATCTTTTATAAATAAATATAAATATACGGCCATGGTATCCTTCTTGTAGCAGTATATAAAATAGGTTAAGATATATATGTTACAAATAAAAGTAATAGGGACAAGCACTTATTACACAGTTTTGGAGGTTACCGTGGCGACAGGACAATTTCAACAGCAAAGATGGTCATTCGACAGTTACCCTGTGGGGACAGCGTTAAGCATTATTGGCCGTTTTGACTATAAAATATATGAAAATGCAGATAATGGATATAAAATCTATACTTTTGAAATAGAAAGAATTATTGATGAGGATGGATTTGAACATGAGGCTCAGGATCTTATAAGTGTAACCGGATATTATGAGGTGAATGACCATTGTGCGGTTTTGCCATGTAAAATTGTCGGTACCGTGGGAGTATACAAAGGTGAAAAGCAACTTAAGGCTGATACTGTAGAATTTATTGAACCTGCTACCGATGAAGGAATAATAACCTTTCTGTCATGCGGAATAATTAAGGGCGTGGGAGAAAAAACAGCAAGAAATATTGTTGTAGGCTACAAAAGTGGTTCGAGCTTTGTTGAGGGCTTTGGTAGCAATACCTTGGAGATTATAAAAAACGAACCCCTGTCTCTGGTAAAGATAAAAGGCATTTCTGCTGATAAGGCTAGGCTTATCCACGATTCTTATATGGAAAACATGGAATACCAGAACGTCATGATTTTCTTTCAAAAATTTGGGGTATCATCAGCTAAGGCCATGAAGATATATAATACTTTTAAAGGAACAGCTATAGCCATTGCCGAGCAGAACCCATATATGTTTACCAATATAAAGGGCTTTGGATTTAGAACCTGTGACGAAATAGCAAAAAAACTGGGAATAGATTCCCATTCCATATTCAGAATGGAAGCCGCCTTGAAAAGTGTACTGGAAACAGCTGAAACAGAAGGGCATTGTTACTTATACAGACAACAGCTTTTACAGGCAACTTCAAAAGCTTTAAGTGATAATGCAGATAAAATCAGCGAGGATGAACTGGACGAAGCCTACAAGAGAATGATAAAAACAGGACTTCTTGTGAATATAACATATACAGAAAATGAAGACAGATATGAGGCTGTTTATACAAGGGATATGCACAAGCTTGAATACGAAACTGCACTTGCCATAAAAAATATAGTGAGGTGCCAGCCTGATATTAGCGTAGCACATGTTGATAAGTTGATAGCTGAATTTGAAGAGTTAAAGGGCTTTGAACTTGAAGACATGCAAAAGGAATCTGTCAGAGCAGTTTTTGAAACAAATATGCTGATTCTCACGGGTTCTGCGGGAAGTGGAAAAACCACTACTGTAGAATGTATGATATATGTGCTGCAAAGAGTTTTTGAAAATCGTCAGGAAATGAGTTTTATGCTGGCAGCACCTACAGGAAAGGCTGCTAAAAGACTTACGGAAATAACTGGTTTTGAAGCAATGACTATACACCGGCTTCTGCAATTTTCCTATGAAAATAAAGGATTTTTTTACAGACAGGGTAACGAACTGCCTTACGACCTTATAGTAATTGATGAAAGCAGTATGCTTAGCATAGATTTGGCTCATGCGTTGTTTACTGCCATTTCACCGGGAACAACAGTAGTTATGATTGGTGATACTCAGCAGCTACCTTCTGTAGGTGCCGGAAATGTACTGGATGATATGATAAAAAGCGGAGTAATACCTACAGTCAAGTTAAATGTTATAAAACGACAGGCAGACGGGTCCGGCATTATTTCAAATGCAAACAGGATTATAAACGGTGAAATGCCTGAAATAATAAATCAAAACAAGGATTTCTTTGTAATTGAAGAAGATGACAAATACAGGGTTGTCAAAAAGACTCAGGAGGCATTAAACAGGCTTATGACAGCCTATAACCATACAATAGATGACATTCAGATAATTTGTCCCCAAAAATCTTCTGAAATCGGGACGTACGAATTAAATAAAGCCATACAGGAGATGGTTAATCCTGCTGCAGAAAATAAACAGGAAATAAAAAGAGGAAATAGTGTTTTCAGAGAAGGAGACAAAGTTATTCACCTAAGCAATAATTACGAGACTCCACATTATCGTAGAGAACCTGATACCGGAAGATATTTTGCGCAAGAGAGTTGTGGAATTTTTAACGGAGATATCGGCAGGATTATTGAAATATCCAATATAAAGGAAGTTGAAGCTGAGGATGAGGATGCAAACACCCCTGAAAAGAAAGTTGCGGTTCAGTATGATGATTTTATTATAATTTATCATATAAATGAACTTGAGGAGATAGATTTGGCATATTGCCTGACCGTTCACAAAATGCAGGGGTCTCAATGCGAAGCTGCTATTATACTATGTCATATGAGAAACTATGTCATGCTTAACAGAAACCTTGGATATACAGCCGTTACGAGAGCAAAAAAAATGGCGTGTATTATAGGGCAAAAGAAGGCAATAAAATTAATGGTTTCAAATGTTAAAATTAATGAAAGAAATTCAATGCTGTGTGACCTTTTAAAGATAGGATAGCCCAATGTGACATAATAAATTGCTTTGTTGCACAAAAATGAAAAATGATGTAATATTAAGATATACTGTAATTTTCTAAGGAAAATAGGAGGAGGAAAGTATTATAGAATTTATCGAATACATCTTTCCTCCCAGGTGTGCACTCTGCAACACGATTTTGAAGGCAGGAGTGCCTATATATATTTGTGAGAAATGTGTCGGGGAGATAGACTATTATGAAAATTCAGTCCTATCATTAAATCTTCCCTTGGGAATACAAAACTATTGTGATGGCTTGCTCTGTGTGGGCAGATATTCCGGTTCTTTGAAAGAGACCTTGAGAAGGTTTAAATTCAGTAATAAGTCATCATATTACCGGGCGTTGGGAAAGTTATTAGCATTAAAAATACAAAACACAAAGCAATTAGACAGTTTTGACGTTATTGTTCCCGTTCCATTACATAAAAGCAGACAGAAACACAGAGGCTACAATCAGGCAGAACTGATGGCAGAGCAGATTGCTAAAATATTAAAGATACCTTGCGAGAAAAATCTATTAATCAAGAGCGTTGCTACAAATAGCCAAAGTATGTTGAAAAGAACCGAACGGTTATTAAATCTCGAAGATGCATTTATGGCTGTCAATGATGGATTAATAGCCGACAAAAACATATTATTAATTGATGATATTGTAACTACAGGAAGTACTGTTAATCAATGTTGTAAGGCACTAAAGCAGGCCGGTGCCGAAAAGGTTATAGCGGGAGTTATTGCAACTACCAGAAATTATTGATACTGGGTTTTTCAGCTTCAATTTGAGTATAATTGTTTGGGGAGGGATAGACATGCCAGATTTAAGGAACTGCAGAAGATGTGGCAGAATGTATAATTATATTGGCGGGGCTCCTATTTGTCAGGACTGTAAGAATGCCGATGAAGAAGTTTTTAAAAGGGTAAAGGATTATTTGTATGATAATCCCGGTGCAACACTATCACAGGTAGCCATAGAGGTTGATGTGAGTGTGGAAAAGATAAAGCTGTTTTTGAAAGAAGGCCGTCTGGAAATTACGGATGCTTCCAACATAATTCTTGAGTGTGAAAGATGCGGAAAATCTATAAAAACAGGTAGATTTTGCAGGGAGTGTCAGAATGAAGTCAGCATTGATCTTGAAAAGACAACCAGAACAATTCAGCCGGATACATCGGAGCAACTGAGGGCCAACGGCATTGGCATGAGATATTTGAACAAAAAGATATAAAACTAACTTACTGCGAGGGTATATTAATACCCTCGTTTTTTAATGCGTGAAATTACTATAAATTTATTTATTATTTAAAATTATATTTACAAATAAAAAGCAATACTAAATAAATTCAATAATCTGTCGATAATATTTATAGGTAGGATTTTATTGTGCACTTTAGAAAGTAGGTGTTTTAGATGAAGATTTCAGGTGACGTTTACAATGTTTCAAAGGTATACAACACTCAGAACCACGTTGGATCTGTTAATCAGGTGAACTCTGTCAAAGCCAAAAAAGATGTTATATCTATTTCGGATAATGCAAAGGATCATCAGGTTGTATTCAGGGCTCTCAAAGACATTCCTGATGTAAGGCAGAAAAAAATAGATGAGTTTAAAGAGGTGTATAGTTCCGGAACATACAATGTAAGCGGACAAGAAATTGTAGAGAAGCTTGGAAAAGCGATGATAGACGAGAAGGCATAAAAGAGAGTCTATCTTATGGGAATGCTAAAGTTCGGAGGTACTGAAAATGGATACAGGATTATTAAAAAAGCTAACGGACATTCTTAACAAGGAAAACGATATATACGATACATTCTTAAAGCTATCAAACAATAAGACGGATTTAATTGTAAGCGGTAATGTAAGTGAGCTTGAAAATATTGTTAAGGTTGAGCAATCACTGATTATTAAGATAGCGAAATTAGAAGACCAAAGAGAAAAAATTGTTGAATCCTTGTCCACAGTCCTTGGTAAAAACCCGGAGGAAATAACAATATCGGAGTTGACTTCGCGTTTAGGACAGAAAGAAGCTGCAGAGCTTAAAGAATGTCAGGAAAAAATACTTAATAGTATCAATGGTTTGAAAGTTAATAATGAGCTTAATTCGAAGCTTATAAAAAATTCTTTAGAGTATATTGATTTTTCTATAAATATGATGACGAGTGTGGGGACTGTTACAAATAGTTACGGCAGTTCAGGAAATGCAGACGAGGTAAAAAAGAGAAACTTGTTTGACGTAAAGCTTTAATCATACAGAACAATGTTTTAGGGGGACAGCAAAATGGCTGTAGGATTTTCCAGTTATGAAATAGCGCGATCCGGATTGAAGGTTAGTGAGAGAGGATTGTTTGTTACGGGGCACAACCTGTCTAACATTCAAACACCCGGCTTTACCCGGCAGCAGGCAATTATCGAGACAAATCCTTATATTACCGAGTACGGTAAAAATGGTAAATTATTTCAATATGGGTTAGGTGCGGATATTCAGGAAACAAGGCAGATTCGCCACACTTTTCTGGATATAGTGTACAGACAGGAAAATACTATTCAGGGGTATTGGGATACCAGAAGCAAAGCATTTCATGATGTAGAAGCTATTCTGAATGACCCTATGGGAGATGGTCTGCAGGGAGTTATGAATAAATTCTGGGACTCTTGGCAGGAACTGAGTAAGGAACCTGAGAGCCTCACTGCCAGAGCTATGGTAAGGCAGAGAGGACAGGAACTGGTATACTATTATAACCATATAGGCAATCAGTTGGATAAACAGCAAAATGACCTTAATTCAGAGATTCAGGTTCGTATTAATGAGGTCAATAGTATAACAAGTCAGATAGCAAAGCTGAATACACAAATAGCATCACAGGAAATAAACGGTGACAAGGCCAACGACTATAGAGACCAAAGGAACCTTTTGCTGGACAGACTCTCAATTCTGTGTGACGCAGAAATAAATGAGATGCAGGACGGTCAGATGGATGTGACTCTGGGGGGGTATTATCTGGTTACCCGCGGACAATCAAAGAATCTGTATGTTCATGCAAATGCGGAGGACGGAGAGTTTTTCTATCCCAAACTTGAAGGAACTGATATAAAGATAAATGTAAAGAGCGGAATTTTGAAGGGCTTAATGGAAGCCAGAGGAGAGGTTCCCGGAATTAAGGGAAGTACTGAAAACGGAACTCCGAATTATAGGGCTGATATAACCTTTGCAATTGATGTGTCAGCAGGGAATGATTTTACAACCCTAAAGAATTCATTATCAAAATATATAGATCAACTGAAAAAGTCCGGTCTTGACTATAATGTAAGATTTATAACCATGGGAGCTACCTCAGATGTTTATAATAAGACATATGACAAAAACAATATTGACAGCATGTTAACAGATTTGACGGCCAGTGCTTTATTAGAAGAAGGGTCAGCAACTGACGGCAGCTTTAAAGATTTAGTTGATAAATTGACTGCTTTGAATAATGCTCCTGCAGGGTTCAGAGAGGATGCTGAAAAGTATACCTACGTATTTACAAATAAGAGTATAAATGGGGACAGCCCAGCAGCGGATGCATTTATCGGGGATGCTGTAAACTATGTGAACAGCTTGAAAGCCATGAATATGAAGGTTAACGTAATAACAAACCCAGCTTATTATACAAATGGAAAACCCGATGCTTCAAGTAATCCTGAGGCCGGATGGTCAATCATTGCCTCGGGAACAGGAGGAAGTCTGGCTAATATAAATGGTAGTTTAGCAGGCTATGAGAGTATGTTTAAAGGATGGAATGATAATTTGGTACAGACAGTAAAAGATGCTCTGGGAAATATCCCTCCATCATTAAATATAGTGTCGGATATAAAAACTAAGCTAAATGCAATGCTGAATAGAATGGTTAATGAAATAAATGCTCTTCAGATGTCAGGTACGACTTTGGATGGTAAAACGGGTGTAGCATTCTTTGAAGTAATAGACAGTAACTATCCATTTGAGATGGGAAACCTGAAGTTAAGCGATGCATTATTAAGCGATAGCGGATTAAATAATATAACAGCATCAAAGACAGGTGCAAAAGGTGATAATACAGTAGCAAAACAGATTTCAAACCTGAGAGATGTTGACATTCTGGTAAACAGCACAGGAAATGTAAGCATTGACGAGTATTATAGAAATCTTATTCTTGAACTTGGAAATGGCGGCATGGAGGCCGACAGGATTGCCACAAGTCAGGCAACAGTTGTAAATGCCGTTGACGCTCAGCGTGATGCAATTTCGGGAGTATCTATGGATGAAGAGATGTCAAATATGATGAAGTATAAGTTTGCATACGATGCTTCTTCCAGAGTTCTTAATGTAATGGATTCAATGATGGAAACTATTATAACCTCTTTAGGTAAGGTCGGAAGATAAGTATACTAAACAAGGAAATGGGTGAAAAGAAATGCAGCAAAGCTTTTTTGGTTTGAATATCGCGTTAAGCGGACTTTACACCGCACAAAGAAATCTGGACACAGTTGGGCATAACCTTTCAAATGCAACAACACCCGGATACTCCAGGCAACAGACCATACAAAGTGCATCCAATCCTTTGGCGGTTTTGGATGGAACTGGTATGGTAGGCACTGGCTCCCAGGCAACCGGCGTACAGAGAATCAGAGATTCGTATCTGGATTTCAAGTATTGGAGCGAAAATGTAGCCAGCGGTGAATGGAGTAAGAAGGCTGAACTTATGGGTGAAATTCAAGTTACTTTTAACGAACCCTCCAAAAGCGGATTTGTTAAAATAATGGAAGGCTTTTTTGATTCGTTACAGGAACTGTCAAAGGACCCTTCAAGTGGAGCTGCACGTGCTTTAGTCGTTCAGAAAGCTACCACATTGACTAAATACTTCAACAATACAGCCACTCATTTTGAGCAGTTTCAAAATGATTTAAATGACCAGGTTAAAACTGATGTCGACCAGATTAATATAATTGCATCCCAAATTCAGCTTTTGAACAAGCAGATTTATAACTATGAGCTTACAAGCGGTACGGCAAATGATTTAAGGGATTCCAGAACCAAGTTGGTTGACCAGCTTTCAAAGCTTGCAAATATACAGGCAAAAGAGATTTCTTATGGCAAACTTCCAAACGGAGAAGATGATGTACATTTTCAGATTACGTTGGGAGGAAAAACACTGGTAGACCACTTCAGTTCAACTAAACTTAATGTAGTCCAGAGAACTACCAAACTCAATGCTGAGGACATTGGAAATCTTTATGATATAAAATGGGAAGACGGCAACAGCGTAAACATTTCAGGAGGAGAACTCCGGGGATTACTGGATGTAAGAGACGGAAAGGATGGCATAGACGGTACTCCCATATACAAAGGAGTTCCTTACTATCAGAAAAAGCTGAATGAATTTGTTCAAACATTTGCTATAGCCTTTAATGAAGGATATACAAAAACAAATTCGGGATATGCCCATACTGATGTAGGACATATTGACGGATATGGTTATGACCCCGACTTAACAGATGCTAATACTGCACCTACAGGTATAAGGTTTTTCACAATGTTAGGAGTAGGGAATACACCTATAAGCAGTGCGGATTTAATAGCGGGGGTTACTGTAGGCAAATCAGACCCTGATTATATAAATCAAGTTGCCCAACAGTATAAACAAATAACTGCAAAGAACTTTAGTGTAAGCAGTGACATAATAGATAATCCCAATAATATTGCTGCATCAGAGACAACTGGTCAAAATGGGAATACAGGTGTTCTGAAAAAATTAATGGGTATCAGAACAAACCAGAGCCTCTTCAAAGAGGGTGCACCGGAAGATTTTATGAAATCACTGGTTGCGGGTATGGGTATAGATGCACAGCAGGCAGAGACCTTTGCCATAACTCAGGATACTTTAGTCAGGCAGGTTGATAACAGAAGAATGTCAGTTTCAGGGGTAAACTTAAACGAAGAAATGACAAATATGATTAAATTCCAGCAGTCATATAATGCAGCTGCCAGAATGATAGTAACTATGGGTCAAATATACGATACACTTATTAACAAGTTAGGGGTGGGCTAAGAATGAGAATAACTAATAATATGTTGATTTCAAATATGTTAACGGCCTTGGGGAATAACGAAAGCCGTATGAGTAAGTATCAAAATCAATTATATACCGGAAAGAAAATCCAGCTACCTTCTGATGACCCTATCGTTGCGGCCAGAGCATTGAAATTGAGAACAGATGTTTCAAAGATAGAGCAGTACCAGAAAAATCTGGGGGATGCGCAATCCTGGGTAGATGCTACGGATGCAGCACTGGCGCAAATCGGAAATATACTAAAACGTGCAAAGGAACTTTCTACTCAAGCTGCAAACGGCACTAATTCCTCATCAGAGACAGGTGATATAGGTCAGGAAATGAAACAATTAAAAGTTCAGTTGGTGCATATTGCCAACTCCACGTATAGCGGAAGATATATGTTTTCAGGATTTCAAACTGATCAAAAATTAATAGAAGATGATGAAACCAGCACTGATTTTGGAAAATTTAAAATTGGTGTTAATATAGTACCGGAAAAAATTCAGTTTGAAATTGGTGAAGGTGATAATATAAATATCAATGTGACCGGAGGAGATGTTTTTAACAGCGGGTCGAATGCTGTTTATGGGAATGAGCCGTCAATGATTGCTCTTTTTACCAATGTTATAGCTGATTTGGACTCAGGTAATAATACAGGTGTAAGAAATCAACTGGACAAGTTTGATGAACAGGTTGATAATCTGCTCAGAGTCAGGGCAGATATTGGTGCAAGGCAGAACAGAATTGATTTGTCAGCAGATAGGATGAGCAATGATTTGGTTAATATGACAGATTTGATGAGCAAGAATGAGGATGCTGACCCTGCAGAGACAATTATGAATCTTAAAATGGAAGAAAATGTTTATCAGGCTTCATTGGCAGGAGGAGCTAGAATTATTCAACAAACATTGGTGGATTTTTTAAGATAATTTAAAAGAGTGTGATATAAGGATGTGAGATGTATGGGACTTTCTATCCAGACAACACCCGCAAAAATCTCTATTGAGACAATTGATTGCAGAATAGAGCGTAAAAGTGAGATGGCAAGATTAGAGTTGAAACAAAAGTCGCCTGTAGTTAATATTAAAACTGAATTGCCAAAAGTTTTAATTGACCAATATGAATGTTTCGCCGAAGAGGGCCTGAAAAATAATTATGATTTGCTTAAAGAACAGGCAGATTTAGCATACCAACATGTTATGGAGTACATTGGTAGAGTGGCAGAGGACGGAGATGCCATGGCCAAAATCGGGAATAAGGCAAATATAATGATTGATATTGCCCAAAGGAACTCCGTTACTACCCATGAATTCGGTATGGCTACAATGCCCATGTCAAGGCCTAAAATTGATGCTGTTGGCGGAACCGTTGAATTTGAGCCGGAGCCAATAAATGATATTGGCATGAGAAACGGGGTAATAGGAACATACATTCCGGCTCAAACGGATTTCAACTACATCCCCGGAAAAGTCAATACAAACGTGGTATCATACGGCTCCATAGAAATTAAATATACAGGCAATAATGTAGATAGTTATATTTAGGCATTATTGCCTTTTTACTTATCCACAAAAGCTCGTCCGAGCGGTATAATAAGCTAAAAAAGAAAAAAATTTTGGAGGAGTAAATATGTTATTAAAAACAACACATTTTGGTGAAATAGATATAAAAGATGAAGATATAATTGAATTTAGTAAAGGTATTGTTGGATTTGAGGATATACACAGGTATGGGATTATCAGAAATGAGGATTCTGACTCGCCTTTTAGCTGGATTCAGGCCATAGAGAAACCTGAGCTTGCATTTGCAGTGATTGATCCTTTTGCCATAAAGAGGGACTACGATTTTATATTGAATGATGAATATGTTAAAGCATTGGAAATAGAAGACCCCTCACAGGTTAATGTATTTGCAATTGTAGTAGTTCCTGAGGACTTAAAAAAAATAAGTATGAACCTTAAAGCTCCTGTGATTATAAATACAAATAACAGAAAAGCAGCGCAGGTGATTTTGGATACAGATGAGTATACGGTAAGACATTATATAATGGATGAACTCCAGAAACAGGAGGTGTAGCATGCTTGTATTATCTAGGAAAAAAGACCAGTCACTAATGATAGGCAATGATATTGAGCTTACAATCATAGATATACAGGGAGATCAGGTTAAAATCGGCCTGAAGGCCCCCAAAAACGTGTCAATATACCGTAAGGAGTTATATCTTGAAATACAGGAAGAAAACAAAAAGGCCGCTGCAACAGATATTATAGAACTTGATTCTATACTAAAAAAATAGTTCAAAGCATAAAAAGTTTAAAGATTTTTTCATTTTAACTATAAAGTATTTTTAAAAAAGTACGATATATTAATTAAGCAGGAAGGTCGTACGCTATATACCGGCCGGATAGGCGGAAGGCAAGCCTGCATACCATTCGGGAAAGGACTCCCGGAAATATTAAAAATCATGGAGGATTTATATTATGAGAATTAATCACAATATTGCTGCAATGAATACTTACCGTCAGTTGACAAACAATACAAGTTCAACCAGTAAGTCATTAGAAAAGTTATCATCAGGTCTTCGCATCAACCGTGCAGGTGATGATGCTGCAGGCTTGGCAATCAGTGAAAAGATGAGAGGCCAGATCAGAGGTTTGGATCAGGCATCAAGAAACTCACAGGATGGTATCTCAATGATACAAACCGGTGAAGGTGCGCTGGCTACAGTTAGTAACATACTTGTTCGTGTTAAGGAGCTTGCTACACAGGCTGCAAATGGAACCTATGATGCAACAAATGACTTAGCTAGAATAACAGAAGAAATAACAGAACTTGGATCGCAGGTAGAAGATATACAGAAAAATACAAAGTTCAATGGCATCGCGTTACTTGATGGCTCAGGTGACAATATTGTTCTTCAGGTTGGACAGGAATCATCACAGACTTTGACAATTAAAAAGACAGATACAAATCTTTCTGATGTTGTTACTGCAGTTAAGGGCTATGCTAGTTGGGCTAAGGCAGATGATGCAAGCCAAAAAATTGATGATGTTGAGACACAAATAAATGCTGTAAGTAAGATGCGTTCATACTTTGGAGCAAATCAGAACAGATTGGAATACAATATAAACAATTTGGATACTTATTCCGAAAATCTTTCTGCTTCTGAATCACGTATTCGTGACGTAGATATGGCCAAGGAAATGATGGAATTCACAAAGCAGAATATTCTGTCACAGGCAGCTCAGTCAATGCTTGCTCAGGCAAATCAACAGCCACAGGGTGTTCTTCAATTACTCAGGTAATAAATTTTTTGAAACTGACGAAGAGCCGGGGGATATATGCCTCTGGCTTTTTATTTTAACAATTATTTGGAATTTCTTTTTCCCTTTACGGAGGTAGCTATGACAGAAAGAAAGAAGGTATTTCTCGCTCCCCAGTATTTCAGAAAATTCAGGTGTATAGGCTCTGACTGCGAGGATTCTTGTTGCGTAGGTTGGACGGTTAATATTGACAAGGAAACCTATAAAAAGTATAGAAGTGCGCAGAATAAAGAGTTAAGACCTCTGTTTGATAAGTATGTAACTCGTGATAGAAGTAATGATGCGGGGCCTGAAAATTATGCAAAAATAAAAATGCTTGATAAAGAAGCTAAGTGTCCGTTCCTAAGTGATAAAATGCTTTGCAGGATACAACTGGAATATGGTGAAGGCTACCTGTCAAAGGTTTGCACAACTTACCCTAGGTCTGCAAATAGAGTGGACAATGCAATTGAAATGGTTACTTCTCTTTCCTGTCCGGCAGCGGCAAAATTGGCTCTTTTAAATACCGAAATCATGGAGTTTGATGAGTATGAAGATATTCAAAATGCTAGTTTAATAGGTTCTTGTGCATTTAATACGCAGGATAAACAGTTTATAAATAAGCCTCAGAGATATTTTTGGGACATAAGAGTATTTACCATAGATATTTTACAGAACAGAAAATATTTTATGTGGGAAAGGCTTATTATTCTAGGCCTATTTATAGAAAAACTAAATAAATGTGTGCATGAGAATAAAATAAGTGACATACCTAATATAATACAATCCTATAATATTATGATAGAAGAAGGGTCATTTAAAGGAGCGCTTGATTCTATTCCGGCTGATTGCACAGTACAATTACAGCTTATTAAGGATATTATTGATATTCGTGTGAACAGAGGAGTTCTTAATAAAATATATATGGAATGTTATGAAGAATTTTTAAAAGGAATCAATTATACTGAAGAAGCAACGAGGGAAGAAATTAGTATTAATTACCATAAGGCCTTTGAAGAATATTACAAACCATACATGGATAACCACGAATATATATTGGAAAATTATCTTGTCAATTATGTATTTGCAAGATTGTTTCCGTTTACCGATGAATCAATTTTTGATGCATATATCATGTTAGTTTTACATTATGCCATTATAAAGGTTCATCTGATTGGAATGGCAGGGTATAATAAGGGACTTAATGAAGATATTGTAATAAAGCTTATATCTACATTTACTAAAGTCGTTGATCATAATATCGTTTTTCTCAAAGATATTGCAAAGCAATTAAAGGAAAAGAACTATAATACTCTGGCATATATGACTATTATGATTAAAAATTAATATTTATATAGAAAAATATAGCTCACACCAAAAACTGCTAAATACATGGCTGAATTTTTCCGATAGAATAAGCAGAAGAGTTTTGGGGGTGCAGGTATGAAAATAGATGGAAATGAATTAATGAGTAATAGTATCAGTTCAAAAAGCAGCAATACTGATATTCAAAAAGCAATAAGTACAATAGGCAAACCTGAGAGGGTGTTGACAACTACAAAGTCAATTTCCCAAATTAACAATTATGATAAAGACAACATGCCTGTCTCTGAGAGAGTAGTTATAGAAGCAATACAAAAAGCAAATAAGGCTATTTCCGGAGGGAACAGAAGGTTTGAATTCTCCATTCATGAAAAGACAAATGAGATAGTTGTAAAGGTATTTGACTCGGAAACGAATGAGCTGATTCGTGAGATTCCTAACGAAAAGGTTTTAGATATGGTGGCAAAAATATGTGAAATGGCCGGCATATTAGTTGATGAAAGAAGGTAGAGATATGAATATTAACTCAAACACAAACGGAGTGCAGGGCAATACAAATTACAAAAGGGTTACCGGAATGGTATCGGGTTTTGATACCGATGCTTTAGTAAAGGCTGCACTGGCAAAGGATCAGGCGAGAATTGATAAGATAAAGCAAAGCAGAGAGCTGAATATGTGGATGATTGATGCTTATAGAGACGTCACATCATCACTGCAGAGCTTTTATAATCAATTTTTTGATAGTGTTTCTTCCACCACCAATTTGAAATTGACATCTACGTTCTCCAGCTATACCGCTGCAATGGCTGCCGGAAGTTCTTCTGACGTTATCAGTGTAGTTGCAGGTGGCGGGGCTAAAGCCGGAGTATATTCGTTATCAGATATTGTTGCAGCAACTTATGCTCGGATATCCATGGGGGCGAATGTAACTAATACTGTTGAGACAGGTGTGATTTCTCAGGCAGCTTTAGATACAATGAAAAGCTCCAGCTATAATAATATATTTAGAATAACCCTGAATGGCAAAACAGTTGATATTACCTTGGACAATGACTCAGGGCAGCTTTCCAGTGTAGATGCATTGGTTTCACAACTCCAAAGTAAATTAAACAATGCATTTGGAGCAGATTCATCAGGCAATGGAAAAATAAAGGTTGAGAATGACGGTGGGAAGCTTAAATTTACTACTCTTAGAAACACGGATACATTCAATATAGGTACCGTCAATAATGAAGGAGCAGGAAAATTGTTCAGTGCAGTACCATCGGCTACTTCCCCTTTTGTGTTAAATGGCGGCAATAATCAATTTGAGCTTACTATAGGAAATACTGCAAAAACTGTTACAGTACAGCCACTAGCCGGAAACTCCACTTTTGAAAAAGCAGAGGATTTAAAAACTGCTATTCAGAATGGAATTGATGCAGCTTTTGGAGCAGGTGCAGGTGTAACAGCAGACATAAAAGATGGGAAGGTTATACTTAAGGCCGATGCAGGTGTGAAGTTTTCTACCGGGTATACAGTTAATAAAGCAACTAATGAAATTCTTCAGATTGACTACTCCAATACATCAAATAAGGTTGATTTAAAAGCGGTGCTTTCAGATATAGGTGCAGGCTTTACAATTGACCCATTTAAAAATTCCGATGGGACATCAATTAAAAACCCGGATGGCACTTTTTCAAAAAACATAGAATTTACAATAACAAGCTCCAAGGGGACTGCGGCATTTTCCTTTGACCCTGCAACAACATCAATAAGTGATATAATGAGAAGAGTCAATATGGATACTACTGCTAATGCAACCATGAGCTATGATGTTACATCAAATAGCTTTACAATACAGGCTAAGGACTCAGGAGCCACCTCTAAGCTTGATATAGTGGATACCTCAGGAGGTCTCATGTCGTCACTGGGAATAGCCGGAACAGGTGCTGTAGGAAGTGATGCAAGTGTTACGGTTACAGGTGCGGACGGAACGTCCATGACTATAGTAAGACCCAATAATTCATTTACTTATGCAGGACTTACCTTTAATATTTCAAAGGATTTGCCTGCCGGTGCAGATCCTGTAAAAGTAACAGTGACAAGTGATACAAGTAAGACCTTCGATACTATTAAAAGTTTTGTTGATCAATATAATGCTTTAATTGATAAGCTGAATTCAAAAATAAGCGAGAAAAAAGATCGTGGTTATACACCTTTAACAGAGTCACAAAAGGCATCCATGACAGCTGATCAGATTCAAAAGTGGGAGACAAAAGCTAAATCGGGATTGCTTCGCGGCAACACTGACATACAGAATACGTTGGACAGATTGAGATCTGCTTTATATGGCTCGGTAGAGGGCGTGGGCTTAAGTTTGTATTCTATAGGCATAACTACATCCACAGATTTTCGTCAAAAGGGTAAACTTGTAATAGATGAATCAAAGCTAAAGGAAGCACTGGCTAATAACCCTGACGAGGTTACTAATCTTTTTACAGCCACTTCGGATAAGTCGTATTATAAGGCATCCGGTGATTCTGAAATCAAAAAGGAAAGATTTAAAGAATCAGGGCTTGCGGACAGATTTTCTGATATTATACAGGATGCAATCAGAACTACCCCTGATGCTAAGAGCAATGTTGGTACCTTGATAATGAAAGCCGGTCAGGTAGGGGATGTATCCGAATATACTAATTCCTTAATTAAGGAGGTCTTGGGCTTTGATAGAACAATAGCTGATTTAAATTCAAAGCTCACTTCCAAGGAAAATACACTATATGCAAAGTATGCAAACATGGAAAAAATGCTGAGCCGTATGAGTTCACAATCAAACTGGCTTTCATCCCAATTCAGTTCCGGACAATAAATAAAGGCTAGAGAACAGCAGGAGGTTGCTAATGATGGTCAACAACGGTTATAATCAATATAAAGAAAATTCAGTATACACGGCTACTCCGGAGGAGCTTACTCTGATGCTGTATAATGGTTTAGTTAAATTTATTATGCTGGCCCAGAGTGCTATTGACCAAAGGAAAATAGAAAGAGCCAATAACTCAATTATTCGTGCACAGGATATAGTGAGAGAATTTCAAGTGACCTTGGATATGAAGTACGAGGTATCCAAACATTTGGATAGTATATATGATTACATGTATAGAAGATTAATTCAGGCAAATATAAAAAAGGATAAAGCTATTCTGGAAGAAATGTTGGAAATGGCAAAAGATTTAAGAGATACATGGACTCAGGCTATGAAGCTTGCAAAACGACAGGTTTCATCTAAAGATCAGATTGCAAGGTAAGTATTGTAATAGCAAAAGGCACCTCGCACACAGTCAAGTAATTTAGTGCGAGGTGTATTTATTAATTAAGAGGCTTTGGAGGGAGAAGTAATGACACCTGAACAATATATTCAAAAGCTTACTGATTTGTCCTTGAAAAAGTCAGATAGTATGAAAAAAATATTAATTCTTACAAAAAAGCAGGCAGAAGTAATAACTGAAGACAGTATAGAGGAACTGCAAAATCTAATTGACATAAAGCAAAAACTAATAGATGATATAAATGAGTTGGATGACGCCTTTGAAGTGTATTTTTCAAGGCTGAAATCTATTCTGGGAATAGAGAGTATGGAAGAAGTACGCATATCGGATTATGGAGAAATGGTGCAATTACAACAGACTATTAAGACAATATTTCAGACCATAAAAGAAATTCAAAACGTTGAAAATCAAAATAACATGAAAGCCAGAGATGTTCTGGAAAGTTTAGGTGGACAAATAAGGCAGGTAAAACAAGGTAAAATAGCAAACAACGGTTATAATATCGGAGGAAAACTGCCTCAACAGTCATACTATTTTGACACAAAAAAATAAGCTATACTTAAAATTAAGTACACCATGATTTTTACATGGTGTACTTTTTACATATTTGGGAATCAACACTTAATTATAGCCTTTGTTAACATAAATTACAAGACTGCACATACTGTGGAGAATGGTGTATAATAATGCAAAAATATACATATGGGTGAAAGGATGATTTTAAAAATGAGATTAAAGAACAAGGTAAAATCTGTTAGCGCAATAATTCTTATGTTAATCATGGTAATTTCAAGCAGTATGGTATTTGCGGCAGACCCCAATACCTGGACAACAAAGGCACCTATGGCGAATGCTAGGTATAGTCATGAAGCGGTAGTTTTCAATGGACAGATATATGTTATTGGTGGGAAAACTACGAAGGCTGCTAACTTAAACTCAGTGGAGCAATATAATCCTGCAACCGATACATGGACAACAAAAGCACCTATGACCTATACAAAATATGCTCATCAAGTGGCTGTAGTAGGTGGTAACATTTACACAATAGGAGGTCTGGGCGACGTTAGCGGATGTATGAAATCATTGGAGGAATACAATCCTGCAACTGATACTTGGGCCACAAAGGCTTCTATGAACACAGCAAGGGGAAATTTTGGAGCAGCTGTAGTAAATGGAAAAATATATGCTATGGGAGGAAATGCAGTTAAATCGTTAGAGGAATATGACCCTGCTAACAATATATGGATAACAAAGGCGCCAATGTTAACAGATAGAATGAGCTTTAAAGTAGCAGTTGTAAACGAAAAAATATATGCAATAGGAGGGTCTAATAGCACCGGGTCTCTCAAATCTGTAGAACAATATGACCCTTCCACTGATACATGGACATCAAAAGCACCTATGAACATCGGAAGAGCAAACTACCAAATGGTTGTATTAAGCGGTAAAATATATGTTTTGGCTGGTGCTAATACTAGTAGCACTGTGGTTTCCGGTTCCGTAGAAGTATATGACCCTGCCATTGACACATGGACAACAAAGGCATCTATGCCGACTCCAATTGCAGGTACAGCAGTGGCATTAAACGGTAAAATATATATGGTTGGTGCTGGAGGTAACCACAATATAGTTGAAGAATATGACCCTGCAACTGATAAATGGACTTACGATGCACCTCTGACTACAGGAAGAGTTTCCGACCTATCTGTTGCAGTAAATGGAAAGATATATCATATAGGAGGTGCTACTACAAACTCCGTAGAAGAATATACACCTACCAGTACAGGCGGCTCCGATAATGGCGGCAATGAGAATCCCCCTGTTATTACAGGAAACAGTGCAATACTTGAAATAACAATGGTTAATGGAGTGATAAAGGAATACGATTTAAATGCTGCTGAACTTGACAGTTTTTTAACTTGGTATGATAAAAGCTCAAATGGCAGTGCTCCGGCGTACTACACAATTACTAAAAAGAACAATATCAAACCCTTCCTAAGCAGAAAGGAATATATTGCATATAGCAAGATAGCAAGCTTTGAAATTAAGGAATATGCGGGATAATTCATAATGTAAGTAAGGTTATGTGATATTAAACAAAAAGTGCAATTGTTAAATCGCCATAAATGGGTTTAACAGTTGCACTTTAACTTTTTCGCTATTTTTTAACTGCCTTGGCAGCTTCCTCAACACATTCATTTGAAAAATTCACTACCTCATCAATATACTTATCCTGAGCTGATAAATAGCTTTCACCATAATTGGCAGCACCTGAGTTCCAATAATGTGCCTGTACGGGACTTTTTCTTTTATACATCTCATAAATCAACCTTGTATTATCATCGGTATGTGGATTATCCTGTGCCCCATCAATCAAAAGTACCGGAGTTGGAATAATAGAAGACATCTTTGATATTACGTCCAGTGAGTTATCAATCTTTGATATCTTTTTAACAGCAAATTTCACAGCCGGTTTAAAGGGGATGTCAGGCAGCCACATTGACGATTCCACTATATAATCAACATAATTATCAATATTTGAGTAAGGACTGTCTGCAATTACTCCAATAATGCTGTCCTTATAGGGAGTCTGTGTCAGTGCGGACAGACATGAAGATGCTCCCGTAGAGAAACCCATAAGAATAATCTGCTCAGTAGTCCGTTGTTTAAGATATTTTACAGCACCTAAAATATCAACAGTCTCATTTTTACCAAAGGTTGAAGTTGAACCCGATGAGTTGCCGGAACCTCTTAAGTCAAAGGTCATTACGTTGAAACCTTCTCTATTCAGCCTTGCAATAAGTGGAAAGGTTTGCTCCTCAAATTGAAGTCTGTTTTTTCCATAGCCGTGAACCATAACAACAGTTTTTTTAGAGCCACTATAGGGGAAAAACCAACCGTTTATTTTTTCTTTGCCTTCACCAACCGTAAAGCTTATATTTTTATAGTCAGGCGCTATATTTGAGGATATCTGAGGAGTAGTAACCTTTGCGGGATGAGTAATTCTCCACGCAGAAAAAAAAGAGATTGCAGCTACAGCGGCTAACACTAAAACCAATATATAAATTACTGCCAAAAAAATATTCTTAGGTAAAACACTTTTGCGCTCGGCATAAGCAACAGGAAAAAGCCGCATATAAACTGTCCTCCATTATAATATATTATATCAAATCCCAAGGGATGCTTGCAGACTTACAGAAATACCATATTGACTTATGAATTCCCAAGCTTTATTATATTTTTATTTACAGGGATTGTAAATACAATATCGATAATTGTTAAAACATGTCTAAAGTGAGGGAATTGTGTTATGAGTGAGATTTGCAGCTGCTGTCCCAGACATTGCGGAATAGACAGAAATAATACTACGGGTTTTTGTGGGGTGCCGCAACTCCCAAAGGTTGCCAAGGCTTTTTTGCATATGTGGGAGGAACCTTGTATTAGTGGCACCAATGGTTCCGGAACAGTATTTTTCAGTGGGTGCAACTTAAAGTGTGTATTTTGTCAGAACTATGAAATCAGTCAGGAAGGGTATGGAAAGGTAATAACCGTAAGCAGACTACAGGAGATTTTTTTGGATTTGATTAAAAAAGGTGCTCATAATATTAATCTTGTAAATCCTTCTCACTATACAAAAGCTATTAAGGAAGCAATTCTGCCGTTGAAACAGCAGGGTAGGATTAATGTTCCCATAGTTTATAATACAAATGGATATGATTCGCCGGAAAATTTACAGGATATGAAGGGAATCACAGATGTGTATCTCCCTGATTTTAAGTACCTTTCAGAGAAAACAGCTGTAAAGTATGCGGCGGCACCGGACTATCCTCAAGTTTGCAGAAATGCAATTATTGAAATGCATAAACAGGTGGGTTCGGCGGTACTGGACTCTTCAGGTATTATACAAAAAGGACTTATTATCAGACATCTGATTTTGCCCGGTCATGTTAAAGAGAGTATAGGTATTCTGAACTGGATATCCGAGAATCTGCCCGGAGATGTTTATGTATCCCTTATGAGCCAGTACACGCCTTATTACAATGCAAAGAATTTTTCTGAGATAAACAGGCCTATTACAAGAAATGAGTACCAAAGGGCCGTTAACCATCTTTACAAACTTGGACTGGAAGAGGGTTATGTTCAGGAAAGGGAATCTTCGGACACACAGTATATTCCCGACTTTAATCAGGACGGGGTTTAAAATTTTGTAAAAAAAGATTGCAATTAGGAAGAATGTGTTTTATAATTTTAATTGTCATTTCTATATTTTTCTATTTTATCTAAAAATATTTCAATTACAATTTACGTTATTGGGCATAGGTGTTTTCAAAATGCAGGATAATTATTTTCATTTTAAGTACAAATATATAAAGTTACTGGGGCGAGGTGGCTGCGGAGATGTGTATCTGGCGGAAAATACCAAGTTGGGGAATCTCTGGGCTGTAAAGGAAATTCCAAAGGGCAGGGCTTCAACCATAAGCGGTTACTTGGAACCCGAGATATTAAAGAGATTAAATCATCCCGCACTTCCAAGAATATGTGATGTTTATGAGGATGAACGATGTATATATATCGTTGAGGACTATATAGAAGGAACCTGCCTTAAAAGGATACTTGATGAAAAAGGAAGTGTTGAAGAGAAAAGGGCAGCAGAATGGGGTATACAGCTGTGCAGCGTGCTGGATTATCTTCACAGTCAGAAGGCTGGCCCTGTCGTATATGGAGATATGAAGCCACATAACATTATTTTGACAAAGGGAGAGACCATCAAACTCATTGATTTTGGAGTATCCTCCAGACTAAACGAATCAAGGGATAAACCTCCCGGTGTCACAGGAACCGCCTTTATAGGTACAAAAGGCTATGCGGCTCCCGAACAGTTTATGGGAGGCAATTTATACCCCGCATCGGATATTTATTCTTTAGGAATTACTTTAATTCATCTTATCACGGGAGTTGACCCCGTAAAGAATTATTCTTTTTATCATAATAATATTTTCTCAGATTATCTTTCACCAATAATGTACCAAATACTTAAAAAATGTATAGACCCAAAGCCTGATTTCAGATACAGGACAGCAGAAGAACTCATGGAAGCCCTTAGACACTATATTTTGGTAAGTTCGGATGTCCTGATTCAAAACTCCCTTCATGGAACATCCCCATCCTACCTGTTTTCAAAAATAACCGCATTAACGGGAGTTGGCGGCACAGGTGTTTCTACTCTCACAGGGGCAATGGCCGAACAAGCTTCGAAATCTGGTAATTCCGTATGTATAGTTGATTTAAGTAAGTCAGGAGATCTAGCTAAAATTTTTGCCCGGGAGGGTGAAAATTTTCCTTCAACTCTTCCACAAAAAATAAAAGCTAACATGTACTATCTGAAACCGTCAATCCTATTGAACGGTGATTCGCAGGAGAATTTGACCTTGAACAAGCTGCTGGGACAACTTCAAGAGAAATACAGATACATATTTATCGATGGGCCACCCACTATTCTTAACTCAATAGCAATATATCTGGACAATATTTTTATCATTTCTGACATGAATCCTTTTAGTATATCCAAAACAATAAACGTTCTTGATTGGGAGGGTTTGGGGGAGAAAATTGTATCCAGAACATCTTTTATAATCAATAAATTTTATAAAGGTGAATTAAGTTCAGCTATCCTTTTAAATAGTGTTATTAATAATTTTGTATCCGAGAATGTAAAAGAACTGTTTACAAAGACAGAATTTTTTGAGGTGACCTATAGCGATAATGTATATCTAAAATGGATGTACGGCTATTTTGAAGAGTTTACCGGATTCAATAGTCTATTATCTGATAATTTCAAAAAATCTATATCAAATATAATTTTACATAAAATCATTCCAAAGAAAAAGAAAAGTTAAAAAGGAGTAAAGTCTATGAGTAAAAGGCTTATTATAAAGACGATTCTTATCTGTTTAGGTTTATTTCTGATTTTGGATTCTGCAATATTTGCATATATCTTTACGAAATATCCCATTAATACGGAAAAGACAGTAGCTGTTGTTGTAGCGACGGAAAATATAAAAGAAGGCACAGTAATAGAAGAAGGTTTTCTTAGGAAAAAGCAGGTATATGCATCGGGGGTGAATTCCGGTGTTGAAACGGAAATTGGCAATGTTGCAGGGAAAAAGGCACTTACAAATATACACAGGGATGATTACATCAGGGCACACGACCTTCTGGAGAGGAAGGATTGGTATAGGGATGATGAAAGAATTATTATACTTCCGGTTAGTATGGAGGAAAGACTGGCTAATCTCATAAGAAAAGGTTCATATGTTGACATAAGACTTCAAAGAGACACTAGTGAGGTTACAGAGGATATTTTGTACAAAATACAGGTGAAGGATGTACTGGACGATGCCGGAATAGCCTTGGATTCCAAGTCAGCAGTAAACTCTAAAACCGCTTACTTAAAGTTGATTTTAGGTAAAACGGACAGAGAAAAGATATATTCAGCATCAAGAAGCGGAAAGCTCATTTATGAGCTGTACTGTGACAGTACACAAAAAGCGAGAGGAGGTTAATTAATGGGTAAAACTGCAGCGGTGATATCAGAGGTCAAGAACTCCGGCAAGTCAGTATTTACGTATATTCTGGCAAACCAAATCAGGGAAATGTCAACACAGGATACTAAAATACTGGTTTGCTGTCTCAATTCTAAATTCAGTCTTCTTTATAAGCTGTTGGGTATAAATGAGACTTCTCCCGGAATTGAGGAATTTATAAATCTACAGGAAGCGGGCTGTGAGAATAAAAGCCCGACGTTAGCAGATTTAATTCCAAAGTCAAATGGCATATATTTTCTGGGAAGCTATAAAACTACAAACTCTTATGTTGACCGTAATGCAGACGGATTTTCAAAACTTGTTGACAGTCTTAAAAAAACCTTTGATTTAATCATATTTGATACTGTGTCCAGCAAAGAAAATACTCTCACTAACATAGTATTGGAAAAATCATCTATGGTCATAAATCTATTTGTTCAGGACGCAGAAAGCGTAGATAAGCTTAATTTGGTGGGAGATAAGGGGGGGCATAAACGAAATGAAATATATGTTATGTCAAAGTATAGGGATATTTATCCCAAAGTAAGTGACATAAAGAGAAGGTTTTCACCGGATAAGCTGTATAAGATGGATTACTGCAAAACTTTACAGGAAATGAAAAACAGGGACAGTCTTCATCTTTATTTACAAAGAGATACAGAATGCAACCAATCCGTCAGAGATATTTCAAAGTATATAACCCAAGTATTTGATATAAAGACTAAAAACAAGAAAAACAAGAGGATGAATTATTTAAAGAGTATATTTGAAATACTTACGTAAACTATTTTTGATTTTAAAGGGGGGCAAAAATGTGAGAACATTACTAAAGTTGTGTTTAAAGGAATTAATGGAGTATGTGGAGGAAGAATTAAGACTAAACGGGCTCAATGGAATAAAAGCATATAAGGAAGATACGGCAGATATTATTCTTGATAATGCAAAACAGGCACAAAAGCTTCTGGCAATGGATGGAAGCCCTAAAGCAAGGGAATTTATGCAAAACAGCATATATTTTTTACTTATAGAAAAGTCTGAAATCATTACTCAGGAAAATATTGATGGAATTTTGGGAGAGTATCACATAAATTATTATGAAAATATATACACCGGCGGTGACGCAAAGATTATATCCAAGCCTGTCGATGCGGAGCTTGCAGAGCATTTAAGCCGCTATTCTATCAGCATAGACGACGATTTTGATATAAAGCTGCAAAAGCTTACCCAAATCATTTATCAGGAGGTATACGGCTATGGTATCCTTGATGAACTGATTTTCGACCCGGTGCTCAATGAAGTTGCCTGTACAAGGAGCGACTATATTTGGCTTCAATACAAGGGTATCAAAAGGCATATCCCCAATAAGGCTTTTTGCTTCAGCAGTGAGGGCAGCTATAGAAAATTAATAGAGAACAGGTTAACTTCAACGGCGAGAGAAGAAATGAATGCAGGAGCACCCCTCGTATATGCAATCTTAAAAAATGGGGCGAGAGTAACTGCGCTAAGACCTCCCTTATCAAAATATTATGTTGTAAATGTGAGATTGTTTGCTCCTAAAACTCAATTAGTAAATTATAGAGATAACTTTATTGAGAACAGAATCGCTCGTATTATTGAACTTCTTGCGGGAAAGGGAAGAAGAAATGTAGCTATTATAGGGGAGCAGGGTTCGGGAAAAACTACTGCGGCTGACGAGCTTATTATTAAGCAGCTTGACTCGAATATAAGCATAGGTCTGGCAGAAAACATACATGAACTGAATATCTCATCAAACTATCCCGGAAAGAATATAGTTGAGCTGCAATACACAAAGGAATTTAAACCCTCGGATATAACAGAGGTCTTTTTCAGACTTAACAGGGATATTGTAATATACGGTGAAGTAAGGAATTCATATGAGGCCTTTGAAATGATAAAAGCTATGCTAAGACAGGCAAGAGGCAGTCTTTTTACCTTTCATTCATCCAGTTCCAGACGAATGATCCATGACCTGAGACAGCTGTTAATGCAGACCGGCTACTATACCGATTTCAGGGAAGCTCAGTTTGATGTGGCAGATGCAGTTGATCTCATAATACACATAAAACTGGACAGAGAAACGGGGCAACGTTATGTATACAAGGTTTCGGAAGTTTTGGCCTGTGAAGAAAACATGACTTTTCAGATTAACGACCTTTTTGTTTTTGACAGGGAAAAAGAGAAATACATATCAAACAAAAATGGTCTGTCAAAGCAGCAACTACTATCCTGTCTTGAGTACGAATTTACCCAATCGGATGCAGAAGAATTGAACAGATTGTTTCATAAAGGTAATTCAGACAGTGATTCCGGGGACGTTTTTTCGGAGGCTGATACCATATGACGGAGATAGGGAGATTACCTAGTACATTTATTAGTATAATTAATAATTACCAACCCTATATTATCATAATTCTATCAGGACTGCTGCTTATTTTAACAGGTATTGGAATTTCTGCATATAAGGGAGTTCTCAAAGAAAGTAAGTACAGGATTAAAAGGGCCAAGGCAGGAAGGTTTATTCAATGTTTGGAAGTAATTACAGAAATATTTCCGTTAAAATATGTTTCAAAGAGACTTGATAAGGCGTTAGGATATCTGATTCTGGACAACATTACCCAAAGAAAGCTTGTGGCAATATTCTCTATACTTATACCCATAGCCGGCCTTTTAATCTATTGTACAATTGAAGCAATTATGAAGCTTTGGTATACAAAGCTTGTCGCACTTGCCTTATGTTTTATGGTACCGTATTATACTTTTACCTTAGCTCTTGATTATCTCAGATACAGTATAAAGCAAAGAATACCCTCCTTTATTGACTCCTTCAGAAGCTCCTTTGTTTCACAGAACAGAATAAAACCTGCGTTGCAGGAATGTTGCTCAAATGCCAATAAACATCTGGCGAGGATAATGTTAAGGGTATCTGACAGCTCTGATATTAATGACAGCCTATGTGCCGTAAGGGGACGAATAAATGACATCTGGTTCAATATATTTGTGACACTTCTTATAAATTACAGAGAGAACGGCGGAGAACTTATAAACCAGCTTTATAAGCTGAATAAGACAATAACCCGCTACAACAACATTGAGAAAAAGAAAAACAGAAGGCTTATATGGTATGAATTTTTTACACTAGGTGCAAGTATATTCAGCCTGCCTGTAATTATGCTCATAAACAGAATGATTCTAGGAGCAAATATGAGGCTGTATTACAATACTGCACAAGCTGCGGGAAAGATAGCAATTTATTCTCTTTCAGCTTTAATAATAGTACGCGTACTAAGAAGACTATAAAAGAGAAAGGAGGATAAAAAGGGGATATGTTATTTATTCTGTTGATTATTGTTGGTGTTTTAGCAGTTTTCTGTGGATTAAGTTTCAAGGTTATTAAAATATCTAAAGATACTAAAAGAAAAAATATCACAGATGTTATTGGAAGTGTTGAAGAAAACATCTTTGTAAAAAAAGTTCTTGATATTCTTACAAAGAATAAGAGCAATTGGCTGAACAGATTTGAAGGCCGTGTACTGGAACTTAGCGAAGTTGGTATTAGTTTGGGGAGACTGTATCTGATTAAGGTAGTATGTTTCTTGTTATGTATTGTTGTTTTCTCCGCTATAAGATATACAAATATGGGCTATGAACAAAGACTTGTCATAGAGACTGCTGAAAAGGAGGATTCACTTTTTTACAGTCCGCAGTCTCAGGATAGCGGGCAATACCAATTCTACAGGACAGTTTTATGGAAAGTGGGAAAGGAAGTACTTGAAAGTTCAGTGGATACAGAGTTGTATCATTTGGTTGGAGAAAAAGTAGCTGAGGTTCTGAACTCATCAGATAAACATGAGATTGATGAAAAGACAGGGTGGTTTATAAATAAATGGAGAGCTGCCCAAAAAATTGGGTTTTTTAAACCTCAATATCTGTGGCTGATATTGATTTCGTTGTTCCTGCCGGACATATTTTTAGCTATTCGGTGGTTAGTAAAGGGTGCATTATATAAAAAAGAAATAATCAAGCTCGAATACATATTTCAGCTCCTCGCCAGAATAGACGGAATAAATACACTTGACATAATCTGTGAACTGGAAAAATCATCAAAAACATATGAAGATTGGCTTAAGCAATTTGCAGCTATTTTCAGATACGATAAAAAGAAGGGTTTTGATTACCTGAAAAACAAAAACGTAAAAAGTTTATCTAAATTCGCTGATATTATGGAAATATACAGTCTCCATGACAAGGAGGTTGCACTGCAAATACTGGACAGAGAAGCTATGGAGAGGGATGAGGCAATAATTATGGTAGCAGATGAAACACTGGATTTAATAGATTTAATAGCTTTTATCAGCATTGTACCATTAGTATATGAGTTGGCGAGACTTATGCTGAATCCTATGCTGGATATGGTTTATAAGGCTTTTGAATTCATTTAAGGGAGAGGCGTATGAAACAGGTAATCATAACTATAATAATGCTGGCTATAGCACTGGCGCTTGTAATAGGAGTGATAATTCCATTATTAAGGCACGGTGCAAAAACTGGAAACCTTGCGGTAACCAAGGGATATGGGGCATTGCCACGTATTGAAAATATATTAAATTAATACAGAAAGGATAGGAAAAATACTATGAAAAAAATTATTATCTCTATAGCAATGTTTGCAATAGCAATTGCACTTCTTGTTGCCGTAATTGTACCTCTTGCCAATCATGGCAGGGAAAACGGCGTTAAGGTTGAAGGGCAGTTGGATACGGTAGATTCTCAGATAAACACCCTTAGCGGCACTATACGTTAATAGGGGGCAAATATGAAAAATATAATAATTGCAATAATTATGTTTGCATTATGTGTGGCTTTAGTGATAGGAACTGTAGTTCCCACATCGGAGCTTATATCGGCTACCGGTGAGAAAGTTTATCAGTCTGTAAAAAAACTTAACGAAAATATTAAAGATGATTGATTGTACTAACCTTGGGAGGTCTGATGAATAAAATATATGCATTTCTTATTATTATTCCGTTAATTGCAGTTCTCTTTTTTAAAACTCTCACATTTTATGAATATGACACCAAGCAAAGGTATGTAAAAAATACTGTGGACAGTGTTGCTCACAAGGTTATGATTACAGGGGTTATGACTGTCAGTGACCGGGAGGAACTTCTTGAAAAGCTGGGCAGACTGGGGACTTTCCGGGCAAATAATATCAGTATCAAATGCGGAACAATAGAGCCGGATGGAACCGTTGGCAGACTTGGCAGCTATGCTTTGGGAAGTGTTCTTGACAGGGGAGAAATATTCAGTATATATGTTGAATCGGAGAATGAGAGCATTTTTTCCAAGACGGAGGTTAATTCTCATAATGAAGAAAACAAATTACACTACAGGGCAAAAGCTACATGCAGAGTTGAAAAAAACAGTAGCGAGGATTAAGAACACAAAAGGCGGAGGTTTGGGTGTACTTTTTATTGGCTTGGCTGTGACTTTTCTTGTATTACTTGTATTTGTGAGCGCAGCAGATTACGCAGTTTACACCTACAAGAGGAATTCTGTTTCCAAGGCAATGGATTATGCCGTAACAGCTGCCGTTCAGAATATTAACAAGGATAAAAGCCTTGAAGGACTGTCAGAGGGATTTGATGAAAACACCGGAACAAGGCTTACAGACGGTATTGAAATAAATATTGATAAGGCTGAAACAACCTTTCTTTCAGTATTTGAAGGAAACTCCAGTCAAAGGCAAACGGATATTAAGGGAAATCTGCTTATTTGTGCCACATCAGTCAGCGGAGGAGATGTAGACTACAGGATAAAAACTTCATCAGGAGAAGTAATAGCAGGTAAGGTTGAAACACCATATCTAATTGAAGACAGAATCAATGCTGCAGCAAAGAGCTGCTGGCCGGATTCATATGAAGGGAGCAGCAGAATATTCATAAACAGCAATCCTAAATCAAATATGATTGAGAAAGGTACCTATTTATTTGCGTATATAAAGGGTATAAAAATTACCGGGATATTTACTCAAAGAAAATTGGCTCTGTCATGCTTCGGGGGGGCAAAGCTTGAAAGAGCCAATGTGAAAACTAAATAAGTTATACCAATTGCTGTAACAGCTTGTGAAGAGATTTTTGAAGCTGCACTATCTCTTCCATAGGCAAGTCAATACAGCTGCCAAGTCTGTTGGGGATATCCACTGCCCTGTCCCTGAGTTTTCTTCCTTCTTCGGTTAAGCTTATATAGACATTTCTTTCGTCATCTGAGCTTCTTTGCCTGACAACCAGCTTCTGAGCTTCCATTTTTTTAAATAAAGGGGTTAATGTACCGGAATCAAGAAACAACTTTTTGCCAAGCTCCTTTACAGTTATATTATCTTCTTCCCAAAGAGCCATAAGAGCTATATATTGAGTATACGTAATCCCTAAAGGGTCAAGATAAGGTTTATATTTTTTAATGATTTCCTTTGAACATGCATACAAAGGAAAGCAGAGCTGATTTTCCAATTTCAGTTTATCGTACGGCATATAAATTCTCCTTAAAAAGTCATCTTTAAATTAGAATATCATACAATTCAATTTTATAAAACCATATCGATTCAACGCTATTAAAATCAGCCATAGACAACAAAACTAGCTCTTTAAAAGCTCCTGTATTCTTGCTTCCATATTTTCAGGCTTATAGGTTGGAGAATATCTGCCAACAACGTTACCATTACGGTCAATCAAAAACTTTGTAAAGTTCCATTTAATGTTTGAGCCTATAATGCTCTGTCCCAAATCTTTAAGAACTTTCATGAAGGATGAAGTCTCCTCGTTCTCTTTATCAGAAGGAGTGGCATTTTTCAAAAATGTATATAAAGGGTCTGCGTTACTTCCGTTAACATCAATCTTTGAAAAGGTTTTAAAAGACACGCCATAATTCAACTGACAAAACTCAACTATTTCTTCATCAGTTCCGGGAGCCTGATTCAAAAACTGGTTGCAGGGGAAATCAAGAATTTCTAAGCCCTCGTCTTTATATTTTTTATACAGGTTTTCCAAAGCTTCATATTGAGGTGTAAATCCGCAGCCTGTTGCCGTGTTAACAATAAGAAGAACCTTACCTCTATAGGAATCCATTGAAATCTCATTCTTTTGAGCATCTTTTACCTTAAAATCATAAATAGTCATGTATATACCTCCTATTGAATAAAATTAAATTGTTTACAATTAGATTATATTAGATTGAATTTAATATGTCAATCTTATTTTTTATTATTTGCTTTTTGACATGTATATATAACATGATTTTTAGTGTAAAATAGCACTATCACCCTATATGGAGTAATCAATGAAAAAATTTAAAAAGGTATATATTGAAATAACTAATGTATGTAATCTGAAATGCAGCTTTTGTCCCGATAGCGGAAGAGAGCCGGCATTTATGGACATAGAGGAATTTACCCACATAATACAACAAGTGGAACCATTTTGTGAGTATATTTATTTACATATTATGGGAGAACCACTATTAAATCCGAAGCTGGAAAGTTTTCTGAAAATATGTTATGACAACTTAATTAAAGTCAATATCACTACAAACGGAACTTTGTTAAACAGATGCGGTGAGCTGTTGCTGGATTCAAAAGCATTACGGAAGGTGAGCATTTCACTTCACAGCTTCGAGGCTAATGAAGGAAATGAATTATTGGACAACTATATAAATAACACTGTAAGCTTTATAAAAAAGGCTGTTGAGAAGGGTATTATCTGCGAACTAAGGCTTTGGAATATGGACAGCGACCAATTAAAAGGTATTAACGACTTGAACGACGAGATTATAAAAAAGCTGGAAGAGTCCTTTCAGCCCGATTTCAATTTATGGCTTGCTGTTAAGAATCAGGCCAATGTGAAACTACAGGACAGACTATTTATAAGCAGAGCTGAAATATTTGAGTGGCCCGACATAAACAGGGATATTACCGAGGAAAAAGTGTTCTGTTATGGGCTTAGAGACCAATTCGGAATTCTCGTGGACGGAACGGTTGTGCCCTGCTGTCTTGACAGTGAGGGGAATATTCCTTTGGGTAATATTTTTAAAGAGCCTCTTAGTGATATACTGTATTCAGAAAGGGCCGGATTAATATATGAGGGTTTTTCGGGAAGAAAGGCAGTAGAAGAGCTTTGTAAAAAATGCGGATATGCAAAACGTTATAAATGATTAGTAAAGGGGTACAAATAAATTACAGCAATTGTACTGCCTAAATGGTATAATAACACATGAGATAAAACAAGTAACGAAGGAGAATCAGGCAGTTGAATATTTTATCCGCTGAAGGTATTTCAAAAAGCTATAGTGAAAAAATATTATTTAATGATATATCGTTGGGTATAGGCGAGGGAGATAAAATCGGGCTTATAGGCGTCAACGGAACAGGTAAAAGCACTCTTTTAAAGGCAATTGCAGGTATTGAGACTGTTGACACAGGAAATATAATTAAGTCCAATAAAGTAAGAGTAGGCTATCTTGAACAAAGTCCTGCTTTTGAGCCGGGAACAACAGTGCTTCAACAGGTATTTAACGGACATTCCCCTGTTATGGTACTGCTGAGGGAATATGAAGATATACTTTTAAAAAGCAGTCAGAAGCCCGCAGATGAAAAACTTGAAAAAAGACTTCTGGATTTAATGCACCAAATGGATACTATGAACGCCTGGACCTTGGAAAGTGAAGCTAAAACAATACTTACAAGACTGGGAATTGATAGTTTTGAGGCAGATGTAGCAACTTTGTCGGGGGGACAGAGAAAGCGAATTGCAATGGCGGGGGCATTAATTAATCCCACTGAGCTGCTTATACTGGACGAGCCTACTAACCATATTGACAATGATACTGTTGACTGGCTTGAAAAGTATCTGAATACCAGAAAAGGTGCTCTTTTGATGGTTACACATGACAGATACTTTCTGGACAGAGTTGCAAACAGAATTATAGAACTGGACAACGGGAAGCTTTACAGTTATCAGGCTAACTACAGCCGATTCCTTGAAATGAAGGCGGAACGTGAAGAGCTGGAACAGGCTTCTGAAAGAAAAAGGCAGAACCTTTTCCGGAATGAATTGGAATGGATAAGAAGAGGCGCACAGGCACGTTCTACCAAGCAAAAAGCCAGAATCGAAAGGTTTGAAAAGCTCAAAGATGCAGATGCACCCAAACAGGATGAAAATATCGAAATTCAGGTGGGAGCTGCGAGACTTGGAAGAAAGATAATTGAACTTGAAAATATAAAAAAATCCTATGATGATAAGACATTAATCAACGATTTCAGTTATGTACTGCTAAGAGATGACAGAATAGGAATCATAGGGCCTAACGGAATCGGGAAATCAACACTTTTAAAGGTACTTTCAGGCCAGATTGCACCTGATTCGGGAAAGGTAGAAATAGGCGAGACGGTAAAGACAGGATTTTTTACTCAGGAAAATACGGATATGGATCAAAACTTAAGGGTTATTGAATATATCAGAACAGTGGCAGAACACATAGAAACTGCAAACGGAAGCCTTAGTGCTTCACAAATGCTGGAGAGATTTTTGTTTCCACCGAGTGTTCAGTGGACGCCTATCTCAAAGCTTTCAGGCGGAGAGAAAAGAAGACTGTATCTTCTTAGCATACTTATGGGTGCTCCAAACATATTATTACTTGACGAACCTACAAATGATTTGGATATTCAGACACTTACAATTTTGGAAGCTTATTTGGACGAATTTCCGGGAGCGGTTATAACCGTGTCCCATGACAGATACTTTCTGGACAGAATGGCCAACAGGATATTTTCCTTTGAAGGTAATGGAGAAATTACCAAGTATGCCGGAAACTACTCGGATTACAGAGAGTATGCAGCAGGACGGGAAAAACAGGATGGTACAGAAAGGGCAGCAGACCCGGATAAAAATAGTAACAGTTCACAAAATAAGACAGAGTGGCAAAAGAATAAGGAAAAACCTCTCAAATTCACTTTTAAAGAGCAAAAGGAATTTGATGAAATAGACGATGTGATAGCTGCTCTGGAGTCCGACATAGAAAATGTAAAAAAGGATATTGATAAATCCGCAACGGATTTTTCAAAGCTTCAGGAGCTTCTTCTAAAACAGCAGGAGCTTGAAAAGGAACTGGACTTGAAAATGGAACGGTGGACTTATCTGAACGAACTGGCTGAAAAGATAGAAAACAGCAAGAAAAAATAAAAAGCAGTGTGTAAAGGAGAATGACATGGAGCAGTTATTTGAGGGCATGGAGCTGGACAAGACCCTTGTGGAGGCATTAAAAAAGGAAAGTATAACAGTACCTACCGATATACAGCAAAAGGCTATACCCGAGGAACTGAAGAACAGAGATGTAATTCTTCATTCTTCTACGGGAACGGGAAAAACACTGGCATATCTGCTGCCTCTTTTCATGAAACTCTCTGTTGACAAAAAGGAAATGCAGGCACTTATACTGGTGCCTACCCACGAACTGGCAATACAAGTTGAAAGGCAGATAGAATTACTTTCACAAAATTCTGAAATTAAGGCCACATCTACTCCTATTATCGGCGATGTAAATATTATGAGGCAGATGGATAAGCTAAAGCTTAAACCCCACATAATAGTAGGAACAGCCGGAAGAATACTGGAATTGATTCAAAAAAAGAAGATTTCAGCACATACCATTAAAACAATTATTATAGATGAGGCAGACCGACTTCTGGATGATTATAATTTAGATTCCATAAAGGCTGTTATTAAGACAACTCTGAAGGAAAGGCAGATAGTAATGTGTTCCGCAACTATCTCTAAAAAGACAGTTGAGCGTGCCATGCCTTTAATGAAGGAACCTCTTATTATAGAGAGTAAATCGGACATGGGTGTTCCGGATGCTATTGAACACCTGTATTTTGTGGCTGAGCAAAGAGAAAAAATTGATGTTTTGAGAAAGCTTGTAAGAATGATAAATCCCAAGAAAGCGATTGCCTTCTTTGCAAACAGCGAGGATATTTTTGTTTCGGAAGAAAAGCTCAGATATCACAAGCTGAAAGCGGGAGGTATTCATGGTTCACACATAAAATCCGACAGGAAGAAAACCATGGACGATTTCAAAAATGGTAAGCTTCAGCTTCTAATTGCCTCTGATATTGCAGCCAGAGGGCTTGATATAGAAGATGTAACCCATATTTTTAATGTTAATATCCCTGAAAGGTCAATGGACTATCTTCACAGAGTAGGCAGAACAGGCAGAAACGGGAAACCGGGTGTGGCAATATCCATTGTAACCGAAAAAGAAATAGAGTTCATGAAAAAGTTTGAAAAGGAACTGAAAATTAAGATAATTCCAAAATCCATGTCCAATGGAAAGATTGTTGAATATAAAAAGGAAAGAAGCAAGAGGCCTGCAGAAAGGTCTAAATACGGAAGTCCGGCAGGTGCAGGAGCCGTAAAAAGTAAAACCGGTAATTTTAAGCAAAATAGGACGGATGACAGAAAAAAGACTTTTGGAGACAAAAAAAAGTCAGACAGTGGATTTAAAGTATTCCGTAGACCAAAAAATTAGAAAAGCCTTGTCCTATATGGTGCGGACTATCTAGGGTTGAAGGGAGTTGGGTAATATGGAAACAACGACGTTTCCCAAAGCGTGGGAAGGTGTGCTGGGCTCGGCAAGCTTTATTCCCGTTACCAGTGTAAAAGCCATTGAACGATACCATGATGCTGAGTGGTCAAAGGGACTAAGTATGCATGAAACCTTTGAAATGGTTTATATAAAATCAGGCAGCGGTGTATTCGAGATTGGAGAACAGAACGTCTCTGTAGGCTCAAATGATATTGTTATAATTAAACCAAACCAGAGGCATAAACTAAGTGTTGCTTCAGAAGACGGGTGCGACTTTATTGTTCTGTATTTCAAATTTATGGATCAAACCGAGCATACTCTCTCAGAGGTTTCTCTTGGAGATTTTATTAACTTCGTAAGCGGCAGGGAATCAGGTTCTTTTATTAAGCTAAAAGTAAGCCAGAAAAATGATATAATCGTTCTTTTAAACAGGATTCTCAAGGAACAGACAAATGACCAGTTAGGCAGTGAGCTGCTTAACTATCTTATGCTGATGGAGCTGTTTGTGCTTATATCAAGGGCTCTGAAGGCTGAATGGGAAAACAGCATAAAGAACAAAAGCCCCAAGATAAAAGAACTTATGCAGTCTGCAATACAGTTTGTTCACAATAATTTTGAACGGGAGATATCAATAACGGATATTGCAAAATATGTTTTTCTTAGTCCAAGCTATTTCACAAGAGCCTTTAAAGAAAACACAGGGCTTAGTCCCATGCAATATTTGTTAAACATAAGAATTAAAAGAGCATGTGAACTGCTTCAGGAAACAGACCAGAAGGTTGGTGAAATAGCGCTGAGCGTGGGCTTTTCCAATCAACAGAGATTTAATGATATGTTTAAGAAACAAACAAATATGACTCCAATGCAATATCGCAATTCGTCAAAAAACATTCATAATTGAAGAAATAACGGTAAATAACAGGAAGAACACTTTTTAAGCTTATTATATAATTGCTTTAATGTTAAAGGCTTGAAAAGAGTTCTTTTATTTTACGAAAAAATGTTTAAATTTATATATTCATGTGACAAAGGGGGATTTAAAAATGGGAATGACAATGACACAGAAGATTCTTGCAAATCATGCGGGAATAGACAAAGTAGTACCCGGGCAGTTGATAAAAGCTAAACTTGATATGGTTCTGGGGAATGATATAACATCTCCCGTAGCTATCAAAGAGTTTAATAAAATTGGTCTGGATAAAGTATTCGATAAGAATAAAATTGCTATAGTACCCGACCATTTTACTCCCAATAAGGATATTAAGTCCGCGGAACAGGTTAAGCTTTGCAGGGAGTTTTCAAAAAAAATGGAGATAGTAAACTTCTTTGAAGTCGGACAAATGGGAGTTGAACATGCACTATTGCCTGAAAGAGGTCTTGTAGTACCGGGAGATGTGATTATAGGGGCTGATTCCCACACATGTACTTACGGAGCACTTGGAGCATTCTCAACAGGAATAGGCAGTACCGATATGGCAGCGGGAATGGCAACGGGAGAAGCTTGGTTCAAGGTTCCCGAAGCAATTAAGTTCGTTCTAAAAGGTAAGCCTCAAAAGTGGGTTGGAGGAAAGGATGTTATCCTTCATATCATTGGAATGATAGGTGTTGACGGTGCACTTTACAAATCAATGGAGTTTACCGGTGACGGCGTGAACGCTCTGTCAATGGACGACAGATTCTCAATGGCAAACATGGCTATTGAGGCAGGTGCAAAAAACGGAATATTTGAAGTAGACGAAAAAACCGTTGAATACGTAAAGGAGCATTCCATCAGATCATATACTGTATACAAGGCTGACGAGGATGCGCAATATTCAGAAGTTTATGAAATAGACCTTGCTGAAATAAAGCCAACAGTTGCATTTCCTCATCTTCCTGAAAATGCACGTACCATTGACAAGGTGGGCGATATTAAAATCGATCAGGTTGTAATCGGTTCATGTACAAACGGACGTATAGAAGACATGAGAATAGCTGCCCAAATTCTAAAAGGACAAAAGGTCAGCGACAATGTAAGGTGTATTATTATTCCTGCTACTCAGAAGATATGGAAGCAGGCTATGAACGAAGGCCTGTTTGACATATTTATAGATGCGGGAGCTGCTGTAAGCACACCTACCTGTGGTCCATGCCTTGGAGGACATATGGGTATACTTGCAAAGGGAGAGAGAGCTGTTGCAACTACAAACAGAAACTTTGTAGGACGTATGGGACATCCTGAAAGTGAAGTTTACCTTGCAAGTCCTGCAGTAGCTGCGGCTTCAGCAATAGCAGGCAGGATAGCAGGCCCTGATGAAATTTAATTTATAAGAGATTGACATAAATGAAAACAGGCACGGATATTTTTATTGGTATTTTGTCCGCTGTCGGAAAAGGAGATAGATATGAATGTTAAGGGTAAGGTTATAAAGTATGGAAACAACGTTGATACAGACGTAATTATACCTGCAAGATATTTGAACACATCAGACCCTGCTGAGCTTGCCAGTCATTGCATGGAGGATCTTGATGATAAATTTACACAGAGAGTCCAAAAAGGAGATGTAATGGTTGCCGGAAAGAATTTTGGCTGCGGTTCCTCAAGAGAACACGCACCCATTTCTATAAAGGCTTCGGGAATATCCTGTGTTATAGCAGAAACTTTTGCAAGAATATTCTATAGAAATTCTATTAATATCGGGCTCCCTATTTTAGAGTGTCCTGAAGCTGCAAAAGATATAAAGGATGACGATCAGGTAGAAATAGACTTTGATAAAGGGTTGATTAAAAACCTTACAACAGGCAAAACATATCAGGGTCAGCCGTTTCCCGGATTTATGCAGGAGATTATTTCTTCCGACGGGTTGATACAGTATATTAATAATTCGCTTTAATAGACTGCTGGAATGGAGATGAATATATGAATTATAAAATTACAGTGCTTCCGGGAGACGGAATTGGTCCGGATATAATAGCGGAAGCCTTGAAGGTTTTAGATTTGATAGGTGAAAAATATGGCCACAGCTTCTTATATACAGAAGCTGATTTAGGCGGTATTGCTTTAGACAGGCATGGAGAGCCGCTGCCACAGGTTACGGTGGATACCTGTAAGGGGAGTGATGCAGTGCTGCTGGGGGCAGTAGGTGGCCCTAAATGGGATACATTGCCCGGAAATAAGAGGCCGGAAGCGGGATTGCTGGGGATAAGAGCGGCTCTCGGATTATATGCCAACCTTAGACCGGCTGTTATATATGGGGCTTTAAAGGATGCATCACCGCTCAAAACAGAAATAATTAGCAATGGTATTGATATTATGGTTATCCGTGAATTGACCGGAGGAATTTATTTCGGCAAGAGAGGCAGACTTGACTCAGAAGGCGGAGAGGCTGCATTTGACACAGAAATGTATAATGTATCTGAAATAAAGAGAATAGCAAAAGTTGGCTTTGAAACGGCTATGAAGAGGGGCAAAAAGCTTATGTCCGTGGATAAGGCCAATGTACTTGAAAGCTCAAGGCTCTGGAGGCAGGTAGTTGAAGAGGTGGCAAAGGAATATCCGGAGGTTGCCTTAAGTCATATGTACGTTGATAATGCGGCAATGCAGTTGGTCAGAAACCCTGCTCAATTTGACGTTATCCTTACAAGTAATATATTTGGAGATATCTTATCGGACGAAGCTTCCATGATAACAGGTTCTATCGGAATGCTGCCATCCGCCAGTGTTGGCTCTTCGAAGCTGGGGCTTTATGAGCCTATACATGGGTCTGCACCTGATATTGCAGGACAGGATAAAGCAAATCCTATTGCGACAATACTTTCAGTGGCTATGATGCTGAGATATTCACTTGATTTGACTGATGAAGCAGATGCTATTGAAAAGGCTGTTCAAGATGTTTTAAATTCGGGCTACAGAACTGCTGACATAGCCTCTCCGGGTACTAAGGTTGTTGGTACCAAGGAGATGGGAAAGCTCCTTAGAGAGCATATGTAGTTAAACATATATACAATTCCTAAAGGGAGTGTCGCAAAACTACTTAGAAAGTAGTCAGTGATGCTCCTTTCTTTTGCTCCAATATATATTATTGCTAAATTGTTGATTATCCTGTAGGATATTCCTGATTTTATTGAATTTGAGCGCACTTTAATAGGCCTATTAGATTTCGTTGGAATTTTAGCAGGCTTTTATTTCATGAAGTTCTTTTCCACATCGGTCATTTTGAATTTTGGAGTGTAGCTTGTTTATGTTATAGCCAAAACACAACAGCATAAATTCCGTTTTGACACTGGTTCTCCCTCTAGTTAAAAATCGTTTAAAATTATAGTCACTTTTTAGAACCCCAAAGGCTCCTTCAACTTGGATGGAACGATTTACTCTTAGAAGAATGCCTTTTTCCGTCAAGATGTTTTCATAAGATTTTTGTCTCTTTTTTACAAATGTTTTAGATACCTGCATTTTGCGATTTCCTTGGGCTTTTGTACACTTAGACTTATAGGGGCAATTACTACAATCTTCACATTCATATATGCTAATCTCGGAACGATATCCTGTTGCAGATTTTCTATGAGTTGTTCCTGACATTTTTAATTGTTTTCCATTATGGCACGTATACTCATCTTTATCTTCATCATATTTCATATTTTCACGTTTGCTGATATCTTTCTTGAAACTTTTCTTCTTCCATATCTTGTATGTTTGAGGTTTTATGTAGCTTTGCTGTTGCTTTTCTTCCAAGTACAGATAGTTTTCTTCGCTCTCATAGCCAGAGTCTGCAATTATATTTTCATAACACCTTCCTAAGTTTGATTCCATACTTTTTAGAAACGGGATCAGTGTAGCAATGTCATTCCTATCCTGAAAGACTCCAACGCCGGTAACATATTCGCTTTCTACACCAATCTGTACATTGTAAGCAGGTTTTAGCTGAGCGTTACGCATGTGATCATCTTTCATGTGCATGAATGTTGCATCAGTATCCGTTTTAGAATAACTGTTTCTCCCCTCGAACAGCCGGTTATGAGCATTGTATTTTTCCTGACGTTCTTTAAATTCCTTAAGCTGCTCTGTGAATTTCTGTACTTGAGTTTTACGTTTACCGATTCCATGAACGAATTCTATATTGTCTTCTTTTTGCTTATCCTTTAAATATTTAAGGACTTGCTCTAAATCCGCCAGTATACTATCTTTTGATACTGAAAAGTTAGTTAAATATGACTGGTTTATATCCACTAAGCAAGCTTTGATTTTCTCAAACATCTTTGCTTCGTTTTTATTGACTACTTTCTTCCATACAAAGGTATAGCGGTTTGCATTTGCTTCAATTTTAGTACCATCCACAAACAGGTTTTCGAATTTGACTTCTCCTATAGAATGCAGGTGCTGAACCATTTGATAGAATAGGTCTTCTATTGCTTCTGGAAGATAATCCTTGCGAAATCTGGCTATAGTTGAGTGGTCAGGCTTTGATTCCCCTTGGAGCAGCCACATGTAATTAATATCTCTTTTACATGCAGTTTCAATTTTTCTGCTTGAGTATATGTTATTTGAGTTTGCATATGTTATTATCTTGAACATAGTCTTTGGGTCAACTGCCGGTTTTCTTCCCGTAGAAGAGTAAGCCTTATACAACTTTGTGTAATTCAATCCCTCCAATATTTGGCTTAGCAGTCTGACAGAATCATCTTCAGGTATTAACATCTCCAAATTTAAAGGCAAAACTAATTGATAGTATCCGTTAAATCCGGTATAATTTTTATGTTGGATAAGTTTTTTCACAAATTAAATTATACAACACTTGCGGGCCCTACGGGACCCGCATTTTACTATTTTAGGTACAAAAAGGGGACTGCTGCACAGCGAATAAAATTTATTCATTGTGCAACAGCCCCTTTTTTTTTGTGGTGCATATTTCTACTGTTTATATCCATTTCAATACCATTAGTATTAGTCTGTAAACCATCCTGTGCCATCTTCTGTATACTGATTCGACAAATAAAGAGCTAAATTCACCTCTACTATCGTTAAATATTGAAGGAAAAATAAAAAAGTTGATAATAGTTACTAAAATGTTTATTTTTGTTAATTATTTTTTGTCAGTATTCAGTTTATTATTAATCATGAAGTACATATACAGAGTATTTCACACACGCAGATATTAATTTGTTAGGAGGTTATGTGATGGCTGTAAGAATTGGAATAAACGGATTTGGCAGGATAGGAAGAAATTCGTTTAAAGTGTTATTGGAAAAGTATTCAGAAGATCTGGAGGTTGTTGCAATTAATGATTTGACAGCGCCGGAAACGTTGGCACATCTGTTAAAGTATGATTCTGTATTTGGAAGGTACAATGGATTGGTTGAAGTTTGTAAAAACGGCTTAAAAGTGAATGGAAGGCCAGTCAAGATTCTATCGGAAAAGGATCCTGCAAGTATCAATTGGGGAGATATGGGAGTTGATATTGTTTTGGAGTCCACAGGATTATTCAGCAAGAGAGAAAAAGCCCAGTTACATATCACAAAGGGTAATGCAAAAAAAGTAATAATATCAGCACCTTCACCTGATGATGATATAACCGTAGTAATGGGAGTTAACCATGATAGGTATGATGCGAAAAAGCATAACATAATTTCAAATGCCTCTTGTACTACCAACTGCTTATCACCATTGGCTAAGGTATTGAATGATAACTTCGGAATAGTCAGAGGATTGATGACCACGGTTCATGCATATACCAATGATCAGAAGATTCTTGACTTACCGCATAAGGATTTAAGGAGGGCAAGGGCTGCAAATGTATCAATAATTCCTACAAAAACAGGGGCTACAAAGGCGGTTGAAAAGGTGCTGCCTGAGCTTGCAGGGAAGTTGAGCGGGCTTGCTTTGAGAGTACCTACATTTGCTGTCTCAGTTGTTGACCTTGTTATCGAAACGGAAATGCTCGTAGTAAAGAATGATGTAAATGCTGCATTGATTGAAGCTTCGGAAGGAAATATGAAGGGTATTCTGGGATACACGCAGGAACCACTAGTATCCATAGATTTCAAGGGTCAGTCTGAATCATCCATTGTAGATGCTCTGTCCACAATTGTTATTAATGATAATATGATTAAGGTTGTTGCCTGGTATGACAACGAGTGGGGTTATTCAAACAGGTATGCCGATTTAGCAGCTTTTGTAGCGAAAAAGGGCTTTAATTAAATTACAGGTATTCGCTGCGTGAATGCTATGTTGGCTGTTAAGGAGGCCTAATATAATGGAAAACTGTGATTTGCTCTTGACCCCTGTTGCAGATAAATTAAGGCAGCTTATCAATAGAGATATAACATCATTCCACGCTCTTCCCATATCAGGGAAGAAGTCCATATCCTCCTCAGCCATATATGATAAATATAAGGACTTGTTTGGGGACGATTACTATAGGTCTGAAATGACTATAACTGGCGAAAATTTTGATACGCCGGTACTTCCGTCCCGATGTATAAAGCAATCTGAGGATTTGACCGCAAAGGCTTTTGGAGCAAGAAAGAGTTTTTATGTAACAATGGGAACAACCACTGCTAACAGGATAGTTATAAATACCATGGCGGATTATGGGGCTCGGGTTTTAGTTGACAGGTCCTGCCACATTTCAATCCATTTCAGTGTCAGGGATAGAAAGTGTGAGCTTACATATATCCCGTATAAGCATTTATGTAAAGCATCAGGACGTTCCTATTTTAACTTCTACAAGGTTGTTTCTCAATATAAACAGGCACTTAAAGATGGTAGACCATACAAACTTGTAATTTTAAACGGGTATTCGTATGAAGGTGTTTTTTATGACTTGAAACCGCTAATCAGGGAGTGTATAAAAGCCAACGATGATGTTAGCTTTTTAATAGATGAGGCATGGTTTGCATATGGATATTTCCACAAGGGTTATAAAAAGTATACGGCTATGCAGATAGCTGCAGATTTACAGGCAGAAATGCCGGATAGGAAAATATGTATTGTATCTACTCAATCGGCTCATAAATCTTTAAGTGCCCTTCGTCAAGGTTCATATATTCATACTTTCGCAGATAAGGCTTTTGTCAGAAAGTTATTGGAGAACAAGTTTTCTGTACATACTACCTCGCCAAGCTACCCGATTATTGCTTCACTGGAGTTGGCAAGAGTACAGGCCGTTAAGGAAGGCAGCCGCATGATAGAGGATTCGCTATTGATTTCTAAGTTCTTTTGTGAACAGGTCAAAGAGAATAAAAGGTTATCCTTATACGCTATAAATAATAAAGATTTTATCGGTAAGGGTGATGGGGGCAGGGTATTTGTGGATCCTCTGAAAATTTCTATTAACCTGTCAAAATTAAAGATAAGGCCAAAAGACTTTATCAGGTACGCTTTTGATAAATTTGGTATTTATATTAACAGATACTGCAATAAATCCATCCTTATAAACATTCATATAGGAATTAAAAAACAGGATATTTTAACACTATTGGACGCAATGGAAGAATTTCAACAGGAGACTCAGGAAAAAATGTTAAATCCCCGTAAGAATAGTATTTCGGCGGAGAATGAGATTGATTATAGAGCCGAGGTAGGGGCAATAAGCGAATGTTTTGTTATTCCTTACCCTCCGGGAGTGCCTTTGCTTTTTAAGGGAGACATAATAAACCGTAAGGAAGCAGAAAAAATAAAGATACTAAAGCAAAACGGAGTGGATTTAATAGTAGTTAAATAATTTATGAAGGAGGTTGAAGGATGATTCCATTATCAAAGCTTAAGAAAATGTCAGATAAATACCCTCAAAAGGCAGCAATTATTGAAGGTAATAAAGTTCTAACCTATAACGATTTATATACGATGACAGGCAATGGTGTAAGCAACATTGTCAGTAAATATAATATTCAGAAACTTAAACGGATTGTCTTTATATCTGAAAACAGATATGAGATGCTTGTGCTTATGTCAATATTCTCTACGCTGAAGGTGACATTTTTGGGATTGGACTTTACAGGGAGTATCCAAAAAAAAATAGAGTGCATAAAAAGCATAGATGCGGAAGGTATCGTATATACAAAGAGGTATGCAGATGAAGTAAAGCTGATAAACAAAGGACTTAATCTGCTGACAATTTGTGTGGATAAAGAGTTTACTGACTTAGTAAGAAAACCCGACGAGACACAGCAGGAGTTCGATGCAAGCGGGATTAGCCGCCCTTTTGAGTCTATATCATTTACCTCTGGTACCAGCGGGATTCCAAAAGTTGTTTATAGAGACAAATCCTTTGATGGAAGGCGGTTTCCCTATCTTATAGACAGATTTGGATTTACTGAGTTAGATTTATTTCTTGTGACAGTACCTTTTTACCATGTTTCAGCAATGGGCTGGGGCAGGCTGTTTTTGAACATTGGAGCTACCATTGTATTGGGAGATATAAATAATCCGGTTAGCATGGCAGCGGACTTGGTAAAATATAAGATTACCACTACACTGATTGTACCGAATATTCTGGAAAAAATGACAAAGGCCTTTGAAGAAAGGGTAGTAGAGGGTAGCATAAGTCTGAATTTTATTATCGTAGGAGGAAAACATTTTCCGGCAGACCTGAAAAGGCGCTCGATTAATGTATTTGGGTCTATTGTACATGAATACTATGGTTCAACGGAAACAGGAGTTAATGTTATTGCTGAGCCTCATGACTTGATAGCAATTGCTGACAGTTCGGGCAAGGAAATGGACGGAAGCAGAGTGAAAATCCTTGATGACAGGAACATTCCTCTTCCCAGAGGTATTAAGGGACACGTAGCTATTTCCAGCTACCAGAATATGAAGGGATATCTGAATGCTGAATCAAACAAGGTAGAAATAGAAGACACAGACTATATTGTTACGCCTGATTACGGTTGGATGGATGACAACGGATATTTGTTCCTGACAAGCCGTTCAACTCCTGATATCAATATCTACAAGCTTGAAAATGAAATAGTCAGGATTAATGGAATAGAGGATTCGTACATATTTACAGGAGACGATGATAGATTATACTGTGTTGTTACAATTAATCATGAGCTAAATAGTAACTTAACCAAAGTCAAGAATATTTTAGAGTCAAACGGTTTTAACGACTTTAAAATAATTAATACAGTTATACCCTACAGCATGTCTGGAAAAGTAAATTTAGAAAAACTTAAAGGCATGGTAATAAGGGTTTCAAATAGATAATGCAACTACCCCTGTGTTTAAAGTATTTCTAACGTACAGCTCATGTTCATTTGAGTACCTCTTACGTTTTTAAATAAATTTTCCTTTTAAATCTTGAACATGAGTTGTACTGAGTACTTTACTCCGGAAGACGATGTTATAAAAAGCAGATAACGTTGGTATTGTAAGGAGGAATGACCTTGGTTGTTTTAAATGAAAATACAGGAATTCTTGAAAAAAGGTGTGAATCGTATACTCTTCAAGATATTGAAAAACCAAACCTTTATAAAGATATATTTAATTATGACGAGATACCAAAATGTGTATTCGATTACAAAAATATACCCATATCACCTGCAAAAAATTTTTGGATAACTGATACAACGTTCAGAGACGGACAGCAATCAAGAGTACCCTACACTGTTGACCAGATATTAAAGTTATATGACTTTCTTCACCTGCTTGGGGGTGAGAAGGGAATAATACGACAGACTGAATTTTTCCTGTATAGTGATAAGGACAAAGAAGCCGCACTTGGCTGTATGGAGAGAGGATACAAGTTTCCTGAAGTTACCGGATGGATACGTCCGCTGAGTAAGGATTTAGAGCTTGTTAAAGATTTTGGACTCAAAGAGGTTGGTTTCCTGGTAAGCAGTTCAGATTATCATATCTTTAAAAAGTTGAACAAGACAAGACAACAGGCAATGGAGGATTATATGTCTATCATTAGGAAAGCTGTTGAATTGGAAATAAAACCAAGATGTCACTTTGAGGATATAACCCGTTCTGACTTTTACGGATTTGTACTACCGTTTGCCAATGAACTCCAAAAGCTAATGGTGGAGAGTGGAACACCAGTAAAAATCAGATTATGCGACACCATGGGATATGGTGTTTCGTATCCCGGAGCTTCATTACCCAGAAGTGTACCTGAAATTATATATAGTTTGAGAACCCTTGCGGGGTTCGATAGTGAATTACTTGAATGGCACGGGCATAATGACTTTTATAGAAGTGTAAGTAATGCTGCCACTGCATGGCTTTACGGATGTTCGGGTGTGAACTGTTCACTTTTAGGGATAGGCGAAAGGACAGGAAATACACCCTTGGAGGCAATGGTAATTGAATACGCACAGTTGAGGGGTACTCTGGATGGTATGGAGGTCTCTGTAATAACAGACATAGCAAGATATTTTGAGAAGGAACTGGATTATATTATACCTCCCATGACACCTTTTGTGGGCAAAAGCTTTAATGTAACACAGGCGGGGATTCATGCTGACGGTCTGTTAAAGAACGAGGAGATATATAACATATTCAATACCGGCAAACTCCTGAAAAGACCCGTTGGTGTTTCTGTAACTCAAACATCCGGCCTTGCAGGAATAACATTATGGATTAATAATAACCTAATGCTTGATAAAAATTCAAAGCTTGACAAAAAAGATCCCAGAGTTAAAAAAATTAAAGATTGGGTTGATGTCCAGTATCAGTCGGGTCGGGTTACACCTATAAGTGACGTGGAAATGATTGAAACTATAAGGGCAATAGCACCTGATATATTTATATTAACAATGTAGAAATAAAATAAGGAGAACGTTTTATATGAAAAAAGATAGTTTAATAAAGGGAATGATATTTTGCTTTCTTGCAGTTGTTGCATGGGGAGGAATGTTTCCAATTGCAGGTGTAATCATGAAAGTAATAAATCCGTTTCATTTTACAGCAATTAGATATTTGGTTGCAGGTATAATATTTCTGATTTTATTATTTATTTTAGAAGGAAAAAAATCTTTCGGCTTTGACGGTAAATTTTGGAAATTATACTTTTTTGGGTCTATGGGGTTTGCCGGATATAGTTTTTTAACATTTGGGGGGCAAAAATTACTTGGGACTTCAGGGGCTGTTGTAGCCTCTATCTTGATGGCCCTGATGCCTATAAATACAGTTATTGTAAATACTATTTTAGGAAAAGCGAAGCCCAAACCCTTTACGCTGGCTACAATTATTTTTGCCCTGGCAGGAGTAATAATGGTTATAACAAAGGGTAACATAAATAACCTCTTGGCGGTAAAAAACAACCTGCTTGGAGATATATTGATATTCCTAGGGACAATCTGCTGGGTTATTTACACAATTGGAGGGACAAGCTTCAGTTCCTGGTCACCCATAAGATATACATCCTTAAGCTGCGCTCTGGGAGTTATAACAGTATGCCTGTTAACCGCTGCTGGAACTGCTATGCACCTTATTAAAACACCATCATTGAACGATGTGTTTTCAAATAGCTGGCAACTGGGGTACATGGCTCTTATAGCAGGGGTAATGGCAGTATTCCTCTGGAACTATGGCAATAAAATAATTACACCCATTAATGGAATACTTTTTATGAACCTGGTTCCTGTAACAACCTTCGTAATTTCTATTTTCCTTGGTACCAGTTTCAAAGGTATTGAGTTATGCGGTGCGGTACTAACAATATCCTCACTTATAGCTAATAATGCATATACAAGATTTAGCATAAACAGTGAGAAAAAAGAAAAGGCCTTAAGTCAGAAGGCCTGATACATATTTTTCAACTATAATAGTCAGAATCTGTGAGCCTGTGCTTTAAAAATATGGCTCATGGCTCACAGATTTTTTATCCACTCATCTGAAGAAAGTACTTTGCTGAATCTTGCCGCTTGTGTAATCAAAATGGCTTTATGAAGATCTTCTGCAGAAATAGTACCTGCACTGTTTGATAATTGGAGTGTCCCGGTTGCATCTGACAGAAATTCAACGGAATAGCCCATATGCATAGCCTGCCTTGCAGTTGTATCACAGCACATCTGGGTCATAAAACCTGCTATGGCAACAGTATCGATTTTCAAATCCTTTAACACAGATTCCAAATTTGTATTTGTAAAGCTGCCGGGCAATTTTTTCTCAACAACCTGGGCATGCTTTTTACTTAAAAGCTCAGGATGAATGTCCCACTCATTACTCCCTTTTTTAAATGTCATTGCATTCTCGGCGGGGGAGGTATGCTGGATTAGAATAACAGGTATATTTTTTTCGTTGGCAGTATTGACTACCTTGAGAATGTTACTAAAGCTGTTTGAGGGATATGAGATAGGTAACTTTCCAGATATATATTCGTTTTGCACATCAATTACCAGTAATGCTCTTTTCATAAAAATATTCACTCCTTTATCTTTATCATAGTTATTTTATAGCAATGTAATTATATACCAAATAAGGCAAAATTGGTATATACTGCAAAAAGTATTATTTAAATTAGATTAGTTGGTATTATGTTGATAAAATTATCAGTTGGGAAACCTTTGTATTTTTTTTGAAAGTATTGAGTCTCAGGAGGGCTGCTTAATGCAAGATAATACAGCTTGGTTTGATCTTGATATTTATAATACGTTATCTACATTTGACACGGTATTCTCCAAGGATAAACTTCATCTTCTGTTCATAAGGAAAGGAGTAATGTATGTAAACATAGATGATAAAAAGCTTATACTTACAGCAATATCTATTTTTTGCTTCAATGGACGTGAAAATTTTGCAATACAGAATAAATGTAATGTAGAGGTAACGAGACTTTCGTTTTCACCAAATGTTATTAACAGCTCGTTTACAGTTGATAATATACACGATATTCCCAGCAATTTTTCAAAGACGGACAGGCTTGATTGCCTTTGTCTTCAGCCATTTATACATCGTACCGGACAATATATCGGGCAAATAGAGGTTGGACTGAAGCAAATTGATAAAATTGATTTTCTGTTAAAACAGATTATGGATATATCTGAAAATGTTTATTTTTTAAATAAGGACTTTATATATAGGTCTGCAATATTGGAACTTTTATTAATTATTAATCAACATTCGAGTAAAGTCTTATTATGTAATAATACTATGCCGAATACAGATAACTCAACGGGAATAGAGGATGTAATCAGCTATCTGCATTCCTTTTATTCTCATAATATAACGATTGCAACTATAACGCGCAACTTCAATACCAATAGAACAACACTTTCAAAGAAGTTCAAAGAGAAGCTTGGTGTTACTCCAATAGATTATTTGAACAGGGTAAGGATTACTAAAGCCGCACTGTTATTGCAGGAATCAAATATGCCTATAAATCAAATAATGATTAAGGTAGGATTTAATAACCGCAATTATTTCAACAAGGTTTTTAAAAAGCAGACGGGGTTAAGGCCGGGGGAATTCAGAAGAAATTACAGAAGCATTGTATGAAATGACTCAGTATTAATCACTGAAATCCTTAACGTCAATATTTAACGGTTAAGAGTAACACATCTTTTTTTACAGGCTCAAGTTCAATAGATGTATTTGTATTGCCGCTCCAATAAACCTTTTGGCGTCCATCAACTTTCATGAACAGAGAATCTTTACCTTCTAGAATATTACCTGAGAAAATTTTCTGATAAAACTCCTCAAGGCAAAGGTTTTCTGAAAACAGATACGTACTAAGAGGAATTTCCGTATATCTAAAATGCCATGGCTCATAGGTTGCTCCCGTAATGTTTGTCTTTTTACTGTCATACCTTAGTATAAAGCCGTATTTATAAGCGTTTGAGTTCAGCCATATTTGTTCTTTGGTTCCCTCAAAATCATTTCTGTGCTGTCCATTAATGCTGAATAAATCCACCGCAAGACCTGTCTCATGCTCGGAAAAACCGGGCATCGCCACCAGTAAACGAGTCTTTTCAAGGGCTTCTTTATAGGTTTTACTTTTTTTCCCAAAAACACTGAGATTGTAGTTGAATATTTCCTTTTGAGAGGCTTCTGACCTATAGGCACTGTTTAAAACAAATCCCTCAACACCTTCCTTTCTTGCGGAGTCAAGCATGGAATATAATGCTTTGGCAGTGGAGGGCTTCAGTTTCAACCCCTGATTTTCAAGGACTATTTTTTTGGAATCAATATTCACAAGGTCATCATTCACTGTGCTTTTTTCCAGAGGAGTGTACTTGTTAACCAGAACTTTTGTGGAAGACGATTCAACACCAACTTTACTGTAGTTTTTTAAATCAAAGTTCTTATTTATATCTGTTATATATAAATTATTACTAAGAACCATTATTTTTAAATAATTTGAGCCCATGGAGGTATATAAAACCGTCGGTGAAAGGTTTGGGTTGTTTTGTCCTGCATTGGAAGACTCTTTTGACCAATCAGTTTTTATTTCTGACAAAGTAATGGGAGTGCAAAAAAGCAAAACCAATACAAAAGCTATAAATATAAGCAACTTTTTCATTGTGGCCTCCTATTTTTTTAACAATTACTATTATATGCCAAAAAAACAGTTTTAAATTATATAAAAATGCCTTATTTTGAATTTATTAGTTAAATGAATAGTAAAGTTACATTTTGCAAATAATAGGCAATGAATTAACTACTATTACATTATTAACGGCTGCGAAAACGGCATATGGAGGCAGTGAAGATTATGAGTGTTCACGAAATATCTCAACATAACGTAGATTTCAAAAAGGGTTTTATTTTATTAGGAGGTTGGATTTCCGCGGTATTATCTCTTTTCATTTACCCGTTTGTTTTCGGTATGGTAGGAGTGATTTCAGGTATTCTTGCCGCTAAAGATGAGAAAAGCAGAGTAGGAGTCATGCTTGTTACAGCCTCAATTCTACTCATGGGGGCCGGACTGGCTTTTAGTAACAGACTTTTGGCTACAACTATGAGTTATTTTGGATTTTAAATTTAATTGATAATATACCTTTAATATATTTGGAGGAAAACATGGAAGACTTGGTGAACGGCAACCTGCTGGTAATAGGAGGGGCCGAAGATAAGTGGGGCCAGAGTAAGGTACTCAAGCATGCCATTGAAATGTGCGGGGGACCGGAATCAAAAATCATGGTTTTGACAACAGCTACGCAAAAACCCGAAGAAGTCGGTAAGGAATATAGGGCTGTTTTTTCAAGACTTGGAGTAAAATCCATAGATGTTTTAAATGTTGACAGCAGAACAGATGCAAACAGCGACTCTGTAGCCCAAAAAATATCCGGTGCTGCAGGGGTTTTTTTTACCGGAGGGGACCAGCTTAGAATTACAAGTATATTAGGCGGTACAAAAACTGCCAAGGTTCTTATGGATATGTATAAAAAGGGTATACCTATCATAGGAACAAGTGCAGGAGCTTCAGTAATGAGCAGTGTTATGATAGTTGACGGTAATGGGAATTCCGCTGCAAGAAAATGCACTCTTGGCATGTCTCCCGGACTTGGATTCATAGATCAGGTTATAATAGATCAGCACTTTGAGCAGAGGGGAAGACTGGGCAGACTTTTGATAGGAGTTGCACAAAACCCTTCCGTTCTGGGAATCGGAATAGATGAAGACACCTCGATAAAGGTATACTCAAATGCTTCTTTTGAGGTAATAGGCACAAACTGTGTTACCGTAATTGATGGGTACACTATTCAGGAGTCAAATGTTTCAGAGTTAAAATCAGAGGAAATAATTGCATTGTCAAATGTAACCATACACATATTACCCAGTGGATACGGATATGATATCAGTCAGAGAAAAATAATAAGGCCTAAAGAAAACAAACACAATTAAATGTTGTAATTCAACTTATCAGGAGGTTTTTCAAGGTGCAGATTCAAAGCATTTATTGCTTTAAAGGAAGGAATATATACAGTCATCAGCCGGTTATCCGTATGGTAGTGGATATAGGAAAGTATGAAGAGGGTCCTACCAAGGATATACCGGGATTCAATAAAAAACTTCTCGAATTTTTCCCTGAAATAGCAGAACACACCTGCGGAGTGGGGTATGCAGGAGGATTCGGTGAAAGGCTTATTGAAGGAACATACATGGGACATGTAGCTGAACATTTGATAATAGCAATTCAAAACAGGTTCGGTTACTTTGTAAAATATGGACAAACAAGACAAATAGGTAATACATCAAAATATTATATAGTCTATGAATACGGTAACGAAGCTTTTGCAGTTGAATGCGGAAGAAGGGCAATTGAAATAGTAGAAGCCTTTGCTGAGGGTAACACCGTTGATTTAGAACAAATCATGAAGGATTTGAAATATATATCCTCAGATACTGACATGGGCCCCAGTACCAAAGCCATTTATACGGCTGCAAAAAGAAGGGGAATACCTGTAAACAGAATCGGTGACGGAAGCATTCTCAGATTAGGCTACGGAAAGTACACAAGAGTAGTTCAGGCATCTCTTACTGATGGCTCAAGCTGTATAGCCGTAGATATTGCATCTGATAAACAAATGACAAAAAAACTTTTAACGGATAATAACATACCTGTTCCATACGGAGTTGTTGTAAGAACCGAGCAGGAAGCCTTTGAGGCTGCTGCAAAGGTAGGGTTTCCGCTGGTAATCAAGCCCATAGATTCAAATCAGGGAAAAGGAGTTACTGTAAATATCTGTTCTGAGGATAAAATTAAGGTAGCTTTTTCGGAAGCACGAAAGTATTCAAAAAAAGTTATAGTTGAAAGATTTGTTTGCGGAAGGGATTATCGTGTGCTCGTAGTAGGAGATAAGGTATGTGCTGTTGCTGAACGCAGGCCCCCCCGTGTTACCGGCGACGGATTGAGTACCATAGCACAGCTTGTAGAGTATGAAAATGCTAATCCTCTAAGAGGCGAAGATCATGAAAAGCCCTTGACCCTCATCAAACTCGACGATATTTCACTAAATTATCTTAAAACTCAAGGGTATTCTCCTAATACTGTTCTAAAGCCGGGGCAGATAGTTAACCTCAGGCAGAACGGAAATATTAGTACAGGAGGCACAGCTAAGAACTGTACAAGAGAAATCCATCCTAAAAACGCACAGTATGCACTGGCTGCTGCAAAAGCCATGGGTCTTGATATTGCAGGGATAGATTTTTCAGCTCAGGATATTTCAATACCTATTGATAATAACCGGGGTGCAATAATAGAAGTAAATGCGGCTCCCGGACTGAGGATGCATCTCCACCCAAGTGAAGGAGCGCCGATAAATGTTGCTGATGCTATACTTGATATGATGTATCCGCCAAATAAGCCCGTTAGCATACCTGTTGCAGCAGTTACAGGTACAAACGGCAAAACTACCACAACAAGACTTATTCGGCACACCCTATCACTTATGGGCTACAATGTAGGTATGACCTCAACAAGCGGCATTTATGTAGGCGATGAATGTGTTCAAAAGGGTGATAATACCGGCCCCGTCAGTGCAGAAGTCATATTGACAAACAAGGAAGTGGACATTGCGGTTCTGGAGACAGCCAGAGGGGGAATAGTACGAAGGGGATTGGGATATGATTTGGCGGATGTGGGAGTTCTTATTAATATAAGTGATGACCATCTTGGAATAGACGGAATAAATACAATTGAGGATCTTGCAAAAACAAAGGCTCTTGTTGTAGAAGCTGTAAAACACGACGGATATGCAGTTTTAAATGCTGATGACGGTATGACTCCTTATATATTGGAAAGGACTCGCAGCAACGTTATAATGTTCAGCAGGGGTATTTCAAACCCTGTATTTAAAAGACATTGCAAAAATCCTAAAAATATAGCTGTATTCGTAAGAGAAAGCTTTGTATGGATTCAAAGAAATAACAAAAAGATTCCTCTGATAAGCTTAGATGATATTCCCATAACCTTTGGAGGAATAGTTGATTGTAATATAGAAAATTCTCTGGCTGCAATATCAGCACTCATAGGACTCAATATACCATTGGATGCAATAGTAAAAGGCATGAATACGTTCCAGCCTGACATGGAACTTAATCCCGGCAGATTTAACATTTTCGACATGGGAACATTCAAAGTAATGATAGATTACAGTCACAACATAGCAGGGTATTCTGCTGTAGTAAAATTTATGCAAAGAATAAAAGCCAAGAGGCTTGTTGGAATAATAGGTATGCCCGGAGACAGACAGGATTCAAATTTAAAAGAGGTTGGAGAGCTTTGTGCTAACTCCTTTCACAAGATTTATATAAAAGAAGATATTGATTTAAGGGGACGAAGACGAGGGGAAGTAGCAGATATATTTGAGCAGAGTATAATTAGTGCCGGAGCAAAAAAAGAAAACGTAGAAATTATATACAGAGAAACAGAGGCGCTGGAAAAAGCCATGCTCGACGCGCAACCCGGGGATTTGATTGCATTGTTCTATGAAGAATTTGAGCCTGCCATTCATGTTATAAACAGGTTTAAAAAAGAGCAGGAACATGCAAATGAACTATTGGAAGGCAGCTTAAATGTATCTGTTAAAAATATAAAGCAATTCAGTACAAAATCATAGTTGTTTTAAATAGGGGCTGCAGCAAATAAAAAGATTTGCTGCAGCCTTCTTTGATAAAATAATACAGGTATTCTTAAACATATCCTTCCCATAACAGAACGTATATGGTAGAATTTAAAAAAATGTAATAATAATGGATTGGTCTTTTCGTTTATTATATGGAGGATAAAATGCCTGAGGTTTATTATTATGTGAGTTCTGATAAAGTATCGGATATACTTGACTGCGGCCTGAAACTGTCTGCTTTCTATGACAAGGAAGTAATGATTGAGGGGTATATTCAGCAGTGCTTTGCAGGTCTTATAAACCCAAAGGATGACATGAGTTCGTATAATTCGGAAGGCCTTACATGTATAAAGATAAATGTTAGAAGTGATAAATGTTACGTGGCAGACAGCTTTGTCTATGAGACTATAAAAGAAAAGCCTGAGAACCTTGAATTGTATAATAAATCAGTAATTCCGTTGGAGAAATATATTTTTGGTACTTACCGTAAACCGGAATGTCTTATTACCTCGACTATACTGGCGGGAGAAGCGGCCAGACTTGACAGGTGCATGGATTTACCTGTTATTTATGAAAATTCCGAAACCCTGTACATAAATAATATTATAAATAATTTCAGAGAACAGTACGATAATTTTGACGACTATCTTTTATACAGTTTTTTCAGCAGGCTTGAAGAAATGGGCAAAGTTAATACAATAAAAAGCAGTGACGGTGGGAAAACTGTATTTACAACCGAGTCCGGGGAGATATATTGCATCAGAAAGCCTGAATTAAACAAAATATTTTAGACAGAGGGTTCATGTGAAAAATCAGATTTTAAAAATACTAAAAGAAGAAGATAAATATATATCGGGCGAAGATATCAGTAAAGCTTTGAACGTCTCCAGAACGGCGGTTTGGAAACATATAAACGAATTGAGGAAAGACGGTTATACTATAGAGTCATCCTCCAAAAAAGGATATAGATTTCTTGAAGCTCCGGATATACCCGACAAAAGAGAAATTAGTATTCCCCAGGGACAGATGATTGGAGCTGATATACAGCACTTCGATGAAATAGACTCAACGAATAATTATGCAAAAAAAATTGCAAATGAGGGCTGCGCCCATGGAACGGTGGTTGTAGCCGAAAAGCAGACAACGGGAAGAGGCAGGATAGGAAGGCAATGGCAGTCTGATACATCGGAAGGAATATGGTTTTCAATAGTCTTAAGACCGGAAATGAAACCGGAAGATTTACAGGTAATAACTCTTGCCGCATCAGTTGCAGTAGTTGAGGCTATAGAGGAAACTCTGGGAATAGTTTGCGGAATAAAATGGCCTAATGATATAATAATAGACGGAAAAAAACTTGGAGGCATTCTCACCGAGTTAAGTGCCGAGCCGGGGCATGTCAATTATGTTGTTGTCGGCATAGGAATAAACGCAAATCAGGATTTGGAACATTTTGATTATGAAATACGGCAAAAGGCGATTTCATTAAAAATGTGTAAAGGTGAAACAGTATCAAGGTCCAATTTGCTGGGGAGTATTCTTACAAATTTTGAAGAAGTATACAAAGGTGTGTTGCTTGGAAAAAACAAAGAGATAATAGACAGATGGACAAAATACTCAGTCACCATAGGTAAAGAAGTAAAGATTGCATACAGGAATATGGAATATATTGGAACCGCTCAATCCGTTGCATCTGACGGAAGACTTATTGTACAATGTAAAGATGGAGTGACGAGAGAAATATCAGCAGGTGAGATTCAGGTCAGGGGCTTGCTGGGATATACATAGTGCTTAGCAAATATGGCAAGGAGGATTTTATCATTGGTTAAGAAGAATGAATACCCGAGAAAAAATTATGTAAGGGATGACGGACAGGCAGGACAGCAGACAACTCAACCTGCACCACAGCAAAAGACTTATCAGAAGGACGGAGAGACACGTCACAAGGAAAGTCATGTCAGAAGTACCAGACCTCCCAGAGACCAGCAAAAAGAAGGTTACCAACCCAGAGAAAATAATCCGCAAAAAAAAGAATTTACTCCAAGGGAAAATAACAATAACCAAAGAGATAATGCAAATAGGGAATCAGCAGCTTCAAGAGATACTCAGCACAGAGAAAATAACCACCAGAGGAATTACCATCGGGAGAATTTTCAAGGCAGAGACAACAGAGAGCCATACAAACAGCATTACCAGAGACCTGCTATAAAACCCCGTGCCGAGGAAACAGTTGAGGATATTGCAAACGATATAGTAAGGATACAAAAGGAAATAGATCTTGAGTTAAAAGAAATAAGGAGCATGAGGCTCGGAGTTTAGGCCTTGTTATCTGGAGGAAATATGGTTTTAGTAGTAGATGTAGGGAATACACACATGGTTTTGGGTGTATTCGAAGGTAAAAAGTTGCTTGCAAACTGGAGACTTGCCACAAATAAGGAGCGGACTTCGGATGAACTGGGTATGCTCATACTTGGATTGTTTAACCATGAGAAGCTATCAGTAGATAAGGTTCAGGCAGTGGTTGTTGCCTCCGTTGTACCACCTATCATGTATACTTTAGAACATGCTATAAAAAAATATATAAATTCTCAGCCCATGATTATAGGGCCCGGAACAAAAACGGGAATAAATATCAGGTACCAGAATCCAAAGGAAGTCGGTGCGGACAGAATAGTAAATGCCGTAGCCGGTTTTGATTTGTACGGAGGCCCGCTGATTATTGTAGATATGGGTACAGCTACTACTTTCTGTGCAATATCGGAAAAAGGAGATTATCTGGGCGGAGTCATTTGTCCGGGTATGAAGATAAGTGCAGAAGCGTTGTACCAAAAAGCTGCAAAGTTACCAAGAATTGATTTGGTAAAGCCTGAAAGTGTTATCGGAAAGAATACTGTGTCAAGCATGCAGTCAGGAGTATTTTTCGGATACGTAGGTCAGGTTGATTATATTGTAAATAGAATCAAAAAAGAGATGAGGGAGGATAACGTACGGGTTATTGCTACAGGAGGACTATCAAGACTTATTGCCGAAGAATCAATGACCATTAATGACGTAAACTCCACTCTTACTTTAGAGGGCCTTAGATTAATATACGAAAGAAATATATAGAAACAATAAGAGACATTTTAGAATGTCTTTTTTTGATAAAATTATTATTTTGTATACATACAGAGTAATTAGGTTTAAAAATACTTGATTTGGCCACAATAAATGAAGTATTCTTAAAAATTCGTTGTTAATTGGAATAGAAATCTAAAAAAAAAGGTAAAATTATGTTTGTATAATAAAACATATTGTGTTACGCTAATAGCAATTGTGAAAAATATGGAGGGATTTTAATGGGTTTTAAAGTTGCGATCATAGGAGCAGGATTTGTTGGAGCATCAGCAGCGTATGCGATGTCTATAAACAACTTGGTTTCTGAATTGGTATTAATTGATGTAAATAAAGAAAAGGCTTATGGCGAAGCTCTTGATATCAGCCATGGCTTATCATTTGCAGGAAATATGACAGTTTATTCCGGAGACTATTCAGATGTTAAGGATTGCGATGTTATAGTTGTAACTGCAGGTGCGGCAAGAAAGCCAGGCGAAACACGTTTGGATCTTGCAAAGAAGAACACTATGATAATGAAGAGCATAGTTACTGAACTTATGAAACACTACAATAAAGGTGTAATAGTAAGTGTATCAAATCCTGTTGACGTATTAGCGTACATGACTCAAAAGTGGTCAGGATTACCGGCAAATAAAGTTATAGGATCAGGTACAGTTCTTGACAGTGCCAGATTAAGAACTCACATAAGTCAAGCATTGGATGTAGACATTGCTAACGTTCACGGTTATATAGTTGGTGAACATGGTGATTCTCAGTTACCATTGTGGAGTGCATCTCATATTGCAGGTGTACCATTTGATGAATATGTTAAAATTAGTGGTTTAAGCATTGATAAGGATGCTCTTTTCAGTGAAGTTAAGGCAGCTGGAGCAACTATCATAAAGAATAAGGGAGCAACTTACTATGGTATAGCTCTCTCAATCAACAGAATAGTTGAATCCATATTAAAGGACTTCAATACTATCATGCCTGTTGGTACTGTTCTTGACGGACAATACGGAATAAAGGATGTTTTAGTGAACGTTCCTACAGTAGTTGGCGGCAACGGAGCTGAAAAAGTTCTCGAATTGAACATTTCAGATGCAGAATTACAACTTCTGAAGCATTCAGCTGAGCAGGTTAGAGCTGTTATTAACGAAGTTAAAGATATTTAAGTTTTAAAAACTAATAAGTATCTTTTACAAAAAGAATCAAAAATAGGTTGTGAAAGATTTCACAATAGTGTAAAATTAAGAGGAACAAATAAACATACTTAATTCTTTCGATAGAAGTATCGTTTATTTGTTTCTTGCATGAAAAACAGACATATTTACTATTAAACGTTTGGAGGAATATCAAATGGGTACTATTTATGAGGATTCACTAAAAGCCCACGAAGAGTGGCAGGGAAAAATAGAAGTTGTATGTAAGGCTCCTTTAAAGGATAAAAGAGATCTTTCATTAGCTTATTCACCAGGAGTAGCTCAACCATGTCTCGAAATTCAGAAGGACGTTGAGAACTCATACAAATATACTAGAAGACACAACCTTGTAGCAGTTATCACTGACGGTACAGCTGTACTTGGTTTAGGAGATATCGGACCAGAAGCAGGTATGCCTGTTATGGAAGGTAAATGCTGTTTGTTCAAGACTTTTGGTGATGTTGATGCGTTCCCTCTTTGCATAAAGTCAAAGGACGTTGACACTATAGTTGAAACCGTTAAATTGCTTTCAGGAAGCTTCGGCGGCGTAAATCTCGAAGATATAGCTGCTCCAAGATGTTTTGAAATAGAAGAAAGATTAAAGAAGGAAACAGATATTCCTATATTCCACGATGACCAGCACGGAACAGCTATTGTTACAGCTGCAGGTCTTATCAATGCATTAAAAGTTGTTGGTAAGAAGATGGAAGATATCTCAATAGTTGTAAACGGAGCAGGTGCTGCGGCTATAGCTATTACAAAGCTTCTCTTCTCAATGGGTTTAAGAAAAGTTGTTCTTTGCGATACTAAGGGTGTTATATATGAAGGCAGAGATAACCTCAACCCAATTAAAGCTGAAATGGCTAAAATCACTAACCTCGAAGGCAAGAGAGGTTCATTAAAGGATGTTATGGTTGGAGCAGACGTATTTATCGGCGTTTCAGCAGCAGGAACTGTAACAAAGGAAATGGTTAAGACTATGGCAAAAGATCCAATAATATTTGCTCAAGCTAACCCAACTCCGGAAATTATGCCTGAAGAAGCTCTTGAAGCAGGCGCTGCTGTTGTTGGAACAGGTCGTTCAGACTATCCAAATCAGGTTAATAACGTTCTTGCATTCCCTGGTATCTTCAGAGGTACTTTTGATGTAGGAGCTCGTGAAATAAATGATGAAATGAAGATAGCTGCTGCATTTGCAATCGCAGGACTTGTTGGCGATGAAGAAAGAAATGCAGAGTATGTAATTCCAGCTCCATTTGACCCAAGAGTAGCAAAAGAAGTTGCTACAGCAGTTGCAGAAGCAGCTAGAAAATCAGGTGTAGCTAGAAAGTAATTTTTGAAAATTGAAATAAAAAGACTGCCTTAGTTAAAAAGGCAGTCTTTTTTACATGGACAACTTGAAATACAGTGCTTTCAGCTATTTGTTTTACTTATTTAATTAAAAATTATATGGTCTGATTAAAAGTGAATATTGATTGAAAAAGGTATATTGCCTATAATGATGACGAAGCTGCTAATAGCATTTTATTATCCCTTACGAATTTTTAGCCAAAGTTCTGTTTGGGATATTTTATTAATGTTTTGCAGCTAATCAACTGCTAAAATGCACCGGAAATATTAAATAACTTTTACACTTTGCGGGGGTGGAAATATAATATGAAATTAAATAAAAATGGAATAAAAGATTACAGTGCATGGGAAGCGAACCAAGTAGAAGTGCCTAAATTTGATTATGACGAAATGCTTAAAAAGACAAATGAAGAACCCAGATGGATTCATTTTGGTGCAGGCAATATATTCAGAGGATTTATAGCAGGATTGCAACAAAATCTTCTTAATTCGGGTAAAGCAGATTCAGGAATAATTGTTGCGGAAACCTTTGATTATGAAATTATTGATAAAGTGTATAAACCTTTTGATAATCTCAGTTTATTGGTTCACCTTAATCCCGACGGAAGTCTTGAAAAGAAGATTATTGCAAGCGTTTCCGAGAGTTTGGCAGGGGATACAGCCAGAACTGAGGATTGGGAGAGGTTGCAGGTAATTTTCCGTAAGCCGTCATTACAGATAGTAAGCTTCACAGTTACAGAAAAGGGTTATTCACTCACAGGAATGACAAATGATTTTCTCCCTGATGTAGTATACGACATGGAGCACGGCTTCAAAGAGCCAAAGAGCCTTATTGCAAAAACAGCATCACTGCTGTACAGCAGATTTTTGGCAGGAGCATTTCCAGTTGCTATGGTAAGTATGGATAATTGCTCCCATAATGGAGATCTCCTTAAAAAATCTATCCAGACACTTATTCAAAAATGGGTTGAGAATGGAATAGTTGATAAAGAGTTTTTTGAATATATCAATGACTCGTCAAAGGTTTCATTTCCATGTTCAATGATTGATAAAATTACTCCCAGACCGTCTGAAACAGTTAATAAGGCTTTAGTGGAAATGGGACTTGAGAACACTGAAATTATTCGTACAAGCAGGAATACATATATTTCACAGTTTGTAAATGCTGAGAAACCGCAGTACCTGGTAATTGAAGACCAGTTTCCCAATGGTAGAATGCCCCTTGAGGATGCCGGAGTGTATTTCACAGACAAAAGTACAGTTGAAAATGTAGAGAGAATGAAGGTTACAACCTGTCTAAATCCTTTGCATACTGCACTTGCAGTGTTCGGATGCCTTTTGGGATACACACTGATAGCCGATGAAATGAAGAATCCACAGCTTAGAAAGCTGGTAGAAAATATAGGCTATAAAGAGGGAATGCCAGTGGTTATTAATCCCGGAATCATTGAGCCACAGGACTTTATTGATGAAGTAATAAATCAGCGTTTCCCAAATCCGTATATCCCGGATACACCACAAAGAATCGCTTGTGATACATCACAAAAAATACCCGTACGATTTGGTGAAACAATAAAGACATATGTCAGCCATCCCACCTATGATGTAAAAAGCTTAACATATATACCTCTTGTAATTGCAGGGTGGTGCAGATACCTGATGGGAATAGACGATAATGGAAATGCTATGGAGCTGAGCCCCGACCCCATGCTGGAGCAGTTAAAAGTCCATCTCCAAGGCATTGAGCTGGGAAAGGCAGAGACCTTTGGAGAACATCTAAAGCCATTACTGTCAAATGATAAAATTTTTGGTGTAAATCTGTATAGTGCAGGCTTGGGCGAAAAAATTGAAGGATATTTTAAGGAACTTATTGCAGGTAAAGATGCAGTTAAAAACGTATTAGAAAAGTATGTAAAATAAAACGGAGTATTAAGGAGATGTTACTTATGAAGATGACCTTTCGATGGTTTGGTGAAAAGGACGACAGCATAGGTTTGGAGCAAATAAGACAAATACCCGGGGTTACAGGAGTTGTAGGAGCTTTATATGATGTACCTGTTGGAGAGGTTTGGCCAATGGACAAAATCACTGCACTCAGGGACTCTGTTGAAAAGGCAGGCTTGAAGCTTGAGGTTATCGAGAGTGTAAATGTACACGAGGATATCAAACTGGGCTTGCCAAGCAGAGATAAATACATAGAAAACTACAGACAGTCCATAATTAACTTGGGAAAAGTAGGGGTGAAGGTTATATGCTATAACTTTATGCCTATATTTGACTGGCTGAGAAATGACCTTGCATATCCTTTGCCTGATGGCTCAAACGCACTTTGCTATAACCATGCTATAGTAAAGGATATAGATCCCGTTAAATTAGTAGAAGATACTGCAAAAAGCTCTAACGGCTTTACATTGCCGGGATGGGAGCCTGAGAGATTAAGTGAATTGAAGGATACCTTTGAAAAATACAAGAACGTAGATGAGGATAAATTATTTGACAACCTTAAATATTTTCTTGAAAATATTTTGTCTGCATGTGAGGAGGCCGATGTAAAAATGGCCATACATCCGGATGATCCGCCGTGGCCTCTTTTTGGCTTGCCAAGGATTGTTACATGCAAAGAAAATCTTGAAAGACTTGTAAAGCTGGTTGATAGTCCATATAACGGTTTGACCCTTTGCAGTGGTTCTTTAGGTGCAAATCCTGAGAACAACATACCTGAATTGATAAGGTATTTCGGCAAAATGGGAAGGATTCATTTTGGACATGTAAGAAATCTGAAGTTCTTTGGGGAAAGGAAATTTCATGAGTCTTCACATCTTTCATCAGACGGTTCCTTTGATATGTATGAAATTATGAAGGCTTACTATGACATAGGCTTTACAGGGTACATACGTCCTGACCACGGAAGAATGATTTGGGGAGAAAAGGCAAGGCCGGGCTATGGTCTTTATGACCGAGCCTTAGGCATAGCATATCTTAACGGATTGTGGGAAGCTATAGATAAGTTGACTAATGGGGGTAAATAGAGTGTCTGATACAACCATAAATACTGAAATATACGATGCAAATGGATATAACTGCTGGCTTGGATATCATTTACTTGAAAACAGTCCCTTAAAGGAAGAGTATTCCAAGTGGGCATCCAATATAGTTGCTTCACAAGAAGATATAGGCACGGCATTAAGTGAGCTTAAAAGGGGATTTAAAGAAATACTCGGAGTCAATGCATCTGTATCATCACGTGGGGCGGAACAAAGCTCTTATATCGCTCTGGGAGTACTTGGAAGAGGAAAAGAAATAGACTCCTATGTAAAATATGATGAGGTAGTTAAAATCGGCAGTGAAGGCTATATAATCAAATCAACCAAAACAAACAATGGCGAGGAAATAGTTGTAGCCGGGACTACCATAAAAGGATTGCTTTACGGGGTTTTTGGACTGTTGAGACTCCTGCAGACTGAGACTGTGATTGAAGGAATATTAAAAATTGAAAACCCTGTAAATATGCTTCGAATTATAAACCATTGGGACAATATAGATGGAAGCATAGAAAGGGGTTACGCAGGTAAATCCATTTTCTTTGAAAATAATAAAATAACTCAAGACCTTGGTAGAATTAGAGACTATGCAAGACTTCTGTGCTCTGTGGGGATAAACAGTATTGTTATAAATAATGTTAACGTCCACAAGTATGAGAGTATGCTTATAACAGACAGATATCTTAAGGACGTTGCAAAGCTGGCTTTAATATTTGGGGAGTATGGAATAAAGCTGTATCTGAGCGTTAATTTTGCAAGTACTATTGAAATAGGAGGACTTACTACTGCGGATCCTTTGGATGCAGAGGTAAGTAAGTGGTGGGAGGAAAAGGCAGAAGAGATATATTCAGTTATACCTGACTTTGGAGGCTTTTTGATTAAAGCTGATTCCGAATTTAGGCCGGGGCCTTTTACCTATGGGCGTACTCATGCTGACGGTGCGAACATGCTTGCCGAAGCCTTAGAACCATATGGCGGTCTGGTTATATGGAGATGCTTTGTTTATAATTGTATGCAGGATTGGCGTGATCTTACGACCGACAGAGCACGGGCTGCCTATGACAACTTTATGCCTCTGGATGGTTTGTTTAAGGATAATGTGTTGCTCCAGATAAAAAATGGGCCTATGGATTTTCAGGTACGTGAGCCTGTATCACCTCTATTCGGTGGATTGCAAAAAACAAATCAGTTGTTGGAGCTTCAGGTAACTCAGGAGTACACAGGACAGCAGAAACATTTATGCTATCTGGTGCCAATGTGGAAGGAGATACTTGATTTTGATACAATGGCACAAGGTAAGGACACAAGTGTAAAAAAAATTATCACAGGGTCAGTATTTAATAATAAATTAGGCGGTATGGCAGCGGTAACCAATATTGGAAGTGACTTGAATTGGACGGGTCATCAGATGGCCCAATCAAATACTTACGGATATGCACGGTTATGCTGGAATCCGGATTTGTCGGCAGAGCAGATTACTGATGAATGGGTACGAATGACTTATTCAAACAATGAAAAGGTTGTAAGTACAGTAAAAGAAATGCTGATGGGTTCATGGAGAACCTATGAAAATTATACCTCACCTCTGGGTATTGGATGGATGGTTAACCCCAATCATCATTACGGACCTAACGTAGACGGGTACGAATACGACAAGTGGGGAACATATCACAGGGCAGACCATAAGGGAATAGGCGTTGACAGGACAGTCAGAAACGGAACGGGATATGCAGGACAGTATCATAAGGATGTAGCCGAGATTTATGAGAATTTGGAGAAGTGTCCTGAAGAACTGCTGCTGTTTTTCCACCACGTACCATATGACTACAGACTAAAGTCAGGTGAAACATTACTTCAGTATATCTACAATACTCATTTTAAAGGTGCTGTAGAGGTAGAAGAATTGATTAGCAAATGGAAGAGCCTGAAAGGCTTGGTGGGCGAAGAAATATTCCGCCACGTATTGGAAAGACTTGAGGGACAACTTGAGCATTCCAAAGAGTGGAGAGATGTTATAAACACCTATTTCTACCGTAAAACAGGAATACCTGACGAAGCAGGCAGGAAAATATATTAAAACATACTACAAAAACAAAAACAGGCGGGTTAACCGCCTGTTTTTGTTTTTATCACTTATATCGCAATTAATTTGCCTTTATACTTCTGTACTCTCCGGGGTTAATACCTACATATTTCTTAAAGAACCTGTTGAAGCTCTGCTTATTGTTATATCCCAGACTAAGTGCAATATCATTAATATTCATGTTTGTTTGCCGCAGTAGCCGCTGTGCTTCTTCAATTCTCATGTTATTAATATAGTTAACAATATTCTCACCTGTCTCATCATTAAATATTTTTCTTACGTGGGAGTAGCTAAGACCCACATGTTCCGCAAGAGTATTAATTGCAATATCTTTTTTGTAATTCTCATGAATATAGTCCAAAATTTTCATAATATGAGTTTTACCTTCAACTTTGAACTTTTCATTATACTCGATGATCTGCAAATAAATATTTGAAAGGAACAAACTCGCTTCGTCCAGAGTTTCAATTTCTGCAAGCTTACTGTATACATTAAAGTCATTTCCAAAAACCTTGCTGACACTGATGTTTAAATCAAGCAAATACTTAATGGTGTTTCCGAGTAACTGGTTCAGTATAAGCATAACATTATCATAGCTGATGTTTTTGTTTTGCTTAATTTCATCAAAGAAACAGGTTAGAGAAATCAAGAGTGAGTCTTTTGAGCCAATATCAATGTTGTTGAATATCTGTTTTTCTATGTTAAAAGGATAGAAATACTTGTTGGCGTCAGAAATCTCTTCCTTTTGGTATACAAAAGCTTCGTGTCCCCGGATAAATCTTTGTTTTATGAGATTCTGCGCTTCATTATACGAATTCCTTATATTCAGAATGTCATGGTAAATACCCCCGAGACAAACGGATATGGTTGTTTCTATTACTTTTGCCGCTTCCTTCTGAACAATGGAGAAAGCATTTTTCAGTACGGAAGTAACCGTTATTAAGTCCTCATCGTGGAAATTTATAATAAGAACTACCTTGTCTCCATCTAAAACAACACCTGAGCACATGTATGTTTCACCTACCTTTTCTTCCGACAGGTTCAGTATTACTGATTTAAGATAATACTGATGCTCATACGAGAAGTTCGATGCGAAATCAGTGTATTTATCAATATATATCACACAGCACAAGATGTTCTTCAAGGGGAAAAGATGCATTTCGTCTTCTGTGATTGAGGGTTTTCCCCTTAAAAGGCTAAGTAAATAATTTTCACGGAGATTTTTATGATCCTTTTCAATGGTGCGGAACAGCTGATCTTCTTGCTTTATCATAGCATCAAAGGTTTTAGACAAAAGAGTAAACTCATTTCCGTTTCCTATAATGTCGATACCTTTTCTGGACTTGATTTCCTGTACCAGTTTCTTTACAGGATTGAACAATCTGCGTGAAATTACATAGGACAGAAGTACAAAAAGCACCAGCAAGAAAATTGTTATATAAATTATTGACATTTTCAGTGAATTTACCTTGGTAGTCAGGGTATTCAGTGAAAAAACACCTACAAATGTCCAGTTTTGAGCTCCGGTTTTAAGATATGTAATAAGAAATCTTTTGCCGTTTATGCTTTCTATAAAATGTCCTCTGTCAACGCTGCTGTTTAGAACCTTTGAAATATATGAAACCTTTGACAAGTTCTTATTAAGAATGGTTTTATCAACAGAGGATATAACTTCACCCTTTGAATTTATAACGCTTATAAAATCTCCAACGTCGTAATTATTACTGTTAATAAGATTGCTTAGCCTGCTTTCGTACACATTTATGGTAATAGACCCCTTAAGATTAGTAGTATAGGTTAAAGGGAATATATACGATATAACCGAGCTGCTGCCATTGGCATCGGATGGTCTTGGGTTTGTCCAGGATAACGGATCTCCCCGCTCTTTGCTTTTTATATAGGATTTAAGCCAGGTATCATCGGGAAAGTTATCCTTGGGATACACGCCACTGTTTGTTGCTATATAGTTTGAATTATCTAAGTACAAGTACACCGAAGAGTAGGCGTTATTGGTTCTGACAATGTCGGATAACTTTGATACAAACTGATACAGCATTAAATTGTTATCGCTGTCCTTAATGGCTTCATTTATATCATCCATGCCATACAATTTGTTAAGAGTTTCATCCAAAGACAGGTGAAGGCTCTCATTATTAATAGTCTGAGTCAGAAGATCGGTAACGCTTCTTGCGGAATCAAGCTTACCAAGACCGGAACGGCCTATTTCATCTTCAGAGTACTTCATTATCCCATAATTGAAAATAAAGGTAATTGTAATAAGAGGTATAATTATAAAAAGAGAAAGCACAATCATTAATTTCACAATTATTGAATAATTTTTCATCATTAATGCACCCCGTCGTGTTTTATGTCTTAAAATATCACAGTCACTATTATATATTAATATTTAATTCATACCTATAAATTAATATAAAAATTTAATGGAAAAATCAAGCTAAAATAGTTATATTCCCGGCAAAAAATTAAATGTTATCCTCTTTAATTAATCCGGTATAGGGCTAATATTTAATATTAATTATATGAATCAAAATTGATTATTGTACAACCAATTCTGGTCCTTTGTAGTCCTTTTGCCCCTAAACGAAGAGAAAATGATTAAAATTGAAATACAATAAAAATTGTCATTCTTGAACTCAAATTTTCTGGTGATAAAATAATGGCATCAGCAGATCGAGCCAAAGCTTTTATCTATCACAATAGATTCCAAAAATATAAACCAGGGGGGTTGCTGTTTGCATGGGGAAAACTAATACTGCTGTTTCAAAAGCATTGCCAAATAAACTTCCTAAAAAGGGGTTTGGCCATTACTTAAAAAGAGATATATATCTTTATTTATTACTGGTGCTTCCGGTAGCGTACTTTATAATATTCAAGTATGTACCGATGTATGGCATCGTTATAGCCTTTAAAGAATACAACATATTTCAGGGTGTGTTTGCCAGCCCTTGGATAGGTTGGGATGCCTTCAGGGAAGTATTTAAATCCGATGATTTTTACAGGGCACTTCAAAATACATTTCTGCTTAATGGATTTGATATGATATTCGGATTCCCGGCGCCAATTATTCTAGCAATTATTATTAATGAAGTCAGATCTGTAAGATATAAAAGAATTTCTCAGACAATGCTCTATCTTCCGCACTTCCTGTCATGGGTTATTATCGGAGGAATAGCACTCCAGATATTCGCACCAAATTTCGGAATGATTGATACAATCATCAAATCAATGGGATTTAAAACAATACCTTTCTTAACTGAAAAGTGGCATTGGCTGGCAACGTACACAGGCATCGGAATATGGCAGAGTGCAGGATGGGGTATGATTATTTACCTGGCAGCTATAACCGGAATACCTGCAGAATTGTACGAAGCAGCAGATGTAGACGGAGCAGGAAGACTCAGAAAAATATGGTGCATAACATTGCCGGCAATTAAGCCTACAATAATTATCCTGTTTATATTGAATATAGGTAAGATTTCAATGATAGGGTTTGACCGTCCATACATTCTCGGAAATCAGCAAGTTAAAGACTTTTCAGATGTTATCAGTACGTATGTATACAGAGTAGGCTTACAGTCCTCCAGATATAACATAGCTACTGCTGTGGGATTATTCCAGTCGATTGTAGGGTTGGTATTCTTGTCGGTAACTAACTGGTTAGCAAATAAGAGTGGCGAGCAGGGCATTTGGTAGAAGAAAGGTGGTATTGAAAATGGTTTATAAAACCAGTGATAAGGTTTTTAATATTTTTATAAATGTAATAACTTTTATTTGTGTAGTACTATGTTTATTTCCTGTATTAAATGTTGTCGCTGTTTCATTGAGTTCTAACTCGGCAATACTGGCATCAAAGGTGTTTGTTTGGCCTGTTAATATAAACTTTGAATCGTATAAGGCTATATTGAAGGATTCAACAATGATTTGGTCACTTGTGTATACCATTATTATTACTGTTGTTTACACTGTAATCGGTATGTTCCTGACAATTTGTGCAGCATATCCTCTCACTAAGCAGAGGCTTAAAGGAAGAAATGCCATAATGCTTATGATTATATTTACCATGTATTTCAGCGGAGGACTTATACCGGACTATATGTTGGTAAAGAATTTGCACATGCTTGACAGCTCATGGAGTTTGATATTGCCCGGAGTATTAAGTGCATTTAACCTTATAGTATTAAAAACATTTTTCACCTCTTTGCCTGAGAGTCTTGAAGAATCGGCAATACTTGACGGCTGCAACGATATAGGTGTTCTTTTCAAAATCGTACTTCCGCTGTCAAAGCCTGTACTTGCTACATTGAGTTTGTTCTATGCAGTTGGAAAGTGGAATAGCTTCATGGACGCTCTCTTTTATATTACAGATTCAAAACTATATCCATTGCAGTTAAAGCTATATCAGATAATTGTTAACAGCCAGACTGTAGATGCATCCATAGGAGACGGAAATATGTCACAGAACCTCCTGCCGGAAAGTCTTAAAGCAGCCTGTGTAGTATTTGCAACCTTACCAATAGTTCTTGTATATCCAAAGCTTCAAAAATACTTTGTCAGCGGTATAATGATAGGTGCTGTCAAGGGCTGATATAAAATCTTCGGATAATCTGGAGATTTATATATAAAATAAAGTAATGGAGGAGATATTAATGAAAAAACTAAGTACCAGAATTGCAAGCTTGGCACTGTTGACATCTATGAGCATTACTCTATTTGCAGGCTGTGGCTCAAATGGCGGAACAGACGCAGATAGTTCAAAGAGTTCTTCATCATCCAATTCAGCAAAATCAGGTCCTGCAGTAGAATTAACAGTAGAAGTTTTTGACAGAGCTACACCTGGATATAAGGCAGATGATAATTTCCAGACAAAATGGATACAAGAGAACTTTGGTAAGCCCAACAACATTAATGTAAAGTTCGTGCCCGTTTTAAGACAGCAGGAAGTAGAAAAGCTGAACGTTCTTATGGCATCAAACCAAGCTCCGGATATCAGCTTTACTTACAATGATGGAATTATATACAATTATGTTAAGAGTGGCGGACTTACAGATATAGGAGATCTTTTAAAGAAGAATGCTCCAAATCTTACATCATACCTTGGAGAAACCCTTCTTAACTATGGTAAATTTGATGGAAAGCAGCTTGCTGTTCCTGCAAAGAGAGTTATAGAAGGTTGTTTTGCATCATATATACGTAAAGATTGGCTGGACGCAGTGGGAATGTCCGTTCCTACTACTACAGATGAGTGGTATAAGGTAATGAAGGCATTTAAGGAAAAGGATCCGGGAAAACTCGGTGACAAGAACTATCCTTTCAGCACATTTGTAGATCCAAACAACATTAACTGGACTACATCAATGTTATTGGAATCCTTTAAGAAACCAATTTCAGAAGAACAAAGAATGACATTGCCAAACTGGGTAATTCCGGGATTCAAGGATGGTATGAAGTTCCTGAACAAATTATACAACGAAGGTATAATTAATCCTCAGTTTGCACTTGATAAAGATGGCAAGCAATATGAAAAAGATGTATCACAGGGAAGAATCGGATTCATGATACATAATTATGACTTCCCGCTTAGAGTTACTCCGGGATTATTATCCGAGCTGAAAAAGCAGGTTCCCGGGGCAGATATGGTTCCATGTGATCCTTTCACAAACTCAGAAGGCAAACATCCAAAAATGAAGTATAACCCTAACGGTTTGTATTTAATAGTTCCTAAGGCAAGTGAACATGCAGAAGCGGCTATTAAGTATCTTGAATGGCAGTCAAAACCTGAAGTAATTAAGTTCCTTCAAAATGGTGTTAAGGGTGACCAATACACAGACGAAGTTGATGGTATCCCAGCTAATTTCATACAGAATGATCAGCTTCCTGATGCCAAGAAAGCAAACTACACTGACTTGTCATTAATAGTTAACGGTAAAGAATTCGGAGATCCTGCAAAGAACATACAAGCTGCTTCTTTCGGATATCCCGGATTTGAAGATACATTCAAAAAGGCATATGAAATTTCACTTACAGATGCGAATTATATTCCTCATTTTGATACTGTTATACAATCACAGGCAAAATATCAGAAGGCTCTTACTGATAAGGAATCAGAAATATTTGTTAAGAGTATTACATGTAAGGTTGCTGATTTCGATAAGACTTACGACAAACTCGTTAGCGAGTACATGAAGTCAGGCGGACAGGAAATCGTTGATGAGAAATTAGCTGCTTTAAAAAAGAAGTAAAAAATTAAATGCAGTTCAGGCTTATCAAAACCCACTTGGACTTGTTCCAAGTGGGTTTTATACTGCCATAAATACTTTAATTATAGTGGTTGCAACAATGAAAACATATGCTATGATAAGAGGGTGCATTGTAATAACACTTGTCGAATAAAACCGATTGGCTTTTTGCCTATTGTGTTGTAAAATGGAAGAAAAGGGCGATTAATGACATGAGATATGAATTTTACTATCCTCAAGGCAAGAAAAAGGCGTTAACATTTAGCTACGATGATTGTCAGATACATGACCGACGACTTGTTGAAATATTCAACAAGTACAATATGAAAGGAACTTTTCATATTAATTCAGGAATCTTGGGAAGTGAAGGCTTTATCACAAAAGAAGAGCTTGGAAGTCTGTATAAAGGGCACGAAGTATCCTGTCACAGTGTAACTCATCCTTATCTCACAAAGTTACCTAAGGAACAGCTTGTGGAAGAGGTAAGGGAAGACAAACGTTGGCTCGAAAAACAAGTAGGTTATCCTGTCAGAGGTATGTCATATCCCTTTGGAGCATATGATTCCAATGTAATAAATGCTCTGGAGGTATTAGGTATTGAATACTCACGTACGGTTAATTCAACCGGCGGTTTTTCCATGCCATCAAATTTTTTGGAATGGAATCCTACATGTCATCATAATAGTGATATAAAGGATAAGCTTGTGGACTTCAAAAATCCTGCACCATGGCAAAAACTTCCGTTATTCTATATATGGGGACACAGCTTTGAGTTCCACAGGGAAAATAACTGGGAGGTTATTGAGGATTTCTGTAAGGCGGCTGCTGATGACCCGGAAGTATGGTATGCCACCAATATAGAAATAAAAGATTATATATGTGCTCTAAAAGGGTTGGTATTCAGTGTTGACCAAACAATAGTATATAACCCCAGCGCTGTTTCGGTATGGTTTTCAAAAGACGGAGAGAGTGCAGTTGAATTAAAAGCAGGACAAAGCCTTATATTCTGCTGAAAAGTTTGAGAGGATAGTGAATTTCCCATTTAAATTGCATAAATAATTATATAAGGAAGGTTGCACTAAATGTTGAAAGTACTTCTTGTAGATGATGAACCATATGTTCTTGAAGGGCTGAAAGTTATGCTGGATTGGGAAGCACATGGCTTTAGAATTTGCGGTGAAGCATCAAATGGTGAGGATGCACTGGAAATTGTGAGAGTATGCAACCCCGATCTTATAATTACTGACATAAGCATGCCCAGAATAGATGGTCTGGAATTAATAAGGCTGTCCACTCAGAAACTCAAATCCACTGCAAAGTTTGTTATACTCAGCGGCTATGATGATTTTTCATATGCAAAACGTGCCATGCTGTACAATGCAAGCAACTACTTGCTCAAACCCTTGGATGATGTTGAACTGGATAGTGTTGTTACAAAACTGGCAGAACAAATCAGACAGGAACGGAAAAAAACAGAGAATATAAATAAACAACTTTCATTCATTGCAAATCAGAGCATTATGAGACTGATAAACGGAGATAATAAGCCGTCTCTCATAGGCAGGGTAGGCATGCTTCTGAATATTGCAGAGGATGAGGAGCTTCGGTGTATTCTTTTTGAAATTGATTCAGCTGAGAGCTGGGCCCACGGAGAAGAAAAAATCGGACTGAATATGAATAGAATACAAGCCGGAAAGGTCATAGAAGATGCACTTGGTCCGGCTTTTCAGTTACATATTTTTGAAGATGGAAAAGGAAGAATCGGCATAATAGCCAGTGAAAAAATGCCGTTTTTCAATTCCCTTGAGGAGTTAGCTCAAGGCTTGCTTATACAATTAAACCAAATATGCGGAGACGTGGTTTACGCCTCAATAAGTGATTCTGAAAAGGGCCTATCCCTAATAAGCAAGGCATATAGACAGGCTCTTTTTGCCATTGGCTTTAAATTTTATTCCCCTGATAAAAGCTTTATAAAATATGAAAATGTTAAGGGTTTAAATATTAATTTCGAAATGTGTACGGAAGATTATAACACATTGTTAGAGTTAATAAGATCAAACCGCGCTGATGAGATTGAACCGGTTGTAGGCAGACTTTTTGAGAATTTTTCTCAAAACCTCAGTGCTCCTCAGATAATCATTGCATATCTTATGAGCTTCCAGATGGAGCTGGTAAAGGTTATAATGGAAATAAACGGTGATTTGCAAGAGTTTTTAACTCTTGCGTTAGAGTTTCAGAAAACGGCAGAGCACATGAATATGCCGGAACTTCGTGGAGAATTCCTGAAGCAGTGCTTGAGTGCGGCATCGCATATAAATGGTTTTAAACAGGGAAATCCTCAGTACATTGTATCTGAGGTGAAAAATTATATAAAACAAAATTACTGTAATGACATTAAGCTCAAAGAGGTAGCACGGCATTTTTACATGAATCCTGTGTATCTGGGGCAGCTATTTAAAAAGTTTTCCGGCATGCAGTTCAACGATTACCTGAATACTATACGTATAGAAGAAGCCAAAAAACTTCTTCAGAGAACGGATATGAAGGTGAGCGAGATTTCGAGTGCTGTGGGATACAATGATCCGAAATATTTTTTAAGCAAATTTAAAGCAATTACCAATCTGCCTCCATCAGCTTTTAAAACAGGTAAAACTACTTAATTCGGAGATGAATCTACCATGAAAACTAAGCCGAGAATTTTAAGTAAAGTTAACGATATTCCGTTAACAATCAAATTTCTTATAATATACGTAGTTTGCATATTAACACCAATAATATTAATTAATGTGGCATTTCTCGAAAAATTCTACACGGTAGTCACTCAAAGAGAAGAAAATAACTATAATATTTCCATGGAGAGAGCAAAAAACGATATCAATACCTTAATAGAGGGTGGTATCGCTGCCAGTCATTCCATATCTACAGATGCAACCATATATGATTTATTGGACGCCGAATATGAAAATGTAGGGGAGTACTACGATATTTATAATAGTACCCTGAGAAACAGACTGTCTATGTACTCTGTAGCATATAATTATATTACAAATATAGGTTTATATGTAGATAACCCCAGCATAAGGCCGGGAGGTACATACTTCTATATAGACAAAAGTATAAAAAACACTCCATGGTACAAAGACCTGTCAGAGTCTAACGAACAGGTTATAATCAGAACATATCTGGGAACTACAAACAGTGCTCCCGTTAGGCCAATACAGTATTTAAGTATACTCAGAAGCTCCAAAAACAACCATTCCTTAGGCAGCCGTGAGAAAATACTCAAGGTTGACATAAGTCTTGACAAGGTATTTACTATTTTCAATCGTGAAAGAGATTTTATGAGTTTATACTTGTTGGATCCCCAAAATACTATAGTATGTTCAACTACAGGAAGAAATGGACAGAGTAATATTGATGTCCTCCAAAAACTTAGCAATCGTTCTCTGGGGCAGGAAAATATGGTTCTCGAAACACATCTGGGGAGTGCATCATATTTTAAAGGGTGGAAGCTTATAGGTGTTACCAACAGAGAGCGTATATCTGACTCTGTAGGGGATACCCTGAGCTTTGTATTGATTTTTGCTTTTATAAGTATACTAATTTCCTCACTTCTTATGTTTATAATTGTGCGGTCGTACAATTATAGATTGAAAAAACTTTCTAAACACATGCTGAAATTCAAAGACGGAAAGTTTGATTTGATTGATATAAACGAAGGAGAAGATGAAATCGGCGGAGTTATCAGAAACTTCAACCTTATGGCAGCAAGAATAAATACACTTATAAACGATGTATATAAGCTGGAACTGCAAAAAAAGAGTCTTGAACTTGAGCGGGTTAGGGCGGAAATAAATTTTCTCCAGAGCCAGATGAATCCTCATTTTCTATTTAATACACTAAATGCCATATTGGTAGTCAGCATAAAAAATAACTACACAGAAATAGTAGACGTCATAAAATACCTTTCAAAGACATTGAGACGTTTATTAAGCTGGAAGGATGATTTGGTAACTATTGAAGAAGAACTGTCCTTTACAGAAATGTATCTGAAAATAGAAAAATTCCGTTTCTGTGACAAATTTCAATATGAGATTAATGTAAATGAAACCTTACTTGACTATAAAATACCTAAAATGAGTCTTCAGCCCTTGGTTGAAAATGCCTGCAAACATGGTATTCAGGCAATAAAAGAGGTAGGCATTATAAATATAAATATTGAAATGTGCGAATCAGGTTTACTGGTAAGAGTGAAAGATAACGGCTCCGGTATGGAGCAGTATACCTTGATGGAACTGATGGAAAACATAAAAAGCGAAGTAGAGCTAAGTGCAAGTATAGGCCTTAGAAATGTTTACCGGCGTCTAAGACTTTATTATGGGGAAGATGTAGCTTTCAATATTGAGAGCCGAATTAATGCGGGTACAACTATTTATTTTACTGTCCCTTTTGAAAAGCTATAGAGTCTGGATTACAATATTTGATATATATTATATAGATTATTATGCATTTTTCATGGAGGAGGCTTTTTAATGTTTAAGGTTTTACTTGTAGATGATGAGCCTATGGCGATGGAAGCATTAAGGATTGTTGCAGATTGGGAAGAGCTTGGGTTCACCATTTGCGGTGAATGTGAAAATGGTGATGAGGCATTAAATGCAATTAAAGAAATTAAGCCTGACTTAGTGGTAACAGACTTAAAAATGCCCGGAATGGATGGTCTGGAATTAATAAGAAATGTAATGGAACATGTAAATCCCGATACAATGTTTATAATTGTAAGCGGCTATGATGAATTTGAATATGCAAAAACAGCAATGCAGTATGGAATCCGCTATTATGTTTTAAAGCCGGTCTTCAAGGATGAATTTTCTGAAGTACTAGAAGAAATAGTAGAGATTCTGGAGAAAAAATATCAATTGGGGAAAATCACTGTTGAAAACATAAATTCTGATATAGGAAGTCTACTCGGAAAATTTCTTTTAGGGAATTTGGATGAAGAGGAACTTAAGAGCAGAATGCCGGGGGATATATCGAAAAGTAATGCCAACTGGTTTTATGTTTGTTTAGGTACACCACAGGTTTGGGAACCAGTGAACTTAAAAAAACATGATACCAGCGAGGACACACAGGGCATATTAAAAGAAATAATGAATACAGGCCTTGAGGGTATATATATATATCCCATATTATCAAATACAGTGCTGGAAGGTATCGTGGTTTGCACAATATGTGGAATGCAGACTGATAAGGTAATAGAAACATTAAAATTAAATGTATCAACAATTTTTGGGGAAGGCTTTTATATAGGAGTCGGAAAGACGGTAACTGAACTTTCTGAACTTTCCCACTCTATGTCTCAGGCTCATAAGGCAATAGACTATAGATTTTTCAGCCCTCCCGGCAGTACAATTTACTATCAAAACATAAAGGATTTTACACTAAACTACAGCTTTGAGGGTATTTATAAAATTGAGGATATGTATAATGCTCTCGACAGTCTGGAGGAAATGAGAATAAAAGAAGCCGTTGAAGCAGTATTTTCTGATTTCCGCCGTGAGTTTACGGCACCTGAAATAATAAAAATGTATATTGTTAACATAATATATAAAAGTATAGCTATAGTATCCAGCTTAGGCGGTAATACAAATCAGATACCTCTGCTCGATTCTATTACGGGAATACTGGCAAGAAGCCTGATAATAGATGAAATGGAGAACATGACATATGAGTATTGTACCAAATTCGTTATATATGCTAAAAGCTTAAAAAACAATACAAAGAATTCAGATATGAAGCTTGTGGAGGAATATATAAAGAATAACTACACAAGAAACCTGACAATCAGGGAGATTTCCAAGAAACTTTACATACACCCAAACTATCTTGGACACCAGATAAACAAGTGGTTTGGATGCAGTTTCAATGAGTATCTCCATGGTCTAAGAATGGAAGAAGCAAAAACCCTGTTACAGAATACCAGTCTGAAAGTTCACGAAATTGCTGAGAGAGTGGGGTATAGTTCATACAGCAATTTCCTTGATCAGTTTGTCAAAAAGTTCTCCATAAAACCAAGTGACTACAAAATTATGTTAAATAACAAGAACTAAAATTTTTAGGTACTAAATCTTTATTTTTACAAATTGAAATGTATAGCTTAAAAACTGATAATAAGGGTGTAGCGTCACTGATTTTTATGTGATTCTGCTTATAAAAATAAGGAGGAGAAAAAATGATCTTAAAAAAGAAAAATTGGCTAGCAGCACTATTAACGGGTTTATTATCAGTTAGCTTCGTATTAACAGGTTGTGGCGGTTCAGATAAGAGCGGCTCTTCTACTTCAACAACTTCCGGCGCAGCAGCAACAGGTTCAACAGCTGAAAAATTGGATCCTGTGGAGATAAGCTTCTTTGTCTCAGACCCTGGTCAGGCACCAACACCTGATAACAAGATTTACAAGAAAATTAAAGAAGAACTTGGCGTTACTTGTAAATTTGAGTACTTAGTAGGTGACAAAAATCAGAAAATAGGTGTTATGATTGCCGGCGGAGAATATCCGGATGTAATAACTCTTGGCTCAGATACAGTTAGTAAGTTTACAGGAGCCGGTGCTTTAGTTGCTTTAGAGGACATAATCGATAAAGATGCTCCAAACCTTAAGAAGCATTTTGAACCTTACAAGAACAAGGTAAAAGATGTTGCAGACGGACATTTCTATGTAATGCCTGACTACGGTGTATTTTATAACGATTTCAGTATAAATGTTAATGAAGGTCCTGCCTTCTTTATGCAAAAAGCAGTATTGAAGGATGCTGGTTTCCCAAAAGTTAAAACTCTTGACCAGTACTTCGAACTTATAGAAAAGTATAAAGCAAAGAATCCTAAAATTGACGGACAGCCAACAATCGGATTTGAAGTTCTTTCAGAAGGTTGGAGAGATTTCTGTCTAAAGAATCCACCTCAACATTTGATTGGTCATCCAAACGATGGCGGTGTTGTAGTTGACGATAAGACTAATACTGCAGAATTCTTCTGGGATAAGGATTATGCGAAGAGATATTACAAGAAACTTAATGAAATAAATTCAAAGGGTTTACTTGACCCGGAATCATTTACTATGAACTATGACCAGTATATAGCTAAACTTTCAAGCGGTAGAGTTCTTGGTATGTTTGACCAGCACTGGAACTTCAGCAATGCTGAATTAACATTGAAGACTCAGAAGAAGTTTGAAAGAACATATGCTCCATTGCCGGTAGTATTCGATGAAGGAACTAAGGATTACTACATGGACAGACCTGTACTTAATGTTAACACAGGTTATGCTATTACAAAGAGCGCAAAAGACCCTGCAAGAATAGTTAAATTCTTTGATGCATTATTAACAGAAAAATGGCAGAAGATCCTCGGTTGGGGAATCGAAGGCGAAGATTATAAAGTTGACGATAAGGGCATGTTCTACATGACTCCTGAACAACGTGTAAACTACAATGACCAGACATGGAGACTTGGAAACATGGCTCATACTCTCTGGTACTATGCTCCTAAAATGGAAGGTACATTCAGCGATGGAAACGCTACCGGCCCAGGCGGACAGCCAAAAGAATACTATGATGCACTTGACCAGTATGACAAAGATTTCTTAAAAGCATACGGATATGACCAACAGTCTGATTTCTTTAGCCCAGCTCCAGAAAACAGAATTTCATATCCAGCATGGCAGGTTGATCTTGTTGACGGTTCACCTGCAGCCATGGCAAACACAAAAGCTGGAGATATTGCAACTAAATATCTGCCAAAGGCAATACTTGCTAGCCCTGATAAGTTTGACAGTGTATGGACTGAATATGTAAATCAACTTCACAAAGAAGACATTAAAGCATATGTTGATAGAATTAATGATCAACTTAAGTGGAGAGCAGAGAACTGGAAATAAGAGATATAAAAGTCCATTGGAGCATATTTTATATGCTCCAATGGATAATTAAAAAATCCAATGACTTGATTTACTGGGAGGCAGTATGGCTAATAATGTAACAGCTTTAGCTGAAAAAAAACTACAAGGCAATAAATTGACGGGACATAAAATAACCTGGAACACGCTTGTAAAGCAAAAGCAGCTTATATTCATGTCCGTACCGATGCTCATTTATGTTTTAGTATTTTCGTATGTACCGATTTGGGGCTGGCTCATGGCTTTCCAGAATTATAAACCGGCAAAGGGCTTCTTTGAGCAAAAGTGGGTGGGTCTCCAAAACTTCAAATATCTCGTTAAAGATGAAAATTTTATAAGAGATTTCAGAAATACAATTTGCATGAGTTTTATTAATCTGGTACTAAGTTATATAACAGCAATAGTACTTGCATTACTTCTAAACGAAATTAAGAATGTGTTCTTCAAGAGAACTGTTCAGACAATATCTTATTTACCTCACTTTTTATCTTGGGTAATTGTAACCGGTATTGTGGCTACTTGCCTTTCTACCGAGGGAGGTATTATAAACATAGTCATGGTGAAGTTAGGTATAATTAATTCTCCAATTAATTGGCTGAGTGAAGGAAAATATTTCTGGGGGATTGTAGGTGCCACTAATGTTTGGAAAGAACTTGGGTGGAATACTATAATTTACCTTGGCGCAATAACTGCCATCGACCCTGCTCTATATGAGGCGGCGGGCTTGGATGGAGCCGGAAGATTTAAAAAGATGTGGCATGTTACACTTCCGGGAATTAAAGCTACCTTTGTAGTACTTCTAATAATGTCTATAGGACACGTGATGGAAGCTGGTTTTGAAATTCAGTACCTGTTAGGTAAGGGACCTGTTCTGGATTGGTCCGAGACTATAGATATTTACGTTATAAAGTATGGTATTAACCAGTTCAACTATTCGCTTGCAACGGCAGCCGGTATTTTTAAGAGTGTAATCGCTATTATTATGCTATTCCTTGCCAACAATGTTGCTAAGAGATTAGGCGAAGAAAGGCTTATCTAAGGAGGTACTATGATTAATCGACGAAAACCCGTAAGGATAGGAGACGTAGTATTTAACACTTTTAATTTTGTCTTCATGGCTACACTTATGATTATAACTCTCTATCCATTTTTAAATACACTTGCAATATCTTTTAATAATGGTGTTGATACTTTAAGAGGCGGAATATACCTTTGGCCCAGAGAATTCTCTCTGCAGAATTACAAAGCTATATTCATAGGAGGCAACGTATTTCATGCGTTTTTAGTATCAGTAGAAAGAACTGTACTCACTACTGTGCTGAATTTATTCCTTACAACAATGCTTTCCTATACGTTAAGCAGAAAGGAATATGTATTCAGAAAGCCTATAACAATAATAGTCGTGTTAACAATGTATTTTAATGCAGGTATAATACCCAATTACTTTTTGATAAAGAACTTGCATTTGCTGAACAGTTTCTGGGTATATGTTCTGCCGGCTATGATAGCAGCATTTAATATGATTGTTATCAGAACCTTTATCTTAGGTATACCTGAAAGCTTTGTTGAATCTGCAAGAATCGACGGAGCAGGAGATTTCAGAATATTCATGCAGGTAATCTTTCCGCTTTGTAAACCGGTACTGGCTACCATTGCATTATTCGTTGCAGTTGGTTCATGGAATACATGGTTTGATACCTTCTTGTACTGCTCATCAAAGCAGAACCTTAGTACACTGCAATATGAGTTGATGAAGCTGCTGAGTTCGACCCAGAATTTTAATGCCAATCCTGCTTTGGCAGCAGGTGTAGGTGCAAACGCACACTCTGCAGAGAATATGGTTACATCCTTATCCATCAGGGCATCTATTACAATAGTTGCAGCTGTTCCGATAATTATTGTATACCCATTCCTGCAAAGATATTTCGTAGTAGGTTTGAATGTTGGTGGTGTTAAAGAATAATCCCATTTCCGTGAAGGAGAAGGAATAATGAGCATAGTCAGTAACAGTAAGTATAATCATCGAGTAGCAACAAAGACCATTAAACTTTCGAGACCGGACGGCAGTGCTTTAGGAAATACAGAGGTTGTTGTTGAGCAGACAAAGCATAAATTCCTCTTTGGTTGTGCACAGTTTGATGCTATTCCATATGTTAATAACATATATAAGGATGAAGAAAAAGAACGTGCAGAACAAAGATTTGAGAAGTTCTTTAGTTTGTTCAACTACACGACCGTACCTTTTTATTGGGGCTTATATGAGCGCATAAAGGGTCAGCCCATGATAAATGAAGCAAAGAAAGCAGCTCAATGGCTGGCTTCAAAGGGACTTTTGTTAAAGGGTCATCCGTTGTGCTGGCACACTGTTACAGCACCTTGGCTGCTGGACATGACAAACGAAGAAATACTCGCGGCTCAAATGAATCGTATTAACCGTGATGTTTCAGAGTTTAAAGGCCTGATAGATATTTGGGATGCAATAAATGAAGTTGTTATTATGCCTGTTTTTGATAAATATGATAACGGAATCACAAGGATTTGCAAGGAGCTTGGACGTATAAAGCTGGTTAGCAAAGTCTTCAATGAAGCAAAGAAAGCAAATCCGGGTGCAACACTGTTGATTAACGATTTTAATACTTCCGAATCCTACGCAATTTTGTTGGAAGGACTTATTGAGGCCGGAGTACCAATTGATGCAATCGGAATACAATCGCATATGCATCAGGGCTACTGGGGTGTGGAAAAGACTTTGGAGGTACTCGAAAGGTTTTCCAGGTTTGGAATTCCACTACATTTTACAGAAAATACTTTAGTTTCGGGACAGTTGATACCACCTGAAATTGAAGATTTGAATGACTTTCAGGTAAAAGAATGGCCTTCAACTGTTGAGGGTGAGGACAGACAAGCCAGAGAGGTTATATCCCATTACACGACTCTTTTGGCAAATCCAAAGGTGGAATCCATTACTTGGTGGGATTTTGCAGATGGAGCTTGGCTAGGTGCACCATCAGGATTCATCACTGTTGATAACAGAGTTAAGCCTGCATATGATGAGCTGTACAAACTTGTAAAAGATGAATTGTGGCTGAAACCAACTAAGTACATAACTGATGAAAACGGAGAAATTAAGGTTTCAGGATTCTTTGGTGATTACGAAGCTTCGTGCCGCGGAATGAAGAATGGCTTTACTCTTGACAGCTCAAATGAGACTGTCAAACTAATAATTTAAGTGTAGTAATGTAGTGTTATAAAAAATATTACCAGACGATTGACCTTCTCAAACTTCGATTTTGTCTGGTAATATTTTTTTATTCTTTTTTTCATTGAGATTCAATACTTAAATCTTTGCACATACTAATTTTGTAAACTTAATTAGACTGGCTGCAGTAATTAGAGCTATAATTTAGTTAAATGCTTAAAGGCTCAGGCTGTAAACCATACCGTAAAGGATTGTGAAAAGAATGATAATTAAAAATTATTTTGAAAACCCTAAAAAACTTCATGTAGGTACGATGGAAAAAAGGGCATATTATATACCGCACCCATCGGGAGATATTAATAAGAGCAGTGACAGAACAAAGTCCGAAAGATTTCATTTATTAAACGGAGAGTGGGACTTCCACTATTTCAAAAGCGTGTACAATATTACTGATGAGTTCTACTTACCGGAATTTGACCGCTCAGGCTTTGACAAGATACCTGTTCCTTCTGTGTGGCAAAACCGTGGTTATGACAAGCATCAATATACAAATATAAAGTATCCTTTTCCATATGACCCTCCGTATGTTCCCGTTGACAACCCGTGCGGTGCATATATCAGAGAATTTTATGCAGACGGCAGTTGGAGTGGAATGAAGAAATGTATTAATTTTGAGGGTGTTGATTCATGCTTCTATCTCTGGATAAATGGTAACTTTGCAGGCTATAGTCAGGTTTCCCATTCCACCAGTGAATTTGATATAACTGACCATGTACAAGAAGGGTTTAATACAATAGCAGTTCTTGTACTTAAATGGTGTGATGGCAGTTACTTTGAAGATCAGGATAAATTCAGAACATCAGGTATATTCAGAGATGTATATATTCTTCTTAGGCCCGAGAACCATATAAGGGATTTCTTTGTAAAAACTTCCCTTACCGATAACTATAAAAGTGCTGAAATACGAGTTGACATGGATTTTATGGGAAGTGTTCCCTGTGTTGAATATAAGCTTGAGGATAGCAGCAACGGGAATATTGAAGCAAGAGGAAAGACTCAGGGAAATAGCCTGAGTATTAAAATAGATGCTCCCAAGTTGTGGAGTGCAGAAATCCCGCAGCTTTATAATTTAGTACTGGAATCTGAGCAAGAAGCTATTTCAGTCCCTATAGGCATACGTGAAATAAAAGTTGAGCAGGGTGTTGTTTACCTGAATGGTCAAAAAATAAAATTCAAGGGTGTAAACCGACATGACTCAGATCCTGTAAAGGGTCCGGCGGTAGATGCTCAGGATATGCTCAGGGATTTAATGCTGATGAAGCAGCATAATATAAATGCTATTCGTACAAGCCATTATCCTAATTCACCTGTGTTTACCGAATTGTGTGACAAGTATGGATTCTATGTCATTGCTGAAGCAGATATTGAAGCCCACGGGACAACTACGGTTTACGGGGGAGGTCAGAACGGAAAAACCTTTCCAATGCTGGCACATGACCCCGAATTTGAAGAGTCTGTTACAGACAGGGTAAAAAATTGTGTTATACGGGATAAGAATCATCCTTGTGTTGTTATATGGTCACTGGGAAATGAGTCCGGCTATGGCAGAAATTTTGAGAGTGCCTTGAAGTGGATAAAAGGCTATGATACCAGCAGACTTACCCATTATGAAAGTGCGTTGTATCCTCCGGAGGGCTATAATGCTGATTTCAGTGACTTGGATTTATACAGTCGTATGTATGCCTCCTGTGAGGATATAAATGAATATTTTCAGGAGAATGCCACAAAACCCTTTATATTGTGCGAGTACTCTCATGCTATGGGCAATGGCCCGGGTGATCTTGAGGACTACCATGAACAGATAGAGAAATATGATGGCTTATGTGGGGGCTTTATATGGGAATGGTGCGACCATGCCGTATATATGGGAAGAACCGAAGATGGCAGAAAAAAATATTTTTATGGAGGAGATTTCGGCGAATTTCCTCATGACGGGAATTTTTGTATGGATGGCTTGGTTTATCCAGACAGAAGAGTTCATACAGGATTGTTGGAATATAAAAATGTTCTTAGACCGCTGCGATTGGTAGATGAGAATTCAAAAGACGGAAAATTTACCTTTAAAAATATGCTTGATTTTGTTAACACAAAAGACTGTGTGTATATTTCCTATGAAGTAACCAAAAACGGAGAGGTTGTGTCAGGGGGTATTATAGATGACCGCAAGCTGCTGGACATACAGCCCCATGAGAAAAAAGTCATAAGCCTAAATCTTTCAGATGAAAAAGAAGGCGACTGCTATATAAAATTTGATTATATACAAAAGACGGATACTCCATTTGTCAGCAGAGGCTATCAGCTTGGTTTTGATCAGGTGAAGCTGGAGGTTGACAGGGTTGGACTTAAAGAGGACAAAATAACTGCTATTTTGGGTGAATCCAGTTCAGAGGACGGGGAGCTGTCCTTGATAGAATCCGACACGAATGCCGTAATAATAGGAAAAAACTTTCGATATACCTTTAATAAAATGACAGGTGTGTTTGATAAAATAGTATACGACAATAACGTAATTCTTGAGAAACCAATGGACTACAATATATGGAGGGCACCTACGGATAATGACAGAAATGTACGGCATAAATGGGAAGAAGCAGGCTATGACAGAACCTTGTCCCGGTCGTACAATACTCACGTCTTCAAGGAAAGCGGTAATATAAGGATAATCACGGAACTATCCCTTTTGGCAGTTCATGTTCAGAGAATACTGAGTATCAGCACCGAGTGGAATATAGCTGAAAATGGACTTATATCAGTTAACATTCAGGTGGAAAGGAATATGGAAATGCCTTTTCTGCCAAGATTCGGCTTGAGGTTATTTCTGCCGGAATATATCAGCAATGTTGAATATTTTGGTTACGGCCCAAATGAAAGCTATGCAGATAAGAGAAGGTCATCATATGTGGGTCGTTTTAAATCAAATGTAGGAAGAATGCATGAGGATTACTTAAAACCTCAGGAAAACGGAAGTCACTGGGGGTGCCATTATGTAAAACTGGTATCAAATTGTGGTCTTGGGCTACTGATAACCGGAGATGAGACTTTTAGTTTTAATGCCTCCTGCTATACTCAGGAGGAACTGACAAATAAATCTCACAATTTTGAACTGGAAAGGTGCGGAAATACTGTCCTTTGCATAGATTACGCGCAAAGCGGAATAGGCTCAAACAGTTGCGGGCCTGAGCTTATGGAGAAGTATCGTTTTAATGCACAGAGATTCCATTACACTATGTTCATAAAGCCCTTTACAAAGAGGCCATAGGACTTTATATTGTAAATAAAGCCTTTAAAAAGTAAAATAAATATATTAACCGGGTTATGCAGGCCGGGTGTGGCACAGAGCAAAGCCATACCCGGCTTGAAATACATTAACTACGGCTTTACATGGAAAAGGGTGCAAAAGTGTATAACTTACCAATATATAATTATTTAAGAAAATACCAAAAAGAAAATATAAATATATTTCATATGCCCGGGCATAAGTTGTCAAGTGGAATTCCACAGGAACTTGCCACGGAGGTTCTTAAACTTGATGTAACAGAGATTGATGGAACAGACAACCTTCATTATCCCGAGGGAATTATAAAAGAAGCTCAGGAGCTTGCAGCAAAGGCGTTTGGAGCTGACAATACCTTCTTCCTTGTAAATGGCTCCACCTGTGGCATTCAGACTGCAATTATGAGTGTTTGCACTAGGGGGCAAAAAATACTTATAGGAAGAGATTCACATAAATCAGTAGTGTCAGGGCTTATAATGTCCGGGGCAGAACCGGTATTTATTTACCCCGAATATAACAGCAAGTTTGGAATAAATGAAGGCATAACAGCACAAAGTATTGAAAAGGCTCTTTGTAAGAACCCGGAAGTCGCTGCTGTACTTATAACAAGACCTAATTATTACGGTATATGCAGCGATATTGAGAATATAATAAAAATAGTTCATTCACACGGAAAGCCTTTGATAGTGGATGAAGCTCACGGAGCACACTTGGTCTTCAGCCCTCTGCTGCCCCATTCGGCCAACCAATACAAAGCGGACATTGTAATACAAAGTGCTCATAAAACTCTTCCGGCTGTTACACAGGGGGCATATATGCATATAAACGGCTCCCTTATTGACATTGAGAAAATCAGATTTAACTTAGCCATGCTCCAAACCTCAAGTCCTTCATATATTATAATGACGTATCTGGATATTGCAAGAGAACTCATGGAAAAAGAAGGGACAGAAAGACTTTTTAATTTAATCGAGGAAATCAGTACTTTTAAAAACAGGCTTTCTGAAATACTCGGTTATAAGGTTTTAGAAGGCAGTTATTTGGGTATTAATACAATACATGACCCCACACGGTTGGTTTTGAATACATCAGGCCTTGGTATAAGCGGATATGAGGCAGAAGCCATTCTAAGAGCAGAATTGTCTGTTCAGGTAGAAATGGCTGATTATGAAAACCTTGTTTTAATTACAACAACAGCTGATAAAAAAAGTACTTTTGACAGACTTTACGAGAGTTTATCAAAACTGGCTCGAATACATTTTAATGATGAGTGGGGAAGGCAAGCAGAAAAAATAAGAAGTTTGACAGGACATAAGCCATTTGAAGCTTTACAGGCATTAAGCCCGTATGAGGCCTATGTTGCCCAGAAGGAAGAAAAGCAAATAAAATCCTGTTTAGGAAGGGTTTGTGCGGGAGTAATTACTCCATATCCTCCGGGCATACCTGTTCTTTATCCGGGAGAAATAATAGACAGCAGTAAGATAAGCTACATAGATTCCATTATCAAGCTAGGGGGAAAGGTTAATGGTGTCGGTAATAATAATATTGTCCAAGTTGTAAAATAATGTGTTATAATTTTTGTATCAGACAAATGATAAAACAGTTGGAGGTAAGATAATGTGTAAAGGTTTGTTTATAACTGTTGAGGGAACTGACGGGTCAGGAAAGACAACTCAGATTAAGTTGATGGAAGAATTTTTAAAGGCTGCGGGCAATGATGTAGTCCTGTCCAGAGAGCCGGGTGGTACTGAAATCAGCGAGACAATAAGAAATTTGATACTAGACCCCGGGAATAAGGATATTTCCCCTTTAACAGAAATGTTGCTTTACGCTGCAGCCAGAGCCCAGCATGTTTTTCAAGTCATAAGACCGTCTTTAGAAAGCGGTAAATGCGTTATATGTGACAGGTTTGTAGATTCAAGCTATGCATATCAGGGATGTGGCAGAGGCGTTGACCTTAAAACGGTAGCAGATGTCAATAGAGCCGCAGTTGACGGCGTAGTACCGGATATTACGTTTTTTCTGAACATTGACCCGCGTTTGGCAATAGAAAGAAGGATAAAATCTACGGGTGCAGACAGGATAGAGCAGGAAAAAATGGACTTTCACATGAGGGTATATGAGGGTTACAGGAAAATGGCATTATTATATCCCGACAGGATTAAGTCAATAGATGCTTCAAAATCAATAGAAGAAATATCGTTACAGATAAAAACATACCTCAAAGAAATACTTTAAAAAACTATAACTATATTTAAGGAGGGATTATGATGAAACTGGTGTTTGCAATTGTACATGATGAAGATGGGCACAGAGTAATGGACGAACTTAACAAGAACGGCTTTAGTGTTACTAAGATGTGTTCATCCGGAGGTTTCCTGAAAGCCGGAAATACCACTTTACTTGTAGGTGTAGATGAAGATAAACTGGATGAAGTGATTGCCATTATTGAAAAGAAGTCAAAAAGCAGGAGACAGGTTATAAATACACCGGCCTCATCCGGAGGTATAAACGGAATGTTTATGCCATATCCCGTTGAAGTAACGGTAGGTGGAGCTACAATTTTTGTAGTTGACGTAGAGAAATTCCACAAAGTTTAAAATAAGCCATAAGAAGGTGATTCCGATTCCCATCAAGATACAGGATTCGTCAGACAACCGTGCAAATATTTCAGCATTGCCCGGCAGAGATGAAAGAACAATAAGAAATGAAAGAGATTCAACTTTTTCGTATCAGCTGAGAAAACTTGAAACCAAGAATTACGAAGAGAGGGTTAAAGTACTTGCTGATAAAATTGAGAGCCAAGGCAAAAAGCTTGGAAAGAAGACTGACATCAGGGAATTGAAGGTATACAAGCAGTTAATCTCAGAATTTCTTGATGAGGCGGTTTCACATTCACATAATTTTATGAAGAAAAACTTCCTGGATAGAAGAGGAAGACACAGGGTTTATGCAATAATAAAGAAAATAAATGAAGAACTTATTGAACTGACAAATGAAGTACTCAAATCACAACAAGACAATATTAGCATACTAAAGAAACTTGATGATATCAGGGGATTGATACTTGACTTGTTTTTATGACATTACGGAGGCAAAATGTTAGGGCACCAAAGAATACTTTCCGCATTAAGAGCTGCAGTACAAAAAGATAATGTAAGTCATGCATATATATTTGAAGGCCCGGATGGGGTCGGAAAAAGAGATACTGCACTGAAGTTTGCATCAATGCTGATGTGCGGCGAGGAGCAATTCCCGTGCGGGGTATGTAAATCATGTCAGCTATACAAGGAAGCCTCAAATCCTGATTTTCATGAAATAATTCAAAAGGATAAAAGCATCAGCGTCGAGGAGATAAGAAATATACTAAAGGGACTTGTTATAAGACCTCTTTATTCCAAATATAAGGTAATTATCATAAACGATGCTGATGCTATGACTATTCAGGCGCAAAATGCACTGCTAAAATCTCTGGAAGAGCCGCCGCCATACATCGTGTTTATATTAACGGTCCAATCTTCGGCGGCAGTGGCACAAACTATACGTTCCAGATGTCAGAGAATACTATTCAACAGATTGTCCCATGAAGACATTATGGAAATTCTTGAGTCAAACTATGGGCTTAGAAAACCTGACTGGGAGTTTATCGTTTCATATGCGGACGGTGTGGCAGGTACGGCATTGGAGCTTGCAGAGTCGTCCCATTACCTTGAATTAAGGGAAGAAGTATTGGAAATTACTTCAAGTCTGGTAGCGGCGGGAGACGCTGATTTGTTTAAGTTTTATGATACGTTTGAAAGAAATAATGACAGGGTAGACTATGTACTGCATGTAATACTATTGTATTTCAGAGATTTACTAATTTACAAGGAGACTGGTGATACAAGTCTATTGATAAATTCAGATAAAAAAGATATGATTATTAGGAATGTGGGACTGCCCTTTTCCCATGTTTTGAAATGCATACAGGCAGTCTGGGATGCCCGTAGGGGCTTGGATAGTAACGCCAACTTCCAGCTGGCTATAGAAGTTATGCTTATGAAAATTAAACAGGCAAATAATACGTAAACTTTTTATGTATTGTAGAAAGGAACTTTATAGATGGTAAAGGTTGTAGGAGTTAGGTTTAAAAAAGCAGGCAAGATATACTATTTTGATCCCGACGAGTTAGTGATAGATTTGAACCAGAACGTAATAGTTGAAACTGCAAGGGGAATAGAATTCGGATTGGTGGTTGTTCCCAACAGAGAAGTGGACGAGTCTGAGATAGTTGCTCCACTGAAAAAGGTTATCAGAATAGCTACCGAAGAAGATATTGTCCATGCTCAGGAAAATGACAGAAAAGAAAAAGATGCATTTAACATATGCCTGCAAAAAATCAACGACCACAAATTGGAAATGAAGCTTATAGACGTAGAATATACATTTGACAATAACAAGGTGTTATTTTATTTTACAGCGGATGGAAGAGTTGATTTCAGAGAGCTTGTAAAGGACTTGGCATCAGTTTTCAAAACGAGAATAGAGCTTCGCCAGATTGGTGTAAGAGACGAGTCCAAGATGATGGGCGGTATAGGAATATGCGGCAGAGTGCTTTGCTGCAATTCATTTTTGGGAGAATTCCAACCTGTTTCAATAAAAATGGCTAAAGAACAGTCCTTGTCTCTGAATCCTACTAAGATTTCAGGCACTTGCGGAAGACTTATGTGCTGTCTCAAATATGAACAGGAAGCATATGAAGATTTGCTTGCCAGAGTTCCTAAGGTGGGTGCTATAGTTGAGACTCCTGAAGGACAGGGAACTGTTGTGGAGGTAGTACTATTAAAGGAAATTCTTAAAGTAAAACTGGACATTGGTAATGAATCTGATTTGAGAGTGTATAATTTCAAAGATGGGGAAATAAAAGTAATAAAAGATGCTACAACCAGTGATGACAATGATATAGACTTTGAAGCCCTCAAACAACTGGAAGATTAAAAGAGATGGTAAAATAGTTTGTCAATCGGTATAATAGATGGTAAAATAGTAGCGAAAAGCAAATAAAGATATTTGTTTTCCTTAATATTTAGGAGGTGTTAAAAAAAATGGCATATTCAATAAGTGATGCTTGTATTAGCTGTGGGGCATGTGAATCAGAGTGTCCAGTATCATGCATAACTGCTGGAGATAGCGTTTATGTAATCGATGAGGATACTTGTATAGAATGTGGAGCATGTGCAAACGTATGTCCTGTTGATGCTCCTCAACAGAAATAAGTTTTAGACATTAAGGGTCAGATAAAGGGTCATCCTTTATTTGGCCCTTTTTTCAGGGATAAATTATAATAAGAGGTGTACTTTTGGTTACTATCAGAGAAAAAGAGCGTATTGATGACCTTCAGCTCCATGGTTTAAGGCTGATACAAAATACGGAAAAATTCTGCTTTGGAGTGGACGCGGTTTTACTGTCTGATTTTGCTGATGTCAAGAGAAACAGTAAAGTACTTGATATAGGAACGGGAACAGGGATAATACCTGTACTTCTGGCAGGAAAAACAAAGGCTGCCAAGATTGTTGGCCTTGAAATTCAGGAAGAAATGGCTGAGATGGCTTCCAGAAGTGTAACCCTGAACCAACTTTCGGAAAGACTTGAGATAGTTCAGGGTGACATAAAACTCTACAGAGAGTATTTTGGGAAATCAAGTTTCGATGTTGTAGTATCCAATCCCCCTTACACCAATAAGGGCTGCGGACTGATAAATCCCATGGACAGCAAGGCAATTTCCCGGCATGAGATTTTATGCAGTCTGGAGGATGTCGTAAGTGCGGCGGCGGCATTACTGGTGCCCGGAGGGCAGCTTGCAATGGTACACAGGCCTGAAAGACTGGCTGATATCATATGCAGTATGAGAAATAATGGTATTGAGCCAAAATATTTAAGACTGGTACATCCAAAACCCGGAAAGAAACCAAATATGCTGCTTATTAAGGGAAATAGAGGCGGCAACCCTGAACTTAAGGTAATGGAACCTTTATATGTATATAACTCAGATGGAACATACTCTGATGAGATAAATAAAATATATGGAAGATAAGAGGAAGCACAAATTGAGCGAAAAGGGTAAACTTTATCTGGTAGCAACACCTATCGGTAATTTGCAGGATATAACTTTCAGAGCAATAAATACCCTGAAAGAAGTTGACTTTATAGCGGCGGAAGATACCAGACAGACAATCAAGCTATTAAATCACTTTGAGATAAAAAAGCCTCTTGTAAGTTATTATGAGCATAACAAGGTAGTAAAGGGTAACTATCTGATAGAGCAGTTGCTGCTTGGCAAAAACATTGCTCTGGTGTCTGACGCCGGAAGCCCGGGAATATCTGACCCCGGAGAGGATTTAGTAAAGCTTGCGATAGAAAACAGCGTTGAAGTAACAATGATTCCCGGGCCGGTTGCAGCGGTTACAGGGCTGGTTATATCAGGACTGCCTGCCGGAAGATTCGTATTTGAAGGCTTTCTTCCCATGAATAAGAGGTCAAGACAAGAAAGGCTTCAGCAGTTAAAAAATGAAACAAGGACTATTATATTTTATGAAGCTCCTCATAAACTGCCGTATACATTAAAAGATATGTATAATGCTTGGGGAGACAGAAGGATAGCCCTTGCGAGGGAGCTTACCAAAAGATTTGAAGAAGTCATAAGGTGTGGTTTATTCGATGCAATGGAAAGATTTCAGGAAGAGGCACCAAAGGGTGAGTTTGTTGTCATAATTGAGGGACAGGATAAAGAGTTCCTTGCAGAGCAGGAACGTGACAAATATTCTGAAATCAGCATAGAAGACCATGTAAACAAATACGTTGAAGAGGGACTTACAAAAAAGGATGCCATAAAAAAAGCAGCTGAGGACAGGGGATTAAATAAAAGGGACGTATATAATGCCGTAATGAAAAAATAAAAAGAACCTGTGAAAAATTTCACGGGTTCTTTCTACTTTTGTTTTTGTAATAATAATTTTATTACTTCTTTAGTTCTTTCATACACTCAGGGCAGATATTCTTACCCTTGTATACAATTACATCTTTGGCATTACCACAGAAGATACATGCAGGCTCATATTTCTTCAAAATAATGGTTGCCTCATCAACGTAGATTTCTAAAGCATCCTTTTCTGCGATGTCCAACGTTCTGCGGAGCTCGATTGGAAGAACAACTCTTCCCAGCTCATCAACCTTTCTTACAATACCAGTAGATTTCATCAAAATTGACCTCCTCATATGCACTACATATTTCGACAAACTTCGAATTTATAATACCATAAATTCCAATAAACGTCAACTCATAAATTTTCAAGAATTTTGCTATTTTTGTTATTTAAATACCTAAAAACCCAGTTATTTCAAGGGTTTGGATTAAAAATATTAAAATACTATAAATGTTACGAAATTGTTAAGAATTTAATTTGTTTTAATTTTTACAGAGATTCAAAAATAATACTGGAAAATTATTTAGCTGTTTAGGAGTTATTCGACAAAAAAAACTATAATTCTGTTTCATAAAAGAATGTGTCCAGGCATATATAACTAGGAGTAAGGTTTCCATTTTGCGGCTGGGAAAAGAGGTATTTATGATTAATTATATCTGGATTGGGCTATTAATTCTAGGGTTTGCATTTGGTATAGTAAATGGCAGGCTTGATGATGTAACAAAGGCTGCAATGGATTCTGCCCAGACTGCCGTTACTGTTTGCATAGGCTTACTGGGGGTTATGTGCCTTTGGACAGGGTTAATGAAGGTAGCCGAAAAAAGCGGACTTATCAGAATAATAGGACGTGCAGTAAGGCCGGTTTTAATATTTCTTTTTCCTGAAATACCAAAGGATCATCCGGCTTTAGGTGCTATAGTAATGAACCTGGTTGCAAACTTTCTTGGCTTGGGAAATGCCGCTACACCATTAGGGCTAAAGGCTATGAAGGAATTGCAGAGCCTAAATAAGGATAAGAAAACAGCCACTAATGCCATGTGTATGTTTTTGGTTTTAAATACGGCAGCAATTCAACTGGTGCCCGCAAATATAATTGCTCTTAGAACCTCTGCGGGCTCGAAAAAACCTGCAGAGATAATCATATGCATATGGATTGCATCTGTTTGTGCAACTATTATGGGTATTATAGCGGCAAAGATGCTGTCAGCAGTGTGGAAAAAAGACAATTAGAGAAAAGTGGTGGAATATGGGTATAATTAGGCACTTGTCCGACTACGCTGTTCCTGCAATATTTGTCGTAATACTTGGGGTGGCAGTATTAAAAAAAGTCAAAGCGTATGATGTGTTTGTAGAAGGTGCAATGGACGGAATAGATACAATAATAAAAATAATTCCTTCACTGGTGGGACTTCTCGTTGCAGTGGGAGTTTTCAAGGCGTCCGGCGCCATGGACAGCCTAATACTTTTGCTGAGACCCGTAACAGATTTACTGGGAATGCCTCCGCAGGTTGCTCCATTGGCATTGCTGCGACCCATATCAGGAAGTGCGTCCTTTGCTTTTGTAACCGAGATTATAAAATCCTTTGGGCCGGATTCGTATGCCGGAAGGGTTGCAGCTACAATGATGGGTTCAACAGAAACAATTTTTTATACATTGGCGGTTTATTATGGCTCTGTAGGAATAAAAAATATCAGATATACCCTTATAGCTGCTATAATGGCTGATATTATAAGTGTTATCGCATCCGTGTGGGCCTGTCAGTTTATATTCGGTTAGAACTTACTCAGAGCTCTGAGTATTTTAGCAGCCAGAGAGTATAGCCACATACCTTTTCCCCCTGATTTATACAATCCTTTGCTGGTAATTCTGTTCATGCCTTCGCTTGCTTTGGGGTCAGAAATAAACAGGCTCAAAAGGATTTTAAGCACTGACTTAATATTGCCTCTGTACCCGGTTCTGACAGACAGAGCTTTTGATGTAAAGAATTCGATTCTATCCTCGTATTCCTTGAGATTTCCATAATAAAAAACATAGTTCAAGCTGCCGGAAGAAAGGTCGTCATTGTATTTAAGATAACATTCCAAAATCTTATGTATACAGCTAACCCACGGGAAGAAAGCGGAATTAATATCTTCGGCCTCCTCCTCGCTCAAATCGGGGTTCGTTGCAAGGGACAGCAAAAGCAGTATATCAAGTCCCGAATCTATACACATACAGAATTCCCAGTTAGTAAGGTCGGGATACTTTTGTCCGTGGGCAGTACTCCACCTTATGAGGTTTACTTCCTTTTCATTATCGTCAGAGGAGTACTTTGTTACCTGTAGGTCAATGTACAAGGCTAGATATGCAGATATGGAGTCTCTGACAATATCATATGAAGGCAGAAGCTGAATTTTTTGACGGCATCTTTCAACAAGAATACTAAGATAGCCATTATCATCCTTTGAAGGGAAAAAGGTAAAATATTTCTCAAAGGATTCATTACGTATATTTGCAGCATCTTTTAATGAAGAAAAGGCTACTCTGATAAATGCTTCTGTTACAACAGACGAATTTTCACAGATTTTATTCAGGTAGCGAATAATAGCCGTGAAGGAAAAAATAACTTCAGAAGCAAGCTTAACATTAACACCGGGCCAAAAAGTGCATACAGATGAAACGGCCATATCAAAGTCGCTTTGTTTCAAGGCTTCCACAGCATTTTTCTTAATATTGTATTTTACTATACGCCCTGTATATCTGTAATATTCTTCGGTCTTTTTCTTAACGATGGGATTTATTTTTTTAACGTATCTGTTTATAAATCGAATAGAGCCTATGATGTTTTTCATAATTTATCCCCTAAATAAAGTATTCCAGACTAGATTTTCTCCATATGACTTATTGTTTAAACAGTTGTATTCTAATCATGGTGCTTGAAAAATTTTAAACAAATATGTATAGTAGTATCAGTAGCAATACACAATTTTCGGCTAAAAATGATAAGCACCGGGTAAATTATACCATGTTTGCGGGAATAGATTCAAATTGACAGCAATCTCAATAAAAGTAGAGCAGGTGATAGTTTTGATATTTGATACACATGCACATTATGATGATGATAAATTTGATGAGGACAGAGACAGTCTTCTAAAGGAGCTTCACAGTAACGGAATAGAGTATATCCTAAATGCTTCTGCCGATATTAACTCTCTTGATGCTTCTATTGAGCTTTCCGGCAAATATGATTTTGTATACGCTGCTTTGGGCATACATCCCCATTATGCGGAAGAGATTACTGAGGATATACTTGAAAAGATAAAAATTTTAGCCCAAAACAGCAAAGTTGTTGCAATCGGTGAAATTGGACTGGACTACTATTACGATAATTCACCAAGGGATATCCAAAGGTATTGGTTCGAGAGACAGATTGAACTGGCAAAGGAGCTTCAACTGCCTATAATAATTCATGACAGAGATGCACACGAAGATACTGTAAACATTATAAAAAAAACAGATGCAAAGCAGGTCGGGGGCATATTCCATTGTTTTTCCGGAAGCAGAGAAATGGCGCTGGATATGCTAAAACACAATTTGTATATTGCAGTTGGCGGAGCGGTAACCTTTAAGAATTCCAGAAAAATAAAAGAGGTTGTCGAAGCGGTTCCACTGGACAAGCTTGTGGTTGAAACAGACTGCCCGTACCTTACACCGGAACCTTACAGAGGAAAACGCAATAATTCAGGGTATTTGGTTCATATATTAGAAAAAATTGCTGAAATTAAAGGTGTAAGCATGAATGAAGTGGCTGAGGCTACACTCATCAATGCAAAAAAAGTTTTCAAAATAATATAGAATGATAGAATAAAAGCCCTTAATGTTAATTTAATATTTAAGGAGAAAAATTATGAAGAGATTTATTATTATTATTGTATTTCTGTTTCTCATAGCTTTACTTATATCATTTAATTATCTGCTTTGGGATAGGGAGAAGCAGCTTGAAAGCTTTCAGGATTTGAGAGATGCTAAAAACTTTACGATAGATACTCTGGGAGAAAAAAACAATACACTTGATAAAAAGAACAGGGAATTGACAGAAAAAGTTGAGTCCATGAATTCTGTTGCTTCTGACCTCAGGGAGGAATTTAATCGTGTTTCCCTTGAAAACACAGATTTAAAAGCTCAAATAAGCACTTACACCGATTTGGTTATTCAATTCAAAAAAAATATGAATACTGAACCTGTAAGTGAGCTTGTGAAAAATTGGTATGAGGCAATTAACACCAAGAACTATAAATTAGCAAGTTCCTTGATAAGTAAAAACTCTCAGGATGAGGTTTTAAAAAATTCTGCTAATTTCAGCAAAACTTATCAGGAGGAAATAAAGTCTATTCACTCTAAATCACTACAGATTTTTACGGGCCTTACAGATGAGGAGCATCTGAAAATACTTCAGTTCAAGGTAATGGCAGAGGTGGAAAAGCCTGAATCGCCTCAAGCTGAAAAGCTTTATAAAAGCGGTGAAAATGAAAAGTATATAACGGTAGAATTTAATACACAGTCTAAAGAATGGCTTATACTGGAGGTATCAGATAAGCCCTAGTCCTGTAATTATTTCCTTTTTTAGAACCCCTTAAATAAGCGGGCTTCAGCAATAAGGTTGTTAAAAGGGAACATAAATTATCTTATTGAATAGTATACTAACATCCAGTTAATAATTTATAACAAGGGATGAATTGTTTAAATCTATTTCCAAAAACAGGTAATAAATTTGACAAAAAAATGGGTATGGCATAAAATATTCACAGTCCCTTTGAGTATTTCTAACAGGAGGTTGGATTTATGATACCGATTGCGAAGAATATTAAAAGGTATTTTTCTAAACTAAAATTCAGAACATTGGATGTTGCAATAATATGTATTGTCGTTGTTATATCCGTTACAGCGGGGTTCGCAGTATTTAACGGACTCAATAGGCACGTTGTAATCAACGATAATGGGCATACCATTGCAATCAAGACAATGAAAGTAACAGTGAAAGAGGTACTGGAGCAGACAGGCATCAAAGTTGACAAAGCTGACTACGTTAGTATGCCGTTTGACGCGAAGCTCACAAAGGTTCATGAGAATGTTATAAATATAAAAAGAGCAGTACCTGTTACAATCAAGGTTGATGGAAAAGAGTTGGGCGTAAAAACATATAAGGATACGGTAAGTGATGTTTTAAAAGATAATAATATAAGTGTAAATTCCAGTGACAGATTTGTAGGGTCTCAAATAGGAGACAAAATCGTATCAAATATGAATATCTCAATTGTCCGTGTAGAGGAGAAAACTATCACGGAGACTTCGCCTATTCCATTTAAAACCATTACAAAAGATAGCAACAGATTAGATAAGGGAGTGCGAAATACAGTCAGACAAGGAAAAGAAGGCGTCAGAGAAAAACTATACAAGGTAGTTTTTGAAGATGGAAAGCAGACCGCTAAACAACTTGTAAAGGATATTGTATCTAAAAATCCTTTAAATTGTATTGTTGAAGTCGGTACGGTTTTAAACTACGAGACATCCAGAGGTGAGACATTTAGATTTTCAAAGGTGATGGATATGAGGGCAACCTCATACACAGCTTCTTTTGCGGACACAGGTAAAAGGCCCGGAGAACCGGGGTTTGGTATGACAGCTACAGGAGCGAGAGTAAGAAAGGGTATAATAGCAGTTGACCCCAGAGTAATACCCTTGGGAACAAGAGTATATATAGAAGTTCCCGGGAAGGCAGCCGATTATGGATATGCGGTTGCGGCAGATACAGGAGGAGCAATAAAAGGCAACAAAATTGATGTATATCTGGAATCAGACGGACAAGTTGATTCCTGGGGTGTAAGAAAAGTAAAAGTTTATATACTGAAATAGGGTATTTACTTAGAAGGTATGTAAACAAAATAAAAAAAGTATTAAAGGGACTGTTAGAGCTAATCCAAGTTTATTGGATTAGCTCTTTTTCTTTGAATATTGTAATAATTTCTCATTGAAAAGTCGAATATATTATTTGATGCTATTGTGTTATAATATTTGACAATGTGTTAATTTAAAAGGTTAAGGAGTACCTATGATTAAAAACAATACGTCTGAGATAATAAAAAAGCACGGGTTAAAGCTTACAAAGGCCTTGGGCCAGAACTTTCTCACCGACTTTGGTGTAGTGCAAAGGATAGTTGACGCATCCGATATAGATAAAGATACTCTTGCAATAGAAATAGGGCCGGGTGTGGGAAGTATGACCCGGGAATTGGCGGAAAGGTCTGCCGGAGTTGCTGCAATAGAGATAGACAAAAGGCTCATTCCTGCCTTGAACGATAATTTAAGTGACTATTCAAACGTTAGTATAATCAACGAAGATATAATGAAAGCGGATATTGATGCAATTATAAAGAAGTACAAGGAATTATATAATGCAAAAAGCGTAAAGGTTGTTGCAAACCTTCCATATTACATTACTACGCCAATAATTATGCGTTTTCTGGAAGAAGTAAAAGGTGTTGACAAGATGGTTTTCATGGTGCAGAAGGAGGTTGCCGAAAGAATGGTTTCAGGCCCCGGTACCAAGGACTACGGAGCGCTTTCGGTAGCAGTACAGTTTTATTCAAACCCCAAAATAGTATTTGATGTTCCTCCACATTGTTTTATTCCTCAACCGGAGGTACATTCAACGATAATAGGGTTAGATATATTAAGCGAGCCTCCTGTGGAAGTCGCTGACAAAAACCTTTACTTCAAAATTGTAAAAGCCTCCTTCGGGCAAAGAAGGAAGACCCTTGTAAATGCACTGTCAAATTCAGGATTTTTTAATAAAAACAAAGAGCAGATTAAACAGATAATTGCCGAAATGGGGTTAAATGAAAATATCAGAGGAGAAGTTTTAACGGTTGCACAATTTGCACAGCTTACAAATCTGATTATAAAATAATAAAGTGCGCACTGATAAGGCTATCAAAAAAGATAGTCTTATTTTTTTATTTATATCATATATTTTTACTGTTAGGAGTAATCTGCTTAAAAAAGGAGAAATCTGCAATGGGAAATGCATATGAAAGACAGTTTCATATATTTAAGATAATGGATAATAATTGGGAAAACCCCGGCGGATTTATTAAAGTTGAAATAAACGGTGATAATACACGTTTTCAGCTCTCTCTGAATAATTTATCCGATAAAAGAGATTCCGACTTCGATTTATATGGTATACATAAAGATGATGATGTGCTGACATTTACTGATATATGCAGGATACAGCCAATTAACGGAAGAATAGATATTAAAACAAATTTCCCCACTCATGAGATAGGCTCAAATAAGTTAAATGTACAGGATATAAATATCTACGCAGTAATATGCCGTAGTTCTGACAATAAAGAATCAGGGACGGTTAAGTGTCCTCTTGTGGTATATACAAAAGGAGAACGGGTGTGGAAGGAGGAATTTGAAAGGTTACAAGAACAGCCTCATGAGACAATTCCCATTAAAACACCTGAAACACGGGTTGAGGATACAGTTCAGCAAATATCGGAAGAAGAACCTGAAACGGAGATTGATCTGACAGAACAAGAGGCTGCAATGGGTGAGACAGAGGTAATCAATATTCAGCCATGGAGTGTTATTGAGGAAGAGAACCGTGAAAACATCACTGAAACAGATGAACCGGAAAGTACGGAGCAGGAACGGGAGGAGGAACTTTCTGTAACTGACCTGTCAAGTAAGTTTCAGGGGAGTTTGTCAAGCGTATATCAAAGTTCTTATGAAGAAGACAGTGAGTCAGAGGAAGCGGAGGAGTCAGTAGAGTCAGTGGAGTCAGAAGAATCAGAAGAACCTCAGAATGTATGGGATAGGATTCAGGAAGATTTTAATGATATTTCATCTATTAAAATAGAGGAAGAAGAGGAAGGGGAACAGCAGAGAGAGGACAGGGAACGATCCTTTAATATGCAGCTTTTGAAACAGGAGCTTGATAATAGCTTTGAGGAATATAACCCTTTCAGAACAAGGAACAGGAGCTTTAGATGGTGGAAGATTAACAGTCCGGGCTTTCTTAACAACATTCTTTTCAGAAACAATATTAAGACGTATCTTTTGTTTAACCCCAAGGTTATGCTTGCACATTATAAGTACAGGTATATTATTCTTGGAATTAAAAATAGCAGACAGTCGGGCAGAGAAAAGCTCATATGCGGTATACCCGGCGTTTATAATATAGATGATAATCCTTTTAGCAGTGTAGGCAGCTGGGTACAAATGGAGGGCTTCAGGCCCAAATACGGAGCCTTTGGATACTGGGTTGTATTACTTGACCCAAGAACAGGAAAAATATCAAAAATGAATTAACAACAGGTGTTTTAAACCAATTAAGCAGGGTATATAATAGACATATTAATTTTTGATGAAATTGGAGGCAGGAAAATGGCTATAAAATGGAGAGACAGCCTTGCTATTGGAATAACTGAAATAGATGATCAGCACAAAAAACTTTTTGAAGCTATTGATAAACTATTCACAGCATGTATACAGGGAAAAGGAAAAGAGGAAGTAACCAATACCATTAAGTTTCTTGAGGATTATACAATAGTTCATTTTACTGATGAGCAGGAGATGCACAAAAAGTACAACTATCCTGAGAGAGATGCCCACAGAAAGATACATGATAACTTTCTTAAAAGCTTTGAAAAACTAAAGGAACAGTTTGAAAATGAGGGAGCTAGTCCGCTTTTTATTTCGACAATAAACAAGCAGGTAGTAGATTGGCTTATACAACATATTGGTAAGGCTGATAAGGCTTTTGCAGCGTTCGTAAAAGGTTAAACAAAAGTAATTATGGAAGTATAATACATATATTCAACAATGTTTCAGCTTCCCGTAAGAATTTATTTGCCGAATTATGGTGCTATATAGTATAATTGAGGGTGTGGTTAGCAATTTGAAGGAGCTGATATGCCTTGACTGCAAAAAATAAGGTTGTTATACGTATAGCCGGCAAGGATTATACTCTGGTTGGAAGTGAGCCTGACGAATACATACAAAGGGTTGGCCTCTATATTGACAAGAAGATGAACGAGATAATGCTAAGAAACAGCAGCTTTAGCACGTCTTTGGCTGCGGTGCTTACGGCAATCAACGTAGGAGACGATTATTTCAAGTCCAGAGGCAGAGAAATTTCCCTTGAAAAAGAGAAAGATGAACTCGTCAGCGAAATGGAAAAACTTAAGAGTGAAGTTGAACAACTGAGAGAGCAAAATCAAGAGTTGACCGTCAAAAACACATCTTTGCAGCTTGAATTGGCAAAGAGAGAAGCTGAACTTGGAGAGGTCAGAAACTCCATAAGCAGGGATAACCGGGTAGTCGCTCAGAAAAGCCTTGCAGAATATGACATGTAAAAATAATTTGACTAATTGCAGGCCGGAGGAAGTATTAATTTCTCTGGCTTTTTTAACGTTTAAATTCTATTTGGCAGGAAGGGTAATGTGTAACAAAGAATTATATAATATATATGAAAATAATTCTTTAAGGAGAAAGATATGAAAGTAATTTTTATATTTTTAGACGGTGTGGGAATAGGTGAAAAAGATAGGAAGGCAAATCCAGTGTATGCTACACAAAAGCAGGTGCTTGCCCGACTTATAGATAATGCCAGATTTCAGGCTGATGCTTCAATGGGTGTGGAAGGTCTTCCTCAAAGCGCTACCGGGCAGACCGCCATATTTACAGGAGTAAATGCACCTAAGGTACTCAACAGACATTTAAGCGGACAACCCACCATTTCTCTTAAAAAGGTTATATATAAATCAAATATATTCAGCGAACTTGTAAAAATGGGTTATGAAGTTACCAGTTCAAACGTTTACCGGGATGAATATCTGGAAAACATGCTAAACGTAAAAGACAGGAAGCACAGGCCTTCAGTAACCTCTGTCATGAGCATGGCAGCCGGTATTGAATTTCGGACAGTGGATGAATTTATAAATGAAAACGGAGTATATCATGATATTACTGGAGAGACACTAAAGGAGTCAGGCTACGAGGTTGATACCGTCACACCCAAGAGGGCAGCACAAAACCTGTACAGACTTAGCAGAAATTATGATTTTATTTTATATGAGCATTTTTTGACAGACATACAAGGCCATAAAGCAGATTTTGATGAAGCGGTAGATTTAATAGACAGGCTGGACAACTTTTTTGAGGAGCTAATGAAACAGATGAACTTTGAAGAGGATGTTTTAATTATGACCAGCGACCATGGTAATATTGAGGACGTGAGTATTCATACTCATACCATGAACAAGGTACCTGTGGTAGTATTGGGCAAAAAAGCGGAAAATATAAAGACAGAAGTTCATTCACTGACAGATATTATGCCCTTTGTCCTTGAAGTGTTTTCAAAAAACGGATAGTGAAACGCAGTAACTTATATGGATAATTTGGAGGTAGCAGTTTGGCTAAAAAAATAGAACTATTGGCACCGGCAGGGACATATGATGCCTTCTTGGCTGCAATAGAAAATGGGGCAGATGCAGTTTACCTTGGAGGTAAATTGCTTAATGCCAGACAGTTTGCAGGAAATTTTGATGAGGAACAGTTGGAAAAGGCATTGGACTACGCTCACACCAGAGATGCCAGTATTTTTTTAACTATGAATACTCTGGTTTTGGATTCGGAAATGCAGGAGGCTGTAGAATATGCCGCAAAGGCATACGAAATGGGGGTAGATGCCTTTATAGTACAGGATATGGGCCTTGCTGCAAACTTGAAAAAACTGATACCCGAAATTACACTACATGCCAGTACACAAATGACAATATACAGCATGGAAGGTATAAAAGCTCTTGAAGCACTGGGGTTTGACAGAATAGTACTTGCAAGAGAGCTGAATCTGGAAGAAATAAAAAGAATTTGCGGACAAACCTCTCTTGAAATTGAAGCTTTTGTTCACGGTGCTTTGTGTATATGTGTTTCAGGACAATGCTATATGAGCAGTATGATAGGAGGAAGAAGCGGTAACAGGGGGAAATGCGCCCAACCCTGCAGAATGCCGTATTCCATAAAGAAGGATGGCAGTGACTTAGGCAGCGGATATCTTATCAGCCCAAAAGACATCTGCTATATAGACCATTTATATGAACTTGTTGACGGAGGAGTAACTTCACTAAAGATAGAGGGACGAATGAAAAGTCCTGAATATGTGGCTTCTGTAGTTGGTACCTACAGGAAATATCTTGACTTGGTTTATGAGACAAAAGATATTACCGACAGCAAAATAGGTAGACATAAAGCATCTCAGGAAGATAGACACAAGCTGCTCCAAAGCTTTAATAGGGGTGGGTTTTCTAAAGGTTACCTTTTGGGCAAAACAGGGCCGGAAATGATGGCATACGAAAAACCAAAAAACTGGGGAACACCTTTAGGAAGTGTGGTTTTACAGGACAAAAGCGCAAATTCCGTTCTATTAACGCTTGAAAATACTCTTGGGATGGGTGACGGCATTGAAATATGGTCAGGCAGTAAGTTTCAGGAAAGTCCGGGAGGTATAATAACAAAAATAGTAAAGGACAAGAGATTGGTCAGGAAGGCCCAAAAGGGTGATACTGTTTGGGTATCAGTTATAAAGGGAAATGTTCAGAAAGGAAGCAGGGTCTACAAAACTTCCGACAAGGAAATGTTGGAGCAGGCTGCTGCAACCTATTCAAAAGGTAACAGAAAATCCATCATAAGAGCAAACTTTACCATGAAATACGGACAAGTGCCTGTATTAAACTTACAGGATGCTTATGGAAACAGTGTTTCGGCATCGGGTGAGCAATTCCCTCAAAAGGCTGTAAACAAGCCCTTGACAAAGGAACGTATCCTTGAGCAATTGAAAAAAATGGGGTCAACGCCTTTTGATATAGCTGATATTAACCTTGACATTGATGAGGATGCCGTTATTCCTATAAGTGAGCTTAACAATATAAGAAGAAGTGCAGCTGAACAACTGGAGCAAAAAAGAATATTATCCTTTAAAAAGGAAGCAGCTAACTTTGATAAAAGAACATTTAATTTAAATTCATATTTCCCGGGAAATGTTAAAAAGATAAATAGAGATAAAAAAATATCTGCAATCTTTTATGATTACCCTTATGGAATGGACTTTAAAGACTTGGACGTTGACAGAGTATATCTGCCCTTTACGGAAATAATGGGAAATGAGGGACTAAAAAGTATTCACCAGACGGAGAAGGAAGTATATGCGTATATACCTGCTGTTATAAGGGGCAATTACACGGACATACTCAAAAAAAACCTGCAAAAGGTTTCTGAATTCGTTGACGGATTTTTGGCAGGGAGCCCTGCTGCTTATGAAATAATACGGGAAAAGTTGGGTAATAAGGTGCCGGTAATCGGTGACTTTACAATAAATATAATAAACAGTTATTCTTTGAATAAGTTAAAAGAGCTGGGATTCACCGGAGGGACAATCTCCTGTGAACTTAATATGCCTCAGATAACCCAAATGAAATATCCGGAGAATTTTGATACTGAACTTGTGGTATATGGTAAAGTCCCTGTTATGACCAGTGAGTATTGCCCTGTAGGTGGAAGCGTGGGCAAATGTGAACCCCGTAAGTGCGGTAATCTGTGTAAAAACGGTGTTTATAAGCTTAGTGACAGAAAGGGTGCGGAATTCCTCGTTAAAAGCGACTGTATTGACTGCCGTAGTACAATATTCAATTCAAATGTACTTTTTGCACCCGAGCTTTCAGAGCAGATAAGCAAAACGGGGATTGAGCATATAAGGCTTAGTTTTGTTGATGAAACTGAAAAGGACATACGCGACATATGCTCCTTATATGGAAGTTTGCTTGGACATGATAAAATAACACCGTATATGGAAAAACTGATTGAGAGGATTAAAGCTTCAGGCTTCACAAGAGGGCATTTCCAAAAGGGAGTATGAGTATTTTAAAATGGTTTACATAAAGCGAATTAGATTATGGCTGGGGAGGAAATAGAATGTCTGTTGAGATATTTATAGAATTGTGCAGAGAAGATGCAGTTTTACCCAAATACGCCAATCCGGGGGATGCGGGAATGGATGTTTATGCAGCGGAGAGTGCCGTAATTGCACCCGGGGAGACGGTTGTCGTACCTACAGGATTAAAACTGGCAATACCGGAGGGCTACGAAATTCAGGTCAGACCCCGGAGCGGAATATCCTTTAAAACACCTTTGAGAGTCCCAAATTCACCGGGGACCATTGACAGCGGATATAGAGATGAGTTTGGTATAATTATTTCCAACAGTTCGGATATGGAGGTTCCCGACAACAGTGAGTCCCCCTTTACGTTGGATGAAAAAGAAAATCGTAAGGGAACATATATTATAAGAAAAGGCGATAGAATTGCCCAGATAGTTTTACAGGTTGTACCCAAAATGGAATTTACAATTGTTGATTCTGTCAGGGAAATAGGCAGTAACAGAGGCGGAGGCTTCGGCTCAACAGGAATTACAAAGTAAGCTTTTATATTTAATATAAGGAGGCTGATTTTATTAAAGTTAATGGTAATATACAATCAATTAAGGACAGAATTCTTCATGAGTTGGAGGATTTATATGATAAAAAGTACGGTTCAAGAGACTTGGTTCCGGAGGAACTTGCCGTCACTATTTCCAGAATATCAGCGGAAATAAATCGGGAAATATCTGTTCTCATCAGCAGAAGGGGAGTAATAGCAGACATAAGCATTGGAGACAGCGGAACTGTTACTTTGCCACAGGTAGACGCAAGACGGGGAACGACAAGACTGTCCGCAATAAGATGTATTCATACCCATCCCAGCGGAGGAGGAATGTTGTCTCAGGTAGACGTAAGCACTCTTCAGAAGCTGAGACTGGATACTATGGTAGCCATAGGGGTTGCAGACGGACAGCCTTCTGAGATTTATACAGGGTGTCTTAACCATGAGGAGGGCGTAGATATTTATGGGCCATTTAGCGTTGGGGATACCCGTCTTGGCTACATCTACAGAATAATAGAGGAACTGGACGCTACTGCAAAGAGCGAAATATATGAAAATGAAGAAGAAGCGGAGACTGCAATACTGGTAGGCTTGGAAACTTCCCAGAGCAGACTGGAAAACATAACCTCAAAGGATGCCCAGGAGTCTCTGGAGGAGCTTGAGGAACTGGCAAAAACAGCGGGGGCGGTAGTTGTAGACAAGGTATTGCAGAAAAAGCAAACTGAGGACTCTGCCTATTACATCGGAAAAGGCAAAATAGAAGAGCTTTCTTTGATGTGTCAGGCCAGTGATGTTCAACTGCTGATATTTGATGATGAGCTTTCAGGGGCTCAGATAAGAAATATAGAGGAAATGGTAAAGGTAAGAGTAATTGACAGAACAACCCTTATACTTGATATATTTGCCCAAAGAGCTGTTTCAAGAGAAGGTAAGCTTCAGGTAGAACTTGCACAGCTTAAATACAAACTTCCGCGACTAATGGGTATGGGAACTCAGCTTTCAAGGCTTGGAGGAGGTATAGGAACCCGAGGCCCCGGTGAAAAAAAGCTGGAGGTGGACAGAAGGCATATACGCCGGAGAATTACAGGTTTGGAGCAGGAATTGAAGCAGCTTGAGAAGAGAAGAGAGTTTTTGCGCAGCAACAGAACCAGCAATAATACTCCCGTAATAGCAATTGTAGGTTATACAAATGCCGGGAAATCAACGTTATTGAACAGGATGTGCGGTTCTGAGGTGCTTGTTGAAGACAAGCTTTTTGCAACCCTTGACCCATCTGCCAGACAGCTTACAATGAGCGACGGAAGAGAAGCAATACTCGTTGATACGGTTGGGTTTATCAGAAAGCTTCCCCACGACTTGATTGAGGCCTTTAAATCAACACTGGAAGAGGCAGTTCACGCAGATATGCTCTTGCACGTGGTAGATGCTTCAAACGAGAACGTTTCAATGCAAATATCTGTTGTAGAAAAGCTCCTTGAAGAATTGGGGGCTTCAACTAAAAACACCATTCTGGTACTTAACAAGCAGGACTTGATAAAAGACGGCAGGAGAATCAGTACTGTGGGCTATTCGTCAGTTTGTGAAATATCAGCTTCTACCGGATTTGGCATAGAGCAGCTCTTGGAAAAGATAACAGAAGGTTTTATGCATCAACTCAAGGAAGTAAACCTTCTGGTGCCGTATAATGACGGATGGGTAATGCCGTATATATACAAAAACGGGCAGCTGCTTGAACAGGAATATGAGGAAAGCGGGGTAAAGGTAAAAGCTCTGGTGAAGATAGAGAAAGTTGGCAAGCTAAAGGATTTTATTGTTGTATAAAATCACCAGTTAAGGTATTATAATATTAACAGACAACTAAATAAAAACTAAATTCTATCAGGAAGGGGTTTTGATTATGCTTGTTAGGAACTGTGCAGGTGGAGTGGTCTTTTCTGGAGAGAAAGTGTTTCTTTTAAAAAATGAAAAGGATGAATGGGTACTTCCAAAGGGGATTATTAGAAGCGGAGATTATCCCGATGAGGTAGCCATAAAGAGAGTAAAGGAAGAAACGGGAATTGATGCCGAAATTATTTTAGCAGCAGGCAATACCAACTATGAATTTTTCTCTGTAACACGTCAACGTCCGGTTTGTAACAAGATTACCTGGTATGTAATGAAATCCCTTAATGATAATTTTCAAGTTAATAAAGAAGATAATTTCAGTGAAGGCGAATATTTTTCCATTGAAGAGGCTTTGGAGAAGATTACTTACAGTCAGGACAGAGCACTTATAAATTTGTCTTTTGCGAAATATAAAGAGCTGGCTTAACAGTAAGGTTAGAGTAATATAATACAGTAAGTATCAGCACTCCCGATTTTTGGGGGTGCTGTTTTTGGATATAGCCTGGGAATTTATTAAGAATAAGTTTACATAAAATGTTATGCCACTAGCTACTTGGGAGGTTAATTTGTTAGCTGAATACAAAACGATACTAAATACCGCTGAAGCGGAGTTTGAAGAAAAAAAGTCCAGATTTATTGCCAATGTCCGCCCTGTAACCTGTGAAGAAGAAGCACTGGAGTTTATCGAAGCAATGAGGTCAAAGTACTGGAACGCATCTCATAACGTATATGCCTACAGCATAAACAACGGTACCTTGATACAGAGATACAGTGACGACGGAGAGCCTTCGGGAACAGCCGGTGTGCCTACTCTGGAAGTAATAAAACGTATGGGCTTACAGGACGCTGTGGTGGTAGTAACCCGCTATTTCGGAGGAACACTGCTGGGCGCCTCCGGCCTTATAAGAGCTTACAGCAAGAGTGCCTCCATGGGACTTGAAGCAGCGGAAATAGTTACCCGTAAGCTGTGTTATAACCTGAATATTATTATAGAATACACAATTTTCGGACGTCTTCAGAACATGCTTATTTCAAATAATAATATAATAAAAGAAATCAGATATGAGCAGGATGTGGAGCTTTGTGTTCTTATAGAGGTTGGAAATGAGGAAAAACTTATGAAGGATATTGTAGAGGTTTCCAATGGAAGGGCTATCCAAGACCTTGCTGAAAAAACTTACATTACATTAGGCAGTGATGGAAGGTTGATTATTTAACAAATAACTATTATAATTTATAATGGATTTTAATTGTAAAATAAAGCTTTAGCTTTTAAAAGAATATAAATAGGATTTATTAGGAGGTAAACATGTCAGGCCATTCAAAATGGGCGAATATTAAACGCCAAAAAGGTGCAGCAGATGCTGTCAGAGCTAAGATTTTTACTAAGCTGGGAAGAGAAATCCAGATAGCTGTAAGAATTGGGGGCGCTGACCCAAATGCAAATTCAAAATTAAAGGATATTATCGCTAAGTGTAAAGCAAATAATATGCCTAATGATAATATTCAAAGAAGCATTAAGAAGGCATCGGGTGAAGCCGATGGTTCCAACTATGAAGAAATAACCTACGAAGGCTACGGCCCGGGCGGAGTTGCCGTTATATGCGAATGTACAACAGATAACAGAAACAGAACAGCCGGAGACCTGAGACATTATTTTGATAAATTCGGCGGAAACCTTGGACAAAGTGGCTGCGTTTCCTTCATGTTTAACAAAAAAGGCGTTATAGTTATTGAAAAGGATGACAAGGTAAACGAAGAAGCCTTGATGATGGAAGCTTTGGATGCCGGAGCAGAGGACTTTGATTCAGATGACAACTGCTACGAAATAGTAACTGACCCTGCTGACTTTTCAGCTGTTCGTGAGGCGCTTGAAGCAAAGGGCTACGAATTTATTGAAGCAGAGGTTTCAATGATACCAACGACTACTACAAAGCTTACAGAACCTGAACAGATTAAATTTATGGATAAGTTGATAGATGCCTTGGAAGACCTTGATGATGTGTCAAACGTTTACCATAGCTGGGAACAGGATGAAGAGGACGAGGAAGAATAAGATAATTATATTGCCAATTTTTAATCAGGTGTTTATAAGCCTGATTAGAATTGGCAATTTTAGTTTTCAAACCTCATGAGTTGGTTTTGGTTAAAATTCCATTCAGGGGTTTTTAACGAACTGCCAAAATTTGTTGAGTACCAAGGACTTAGAGCTTCATTTTCAGGGTTTTTAAGAATATGTATGCTCTGAGCCGGCATGTAGCTCTGTGCTGTCAAAAATATCTTTTCTCCTGTTTTTTTATTTTCTGCCATGTCGAGTACGATAACAGCATGGCCGGGAGTAGCACCTTTTAGAAACACATCTCCTATTTGCATGTTTTCTACAGGTTCTTTTTTCATTTCCTGTGAAAGAGACAGGGTTCCTGCGTATGCAAAGACCACATCCAGATACTTTCTGAAACTGCTGTATTCTTTTGAATAATTTGCATTTTTCACCCAATAGGTGTTATTACCCTTAACTACAATTCTGTTTCCGTTCATCCATTTCCAGTAATCAGCATTAAAGCCGTTTGTAAGATTAAAGTGTATCCTTTTGTATAGACCCTGACTGTACAAATATTCAGCTCGCAATCTCATAACGGCATCAGCACATTGCTGTAAATCTCTATTGCCCACATCAATATCAAGAACTGCAACATGTACATCCTTTTCCGTTACCTCACCATTGTAAAGTTGTATTTTTGTACCATCCGGCTTCACGGGTAAAGCTCTAAGGTATTGACCAAAGGAGTTGTTTTCTGCAGCTATTCTTTCAAAGCCTTCAGGAACTCTGATTCTTTCTTGCACCGTTTTGCCGTTGGGGTTAATAATAATCTTGGGTTTTTCCTGTGCAGGAGAAGGGGTGACGGAGGCTTGCGTTGGTTCTTGGACAGTGCTTTTTGTGGTTTGAGCAGGATTTGAATTAGAACATGCCGTAAGCAAGAGCAGCAGTATGATAATTAATAGTTTTTTCATTAGTTATCCTCCTATATTTATTGTACCAAATTTCCAAATTGTTGAAAACGTTAGACTATATTTTTGGAAAAAAAGTCGGACGGCTAAAATGTAGGTATGATATTATATTCTCATCTTAAGAGACTAAAGGAGTGCTTCTTTAATGAACTACTATGAAAGAATTCAGAAATCCATTGATTATATTGAGAGTTGCCTTGAAAACAAGATTAACATAGATTTTGCAGCACAAACCGCATATATGTCTTTGTCAAACTTTTATAGAATGTTTTTTGCACTCACAGGCCACTCGGTAAAAGAGTACATCAGGCTTCGCAGGATTAGTTTAGGGGCTTTTGAGTTACGAAACAGGGATACTTGTTTAATTGATATTGCAATAAAGTTTGATTTTGAAAGCGGAGACAGCTTTTCGAGGGCTTTTAGACGTGTAACAGGATTTCTGCCCAGTGATTATAGGAAACAGAAAAGCTTGTACAACTTTGAGAGGATTGATATTATGGAAAAGTATTTTGATATTCAGGACAAAGAGCTTATTGAGAATTATCCCGACATAAAGGTTTTGAAAGAACTGGAGCCAACTCGTGCAGCGTATTTTTGCTATTATGGAAAAGAACCTGAACACCATGCTTTTGCTGTAATGGCAGAATGGCTCAATAAAAATGGTCTTAATATAAATGAACAGAAGCTGCGTATTTTCGGATATAATAACCCCAATCCGTCATCTCCCAATGAAGAAGAATACGGGTACGAGGTTTGTGTTACTGTTGCAGATAATATAGTTGTAAATGATGACCTTGTAAAGGAAAAAATACTGGGTGGAGGGCTTTACGCTGTTACAAACGTTAAGCGCGGACAGGATGGAGATATAGGGGGCGAAATTGTTAAGGCGTGGAACCGCTTTAAGAACTGGATTTCTGACAGCAAATATGTTTATGGAGGACACCAGTGGCTGGAAGAGCATTTGGGCTTTGATGACAATGCCAACCATATCGGCGGAATAGACTTATATATGCCTATAGCCTTAAAATCCAGCGATTATGATATAACCAAAACTTTTGATTATGTAGATTCTATGTTGACGGCAACGTATACTGCAACCGGAAAAGATGCAGATGATAAGGCACGTGCTTTCTTTTTGAAATGGGCAGATTCCCAAGGTCTATTTAATGACGGCAAGACACACAGGTTTTTTGCTTACTATGACCATGAGAAAATAGGCCATAAGGACTTTTTCTATAAAATCCATGTTACGGTGGATGAAGAATTTAGGACTGATAATCGGGATATTAAGCTGGAAGAGTTTACAGGCGGTTACTATGCCATAATGAAAGCAAAATACAGTTATAACGGCTGGGCATGGGGAGAGTTCCTTAAATGGTTATCTAAGAGTACGGAATTTGACTTGGGAAACTATTGGTTTTTTGAAGAATATAAGCTTAATAAACCTGAACTTGATATGGATACAGAGGTAGTTTTACATATGCCGGTAAAGCAAAAAGTGTAAGGGAGCGGTGGTAATGCAGACATTTAGTTCTATATTGAAAAAACCCGATACGAAGGGCGGTTTGACTTTTATTGAGTTGCCTTTTAATCCTGCTAAAGTGTTTAATGTTAGTAAAGGGACTATAAAGGTTTACGGTACTATAAACGGAGTGGAATACAGAAACAAGCTTATTTCCAGAGGAAACGGGCTTTATATAATGACCGTAGATAAAGCTCTGCAAAAAAGAATTGTCTTTACAGGTGAGGATTTGAAGATTGAAGTTACAATGAATCTTGATGAGAGTGCAATGCAAGGCTCCGGCAAGCGTGAAAATGTTGAAAAACATACTTGCGATATGGACGTATTGACTGCTATTAAGACAAGAAGAAGCATTCGTATTTTTAAGTCAGAAGAAATTGAAAAGTCAAAAATACAAACAATTCTTGAGGCTGGATTTTGCGCTCCAACAGCTAAAAACAAGCGTCCTTGGTATTTCATTGTAACACGCAATAAAGATTTCCTGACTAATCTGATTAAGGTGGACGCAGGACAAAGTAATTACTTACCACTTGCCTGTGCTGACTGCTGTATTATTGTTTGCGGGGACAAGAGTATTCAGGGTGTGACAGAATTTCTTTTAGAAGACTGCTCCGCAGCTGCACAAAATATGCTGCTTGCTGCCCATGGCCTAGGCTTGGGTGCCACATGGTGCAGCTTGCCCAGAGCAAGTAAAAGGAATAAATATGCTTGTGAGTTTTACAACTTGAGTGACAAGGTTATCCCATTAGCTATAATTGCTCTTGGCTATCCCGCCGAGGAAAAAGAATTTGCCCCGCGGTATGACGAAACAAAAGTACATTGGGAGATTGGGGAGGAGTACCCTGCAGAATAGTGCACCAATTGACGGGATATATAATTCGGTCCATGTTAGACTGGTTATCGAAGGGAGGTTATGCGTATGAACTGGCTTGATAAGATGAATGAGGCAATTTGCTATGTAGAAGACAACTTAGCGGGAGAGATTGATTTTGACGAAGTTGCAAGGAAGGCATGTTGCTCAACCTATCATTTTCAGCGCATGTTTTCGTTTATTACAGAAGTACCGTTGTCTGAATACATCAGACGAAGACGGCTTACTCTTGCAGCGTTTGAACTTCAGAACAGCAGTGTAAAGGTTATCGAACTTGCGTTTAAATATGGTTATGAGTCCCCTGACGCGTTTACCCGTGCATTTCAAAATCTGCATGGCGTTACGCCCACTTCGGCGCGCGATATGGGCGTACAGCTGAAAGCCTATCCACGCATTTCCTTTCATATTTCGATTAAAGGAGATGTGGAAATGAATTACAGAATTGAAGAAAAGGAAAGCTTTTCAGTATTTGGTATTGATACAATTTTAAGTAAGGTAGATGGAGAATGTTATAAAAGAATACCTGAATTCTGGCTTAAATCAATTGAAGACGGAACTGTGGAACGTATTTTAAAAGCGGCAGACGACGGAAAGCAGAATATGATGCTGAATGCTGCCATGTACGGACATGAAAATGACGGGACATACCATTATATGTTATGTCATAGAATTCCCCAAAAAGGTATTCCTGAAGGTTTTGTACAACTGGACATACCCAAACTGACGTGGGCTATTTTCCCTACAGAAGAGCATACCGAGGACAAAACCTCAGAAAAGGTGCAGGCAATATGGGAACGCATATATCCGGAATGGTTTCCCTCATCAGGTTACCAACATGCAGATGCACCTGAATTTGAAATGTACTATAAAGTGGGGGATAATAAATATATAGTAGAAATCTGGATACCGGTTTATAAATAGAGTATTTTTTATTTATTCAAAAACTTAAAAACACTCCGGCAATCAAAAAAACCCTGCTTATAGAAGAAGGTTTGATTGTCGGAAGAAAGTTTTCCGTTTATGGTGTCAAGCTCCAGAACCAGTGGAAAGGTTAAAGATTATATCCATTATGTGAGAATTTTGCAAGGAATTATATTCCGCTAAGCTTATGCTGATTTCGATATTCAACAGGGGTTGTATGCATTGCTTTTTTATATACCTTTGTAAAATAATTGGCACAAGAGAAGCCACATGCTTCTGCAATTTTCTGAATGGACAGATTGGTATTCAAAAGTAGCTGCATTCCATGCTCCAGACGGAGGTTGGTTAAATATTGTACGGGGGAAATTCCTTTCTCCTTACAGAATTGTCTGGTTAAGTGGGAATAGGTAACACCTATCTCAGGACACATTTCTTCAAGATTTATTTGGTTTGAGTAGTTCCTGTTTATCCATTCTATTGCAGCAGCTACGTGAGGGCTTGCCTTTCGGGCAGTTGGAAATTCTATGTTTCGCAGTAAAGCAATCAGAAAGCGATAAAGCCATTCACTGCCCATATAGCGACCTAAGGGTCTTTGGCTGTGAAGGTTATTATATAATTCAAAAAAGTAACTGATGGGTAAACTGTCTATCCCTAATTCCATTACAGAGCCGGTTAGTTCACGGATACGATTAATAAAGGGTGCCGCGGCAGGTCCTGAAAAGTGTATATAGAAGAATGTCCAGCTATGCTCAGGAGCATCCTCAGATGAGGGAAGGTAGTATTTGCTTTCTTCGGGAAAGGATATTAAAAAGGCCCTGCCCTTTGTCAGCTTGTATCGTGTATTCCTGCTTTCATATATTCCATATCCGTCTAAGGTGTATTGAAAAAGGTAGCCATGGTAGTCCCTTGTTGAATTATCAAAAAGGTAGTTTTCTTTTTGTCTTGTTTCCAAGCCCAAATCTTTTATACTTAATGATTGTTCTCCTATAACGTCTGTACCAAAAAAACCGAAATTGCCTGATTTCCATGACATCAAAAAATTACCCCTTTCTGCAGATAACTACCCTTGTTGATGAAAAAGCCTAATAATATAATACTTTATATAGAGATTATTTCAAGGAATGTATATCAAAATTTTACTTATGGAGAATAAATTATGAATAAGAATAAGTTTGCTTTAACGCCACCAATGGGTTGGAACAGCTATGACTACTATGATACTACCGTCAATGAGGAACAGGTTAAGCAAAATGCGGATTTTATGGCTGAAAACCTAAAGGATTATGGCTGGGAATATATTGTTGTGGATATATCCTGGTATAGCTGTGAGGCAGGTTATAAAAGAGATGAATTCCAGTATGTACCCTTTGGGAAAGTAGAGATTGATGAATATTCCAGACTGCTGCCATGTCCCGAGCGTTTCCCGTCCTCTGCTGACGGTGTGGGTTTTAAGCCTCTGGCTGATTATGTCCACAGTCTGGGGCTAAAGTTCGGGATTCACATTATGCGAGGTATTCCCAGAATTGCTGCCCACAATCACATGAAGGTTTATGGCACTGATAAAACAGCCAACGAGATTGCCGACCCATATTCTATCTGTATGTGGAATCCTGATATGTATGGTTTAGAGGTAAATAAACAAGGGGCTCAGGAGTATTACAATTCCATTTTTAGTTTATATGCTCAATGGGGAGTGGATTTTATTAAGTGTGATGATATATGCAGACTTGATATGAAATCTGCGGAAAAAGAAATTGAAATGCTTTATAATGCTATCCAAAATTGCGGACGGCCTATGGTTTTAAGCTTGTCGCCGGGACCTGCCCATATAAATAAGGCATGGCACTATGAAAAATATGCGAATATGTGGAGAATTACAGATGATTTCTGGGATAGCTGGCCACTGTTAAAGAATATGTTTGAGAGATGCGAAATTTGGCAAAATCATGTTTCAGAAGGCTGCTACCCTGATTGCGACATGCTCCCTCTGGGGTTTATCGGCAAAGGCTTCGGTGAAGAACGGTTAACTAATTTCACAAAAGAAGAGCAGATTACTATGATGTCTCTTTGGTGTATCTTCCGTTCTCCTCTTATGGTTGGGGCAGAACTGACCAAGCTGGATAAGTGGACAATGGAGCTTATGACGAATAGCAAAGTATTGCGTCTTCTGACCCACTCCACGGGTGCAAAACAGATTTCAAGGGATGATAAGCAGGCCATATGGCTTTCAAGAGATACGCAGAAGGAGGCTTACTATCTTGGCCTATTCAATCTCAGCGACCAAGTCAGGAATATTCATATAACTCCTGAGGAGCTGGGGCTTGACGGCTTTAAAGGGTGTGTCTTTGAAGAGCTTTGGTGTAAGGACAGTATAAACAATGTCACTGAGATGCTTGAGGTAAATGTTGCTCCTCACGGGGCAAAACTGTTTGAAATTTCCATAAATATCCTTTATACTGATAGTTAAAGGGGAATAGGGGGGAATAGATGAATGAAAAGAGGCCCATTATAATAACTGTAATTGCCGATTTAACTATTTTGGCTGCAATGTTTGCCATAGGAGCAACTATTTTCCCCGGATATTTTAAAAGTCTGGGATTTGAATTGAGCCCATTGCCCATTTATTCAAGCAATGTTATGAGAATACTGCTGTGCTTTGTTAATATAACTGCGGCAGTTGGTTTATTGCTCCTTAAAAAATGGGGCTATCGGCTGACGATTATTTATAGTGTTTTCTTTATGGCGGCAGATATTGTTTGGTGCTTGCAGCGAGGAAAATTTCCTCTTACTTCGGGTATGATTTTTTCGTGTATAATGCTATCTAATATCATATATTACAGAGAGCGATTTGTTTAAGGGAAAGCGCAAAAGCCAGACGGTCTGATACTTCAATAAAATCAGGAGGTGCTTATTATGTACAAAATTCCATTAATTTCATCAGTAATGTTATTTTTTCTAGGATGCATTACTTTAGGCGGCGCTATGATTTGTTCAAAAATTTTGCCACAAATTTTTAAGATTTATTTAATGACACATCCTGTAAATTATAGTGAAGGTATGCTGCAAGTAAATTTAACAGATGTTTATTATTAGCCCTTGCAGAACTTATACTTGGTGCAATTGGCTATTTGTATTACAAAAAAAAGCCTAAAGCTAAACCTTATTTAACAACCTTATGTGGGTGTGAAAAAACTGAATAAGAAATCAATGATATTAAGGAGCTTATGAAAATCAAGAAGAAACCTGTGAAAAATAGATTTTTTAGTATATATCTGCAGATAGATTTTTACTTTTAATATTGTCTTATGAGATATTAGTAATTTGCACTAACACAATTACCGCCACAGCAATACTTACAGCTAGCCACACAGCTAGCACTACACCCACCACCACAAGCAGCAGTACACCTATCAACACAGCCATACATACAGGTATAATCACAAGCACTACAAGCATATCCTGATATATCTTGCCTTGATTTACCTATTTTTTTATTAGAGAACAGACGTTCCATATTAACACCTCCTTATTTATGTTGTTTAGATTTATAAAGAAAAGGTATATAAATGCCAGAATTAAAGGGTATATATCTGCAGATAGATTTTATCCTATATTCTGGACTTATAATTAATAATTATGTAGGTTACATACCTGAAGTAGTAACGCAATTATACCCACATGAATACCCACAATGTGTTTGGCAACCAGTATTACAATTAACATAACAACCACCAGTACAACCACCATAACAACCGGAACATGTACCATCACAAACATTGCAAAATGCGTATCCACTTATATCCTGTCTTGGCTTACCAATTTTTTTATTAGAGAACAAACGATCCATAATAAACCCCTCCTCAATATATTGTTTTAATATCTATCTGCAGATATAAATATGAGCAAGTATTATATCACTAACTATTTGGTCAGAATTATTTCACAGGTTTGAAAATCTATATTCCACTTATGTCCATCTATGTTTTTCCATGTGTACTTTTCATACATTTTGTCCCACCATGCCTGCATATGATACTTGACTTTTCCTAATTCGGTTATCATTTTCTCCTGCATTGTTTCTTTTTGCTCAGCTGAAAGCAAATCACTCTCAAGAGTAGCTGCAAGCTCTTCAATTCCGAGCTTTCTTTCAAAAAGAACCAGCATTTCATTTTTTTCCTCTTCAGTGACAATTCCAACTACTTCTCTATACATGTTAATAACTTCCTTTCACTATATTTTTAATAGCTTTTCCAACGGGTCGTTATAGTCAATTTCGCTTAATGTATTTTCAAATTTATAGAAGCTGTATTCTTTGAGTTTTCTTTGAAGATTCATAGAATGTTCTCTTTCTATGTGGCTTAGCTCACACTGTATTTTAGAAGGTATATTTATTTCATTTGTCATTTTTTTGTTCAGATACTTGCATCTGTTGCAGTTATAAACATCACAGAGTGAGCATATGGGGGAATTTTCGAGTTTGAGCAGTTGGTCATTTTTTATATTTATTCCGTCAATGATATTTCCTATATGGCAGTCAGGGTCATCAAAGTAAAAGGCAGGACATATATAGATTCTTCCATTGGGTGCAAGTGAAAATGTATTGGTACCTGCGTCACAGTTTTTCATAGATTTTAAATTCCAAATGTCAGTTAGTACATTTATTTCAAGTTCCTCACCCTGTGCGTATTTTTCAGCAATAAAATCAACTATTTTATTTAACTGAGTTCTATACTCCTGAACATCTTGGGCGTTCCAGTCATTAATATCTTCAAGCTCGAGATTTATTCTGTATACTGTACCTGCAAGCTGTTCTATTAATTCATATAAGTTATGTATATTGTACCTGTTAAGCAGTAATATGCCGGGAGCTTCTTCATCGGGATTGTCTGCACAGTTGTCATACACTGAAATGGCATTTCCGGCTTGTCCCGCTTTATCAATAGTAAGGTATTCCTTTATATTTGCTTCATCTAGTCCCTGTGGTGTGCCAAGAAAGACAGGTGTATAGCCGTTTTTCTCACAAAATGTGATACCTTGTTTTAATAATTCAGGAGTCATGATATTTTTAGTAGACTTTGTGTTTCTATAGGAACAATGGGGTGTTATGTTGTCTGAAGTTATAAATTGCAAATATCTCTTTTTTTCATGCTCTCTATCCGCTGACAATTTTGTTCTTTCAGAAGGTAAGCCCGTTAGTTTTTCAAACTTTTCCCAGAAATATTTGTTTGCCCGTACAGTTGCTTTATGCATATTGCATAAATATGTAGCCCTTTGATAAATAGTATCAGTGTCTGCCATGTCGTAATTACAGCCCTGACACCATGCGCAGCCACTTGCCACTTCACACTTTACACATTCCAGAGAACTTTGAGTTTTCAGACTTAATGCATGAAAGGGTCTTAGTTTGTCCTGATTAATCCCGCTGTCGGCATTTCCTACGCATATTGCTTTCTTGTTATTCAAACTAATAGTATAGAACCTTATGCATGGAAAAAAGTTACCGTCACAGTCAATTGCCAGCATTTTACCTGCACCGCAATAATTTTTATTAATCTCTTCTTCTGTGAGAGGGTTACCTATGTAGGGGTCAAAGAATCTTACAGAGTATTTATCCCACAGCTTATTTTCAAGGACATAGTCAGCAAGCTCTCTGAGCTGTTGCTCCATAATAAGGTCGTCGCCCTCTTTCCAGACATCCTCAAACACCACATTTGCAGCTACAGATTTTATGCCTATATCCCAAAGGCTGATAATACTGTCTTTAAGATATGGAATATCGTCATGAGCAAAGGTTGCCTTTGAAGAGGAGGCTGGAAATTGACTAAGCCAGAGAGGTACATTTTTAATTACATCGTCATAGGAGCCGCTACCATCGGGCTTTACTCGCTGTAAGTCATGTTTTATCTTGTTTCCGTCTACACTCAAACCTATAGAGAGGTGAGCTATATTTTTTTTAATATATTTCTGAACCGCCGGAGTACCGTAAAGAAGGCCATTGCTGGAGAAGGATAATCTGTAGCTGTTGAACCAAGGATGGTCAAGTAGGAACATCTGCTGCTTGATATAGTCCGTTATTCTGTCTACCAGTTCTATTTCTACAAAAGCTTCTCCTCCTATGAATTCCCATACTACTGACTTATCATTAAAGGTATCCCTTTCTGAAAGTAAGTAATCTACGACCTTTTTAGCTGTTTCAAAGGTCATTTTTTTTAAGCTGTTTTTCCCTGTCATATAGCAGTATTTACAGGCAAGGTTACAATCCTCTGTCACACAAAAGGTTATAGTTTTTGGCTTGCCATCCAAACCATTCCATACAGGATTTAAATTTCCCATTTTGATTTCAGTAATGCTTTCCACCTTATCACTCCTTTTTTAAAGTGCCTTTAGTAATTCTTCTCTGGCTTCCTCATATGGAAGATTTTTTTTATCCTTTATTATTCGGGCTAAATGGCCTGATATATAGGCTGCCGACAGACTTGTGCCTCTGACATTTTTTATGTCTTGTATGTCTTGCAAGCACTCTATACCTTCAATTCCTGAAGGTGCATAGAAAAAACCCTGTTTATATGAATATTGCATACAATCGTCAAAGCTGTCTGCCTTTACACCAATAACGCCTTTAAGATAAGCAGGATAGGAAACTTTTCCCGAGTTTTCAGCAGCAGCTACCAGAGTTATATTAAGTCTTTTTGCCTCTTTAACTATTTTTCTTAAAGGGAAAATATACCTTTTTTTTACAGTACCCAGACTCATATGTATGATATCAGGCTTATAGTCAAATACCTGACTTAAGGAATATGCAAGTATTCTTCCGTCTGACGACAGGTTCTCGTCAAGGATATTTACACTTATTAGCTCAATATCACTGCATATATGACGTATTATTGCAGCTATTATTGTGCCATGAAGATTCCTCACCGGCAGAGTATTGTTCTCTTTTATATATCCTTTAATGTTGACGCTATAACCGGTTGAGTGTATTACATTCTTATTCAAATTGCATATCTGTGTGTTTATCCCACTGTCAATTATGGCAATCCTGATTTTCCTGTCCGATTCCTCTATATCAAATCACCTCCCTGCTATTTTCATTTATTAGCTCCACCTCAGCTTGGTACAGATGCTTGTACACTTTATTGGTATGGATTAGTGAATGGTGATTTCCTCGACCAACTATTTTTCCGTTTTCTAATACATATATGACATCGGCTTCTATTATCGTTGAAAGCCTGTGAGCTATCAGCACTACGGTACAATCCTCAGCTAGGGCATCAATTGCTTTTTTTATGTAAAATTGAGATTCATTATCTAAAGAAGAGGTTGCCTCGTCAAATAGTATTATCTTTGATTTTTTTAACAAGGCTCTTGCTATAGCTATTCTTTGTTTTTGTCCCCCTGAAAGATTCACACCGTTTTCTCCCACGATAGAGTTATATTTATTAGGCATGGATTCTATATATTCATGTATATATGCCTTTTTACAGGCATTTTCTATTTCCTGCTGAGTAGCATCGGGGTTTGCAAGCAACAGATTCTCTTTTATGGATATCATAAACAGAACAGGTTCTTGACGTACTACGGATACGTGCCTGCGTAAATCTTCTTCCTTGATTTCATTCAGGTCTGTGTGGTCAATGAATATATTCCCATTACAGGGCTGGTAAAGGCGCAGCAATAAATTGAAAATGGTAGTTTTGCCGCTTCCGCTGCTTCCTACTATGGCTGTCCTGCTTTTGGACGGAATATTTATGGTAACGTCATCCAGTACGCTTACCTGATTATCATAACTGAAGGAGACATTTTTAAAATTAATTTCACCGGTTATATTGTGAATGCTTTTTTCACCAATTTCTTCATGTGAATAAGACAGCCCGTCTATTAAGAAAAATATTCTTTCAAGGGAGTTCATAACCTGCTGTAAATTGAGATTAAATTTGCTTATGCTTAAAAGAGACCCTGAGAATTGTCCGGAGTATGAATTGAAGGCAATAAAATACTTTATGTTTAGTGAGCCGTTTACAACGAATACTCCTCCTACAAAAACCACGGCGATACTGGTTAAATGGTTTACAATGTCTGAAAGTGCCTGAGATTTTGCACCAAGCAATATTACGGCTACTATCATTTCTTTTAATTTGTTTGCAACCTTTATAAATGCTTCAAACTTGTATTTTTTTATTCCTAAGCTTTTTACTTCCCTTATACCCCAAATGGTTTGTCCCGATTCACTATAGTATTTGTCATTGACTTGGGATAAATTTTTGTTGCCTGCCCTGATTTTTTTGCCATATTTATTAAAGATTAAAAAAGTTATTGGGAAAGTAATTACAACGATTAAAGCCAGTTTAACGCTTATGGTAAACACGGTTATTCCCACTGCTATAAGCCGTATCACATCAACAACAGAATTTATAAGAGTTCCTGTGATAGCATTTGCAACCTCACCTGAATCTCCATGTAATCTGGACATTAGTTCACCATTATTTAGTTCATCATAAGCTTTTACGGGGAGGTCAAGAATGGCTTTGTACATATCCCTTTTTAAGTCGAATATTATATTTTGGTTTAGTGAAGAAAAGACATAAGATTGTAAATATGAAAGAATACTTGCAAGAATCCCGAATATCAGAGTGTAAACTATATTAGGGATAGCTGAATCAATACTTTTTTTGAAAAAACTGTCCAGTATTCCACCCCAAAAAAGAGGCTGTACTATTCCTATTCCTATGCTGCCGAGTATACATACAAAAGCCAGTATGAACTTGGTTTTATATGAAAATACATATTTTAAAGCTCTTTTAAGCAATTTTATATCTTCTTGTTTGAAAAATTTTATCTTCATGATTTAGTCCCCACATTTACCTTTTATATCTACAAAAAAACAGCGTAAACCAGACTGACTAAACTAAGGTGTGTATTAGTAAATATTAATTAGGATGCATGATAGGATGCATTATTTGTATAATATTTACACTTTATAAATAATTTACCATGTAGAGAGATAAATGTCAAATTATGAGATTGTTTAAATACTTGACTAGTAACATGATTTTAAATATTCCAAACATCAATGAACGGAAACTACTGCCTTTTGTAGGTTTAAGGATTCTCCGGGGCTAACACCTTTAGCTTAAGAGATTACTTATATGGCCTAAAATAGTATTCAGAAAAATAAATGCTAAAGCTATTCCAAAACAAATTAAAAAGTTTCTTTTTTTAGATGAAATGTCCTTTTTAAAGCTGGTATACACTTGATTATCATTAAGATATAAAAGAACTATAATCGATATAGCCAAAACATATAGACTGTTTAAAATAAAATCAAACTCACGTAAAAAAAGTGTATCCTCACCAATTCCTAATACAAAAATTTTAGTGTATAGACCAAATAGGAAAGTAACAAATTTTTGTATTAATAAAAAGAAAAAGAAGGATACACTCAACCACCACGACCAACTTTTCATTCTAAGTATGCCAATTCCTGCAATAATATTGGTTAAAACTAAAATTGCAGAAATCCCAAGAGATATATATGCTGCTGCATCTATTACGGCTTTATTTAAAAAATCATCATTAATATGCAGACTATTTCTTATATTTATTAACTGTTGAATTATATAAAAGACAGCAATAAAAAAGTGTGCTATTGCTAAAAAACTAATTGGTAATTTTGAATTTTTTGATCTGTTAATTTCAGTGTAAATATTCATTTAGATTTACCCCTTTTAAGTTTTATTTTGTACATACGATTCACAACAATATATGACAACTTTTGACATATATTCATAATTATAATGGAGGAAATTAATTAATGCAATAAAAGTAACGTAGTGTAACGTTGTAAGCTATAAAGCGTGGATAATCCTGAATATATAATTTCCAAAACAGTAACAAATTTACAAATTAATGTTATAATATTGTTTATATAATTCTAAAGGAGGAAAAATATGTTTAGGATGAAACGTTTGTTATTGGTCATTATTACAACGTTAATTTTCACAATGGCATTTTCCACAATGGCGTTTGCAATAGACGCAAATGCAGTTTCTCAAAGTCAAAATTCCGGGAATTCAGTTGCAGCATCTGCTTATTGGTATCATCAGATAATATCTGATAAACCGCTCTATCTGCACGATGCGAATACAGATACCTGGTATGACAGTGTAAAAGGTACCGTTGATATCAAGTGGACAAATCTTATACCCATCTTTAATTCCTTAACTGCTGATTTACAGGTCTACGATGCTACATACCAATTTACTCTGGTTACAACTGAGAGTTGTTCTTCGGATTCTATTAAGGGTACTTTTAATATCAAGAAAAACGGGGTAGTGGTTGCAGCAAATATCAGAGGCGAGCTTTACGGGATAAATTTAGCAGAGGGTGATTATTTCAAATTTTATTCTGATGATATGAATTGGCATTTCAGTGCATATATCACCAATCGAATTGATGGAGCAATTTGATATTGAGGAAGAGCAATAATAAAAAGGGTGCCGTTGTAAAATATAATTTTTACAAACGGTGCCCTTTTATCAAGCTATTGTCATACAAATATAAAATTAAATTTTAAAAATTGCTATTGAAGACTGCAACTCGTCAGCAAGTTCTGCTAATGATTGTGCGGAAGCTGTGATTTCTTCCATTGTTGCAACCTGTTCCTCATTTGCAGCAGAATTGTCCTGACTTAGTATTGCTCCTTCTTCTGCTGCCTTTCTGATTGTTTCGGAAAATGAAACGAATGCCTGACTCTGGGAGGAAACAAGTTCTATAGAGGCCATAACATCTTTAACCTTACTATTCACATTTGTTACGTCGCCTTTAATAGCTTGGAATGTTTCGGCAACATGCTGCGTTTTAGCAAAACCGTTTTTAACTTTCTCATTGCCTTTATTAATTGATATGACTGCATTTTCTGTTTCACTTTGAATTTCCTTGACGAATTGAGCTATTTGTGTGGCTGAAACTTTAGACTGTTCAGCAAGCTTGCGAATCTCTTCTGCAACAACAGCAAAGCCCTTTCCTTGTTCACCTGCACGGGCCGCCTCAATTGCTGCATTTAGCGCAAGAAGATTTGTTTGTTCTGTAATACCTGTAATAATCTCAACAATGTTTCCAATTTCTTTTGAATGTTCTCCCAACTTTCTTATTACAGTTTCAGAATCACTAACAGTGGTGGTTATATCATTCATTTGATCAACAACGTCATTTATGGTGATAATTCCATGTTCGGAAGCTGAAAAAGCCTTATCCGACAAAGTGTACATTTCTTTACTATTATCCGAAATTTGCTGTATATTCGTAGACATTTCCTTTATTGTTTCGGTTGATTGTTCAATGCTTCCTAACTGTTCTTCAGCCCCTGAAGCGCTTTTTTGAGTAGCTTCGGCAATTTGTTCATTTGCTTTTGTACATTGTTCTGCACTGGAGGTTAATTCTTCTGAAGAAGCTGCAACTTGTGTGGATACGTCACTCACTTTTGACAGAATATCTCTCACATTTGCAACCATTTTATTTAAAGAAGTTACCAATACGCCGATTTCATCCTTTCTTTTAATATTTAAAGGTTCAACGGTCAAGTCTCCATCGGCTATTCGGTGCAGTGTGTTTGTAACTTTCTTTACAGGTGATGATATGCTCTTAATCAAAAGAAATGATGTTAATATAGTAACAAGTAGTGCGATTATGCTGATTATTATAATAAGATTGTTGCTGTTGGCCTTTACGTTCATTACATCATTCCAAGCATCATTTGTTAACTTGTCTATATCATTTTTGATTTTACCATGAGTTTCACGGAAACTGTCAAACAGTCGTTTGCCATCCTCCATTTTTGAACGTGCCTCATCTAATTTTCCCTGTTTGGCAAGAGAAATCTCTGATTCGTAATATTTTTCAATTGAGTCAATCTTTGGTTTTGCTTCTGCTATAAGCTGTGACATAATAGGGTGACCGTCAAGCCTTGAGTCAATATCTGTTAAATTTATTTTAATATCATTTTTCCCGATGTTGTATGCATCAAGAAATTTTTCATCTCCTGATACAAGATATCCGCGTACTCCGGTTTGCTCATTAACTAACGCAGTTAATAAATCATCTGCTGCACGACCTAAAGGAATAGAATCTGTTATAAGAGTTTCTGCCTGCATTTTCAAGGAGCTAGTTGCATAAAGATTTGTCCCAACAATTGCTGTCATTAATATTAATACTAATACATAACTTGCTATAAGCTTTTTTGCTACTGACATAGGTGTCCCTCCATAAGGAATTATATTTTTCTTTGAAGATTAGCTTCGAAATAATTATCGGCAAATTTATACATTATGTTAACTATATTGTTTATTAAACAATACATGACAGGATTTGTTGTAGATTGACACTAAAAGTAATTGCTGGTACTATATGGGATACATTATGTGTTACCTTCTCATATATTAAAGTGAACAGGAAAGAGGTTAAAAATATGAAAAAGAAAATTTACGTTACTATTTTGCTTCTTTTATCTGCATTTGCAGCTATATTTGTATGGTCATATACACCAAAACCTATTAGCTTAGAGTACCAGGCAGTTCAATATTCGGCAGAAGATAATAGTTATACCAAAGACATAAAAATAAAAGTCAAAGGTAAGTTATATAATGGTATATTTAGTAAACCAGTTTATAAAGGTGTTATCGCTATTGACGGATATGACTTCACAAAGAAATATGAGTTAATTCCAATTATTTTTCACCCTAAAATCAGCAACGGGATTGGTTCACTTACTTATACTACTGTTATTAACGGAAAACCTGTACTTGAAATGTTAGGGTCAATTCGGATAACTGATAATTTTAAGTCCATATATATTGAGGTATGTAACCCAAAGGATAAAGGCACAGTTATTTCTGCTCCGGCAAAAACATTGCAGGATGCTCTAAAAATTTCACATATTTTTAACGGGGCAAGTACAGATAATCCTGAGAAATCTTCGCAAATAACCGCTAAGATAAATCTTTCACTCGGTAATCAATAAGCCCTTGATTAAAAAATTCAGAATATAGGGACATTGCTAATCCAAAAACAAATCTTGACATAATATAATACTTAAGTTAATATATCAATGTGATATATATCACATTGATATAGGAGGGCGTCCGATGCCAAAAATTAATAAAACAAAATACGCTATTCTGGGAGTACTTAGTATGAACCCAGGGTCGGGATATGATATAAAGAAGTTCTGCGATAAAGGAATTTCCTATTTTTGGAATGAAAATTTCGGACATATCTACCCCGTGTTAAAACAGATGGAAGTGGAAGAGCTAATAACCAAAATTGCTGAACAAAATGAAGGAAAGCCCATGAGATATGTTTATTCCATAACACCTAAAGGATGGGAAGAACTGACAGAGTGGCTGATGCAGCCACCAGAAAACACTCCTGCACGTCTTGAGCTGCTTTTAAAGCTTACTTTTGCCAAAAATATTCCTGAAAATAACGTTATTGAGCAAATGGAGAAAATAAAGCAAAAGCATATACAACGGTTGGAACAATATGAGGAAATGGAAAAGGAGTTTAATTCTAATGAAAAGACACGGTTGGATAGGGGTTACCCATATTGGCTGGCTACACTCCGTTATGCAATTCATGATGCAAGGTTTAGAATTCAATGGTGTGAAGAAACCATTCAGAATATAAGGGAACATCAAAAAATGCTAAATAATTAACATTTTTGGAGGCAGAATATTATGCAAAAAAAAATAATCATAATTGGTGCTGGAATTGCCGGATTATCTGCGGGCTGCTATGGACAAATGAATGGATATGAAACCCAAATATTTGAAATGCACTCCGTTCCGGGAGGTCTTTGTACTTCATGGGACAGAAAGGGTTATAGGATAGATGGATGTATTCACTGGCTTATGGGTGCAAATCCCGAAAGTATGTTTTATGAGACTTGGAACGAGTTAGAAGCTTTCAAGGGAAAAGAACTTCTGTATCATGATTATATAATGCATATTGAAAATAGCGAGGGTAAAAAGTTAATCATGTATTGCGATATTGATAAACTGGAGACCCATTTGATGGAGTTATCTTTTCAAGATAGCGAGGTTATTCGAGAGTTAACTGATGCTGTCAGAAAGTTTAAGGATATCCACACAGCTTCAAAGGATGAAAGTTTAGTGAAATACTCTAAAGTTACTATGCATGATTTCGTGCAACGGTTTAAAGATCCATTTCTAAAAGAGGCTCTGCTTGCTTTTGCGCCAAAGGGAAATTCGGTATTTTCATTAATCTTCCAATTAGCAATATACAATAATAAAGATGCCTGCTGGCCGGTGGGAGGTTCTTTGGAGTTTGCCAAGGGGATTGAAAAAAGGTATTTGGAACTTGGCGGTAAAATACAATACAAATCTATGGTAGATGAAATCATTGCCGCAAATGACAGGGTGACAGGTATAAAGCTTACTGACGGATGTGTACATACTGCCGATTTTGTGGTTTCCGCAGCAGATGGATATTCAGCCATTTTTGAAATGCTCAAGGGGCAATATATAAATGAAGAAATAAAAGCTTTATACGAAAGCAAAAAAGTATCCAATACATCTATTCAGATTTCTCTTGGGGTGAATTGCGACCTGTCCAGGTATCCATACTGTATAAATATGATGTTGGAAAACTCGGTGCAAATTGGGGGAGTGGAAAATTCACAGCTTTTGATAAAGAATTACTGTTTTGACAAGACTTTAAGCCTACCTGGTAAATCAGTTGTCACATCGTTAATTTTTACTGATTATGAGTATTGGGAAGAGCTATACAAGAACTCTGAGAATTATAAGGCTGAAAAGAAAAAAATAGCTGATTGGTTTATATGCCTTTTTGAAAAAAAATACCCCGAAGCAAAAGGAAAAATTGAAGTAGTGGATGTGGCTACACCCATTACATATTATCGGTATACTCATGTGTGGCAGGGAGCATACTGTGGGTGGAAAGCTCCTGCACAAAAGATTCCAAATGTATTGCCGGGTCTTTTGGGTTTTTATCTTGCAGGTCAATGGACTCAGACAACAGGGGGCCTTCCAACGGCTGTAATCACCGGAAAAGGCAGCATTATGCGTATATGTAAGCAAGACGGGAAGAATTTTTTGAGTAAATGCTCCTAATACAAAGCTACAAAGAGATTTGCTATTAATGTTCAAAATTTATAGCAGTTATATATGAAAATGGGTTTAATATCAGACAATTTAAATATTAACCCCATTTTCTGCTGTACCTTTCAATTATTTTTTAACTTTACCTTTAAGGACTTCTCCTATTGCAGTTATTATAGTAAGGAGTCCAAATAAGACTACTAATAAATAACCTAAAAAATAGAGAATTGCAGAAAATTTTTCGAAAAAGTTTGTGTTTATAATACTATAACTTGTAGCATTTTCAAATAACGATACACACATGAACCCAATTCCAATTAAAAAGATTATAAAAAAGCTTAAATATTTTTTTATAGAAATCACATCCTTATTGTTTTCTAATGGTAAGATCGTTATACGTTGATCTATATTTCTCAATTTTGCATTAACATATCCGGTACAAAAAAATTACTCCTTTGGTAATTTTATTATTGTTTATAATATTTTCAAAATTGTTAACATTATATTTTTAATTTAATTCTACATAATATGGTGATTCAATTGTTCGCAATAGCTTGATATCAAAGTTGAATTGTTATGGAAATATTTTACATTAGTTAGTAAAAGTTATATATTATATATATACTTATTATTTTAGGAGGTACTTCAAGTGACTAAAAAAATGAAACTCAGAACTCTAGGTGTATTGCTAATAATATTAAATTTGCTATTCTGCAATGTATATGCTTCTAATGACAGTTTTAAGCAGTCAGATGTTCAAAACGATTCAATTAAGAATTTAAGTATTGAAAGCCAGCCTATACTAAAAAATCTTGATTTAAAGAAACTTCGCAGTGAAATTGATAAATCCAACAGTGATTTGAAATCAAAGGAAAATAATAAAACAAAAAACACACAGGATATTTCTTACAATATTAATTCTTTAGTATCAGCTGAAGTGTATACTCCTTTCATTAATTTCCTGGATCAACAATTTACCAACATGCCAAATACACCGGGAAATGCTAGTATAGAGGAAACTTTCTCCAGAATAAAACAAAGCAACCCTACTATTAATTATTCAAGTAATTATGTAATAGATTCGGTATATCTTTTAAGTACAACAATCAATGGTGTAAAACAGGATTATTATGCAATGGAAATAGTTTATCCTTTTAGTGTTTATCCTGGAGGCCCCGTAATTGGAGATCACGGCTTAATTATATATAATCAGAATTATAAGAGCCATCCTTTGTATGATAATGGACGCTACAGCAAAGGGTTTAATGGGATAACCTACGGCAGCGGAAATACATATAATGGTCTTTCCATCAGAGCCGGAATTATTAGTGCATATGTACCTATCCAAAAGTATTCACATACAGAATTTGGGGAGTATAGGACATTCTATTTATTTGATTTTTTTAACCCAGCCATAAGTAAAATAATTGATGGCGGATACGATCCAACAGGAAATAAACCATACTTTGTAAGCTGGGTATCTTGTGGTAACAGAATTATATATGGAAGGGCATCATGGTATTCAGATGGAAGCGGCTATAATGAATTATATAGGGTCGATAGAATACTTGGGAATCAAATTTCCAATAATAATATATTATTTTTGTCAAACAATGAATTCGAAATTGGTACTGCGTTAACATATGATTCATATCAATTTAATTCAACAATTGGTGATGGAAAAATATATCTTATAGACTTAAATACACTACAATTCAGTTGATAGTACAAAAAGAAATCTACAACTTTCCATGATTTTTTTAATATTATTATGGAATTGTGGGGACTGCACACTATTAATTGGTATGCAGTATTTCTTTATTCGAACATCCTTTTAATTCGCAATAGCCTGAAAAGCCAACATACAAAAAGAACGAAGACTTATCCTCGTTCTTTTTGTGTAATTAGTTCTTTTATCAAGATTTGATATCAAAGGTATAGAATAAATTACAAAATACTACAATCAAATATATCGAATATAAATTCATTATACCGAGCATTCGATTGTTTTAAAGAATTTGAGTAAGCTCAAATGTGAATAAGTCTTATTCATAAACAGTCTTTCCTGTGTCAGAAACCAAATAGCGAGCTAATGTTTCTGTCATATTTGGTTCATAGGGGTCTATATAAGCAATTCTTATTACGTAATATTTTTTATTGTTTAACGTGGTAGTATCCCAATATTGAACCTCATAATTTGGGGCAGGTTCTTCGATTGTCCCATCAGCAAATAAACCCTTAATAATTTTTACAGCTTTTGAGCCAGTAATTGTACTACTTGCTGAGATACTTGTTACAGAATTGTCCTTAATAGTAGCTGCACTACTACCAATTGTTAGTGCTGCGAAAATTGATGTTACTACAGCTAGCCCAATGATTTTTTTGAGATGCTCTTCATAAATAAAACCTCCTTAGTTTTTAAATAAATAAGACCATACATAATTTAAAAATATGTAAAAATATGTAAATTATATTAGTGATTTTTCAAGGTCGCTGATTAGAGCGTAAAATGAAAAAGTAAATACAACAATAGAAGGAAAATGTGTAATGAAGGAACGGAGCAGTAAAATGATTTCTTTTGCAGTAGTATTGGCAATTATATTATCGACAACAGGTAATACATTCTCATATATGCGATTGGGTAAAGGTAAAATAAGTGGTGGAGCGAAAGGCCTCTTATATTACATAGATAGCTCTGCAAGTGAATATTCAGATTCAATTAATTATGGTATTCAGTATTGGAATAACAAGGTAAGCACCGTATCAGTGGCAAGGACTGACGAACAATCTTATTCAAGGTGTGACGTTTATTGGGGGAGTTATTTTCCTTCTAATTCAGGTGTTATTGCACAAACATATTTAAAATTAAACAATATCGATGCTAGTTATGATACTGACTGGTACTGGTGTGAAATTAAACTAAATAGTCAGGTTTTTAAATACTATGCTGATAAAACACAGACTGGTTTGTCCTATTTCGATAGAATAGGCACTGCGTGTCACGAGTATGGTCACTTTTTAGGGCTTTGGCATGTTTCTGATAAAACTGCAATTATGTCTCAATTAGGGGATGGCCGCACGGCAGGGAGTCCATCCGCTGATGACATCGCAGGAATAAAAGCAATCTATGGATCATAAAGGAGGAAGTAAAATGAATAAGAATGTATTAATGAGTGCTTTTTTAGTGGTTGCATTGGGCATTTCACTTGGAGGTTGTTCTTCTAATATGGAAACATCTGAGATGGCTTCAAGTGGAAAAACAACCACGGTAGCTTCAAATGACAAAGTAAACGAAGTAACAAAAAATACAAATGCTGATGAGAAGAAAACTCGATACATTTCAACCTCTTTAGACAAAATTAAAACATATTCCGATTTGAAATCGTTAGAAGCTGCGCCTTATGTGTTTACTGGTGTATGTATTTCACCACAACCTGTTTTTCAAAATAATACGCTTTATACATTATCAAAACTTAAATTAACAGAGGTGTTTAAAGGAAATTTGAGTGCAGGAGATACAGTATCAGTTGTTGAAATTGGAGGTAGAACTACTTATGGAGAATATAAAAAAGAATGTAATATTACTAAAAAGTCTTTTGAAGTAGTTGATGATAGTATTCCTGATGATTACAATGTTGTTGTCGGGACAGATGGATTTTTCCCTTTAGAAAAGGACGATGAAGTTCTCCTTTTTGTCGGAGATACCAGTGGATTTTTGAAAGACTTCAATGAACCGTTGTTTGATATTATTGGAGCATATGATGGTAAACTATATCCGTCAGGTAAAGATGCTTATTCACAAAATAGTCCTTCATCAACAGATGTACGAACTTTTGCAAATAACACCTTGAAAATTAGTAAGGAAGAACTTAAGGCATTAAGTAAATAAACTGCAAATTGTTTATAGATTTTTGTTCTTTGGATAAATCAATTCTTGGAATATATTAGGGAGCTGGGGCTTAGTTTTCTTGCCTGCAACATAAGAAGAGCGATAAATATGGTATGGTAGGAGTTAAGAAGTTAATTGCAGCAATGTAGGGGGGTATTCCATAGCTTTTCTCTAAAAAATAAAAAGGACATTAATTTTGAAATTTTTCTTCAAAATAGTGTCCATTTTTTTACTTGTAAAACGCTGAAAAGCCTGATAAATCAGGCTTTTCAGACAAATTGTGGCGGAGAGAGTGGGATTCGAACCCACGGTGAGTATTACCCCACACACGATTTCCAGTTCTACCGGAACGATTTCAGCCTGTATAACCGAGTATGTCCTAATGTCTTGCAATCCGCTTTTTTCTAAGGTTAGATGCTATTTGTATGTTAATCAGTATCACCATGCATAATGGTGATTTTTGCCGTCCGTTGTCAATTTGTTGTCAGGTTGTTATTGATGATATTGTATAGGTTTTTATCCCATATTGGTACACTTATTCACCCAGTATCATTCTCTCGACCTTAGCTTTGGCTTCCTCGATTTCCTGTGCTGCTTCTAGCTGAAGGCTCTTAGCTCTTGCCCTTATGTCAGCCACGTGTTCAGCAATTTCTTCCTGTTTACTTCTCAATGGAAGAGGAATGAGCTGGTGCAAGTATTCACTCATAATGAGGTTACGAATACCATTTGTCTGGCTCTGCATGGCATCAGTCAACTTATTATTATGCATGGTTTTCAAGAACTGAAATATGTATCTACTGTCAACGTCATCCCGAATACGGATTTTATGAACAAAATTACTATATGCTATGTTGCCGACCCCCAGAATATCTGTATCAATTATACCTATTCTTCCAACTGGCTGGTCATCACTACCTCCAGACTTCTCTATAAGCAAGTCTCCTTTTTGTACGTCCATACGCCCTAACTTGCGATTATTTATACACCTAAGTTTTATTCTATCATTTCTTAGATTTAGGTTATATTGGTTGTCGAATTCAGTAGCTCTTATCACAGTACATTCTGTATAGTCATTAGGATTAGTAACTTCTTTTGTATCAAGACCCCAGTCTCCACTTGCCTGATGTGTAATAAGTACCCTTAATTCAGCTTTGTCCAAAGCGCAGGATTCAACAGCAGCAAATAAATCCTGATAGAACTTTGAATATTTCTTAGGGTCAAACCTGCTTCCTGTAACTTTCTTAAAAGGAGTGAAGAAAGTTCTTTCTGCCAACGTATTTTCTTTAGGTTGAGGTAATTGGATACCTAATTGTGACAAAACATAGTTGTCGATACTCGCCAGAAGTTGTTGTGCATCATTTTCCTTAGATTTTCTACTAACATGAGCGCTATCCATTAATGCAACGATTTCATTCTGAATATCTAGGTCTGGAACCGGAATAAGTATCCTCTTAACTTCACCAGTATTTAATTCTGGTCTTGTAGACTTATTACCCCAACGGTATATCTGTTTATTCCCGATTGTCGATTTTAGTATGTGCTTCAAATAGCTTGGATTAATGTTATTCTTACACCTAATTGTTACAGAATGTGAAGTGATATTACCTTCTACCAGTCTTTCTGGAAATACTGCTGAATAGCCCAAAATGGCTCCTGCTTTGGTAAGGATTACATCCCCCGGAAGAACTCTACTTCTTTTCAGTTCTCTTTGCTTATCAGGAGATATTCTAACAAGCCCTTCATCTGGTATTTCACCAGTTTTCACGTCTGATACTCTTATAACTGGAATACCTTCACTTCTGTAGTCTTCAACCTTGAGTTGAGTGCCAAATGGTCCATCAACTACTTTAAGACTTATATCTCTTACTGTATATACAGGATACTTCCCATGATTAAGTCTATCGATGAATGCTACAATTTCTGGTCTATAAAATACAGTGTCATATCGCCCTTCCAATTCGCCCCGACCAATCATAAAAACATTGTTGCTATCAAAGTCGGGGCTTATGCGAAAAAAGAGTCAGTGCCATTAATGATAGCCTGTATGAATTTGTATAGCTCCTTGGCAATTGGTACAAGCTCATTGTTGCCAGTCTCACGCCCGGTGGCATCATAACCTATATCTTCAGCTATTGCCATGAAGATAGGATAGTTGTTGAGCTTGTCCTTCACAAGTCCTGTATATTCATCACTGAGGTTCTCCTTAATGTTAGAGATACGCTCGTTAAATTCCTCAGTGGTTTCTTTCTTCCAAGATTGGAAGCTCTCTGATTTTTCGTACTCCTTGACTTTCTCCTTATGTCCCTTAGTAAGCTGGCGTTCAATATCCTTGGTGTGGTTTCCTTGGGCCCTCAAGGCTTCGATGTGACTTACAAAAGCCTCTTCCATTTCCTGCTTTGTTACGTCACCCCTCTTCAATATTGTTTGCTTCTCCTGCTCCAAGGCAGTAATTGCAGCACCATATTCAGGCTTGTCAAAAGTTTTGTCCTGCAAGGACTTTTTGATAGCACGGATTGTAGCAGTGTCTTTCTCTGAAAGCTTATACAGGAACAACACAGAACTTTTAACCCCTGCACCATTAGCTGTAAAAGCAGTCTGGGGCATGGATACCACTGCAATTATACGATACTTTTCTTCAATCCAGTCACGGACATACTGCATACTGGAGTTTGTAAGGATACCGTCAGGTATAACAATGGCAAGAATACCACCATCATGTAGGTACTGGTGGCACCTTTCAATAAACAGAATTTCAGAGCTTTGGTTGTCTCTTGGACTGTTCAAGTCCACGTTTTTGAGTTTTGCTTCTATCCAATCAATACTCTTGCAACCAAGCTCAAAATCTTCAATATAACGGTGTTCAGAGTATTTAATTGTAGATCCAAAGGGGGGATTGGTTATAATAAAGTCAAACCTATTCTTTTTAAAGCCCGGATTCTTAGTGGTTTCACTGAGTTTGTCGATACCCTCAAGTCCGTCAAAAGCAACAACGTTGGTATGACCATCATCGTGAATAATCATGTTCATTTTAGCTGTCCTAGCTATACTCTCTGAAATCTCCACTCCATATAGCCGCTTCTCGGCAAAGTCATGCCAGAAGTTCCAGTGTTCTTTTGAATCCTTGGAGAAATATCCTTCCTCTGCTTTCTGGTCAGCAATATTTCTAACCTTATCCAAAGCATAGAGAAGAAAGCCTCCTGAGCCGCAGGAAGTGTCCAGAACGACAGATTCGTTTGTAATAGGTAATGATTCTACTATAAACTTAACTATGTTCCTCGGTGTAAAATATTGCCCAAACTCTCCACGGAAGAAAGAACCCATAAAAGTTTCAAATGCTTTACCTTTACTATCAAGGTCAGTAGCGGTCAGGTTTACTTTAGCAAGGTAGCCAACAACCGTTTCAAGCTCTTTGGCATTTAAGCGTATATCATCCCTGAACACCTCTGGGTCTTTAGCCTTACCTTTGTTGTAGATGCTCTTTATCCTCTGTAATAGCTTGTCAGTTGCTTCCCCGGTAAATACCTGAAAGTTGTAAGGCTCACCATTCTTCCTCAGAGTCCTTTCATCCCATAGCTTGCAGAATATAACCTTGTCAAGTTCATCAAACGCTTCAGAAGGATTTCTCTTTCCTCCAGCCCAAAGAGCATCATGGGCCTGTCTAAAAATCCTTGTCAAATCCTGTTCGCTAACTTTCTCAAGCTCAAAGCCATCCTTACCGCCTTTAATGTACTTGGCAACCAATAGCTCGCTACTTCCAAACACCGGAATATCTGCTATCTTATTAGCTTCGCGCTCCATAGGCTTAAAATCTGATACATTAAAATATGCTGACTTGATGCCTGATGTTACCCAGAGGAACTTGGCTCTCAGAGAATTTGTATTGCCAAATCCCTGCTCTATAGCCTGTATGAACTCAGCATCTGTAATTTCTTCTTGCTTACACTCTACCACTATGTATGGGTCTTTGCGGCTATCATCATTGTAGACTACAATGTCAGCAAGGTTGCTGGGTGTCCTTAATGGGACTATAGCCTCCAGTACAATCCTTGCCGGATGATACCCATAATTAAGAATAAGCTCAAGGTATGTTTTGACTCTTACATGTTCTTCTGGGTCTGTGTATCTATACCTCTTGTTCTGGTGTATATAAAGTACGTTCTTCCTATCATCGTCGAATTTGATTAGCCCTTTGGCTAAACCTTGCTCCAATATATCCATGTATAAACCTCATTCCTCGAGTTGTCATTTGAATTTACTTCAGTATATCATAAAGGTTCTTCATGTTACAGTATAACGTTTTAATGTCTGAATTTCAGTAACGACTATTTGAAAAATAGCCATATATGAACAAAGTCACATACGGCTACTTAGTAGGTTTCATCTACTTTCTTGGGGTTCTTTTTGGGAAACCGAAGTTGCCAATAATTAAGTCTGATACTAATTTTACTGTGTAAAACGAGCCAATGGACATCCACCAAAAGAAGGTTCCCCATACTGCAAGAACTATTGATGATACAACGCGGTTTGGAGAGTTTGGCATAACAGTTATAACCACGGAAAAGAGCACTACTGTTATCCCAGTCCATATTTGACTCCTAAGCCAAATGAAAAGTCGCTTTTGTATAGTTGGAAAATAGTCCCTCAATCTCTCAAATATTGGACTCTCCTGTAATGTTATAAGAAGTGTAAGGAATACACCAAGCACACCTATTATAATAGAAGCAAACATGATTATACGCCAATTTCACCAGGCAGGTTCAGCCACAACTTCAAGTATTTGCTTGAAAAGCTGGGGTTTCAGCATATTAGGTTCCATGACCTTCGGCACTCATGCGCCACTCTGATGCTTAGTCTGGGTGTTGATTTAAAGGTGACCTCGGAAATGTTAGGACATTCAACAATAAGTATTACCGCTGACCTGTACAGCCATGTGCTTGCAAAGATGCAAAAGTCAGCAGCCAACAAAATAGATGTTGCATTTTCAGTTAAGCCCGGTGAACAAGGCGGTGATAATACGGGGGAGTAATACTCAATTCCAATAAGAATATTGCTGTATCATTGAGTATCATTTAATATCGTGTTGTCATTTTGTTGTCAAAATGCCATCCAAACATAAAACAAGGACTATAGGTGAAAACCTGTAGCCCTTCATTTTGGCGGAGAGAGTGGGATTCGAACCCACGGTGAGTATTACCCCACACACGATTTCCAGTCGTGCGCCTTAGACCAGCTCAGCCATCTCTCCATAAAAATATTCAGTTCGCTTTTAAACTGCCTTTTTATTTTACATTAGGTCATGCTGAATGTCAACAAAAAAGTGAACCGCATTATTTATACTATGTTAACACTATATTTGCAAAAAAAAATGGACTTGCTTTAACAAGTCCCTAGGAGTATGTATGTTAATTTAAATTGCTTTCAGTTATACAATTACAATGCGTGAAGATTGAATTCTTCATCGAACTCAGGGAAGATTTCATTACAGCTTTGGAAAACAATCTCCTGAGAAGTACGTCTTATGTCGTTTATTTCCTCAATATTTTGATTTAGACAATGCTTTACATCATAATCGAGAGTACTTACACCATTAATAAGTTTAACCGTATCTTTAAGGGACATGGCATGTCGGTATGGTCTTTCTTCCGTAAGGGCTGTGAACATGTCACTTACAGCCAGTATTCTGGAGCCAAGGTCAAGACTTTTGGAGTCCAAACCAAAAGGATAACCCGTACCGTCAAGTTTTTCATGATGGAATGCTGCCCAGTCACGTACTTTTCCCAACCCGGGAATTGAATCCAGTATACGGTAGGTATAATATGTATGTGATTTCATAAGGCTAAATTCATAGTTGTCTAATGACCCTGGTTTTTCTAAAATACTTTCCGGGATACACAGTTTACCCAAATCATGCATTAGTCCTGCAGAATGCATCAGTCTGCTGTCGCAATCAGAAAACCCCAATTTGGAGGCCAAAGCACTTGCACTGGTAGCAACACCTATTGAGTGAGTAGCCGTAAATTTACTTCTGAAATCTATAATTCTGTGGGCGATATCCGCATACTGAATTAAAAGCTCACTATTAATATAAACCTTGTGTGGGGACATTATTTTGCGTATCTGCCCCTCAAGATAAGTCGAGGTAATATCGAACCAAAAATAAGGTTTTGAAGCAACATTCTCAAACGCATCAACTGCCATTGGCATAAACATTATATCTTTGCCGTTGCGAATCATTTTACTTATATATTTTTTCTGCTGCAAGATTTCCTGGTTAGGATTTATCAATATATCAATTCTATCTGCTAAATGGAGTATATGGCTGAACTTTGGTATCTTACAGGATTGAAATCGTTTGTGAGATATCTCTTTCCAAAAAACATGGTGATATTTAATAATTTCTGCAGCAGACCTTAATTCTTCTGCATCACGAAGGATAAACCAACCTTTATACCCGTGTGAATGCCTATTGAAAAAGGAATTCCCAAATTCAAACTCAAAAATGGAACTCCTCTCAATCAAATTAACTGCGCCGCAATCGTGAAGCAATCCGGCCAGTACTAAATCCTTTATCTCATCTTCTGAATAACCCATCTCTTTTGCGATACAATAAGAGATATATGCAACTCTCTTGTGATGATTTGAAATATTAGGGTTTATCAAATCAATTGCGCTCGATAGGGCTATAATAATATCTATAATCGGTATGTATTGATCCATTTTTCACCTCGAAATATGTAAAAAAATGATACAATTTGTCTTCCAAGGATATCTTACTACAAAATATGACAAAAGAAAACAAAAAAATCTAAAAATTTCAATACATTTCTTCAATTAGTAATAATTAAACAAAACATAGTTAATAATTCATGTAAAATATAGTATAATTCTTATAATATTAAAAACTTATATGAAAGGTGAATTTATGCTTACAATAAGTAATTTATCCAAAACATACAAAGGCGGTAAAAAAGCAGTAGACAATCTGACTCTGGAAATTAAAAAAGGTGATATATATGGATTTATAGGACACAATGGTGCGGGAAAGACAACAACCATAAAATGCGTAACGGGAATTCTGGAATTCTCGGAGGGAGATATTCGTATTGATGGTAAATCCATAAAGACAGACCCACTGGAATGTAAGAGGAGGATTGCATATATTCCTGATAATCCTGACCTTTATGAAAATATGACAGGAATTCAATATCTGAATTTTATTTCTGATGTTTTCGCTATTTCTGCAGAAGAGAGAGAAAAATCTATCAAACAGTACGCAGACATGATGGAACTTACGGCAAGTCTGGGAGATTTGATTTCTTCTTACTCTCATGGAATGAAGCAAAAGCTTGCCATTATTTCGGCACTGGTTCATAACCCAAGCCTGTATATAATGGATGAACCTTTTGTTGGACTTGACCCAAAGGCGGCACATACTCTTAAAGAGCTAATGAAAGAAAAATGCAGACAGGGAAGTGCCATTTTCTTTTCAACCCATGTTTTAGAGGTTGCGGAGAAGCTCTGTAACAAGATAGCTATTATAAAGGATGGCAAGCTTATTACCAGTGGTGAAACTGACACGGTAAGAGGAAACAGCTCACTTGAGCAAATATTTTTGGAGTTGATAGATAATGAATAGTGTATTTTATTTGATTAAAGCAAACATAATTAATTCCTGGGGAATAAACAAGGCACTAAAGTCAAAATCAGGGGCAGAAAAGGTAAAGACTGCCTTGCTGGGTTTACTTATAGTGTATGCTTTTTGTATGCTGGCTTTCAGTATGATTATGTTGTTTTACCCTTTGGGTAAGGTTCTTAAAGAGTTGAATTCTCTGGAGCTGCTTATAGGAAGCTCTATTTTGTCAACTACTCTGTTCTCGCTTTTTATGAGTATATACAAAGTACCGGGATATCTGTTTTCTTTCAGAGATTTTGATTTACTAATGTCTCTGCCTGTAAAACCATCTGCAGTACTTGCAAGTAAGATGATTTTTGTTTATCTTTCCAATCTTGCCATAAGTGTGCTTATTGGAATTCCTTCACTGGTCATTTACGGGATAAACACACATGGTGGATTTATGTACTATGTATTTGTTGTCGTGACAACATTGTTTGTTCCTCTTATACCAATATCCATAGGTGCTGTTTTGGCCTATATACTGGGACGTATATCCTCAAAGTTCAAGTCTACTAATGCTTTAATGCTGATAGGCACCTTTGTTATTATTATTGCATGTATGATTCTGCCGAACATGATTAGAGGAATTAATCAGGAGCAGGTTCAGAATGCTATTCCTGCTGTATCCGGAGTGATAAAAGTTCTTTTCTGGACGAACCTGTATATTAAAGCATTAAGCAATACAAATATTTTGTATCTCGCAGCCTTTTTATTGGTTAGCGTGGCGGTCTTTGGGGCGTTTCTGTTTATATTCTCCAGAGGCTTTAAAACTATTAATTCCAAAATGTCGGAAAAATACAAAGCATCCAATTACAAGGTCACAAGGCTAAAGGCTTCAGGGGTTATGAAAGCATTATATGTGAAGGAATTGAGATTTTATCTGTCTTCTTATATATATGTAACCAATACAGCGGTGGGTGTAATAATGATGTTGGTCTTTTCAGTGGCAGTTGCATTTTTTGGAAGGGATAAGGTTGCGAAGATGCTGGAACTCCCAATGGCCGGCTCTTATATAGCCCCGGTGATTGCTCTGGTTTTTGCCTTCTGTATCAGCTTCACCTGTGTTACAGCACCATCAATTTCCCTTGAGGGAAAAGGTCTTTGGATAATAAAATCTCTTCCTTTAAAAGTAGAAAATATTCTTTGGAGTAAAATACTCCTTAATCTGACTCTGACTGTTCCGGCTGTTATTATAAATATCTTGATTGTGGAATTTACTTTCAAAATGAGTGCGCAAACGGTAATTGTTCTGTTTCTGCTCTCGTTGCTATATTGTATAATCACTCCTATAATTGGTATTTTGGTAAACCTGTACTTCCCAAAGCTTGAGTGGACTTCACAGGTTGCAGTGGTAAAGCAAAGCGCAAGTATTTTAGTGACAATGCTTACAAGTGTTATAACCGTGGGAGTTCCTGTGCTTCTGTTTATGATTATAAAGCCTTCTGACACTAATCTGTTTATGGAAATAGTTTGTGTTGCTTTGGCTGTATTGGCATTTATACTTATAAAAGCGTTAAGCACCGTAGGCGTTAAAAAGTTTAAGGAATTATAAGAAATAGAAATATGCCCTGAAACATGGATTGGGGGGACTCAGGATGAGCAGTTTTTATGAATTCATCATCTATCTTACTGTATATAGCTTTATAGGGTGGATCTGCGAGGTCGTATACTGCTCAATATTATCTAAAAGGATAGTAAACAGAGGGTTTCTTGCAGGCCCTGTTTGTCCTGTATACGGTTTTGGTGCAATACTGATAATCTTTTTACTGGAACCTGCTAAATCCAGTATACCCGTAATTTTTCTTGCAGGACTTGCACTTACCAGTATACTGGAGTATATAACGGGCTGGATGTTAGAGATGTTTTTCAGTGCAAAATGGTGGGACTATTCAAACAAAAGATTTAACCTTAACGGACGTGTATGCCTTAAAAATTCGGTTTTATTCGGACTAATGTGCGTTATACTGGTTAAGGTTCTGCATCCTGCAATAACTAATGCTGTTTTGCTAATCCCAGAAATATGGGTAAGGGTATCCGGGATAGCGCTGTTTGCAGCGTATGCAATTGATATGTTATTTACCGTAAATACTCTGGTGAATCTCAATGAGCGACTCAAAAAGCTGTATGAATTTACAGAGGACTTAAAAAAGAATGGAGAGCTGCTGGAATGGTTTAATGAGAGGGAGCTGTTCAAAAGCTTTGAAAAACTTCGGCTTTTAGCTGAGGAAGGCAGAAACGAGCTGAATCTCATGTTTAAAGAGAAGTTTGAGGCTCTAAGTCAGAAAAGAGGCAGCGGACACCGTTTGATTAAAGCCTTCCCTAATATGAAAAGTATAAAATATGAAGAACAGCTTAACCATCTTAAAGCTATGTTAAGGCAACTAAGGGAAAAGGCCGGAGGAAAGCATTGATTAAATGCTTTCTAGGCCTTTTGAAGCTTGTATTCGGCAAAGGATATCCCCACAACCTTCTTAAAACACTTTACAAAGTAGTTGGGGTCTGGGATTCCAATCATTTGTGCCAGTTGATATGCCTTTAAATCCTGTTCCTTTAGCATTGATTTGGCATTATCAATCCTTATTTTTGTCAGGTACTCTGAAAAAGTAATGCCTGTACTTTTTTTGAATATACGGCTTAAATAACTTGAATTAATATAAAACTTATCTGCAACAACCTTCAATGTAAGGCTATTGTCACTATAGTTCTCATCTATATAGTTTTTTATTTCGTCTACAATAGACTTGCTCTTGTTGCTCAGGGCCTCTGATATAAGGGACGCAGCTTTTTCTATTATACCTAAAATAGTAAATTCTATATCTGTATACTTTTCAAGTTTGAAAATATCCAGCAAAAAGTCACCGGATAGTGAAAAGGCTCCTGCAAAAGGAATTTTCATTTCAGAAAGAAGCTCCTTTATATAGTTGCACATATTTATTGAAAATATCTTTACTGCGTCAAGATTATTTATATTTTCCCTTGTATAGTTGTATAAAACCTTTCTGGTGATTTCCATAGCTTTAGCTGTTGCCCCGGATTTTATTGCGAGTTTCATATTATTAGTCAGAGAACTGTGGTCAAATGTTGTAACGTTGTCAAATTCACTCATCTGGGAATCAGCGTAAACTATTTCTTCTCCGGTAATATAGCATAAGTTTAATGCATTGAGTGCTTGACGGTAGGATTTACATACGTTGTCAAGGGAGTGTACCTCAAGGCCTATACCACAGGATACTGATGCTGAAAAGTGTTCTCTGAAATAGAGAGAGGCATGTTCGGAAACATCGCTTAATGAAATTGATTTATCATTATTCAGTAACACTATATTGTTTTGAATGTCCGTAAAGACATAGGCAATACTGTTTTTGAAATACAAGTCCTTAATATAGCTGCGGCAGTTTTCCAGAAGCAACTGTCTTTCAAGATTGGTATATTTGTTCTTGTCTATTCCTACATTAATAAGTGATACCTGATACAGATTATAATCCGTATCAAACTTTATATCCATCATATTAAGTTCATCAGGCTGAAAGGTAAAATTTATGTTTAAAATAAGGTCATTAAGAACCTTGTTCTGAAAAACCATAATATTGCTTTGCATATACTGGTGAGAAAGTTCCAGTTTGCCTAAACGTTCTCTGGTTTCTCTTATGCTGCTTCCTACCTTTGAAAGAACTTCATAAATGGTAGCCTTGTTAATAGGCTTCAATATAAAGTCTGATACTCCTATGGAAACTGCATTTTGTGCATAAGAAAACTCATCGTGTGCCGTGAGAATAATAACGGAAATATCAGGGTGCCCTTCCTTTATGTTTTTACTAAGGGTTAATCCATCCATATAGGGCATCTGAATATCGGTAATAACAATGTCCGGGGTTAGCTCATCCAGCATATCAAGGGCTTCAAGTCCGCTGGTGGCATCACCTACAGCTTCCATTCCCAGCTCAAGCCAGTTAATGGATAATTTTAAAAGGTCCCTTGTATTGCTTTCGTCATCAACTATCATAACTTTCAAAGGTTTATCAGTCATTTTTACCCTCCTCTAAAGGAATTTTCAGTGTTATTTTAGTACCTGAATACTTACTGCTCTCTACCATATATATTTCATCAGTGCCGTAATGTATCTTCAAACGCTGTATTGTCCCTCTTAGCCCAAAACTGGCTTGATTTCCTGCAAGATTTTCATCCGATATACTGTTTATTTCCTGCTCATCCATTCCTACACCATTATCTTCAACTGATAAAATGAGGTAACCTTCATTAATATGTGCTGATGTTTTTATATATCCGGGTTCACCGCTGGGCCTGATACCGTGATAGATACTGTTTTCCACTAACGGCTGGAGTATATTTTTGAGTATTCTTATTTGGTTTGTATCAGGAGAAATATTGTACTCGTCGCTAATCATCTCACCATACCGTAGCTTTTGAAGCAACAGGTAATTCTGTATCTGACGCACTTCATTTTCTAAGCTGATAACCTCTGAGCCCTTGCTAAGGCTGATTCTGCAAAAGCTTCCAAGGGCATTAACTGCTTCATAAACTGTTTGGTTGTTGCCGGATAATGCCAGATAAGCAATATTATCGAGAGTATTGTATAAAAAGTGTGGCTTGATTTGTTCATTCAGAACATCCAGCTCAAATTTACGCTTTTTCTTTTCTTCGTTTATAAGCTTAATTATCAAATTATTTATTTCCATAATCATCAGATTGTAGTTGTTTTTCAGTTCGCCTATTTCATCATTTCCGGTATTGTAGCTTACCCGCTTGAATACACCATTTGCTACACCTTGCATTGAGTTAATAAGCTTCTTAATAGGCGAAGTTATAAAGTTTGCGGTAAACAGCGAAGCCACTATAAATAAAAAGATAGTTATTCCAATGAAAAACACATACAACAAATTAAGTGTCTGAATTACAGGCGACTTAGAAGACAGACTGGTACAGCTTATTATTTTCCAGCCTGTATTAGGCATGACGGACTTGAACACAAGTAATCTTTTGCTATCAATGGATATTATATCCTCATAATCAGATGTTTTCACAAGGTATGGATTGTACATCTCATAGGCAGCATCGTTTTTAATAACCGGATTATTATTTGCATCCAGAATTATAAAGGATGAACCGCCGTTTTCACCGGTTTCATTAATTACCTCTGAAAGGCTGTCCTGTGAAATGTTCAATACCAGTACTCCAATTGGTTTCAGACTGTCAAGATCGTTTAAGATTCTCATTACGGAAACAAGGTTTTTCCCGGAATAGGTTTTTAGGGTGTTTTCAGCATTTATAGCTATTTTATATCCACCGTTGAGCTTTACAAGCTCATCAAACCATGGTGCCGCTTTAACATCTTCAACACTTGAAACTGTAAGGTTTTTGTTGGTTCTCAGTACTGAGCCGTATAAGTCATAAAGATAAATTGAATCAATATTAGGAAAGGTTATGTGAATGTTGAACATAACCTCGTTTGCACTTTTAGTCAAGCTGCGAGAAGGATTATCCGATGCAAGATATGCCCTTATAAGTGAGCTTGTAGTCATCATCTTGGATACGTTATTTGCATTGTCAATCAGTGTATTAATATTTGTACGTATAAGCTCCGTTGTCTCATGAGAACGTTGACGGACCTGACTTAGTGTTTCGGTTTTTATTATATTGACATAAATGACTGCACTGATTATTACATAGAAAAGCATAAATACCATAAAGATAATAAGCATTTTGCTTCTAATAGATGTATTTAAAAATACCTTTTTAATTGTTTCCATAATATTCTTTAAATATTTCATATATAACTCCGTAAAAATGCAAATAATAGTTTCAAATGAGCGTATCAATTTATTATACCATACGCAAATTAAAGATTGACATAACGTTATAGTGAGTGTTGTGTAAATATTTCGAAAATAGGATTAGAGGCGGATTGAGGCAATTCTATGAGTAAAAATAATGCACAATTATAGGTAACCATTTTACGTTTACTTTATGCAACATTACCTATATTATTACCATATCACATTATTTCAAGGAGGAATAAGGATGAACAAAATGTCAGTGGCAAAAAGAGGAGCAGCATTTATACTGGCGGGAGCATTAACAGTAGGAATGGTGGCATGCGGAAAGAATACAACAAGTAACAATTCAGCAGGAACATCTAGTAATGCAGGTGGTAATAATGCTAAAAATGTAGAGCTGAAATTCAGTCATATTTGGGGTTCAGCATCAGACCCGTTTACAGCTTCAGCTAAGAAAGTTATCGACGACTATGAGAAGGCAAATAAAAATGTAAAGATTAAGGTCGACACTAACGAAAATGAAGCATACAAAACAAAGATTAAAGCAATGGCAGCAGCAAATGAGCTTCCTGATATTTTCTCTACATGGGGCGGCGGTTTCTCAGAGCCATTCGTTAAGTCAAATTCAGTAGTAGCCCTTGATGTGAGCGAAGATATGAAGAGCAAGATGGTTAACGGTGCATTAACCAATGTAACTTATGATGGAAAGGTATACGGATTACCGTTCTTCCTTTCATGTGGAGCATTGTTTGTAAATACAGAACTTTTTGAAAAGAATAGTGTGAAGGTTCCTACTACCTGGGAAGAACTTCTTACAGCTGTTAAGACTTTTAAGTCCAAAGGAATAACTCCTATGGCTGTTTCAGGTAAGGACAAATGGACAATAGCAATGTACTTTGACGTAATGGCATTAAGAGCTGCAGGACCTGAAAAGGTAACAAAAACTCTTACAAAGAAAGGTTCATTCAAGGACCCTGAATTCCTGAATGCAGCTAATAGATTTAAAGAAATGATTGATGCAGGAGCATTCTCAAAGGGAGCTGCCGGAGTATCAAATGATGAAGCTGAAGTACCATTCTTTGAAGGAAAGATACCAATGATGTTCAAAGGTAGCTGGACTGCAGGTAAAGCAGGTTCAAAGGATTCAAAGGTTGCAGGTAAAATCAAGGCAATATCCTTCCCATCAATTCCGGGCGGGCTTGGAAATCCAAAGCAGTTTACAGGCGGAGCTGTTGACGCTGTAATGGTAAGTGAAAATTCAAAGAACAAAGAAGAAGCATTGAAGTTCCAGAAGTACTTTGCTGAAAACATGTCAAGGGAATCATACCTGTCAGGTGCTTCAATGCCTGCATGGAAAACAGACGTTGACGAAAGCAAGCTGAATCCTTCACTTGTTGATGTAGTTAATCTTACAAAAGATGCTGAATCATTCACAATATGGTGGGATACACTTCTTGCAGGTAAAGATACAGAAACCTATCTGAATGCTTTACAGGAATTGTTCATGGGTTCAAAAACTCCTCAACAGTTCGTTGATAGCTTACAGACGATTTACGGTAAATAATCAAGATTAATAAAAGGCGTCCATTTGTTTGCTTGAGTCAATAACACATGGCAGGGAAATGGACGCCAAATTATATGAACATATTAAATATATTTTATAGAAGGAAGTGAGTTTGGTGGATAGAGTTTTAGGCAATAAGAAGGCAATAGTATTTTTCCTGTTTCCGGCTCTGGTTGTATTTATTGGATTAATAATAATACCTATCATAATGTCAACGTACTACAGCTTTCAGGATTGGTCGGGATTTGGCAAAGGTACTTTTATAGGTCTGCAAAACTATAAAGGACTTCTTTCTGATCCAATATTCGTCAAAGCAGCAGTAAATTCATTAATTTTGGCAGTTGCATCAGTATTTATTCAGCTTCCGATTTCGTTACTTTTAGCTCTGATACTTGCAAAAGGTGTTAAGTTTGAAAAGAGCTTAGTAACTATCTACTTTATACCGGTTATTATTTCTACAGTTGTTATCGGACAGCTATGGATGAAAATATATAACCCTGATTATGGAATACTTAACTTATTATTAAAAACAGTAGGTTTGGGATCTTTTGCATCAGAATGGCTGGGTGATCCCAAAAGAGCATTGGTTGCTACATTTATTCCAATAATATGGCAGTATATCGGATATCATATGCTCTTAATGTACGCAGGTATAAAATCTATTTCCACTGATGTCTTTGAAGCGGCAGTAATTGACGGCTCTTCTTGGTGGAACACATCTATGAAAATAACAATACCGATGTTGAAGCCTGTATTAAATGTATCAGTTATATTTGCTGTTACAGGCGCACTGAAAGTATTTGATCTTGTATATGTTTTGACAGGCGGAGGGCCTGCACACGCAAGTGAAGTTATAGGCACATATATGGTAAGTACAATATTTAAAGGCAATCAGTACGGGTACGGTAGTGCAATGGCTGTATTTGTAATCCTTGAATGTTTTGCCTTATCCATTCTTGTAAGTCTATTGTTCAGAGAAAAGGAGGCAGCGAAATGAGTGACATAGTTCAGGGCAGAAGTTCAGGATTTCCACTATCAAAAATCCTTATGTACGCAGCACTTTTCATAGTAGCGGTCATTCAGCTGTTTCCACTGTATTGGATGTTCTCCTTCTCATTAAAGGATAATGCAGAAATTTTCGGGGGAAACCCTATAGGACTTCCGTCAAAATGGCTGTGGTCAAACTACAGTAGTGCTTTGTTGCAGGGTAATGTAGGACAGTATTTCGTTAACAGTGTAATTGTAACGGTGGCAACCATTGCTCTTACAAGTATAATAGCGGTTATGGCTTCATATGCATTGACCAGAATGGTATTTAAACTTAGAAAGCCTTTAAATTCCTTTTTTATACTTGGCCTTACAGTTCCTCTGCATTCGGCACTTCTTCCTATATTCATAATGCTGAGGAATTTAAAGATGGTTAACTCCTACTGGGCGCTGATAGTTCCTTATACTGCTTTCGCAGTACCCATGGCGTTATTGATTTTTTCAGGCTTTATGAGTTCTATTCCAAGAGAAATGGAAGAGGCTGCTTGTATTGACGGCTGCAGCATTTATAAAATATTTTTCTCAATCATACTTCCTCTTATGAAGCCCGCAATTGCCACGGTTACTATCTTTACATTCCTGCAAGCATGGAATGAGCTGATGTATGCTGTAGTTTTCATAAGCGATGCAAAATACAAGACACTAACAGTTGGTATCCAGTCTCTGGCAGGACAGTATACGACAGAGTGGGGACCCATAGGCGCAGGTTTGATGGTTGCCACTATTCCAACTCTTATTATATATGCGGTAATGAGCAAAAAGGTTCAGGACAGTCTTGTTGTTGGTGCAGTAAAAGGCTAAAAAGACTTTATAATATCACTCAGTATCCTGTATAATAGGATACTGAGTGATATTATATATTAATCGCATAAATTGCGGATTGTGGAGGTTAGAAAATGGATAAACCGAAATATTTGGACAAAAGCCTTTCTTTTAAAGAAAGAGCAGCCGATTTAGTATCAAAAATGACTTTGGAAGAAAAAGCTTCACAACTTAGGTACGATGCACAACCTGTAGAAAGACTGGGAATTCCAAGATATAACTGGTGGAACGAGGCTTTGCACGGAGTTGCAAGAGCAGGTGTTGCAACAGTATTTCCGCAAGCAATAGGAATGGCTGCAATGTTTGATGATGAATTTTTGGAGAAAATTGCAGATGTAATTGCGACAGAGGGAAGAGCTAAATACAATGAGAGCGCAAAAAAAGGTGACAGGGATATATACAAAGGTATAACCTTCTGGTCACCTAATGTCAATATATTCAGGGACCCAAGGTGGGGCAGGGGACATGAAACCTACGGGGAAGACCCATATCTGACTTCCAGACTTGGAGTTGCATTTGTAAAAGGTTTGCAGGGAGATGGAAAATACCTTAAAACTGCTGCCTGCGCAAAGCACTATGCCGTTCATAGCGGACCGGAGGATGACAGACATTTCTTTGATGCCATTGTTTCACAAAAGGATTTGTATGAAACATATCTGCCAGCTTTTGAAGCACTCGTAAAAGAAGCTAAAGTAGAATCTATAATGGGAGCCTACAACAGAACCAACGGAGAGCCTTGTAACGGAAGCAAAACCCTCTTGAAGGATATTTTAAGAGACGGATGGGGCTTCGATGGACACGTTGTTTCAGATTGCTGGGCAATAAAGGATTTCCATGAAGGACACGGAGTTACAAAAACACCAACTGAGTCTGTGGCACTTGCTCTAAAGAGTGGATGTGACCTTAACTGCGGAAATATGTATCTTCTTATTCTTCTTGCACTTAAAGAAGGCTTAATTACAGAGGAGGATATTGACCGTGCAGCTATCAGACTTATGACAACCAGAATGAAGCTGGGTATGTTTGACGATGACTGTGAGTTCGATAATATTCCTTATGAATTAAATGACTCTGCAGAACACAATAAGATTTCACTTGAAGCTGCAAAAAAATCAATGGTATTACTTAAAAATGACGGATTATTGCCATTGGACAGCAAAAAGATTAAAAACGTAGCTGTTATCGGGCCAAATGCAGACAGCAGTTTAGCACTAAGAGCCAACTACAGCGGAACTCCATCTCAAAATGTTACTATTATTGAAGGTATCCGTAAAAGGGTTTCCGAGAATACAAGAGTGTGGTATGCAATGGGAAGTCACCTTTTCTTGAACAGAGATGAAGATCTCGCACAGCCTGATGACAGGTTGAAAGAGGCTGTTTCTGCGGCGGAGAGAAGTGATGTGGTTGTCCTGTGTCTCGGACTTGACGCTTCAGTAGAAGGAGAACAGAACGATCAGGGTACCGTTATACTGGATGCTGGCGGAGACAAGGCTGATTTAAATCTGCCTGAATCCCAGAGAAATCTGCTTAATGCAGTTCTTGCAACAGGTAAACCTACAATTGTAGCATTGCTCTCAGGAAGTGCATTGTCAATCGGAGATGCAGCCGACAAGGCAGCAGCCATAGTTCAGTGCTGGTATCCGGGCGCAATAGGCGGTCTTGCATTTGCAGAAATGATATTCGGAGATTATTCTCCTGCCGGAAGACTTCCGGTTACCTTCTATAAATCAACAGAAGAGCTTCCTCCATTTGCAGACTACTCAATGGAAAACAGAACATATAAGTTCATGAAAGGCGATGCATTGTATCCTTTCGGATTTGGATTATCCTATACAAGTTTTGAGTACTCCAATATGGTATGCCCTCAGACTGTAAATAACGGAGAAAACCTGTCTGTATCAGTAGATGTTCAGAATACAGGAAGTGTTGACTCAGATGAAGTTGTGCAGGTATATATAAAGGATATGGACGCTTCAGTAAGAGTTCCTAAATACAGCCTTTGCGGCTTTAAACGAATTCACCTAAAGAGCGGCGAAAAGAAGACCGTTACTTTTGAAGTAGCTTCAAATGCAATGAGCATAGTTGACGAAGCAGGAAAACGTCATATCGAAAATGGTGAGTTTACATTATATGCAGGCGGGTCACAACCTGACAAGGTAAGTGAAAGCTTATCCGGCAAAAAGCCATTGGAAGCATCCTTCAACGTTAAGTAGTATTTAATGCAAGTTTAAGTTTATACACATTAAATGCGGGTCCTTCGGGACCCGCATTTAACATTTTAAGTATAAAAAATTATATAATTAATAATTTAAACAATGGAACCGCCGCCGTCTACAACAATGAATTGTCCCTGAACGTAGCTGGAAGCATCGCTTGACAGATACAATATTGTACCGTTAAGTTCGCCCTTGTTTCCGGGTCTTCCTGAAGGATTCAGAGTATTATATTTTACAAGGAACTCATTTGATTTAAACAGAGTATCGCTGGTCATTTCACTTTCAAACAGTGCCGGTCCTATGGCATTAACCGTAATTCCATATCTGGCGTAGGATGCCGCCATTCCCTTTGTCAAACCAAGCACGGCTGATTTTGATGAATTATAGGAATGTCTTATAAACGTGTCAAACTTGTCCGCAACAATAGCATTTACCGATGCAATATTTACAACTTTTCCATATCCCTGCTCTTTCATTTGAGGGATGATATATTTGCTCATGAGAAATATACTTTTCACATTTGTATCAAAGGACTGATTCCACGCTTCAACAGACATGGAGTCAACTCCTCCTTGTACTGCAATACCTGCATTGTTCAAAAGGATATCAATATGTCCGAACTCCTTCAGCACTGTATCTACAGCTGATTTTACATTTTCTTCCTGAGTCACGTCACAGCTGACAGCAACAACTTTTCTGCCTGTTTCCTTTTCTATTTTTTCCTTTACATCCTTTAACTTTTCTGCTCTTCTTGCCAAAATAGCCACATCCGCTCCTGCATGTGCATATGCAAAGGCAGCATCTGTTCCAATTCCGGAACTTGCTCCTGTTACTACGGCTACTTTTCCTGTTAAATCAAATGTGTTTGCCATATCCCGTGTCCTTTCTTCAATTCATATATTTTTATTTTTTACCAATGCAAGGATAGCTAAGTTAATTATACCAAATGTGCAGGAATACTGAACATAAAACTTTTACATATTATTATCATTATTTGATTATAAATATAACAGGTTACATAAAAATGAAAAAATTTTATTATTTCGCTTAAATTATTGGTATATTTTTCTTTAATTTAGATAATTTATATGTATCGGGAAAAAGTATATAATTGGTTTTAATAATCCAAATGTAGTTAATTAATGAAGATAGTGTAGCTTTAGGTGTCCGTATAATAGGGCAGGGCTGTATAAAAGGAGAATAAATGGGGATGTACTGGTATATACTTTTTGTTAAATCTGGTAGAGAACAGCGTGTACAGCAATACATGAATAAAATAGCTGATAATGAAACAGCTAATCCATTTATTCCATTGCATGAATTCCTGATTAAAATTTCAGGGGTGGTAAAGAGAGAACTAAAACCTTTATTCCCGGGGTATGTTTTTGTGGAGTCGGTAATGCCGGGGGATGAGTTCCTTAAAAAACTGAACAGTAGAATACACTCATCGAGTGACATAGTTAAAGTATTAAAATATTCCGATACTGAGATAGAGGTCAGGGAGTCTGAAAAACAAATGCTCCTTAACTTATGCAATAAACGACATTGTATTGAATCCTCCAGGGGTATTATAAGAGGGGACAGAATATATGTAACAAACGGACCTCTAAAGGGACGGGAAAGCATAATAAGAAAAATAAACAGGCATAAAAAGCAGGCTTTGATAGAGATGGATTTTATGGGAGACAAAAGAATTGTAAACGTAGCACTGGAAATCGTAGAAAAGGTACAATAGTTTTTATGTTTACTATTATTATACGTGGCGGATTTATGGTAATAATAAGGTGTATCAATAAATGTTAGTAACCTGTAAATGCTTATAATCATGAGTTTGAACGACATTATTAGTTTACAGGGCAGATAAATAGTGATACAATTAGCTAAAAATAAACAGATAAATGTAATCTGTCACAAATTATGGTATTAAGGAGATTTCTATTGTATGAATGATCAGAAAGGAAAAAGTACTAATTCAATAGATGAATTTGACATAACAAATTCAAGACCAAAGTTCCCTAAACGTGCTATCGTAACCGCAGGAATGCCATATGGAAATAAAGAACTTCACCTGGGACATATCGGTGGGGTTTTTATTCATGCCGACACTTATGCACGTTTTCTTAAAGACCGTATCGGAAAAGAAAATGTAATATTTGTATCGGGTACTGACTGCTATGGCTCTCCTATATTGGAGTATTATCGTAAATTGGTTGATGGCGGGTCTTTTGATGGTACTATAGATGAATTTGTTACGTATAATCATAAAAAACAAAGAGAAGTACTTGATTCATATCAAATTGATATAAGTATTTTTGCAGCTTCTGCCTTGGGACGTGCGGCGGAAATTCATCAAAAAGTTTCTTCTGATTTTATAAATAAGCTCTATTCAAACGGACATCTTAAAAAGATTACAACATCCCAGTTCTATGATACGGAACTTGATGTTTTTCTCAATGGCCGTCAGGTTGTGGGACAATGTCCTATTGCCGGATGTTCCTCAGAAAGAGGCTATGCAGATGAATGCTCACTGGGACACCAGTATATGCCCATAGATTTAATTAATCCTAAGAGTACTCTTTCAGGTAAAAAGCCTGAAATGAGAGATGTAACCAACTGGTACTTTGAACTTGACGAATTTCATGATTTTCTTACCCAGTGGGTAAGCCAGTTGGAAATGGACAAAAGCTCCAGAAAATTCGTAATTAAAAGCATAGGAGAGTTTTTAGAACCGCCTGCAATATATGTAAAGAGAGATCAGATGGAAGTGGTGGAGTCTATAAAGGATAAACTCCCTGAGTATGACTTGAGTGATGAGAAAAACAAGTCATCAGTACTTCTGGTATTTAAAAATCTTTCACAGAGAGAAGCAGCTTGTCTGATACTTGCTGAAAACGGTATCCGTTTCCGTACGGGAAAAACCCTTGTACCTTTCAGATTGACAGGTAATGTTTCATGGGGAGTTCCTTCACCTGTATTAGAGGATATGAAGGACTTAACCATATGGGTGTGGCCGGAATCACTCTGGGCTCCTATATCGTTTACAATGACATATCTGGAGCAGCAGAAGGCAGACTCAAATGCATGGAAGGATTGGTGGTGCTCTAAAGAGGCACAGGTATATCAGTTTATTGGTGAGGATAATATATATTTCTACGGGCCTGTAGAAATGGCTATGTTTATGGGATGTCAGGGAAAAGAGGTATCAGCTGATCCTCCTGAAGGCGAACTGCAGCTGCCAAAACTGATTTGTAATAACCATGTATTATTTTTAAATAAAAAAGCAAGCAGCAGTAGTGAAGTCAAGCCGCCAAAGGCTGATGAACTGCTTAACCACTATACCTTTGAGCAATTAAGAGCTCATTTCCTTAGCCTTGGATTAGGTATTAAAAGTGTAGGTTTCCAGCCTAAACCCTTCAATCCTAATGCCAATGAAAAGGACAGCGACCCTGTACTAAAAGAAGGAAACCTACTGGCAAATGTATTTAACAGGGCAGTAAGATCGTGTTTTTATACCGCACAGAAGTATTATGACGGTAAAGTACCTGTTGCTGAAGTAAGCAGTGAGATTCTTGAGGAATCAAAAAAGACCATTATTGAGTTTGAGAGATTGATGTACAAAACAGATTTTCATCTGGTTATGAGTCTCATGGACAGCTACATCAGAAATATTAACAAGTATTGGTCAAAGTATATTAAACAGTCAGAACAGGATAATGATGATGCACTCAGAACAAAAGTATTGGTTGACTCATTGCATATGGTAAGAACAGCAACTGTTCTTATGCATCCTATTGCACCTAAGGGAACAGAGATGATACGAGAGTATCTCAACCTTGGCGAAGAGTTCTGGAATTGGGAGCGTATATTTGATACTATTTATGATTTTATGGAGGACCCTGAAAATCATAAACTCAAGTTCCTTGAACCAAGAGTGGATTTTTTTGAAAAGCACCCAAGTCAGTTGCAGGAAAAAAGTTAACCATAACGCATAAAATTTTCAGGAACCTGTCAGAATAAAAACTGAAATGCAATATAATTATTCGGAGGCAAAAGATAATGTCAAAAAAACAACAGCCTGATCAAAGAAAGGCGAGAGTTAAGACAGGTGCCGGACAGGTTCCCAATCCCGGTCAGAAGACCAATACAGAAGTTACAACTCCAAAGTAAACTCTGAATTTTAAAAAGGCAAAACCAGCTCACCGCTGGTTTTGCCTTTTTCGTTTTTCCTCTGATATAACTGAAATATTTACCACAGACATTTTTATATTTAAAGCCATATTGAAACATAAAAAAGTTTATTTTAAAGAATACTGTAAATAAGCTTGATAATCGTAATAATTATGATACAATATTTCTGTATTTTTGACAATATTATTCAAAATACGCCATAATACTACTTTGTTTTTACAAAACAATGGTAATTTAACACTATGGCGAAATGATTTCAGGAGGGGAAATAATGAGTTTTTTTGAAAGGCAATTCAAACTAAAGGAGAGCGGAACTAACGTTGCCACTGAGGCAATGGCTGGATTCACTACCTTCTTTACAATGGCCTATATAATTTTTGTAAACCCCACGATTTTAGGGCAGACAGGTATTCCTAAAGGTGGAGTTTATGTTGCAACAATACTTGCAGCAGTTGTAGGAACTCTTATTATGGGGCTATTTGCAAATGTGCCATATGCACAGGCTCCGGGTATGGGATTGAATGCATTCTTTACCTTTACGGTTGTATTCGGACTGGGTTACACTTGGCAGCAAGCTATGGCAATGGTGTTTATCTGCGGTATCATAAATATAGTTATTACGGTAACACAGATAAGAAAGTTGATTATCAAGGCGATTCCTGAATCCCTTCAATTAGCCATCGGTGGTGGTATCGGATTATTTATCGCTTATATAGGTTTTAAAGGTGCAGGATTTTTAAAGTTTACATCTGAAGGAAAGGCTTGGGCTCCTCTGAAAATCTTAGGAGACGATCCCAAAGCCGCTACTGTTGTAGCAGACGGAGCTAACGTAGTTCCGGCGTTTGTAAATTTTACAAGCCCTGTTGCACAGGTGGCACTGATTGGACTTATAATAACAGCTGTTTTGATGATTCTTAAATTTAAAGGGGCCATATTGGCAGGTATAATTGCATCTACACTAATAGGTATTCCTTTACATGTAACTGACATTTCCATGTCCTCGTCATACAAGGTTGCGGACGTTGCTCAAACAGCATTTAAAATGGACTTTGTGGGTTTGTTCAGTGATCCGGGGAAATTGGCTCTAGTTTTGGTAACAATTCTTGCATTCAGTTTATCAGATACCTTTGATACAATAGGAACTTTCATCGGGACAGGCCGTAAAAGCGGTATATTCGATGATAAGGATGAAGCTGAGCTTTTTGCGGGAAAGGGCTTCAAGTCTAAAATGGACAAGGCACTTTTTGCAGATGCCATTGCTACATCTATTGGTGCGGTATTCGGTACATCAAATACAACAACATATGTGGAGAGTGCAGCAGGTATAGGTGCCGGAGGAAGAACCGGCCTTACCTCGGTATTTACCGCCTTACTGTTTGCTTTGTGTCTGTTGTTTGCACCTGTTGCAGGAGTGATTCCGGCAGCTGCCACTGCACCTGCTTTGATAATAGTAGGTGTACTGATGATGGGAAGCTTTGCAAAGATTAAATGGGATGATTTTGATGAAGCATTGCCCGCATTCTTTACAGCTGCAATAATGCCATTTGCATACAGTATTTCAAGTGGTATCGCTTCCGGATTCATTATGTATGTGGTTGTAAAGATATTCAAAGGAAAGGCAAAGTCCGTACATCCGGTTATGTACATTGTAACGGGACTCTTTGTACTAAACTATGTAATAACTGCGTTGCTTAAACTTTAATTATATATATTCCCCCACTTTTACTTCCTTTGTATGAACGGTTATATAATAAGACTGTTCGTACAAGGGTAGTTTTTTTGTACGCTGTATTATAAAATATATAAAACTTAATATATATGGAAAATGGAAAGGAAACTTGTATATGCCGTTAATTGATATGCCATTGGCAGAATTGAAAAAGTATAATGGAATTAACCCATGTCCCCCGGATTTTGATGATTACTGGACTAAGGCAAAAGAAGAACTGGCAGCCGTTGATTCAAAGGTTGAACTTGTTCCGTCTGATTTTCAGGTGCCTTTTGCAGAGTGCTTTGACTTGTACTTTACAGGGGTAAGAGGAGCAAGGGTACATGCTAAATATTTACGTCCAAAAGGCGGGAGTGAACCACACCCTGCAATACTGCAATTCCATGGTTACACAAGCAATAGTGGTGACTGGAATGACAAACTGAATTTCGTTGCTATGGGGTACTCTGTTGCAGCACTTGATGTACGTGGTCAGGGAGGCTACTCAGAGGATTCTGGCTGTGTAAAGGGTGACACTGTACATGGACATATAATGAGAGGGCTGGATGATAGGCCGGAAAATATGCTTTTCAGACATGTTTTTCTGGATGCTGCTCAACTGGCTAAAGTTGTAATGTCAATGGAGGAGGTTGACGAGAACAGAGTGGGAGCTATGGGATTTTCACAGGGAGGAGCTTTGACACTTGCATGTGCAGCGTTAGAACCTCGTATAAAGAAGCTTGCACCTGTTTATCCGTTTCTGTGTGACTATAAAAGAGTTTGGGAAATGGATCTGGCAAAGGATGCCTATAACGATATCAGGGACTACTTCAGATTCTTTGATCCCCTTCATGAGAGGGAAGACGAAGTGTTTGAAAAACTGGGATATATAGATTTACAATACCTTGTGAAACATATAAACGGGGAAGTTCTTATGAGTGTAGGTCTGATGGATAATATATGTCCTCCATCAACACAGTTCTCCGCTTATAATAAAATAACTTCCAAAAAACAAATGCTGATATACCCCGATTACGGTCACGAGAATATTCCTACCGTTATGGATAAAATATATCAGTTTATGCTGGAACTTTAAAAAAAGAGGCGCCCGGCCTGTGCAAGTGTAATAATAAGCCGGGTGCCTTATCTATTATATTATGCCATATTGAAGAAGTAATCGTCTATTTTAAGCTTTAAATCATGGTTGATTTTATCGATTATGTCATAATCAATTGCATCTATGTATATATTTTCAAGGTCGTCGTTAAGATCTTTAGCTTTGGAAAGGTAATGCGTACCTTCACGGATTATCCCTTTATATCTGGAGGTTATATCCTCAAGCTGTGTCTTAAACTCCTCATCTGTACCGGGTTTAATTGCATAGGAGTATATATCAATAACTCTATCTGTATACTTAGAAGGAAAATACTCATGAGGTGAGGTGCTGTCAAATACAGCGGTGGATAATTCTCTGATAATAACCATGTCAAGGCTGTCGGGATCAAAGCCACAGTGATATATCTCTACATCAAAACCTCTGTCTTTTGCCGACTGTGCAATTCTTTTCAGCATGGTTGATTTTCCCGAACCGGGTCTGCCCTTAATGAAATACCTGTTTGATATATGAGCGGTAAGGTCCATAACAAAATCCACAGACCCCTTAGGAGTAGCACCTCCAAAGAATCTGTTCTTAACACCGGCCTGTTTATCCTGATAATTACTGCCCACTATAGTATTGATGGTCTCTTGGGTAATTTCATTCATTTTATTAAAATCAATATTCGCAATGTATATCTTTTCCCACTCATCGTGAACAGTTAAGGCCTGTGAGAAGAGCTTATAGGCACTTTCATAACACAAAGCAATTTGTTTGTTAATTTTAAGAATATCATCTTTTAGGGGAATTAGCTTTTTGCTGTCCCAGGCAGTTCCAAGGTTTATGTACTCTTCAATGGCTCCCGGGGCTCTGGGTTCTACCACGTGAGGAAAGGTTCCGTCTACAACGCCTATCCCCAAAGTAGGGAGAATAATACCATCCACAGAGCTATTGTCACAGGGGGAATGAATGTACTCTACGTCAAAACCTCTGTTGTACCATTCCTTGCCGAGCCTTTTCATAAGGGTAGATTTTCCGGTAGCGGGGCCTCCTTTTAGAATAAAAAGTCTGTCCAGATAATTAATATTGTCGTCCAAGTAATTTACAAATCCCTTCGATGAGTTTGCGCAGGCATAATAGTTAATAATTTTTGCACACAAAAAACACTCCACCTTTCAATAACTTGGATATTATATTTTAGAATATGCAAATACTAGTAATATTGCTAAACCTACCAACTAAAAATAACCACTTTAGCCAGGTGTGTCATGAAATATGTATAGCTAAAACACTTCGTTTTTATAACTAAGAAATTACATTGTATGTAAATATAAACATGTAAAAATTAGCTGTATGCCTTGAATTTACTTATAATAAAAGTAAAAAGTAAATAATTATACTTTTGTATGAATATATATACATGAAATATTAAAATTTAAAAGTTGCATATTTTCATTAAAAAATAAAAATGTGACAAAAACATGTGTTGAAATTTATACAACTGTATGTTAAGATGGTTAGTGAAAAAATTATCAAATAATTCGCTTAACTGAAATACTGAATAGTACCGTGTTAATCACAAATACTACTCATTGATAGCAGTATATTTTTTTATAAATTGAAGGGAGAATTATAATGACTACAAACAAGAAATTAGAAGCTTGGGTTAAAGAAATTGCCGACATGTGTCAACCAGACCAGATTTACTGGTGTGATGGTTCTCAGGAAGAAAACGATCGTCTTTTAAAAGAGATGGTGGATTCCGGATTGGCTAAACCTTTAAATCCTGAAAAGCGTCCTGGATGCTACTCTTTCAACAGTGATCCTTCTGACGTTGCCCGTGTTGAGAACAGAACATATATTGCTTCAAAGTCAAAAGAAGAAGCAGGACCAACTAACAACTGGATTAATCCTGATGAATTGAAAGAAACTATGAAAGGTCTCTACAAAGGTTGTATGAAGGGAAGAACAATGTATGTAATTCCTTTCTCAATGGGACCTATAGGTTCAACAATATCAAAAATCGGTGTTGAAATCACTGATAGTGCATATGTTGTTGTTAACATGAGAATCATGACTCGTATCGGAACAAAGGTATTGGAAACACTCGGTGACGGAGAATTCGTACCTTGCTTGCATTCAGTAGGAGCTCCTCTTGCAGAAGGCGAAAAAGATACTAAATGGCCTTGCGCACCAATCGAATCAAAATATATCAGCCATTTCCCAGAAGAAAAGACTATATGGTCATACGGTTCAGGTTACGGCGGAAATGCTTTACTTGGAAAGAAGTGTTTTGCTCTTCGTATAGCATCTGTTATAGCTCGTGAAGAAGGCTGGTTGGCTGAGCATATGCTTATCCTCAAGCTCACTGATCCTAAGGGTACTGTTAAATATATCTGCGGTGCTTTCCCAAGTGCTTGCGGTAAGACTAATCTGGCTATGCTTGTTCCAACAATTCCAGGATGGAAAGTTGAAACAATCGGTGACGATATAGCTTGGATGAAGTTCGGAAAAGATGGCAGATTGTATGCTATCAACCCTGAAGCAGGTTTCTTCGGAGTTGCTCCTGGTACATCAATGGATTCAAATCCAAATGCTATGCACAGCATTGAAAAGAACACTATCTTCACTAACGTTGGTGTAACTGACGATAATGATATTTGGTGGGAAGGTATGGGAGTAGATGCTCCTGCTCACTTAATTGATTGGCACGGAAAGGATTGGGCTCCAGGTTCAGAAACTCCTGCTGCACATCCAAATGCTCGTTTTACAGCACCTGCAAATCAGTGTCCTGTTATAGCTCCTGAGTGGGAAGATCCTGCTGGAGTGCCAATATCAGCTATATTGATAGGCGGACGTCGTCCTAGCACTATTCCTTTGGTACATCAGAGCTTTGACTGGAACCACGGTGTATTCCTTGGTTCAATAATGGGTTCAGAAATCACTGCTGCAGCTATCTCCGATAAAATCGGACAGGTTCGTCGTGACCCATTTGCAATGCTTCCATTCATCGGCTACAATGTAAATGACTATTTACAACACTGGTTGGATGTTGGTGCAGCTAGCACAGAAGATAAACTTCCAAAGATATTCTATGTTAACTGGTTCCGTAAAGATGAGAACGGAAAATGGTTGTGGCCTGGTTATGGCGAAAACAGCCGTGTTCTCAAGTGGATTTGTGAAAGAGTATCAGGCGAAGGTAAGGCTGTTAAGACTGAAATCGGTTATATGCCTACTGAAGATGCTATCGATGTTGAAGGCTTGAATGTTTCAGCTGAAGACATGACAGAACTTCTCAAAGTTAAGAAGGAAGAATGGCTCAAAGAAGTTGAGTCAATCAAAGCTCACTATGAGACTTATGACATAAACAAGGTTCCTGCTGAATTGAAGAAGCAGCTTGCTGATCTTGAAGCTAGATTGAAGGCTTAATGATAAAAACCCGAGGGCGAGCGAGTAGTCATAAGAACAACTTGTGAACTGATGGTCAAGATAAGCTTAATAGTAACACGCCTAAGATTTTACAATCTTAGGCGTGTTTTATTTTTCATTAAAGAGAAGACTATTAGTATCTGCTTTATAAAAAGCTATTGACAAAAGCTAATGCTCCCCTTACAATTAGACTGAACGTCAGTCTAATTGTAAGGGGAGCATTATTATGCGAGTAATTAAGGATGCCGATGTACGTAAAAATGAAATTTTAGATGTCGCCGAAGAGCTTTTCAATCTTAACGGCTTCGATGCGACAACAATAAGTGCAATTATAGAAAAAGCCGGAATCGCTCGGGGAACGGTATATTATCATTTTAAATCAAAGGAGGATGTGTTAGACGCCCTCATAGAACGACATTGCGAGAGGCTTTTAGCAGAGGCCAAAGAGATTGCTGCGGACAGCAGACTTCCGGTTATGGAACGGCTAATACAAACCCTCATGTCAATGAATGGCGATAAAGAGGGAACGCCCAGTGTAATTACCCAACAGATGCACAGGCCCCAAAATGCCTTGATGCATCAGAAAACACATGAGACCATGCTGGAGGCTATCCCTCCTATTCTTATGGGGATTATTGAGGATGGTATTAAGGAGGGCATATTTAATACGCCATATCCTTATGAGAGCTTGGAAATGGTAGTTGCTCATGTTAATACTGTTTTTGATGACTATGCCGAAAAGCTTACGGGAAAAGAACTGTTAAAAAGAATCAGAGCATTCATTTTTAATCTTGAACGACTCTTCGGTGCAGCACCGGGAAGCTTTGACAGCGTGAATGCGTTATTTAATAAAGGAGGTGGTGCTGATGAATAAAGCCGGAAACAGCGCTTTTCTAAAGTTTGTAATATTGTGTTCAGGCGGATTTGTTGCTGCTATTGGCAGTGGTATCAGTTCTTTCGGACTGGGAGTATATGTGTTTAAGGAAACGGGGCTAGCGTCTGCCAGCACGCTGATTACTCTGCTGGCTTTTTTGCCGGGGCTTCTGCTTGCCCCTTTTGCAGGAGTGCTTGCAGATAAATATGACCGCAGGCTTTTGATGATTCTTGGAGATGGTCTTTCTGCCCTAGGGCTTGTATATATCCTTGTTTGCATGATGAGCGGAAAGGCACAGCTTTGGCAGATTGGTGTAGGGGTAACGGTCAGTTCAATTTTTTCGTCACTTGTGGAACCATCGTTCAAAGCTACCATAACAGATCTTTTAAGCGAGGAAGATTATTCAAAGGCTAGTGGATTGGTGCAGCTTAGCGGCTCTGCGAAGTTTTTGATTTCGCCTCTTATAGCGGGCTTTCTTCTCCGTATTTCAGATATAAAGCTTCTGCTTGTCATTGATATTTGCACAATTTTTATGACTGTGGCGGTAACCTTTGCTGTACGAAAAGGGCTTGTATCGAAGGTCTCGGGTGCAAAAAAATCCTTTATGAAGGAGTTTAGAACAGGAATGACTGCACTTACAAAAAACAGAGGTGTGTTTATGCTGGTGTTGTCGGGTATAGGAATTTCTTTCTCTTTAGGATGCATCCAAGCTCTCTATACACCTATGATACTTGGGTTTTCCGACAGTTCGGTTCTAGGTATTACCACAACAGTTTCCGCATGCGGGATGTTGGTAAGCAGCTTGCTTTTGGGCATAATACCTGTGAGAAAAGGTTTTACTAAAGTGCTTTCGCGCTCTCTTTTCTTTGCAGGGATTTTTATGGCGGGCTTTGGCCTTAGAGAAAACATTATTTTAATCTGTACTTTCGGTTTTTTCTTTTTTTCAATGCTGCCCTTTACCAACATGAGTCTGGATTATCTTATTCGCACCAACATTTCTAATGATGTACAGGGACGGGTTTGGGGGCTTATCGGTATTATTTCACAGCTGGGTTATGTGATTGCGTACAGCATTTTGGGGCCTCTTGCCGACTTTGTTTTTATCCCCATGTTGACACCAAACGGGATATTAGCTGACAGCATTGGAACCGTAATCGGCACAGGAACAAGCAGAGGAGTTGGATTGCTTATTATTCTTGCCGGATTATTGCTTTCAATAACAGCTATTATTTTGTATCACGTAAAGCCTATTAGAGAATTAGAGAACGGAGGTGAAGTATGTACCGAAAACTAATCATAAATGATATTAAAAAAAGCAAACTTATTTCAATTACGATTACTGCGTTTATACTGCTGGCAGCAATGCTCACTTCTCTTGCGGCAATTCTTTCTGTGAGCCTGTTTACCTCTATTGACAGCATGATGGAAAATGCCGTAACGCCTCACTTTTTGCAGATGCATTCCGGCGGGATAAACAGGCAGCAGCTTTTAAATTTTGCGGATAAACAGGGAAATGTACAGGATTTTCAGGTTTCCTCTTTTCTCAATATAGAGGGAGCAGAGATAGCTATAGGAGAAAGTTCTCTTGCCGGTTCCATACAGGATAATGGGCTTTCGGTGCAAAGTGAACGCTTTGACTTTTTACTTGGCTTGGATGGAAACATTATCAGGCCGGCAGAAGGAGAGATTTATGTTCCTCTTTATTATATGAAAAACGGTCAGGCAAACATTGGAGACAGTGTGGTGATACATGGCATAGGTTTTAAGGTAGCCGGATTTCTGCGAGATTCTCAGATGAACGCTTCCATGATTTCCTCCAAGCGTTTTCTTGTTAATGAGTCTGATTTCAAAAAAATGAAGGAATTTGGAAAACAGGAATATCTTATAGAGTTCCGTCTGACTGCCCCTTCCGCTGTTTCCTCCTTTGAAGAGGCATATTTAGCGGCAGGCCTTCCTGCCAATGGACCTCCCGCTATCACTTATTCGCTATTCAAGATGGCAAACGCCATTGATGACGGTATTATGATTGCGGTGCTGATGCTTACCAGTATTCTTGTTATTATCGTAGGTTTCTTGTGCATCCGTTTCACACTGCTTGCCAAGGTTGAGGATGATTATCGGGAAATCGGAGTGCTAAAAGCAATAGGTCTAAGAACTCGAAGTATAAAACAGCTCTATCTGGCAAAATACGGCGCTCTTGCAGGAACTGCCTGCATTGTGGGCTTTGTACTTTCCCTGTTTTTAAAAGAGCCTTTCTTAGAAAATATCCGTTTATATATGGGCGAGTCGGACAGCTCCGGACTTGGTTTAGTATTGGGAATGCTGGGTGCATTGATTATCTTTTTTGTCGTAATGCTTTATGTAAATAGTGTTCTCCGCCGTTTCAAAAAAATATCGGCAGCACAGGCTATACGCTTTGGTGCACCACAGGAAAAAACTAAAGCAACAAGAGGTTTTCGCTTGTCTGAGAGTCGGATAATTTCGCCTAATATTTTTCTCGGAATCAAGGATATCCTGTCACGTAAAAAGCTTTATGTTACAATGCTTATGGTGTTGATTATTTCCTCTTTTCTGATGATTGTACCGCAAAATATCTACAACACAATTTCCCAACGTAACTTTATGGCCTACATGGGAATAGGCGAATGTGATATGCGAATCGATATCCAGCAAACGGACAATATCGCCGGAAAAACAGAGGAACTTGCAAGTTCTATGGCGCAGGATTCAGAAATAAAAGAATATGCAGTGTTGAAAAGCTATATGTTTGATATGCCTATGAAAGACGGAACGGTTGGCAAGCTCAAGGTGGAACTTGGGGATCATTCTGTATTCCCAATTAAGTATTCCATCGGCAGAGCACCGCAGAGCAAATCGGAGATAGCTATTTCCAAATTTGTTGCGGAGGATTTGGGAATCAGCCTTAATGATAAAATTGTACTTATTGTAGACAATCAGAAAAAAGCGCTTACTGTATGCGGTGTATACTCAGACATCACCAATGGAGGCAAGACCGCAAAGGCTATTTTTGATATCAGTGACGGAAATATTCTTTGGAGTATAATTCCGGTGAAGCTTCATAGTGGGGTTGACGTACACGGAAAAGTAGTTGAGTACAAAAACCGACTTTCTTATGCCAAGGTAGCAGACATTGATGAATATATTAAACAGGCATTTGGAGGAATTACCGATGCAGTTCAAAAGGCTTCCTACGCTTCTATAGCAGCCGCTGCGATTCTCACGATGCTGGTGACACTTCTGTTTATGAAAATGCTGCTGACAAAGGATAGATATTCTATCGCTGTGTTGAAATCTCTCGGTTTCAAAACAGCAGAGATTCGTGTACAGTATCTGGCAAAGGCGTTTGCCGTACTAATCGTTGGCATACTCATCGGCACTATTCTGGCAAATACACTGGGAGAGTTTGTGGGTGCCGGACTGATTGCATCCTTTGGAGCATCCACATTTCGATTTGTGGTTAACCCAATATTTGCGTACCTGTTTTCACCGGTTCTTATGGCCATGTGCGTGGGTTTTGCAACATGGCTGAGCATCTCCGGTATTTCCTTACTTAAAATACCGGAATATATTAAGGAGTAGGATAATGAATAAAATAATCAGCGGAAAAAGTATTGTAAAAACCTATGGCAAAGGGCAGGAAGAAGCCATTGTTTTAAATAATGTGGATATAGAAATATCAGAGGGAGAATTTGTTGCGGTAATGGGGCCATCGGGCTGTGGGAAATCTACGCTGCTTTTTGCTTTAAGCGGCACCGACACTATAAACAGTGGAGAGGTTAAATTTGACGGTCAGATGTTATCCAAATTAAGTGAAAATGAACTTTCTGATATTCGGAGAACAAGAATGGGATTTGTATTTCAGCAACCCACTATGCTCAAAAATTTGAATATTCTTGACAATGTCATTCTTTCCAGTTTGCAGGAGAATAAAAAGAATTACAAAAACATCATCGAGAAAGCTAAAAAGTTGCTGAAGGACACGGGCATATCAGAGCAGGAGGATAGAGATATTACTGCTGTATCAGGAGGTCAGCTCCAACGTGCAGGTATTTGCCGAGCCCTTATGAATGACCCTGAGATTTTGTTTGCTGATGAGCCTACCGGTGCACTCAATTCTAAAACCTCCGAAGATATTATGGACATATTCTCAACAATTAACAAAAATGGTACTGCCGTCATGTTAGTTACTCATGACGCAAAGGTGGCATCCAGAGCAGAAAGAGTTCTATTTATGAAAGACGGTAAAATAGAATCACAGCTTTTCTTGGGGGAATTCGATAAAGATGATATAAAAAACAGAATGAATCAGATTGCCTTAAAGATGCGGGATTATGTTATATAGTATTGTTTGCAAAGGCTGTTTCAATTGAAACAGCCTTATTTCTTACAGTAAAATGTATTGACAAAAAAATACTTCGCGAGTAGAATAACAATATACTTCGTTGCAAGAAGTATATAGGAGACTTTTATGACCGACAAAAATGAATTGGGCCTTGAGACAATAATTTTTCAATATATTGACGAACTGAAGTTTTTGCTTTTTCCTGATAAGTGGAGCAGCATTTTTTTGGATTACTCGAAAAACGAGATACTTGCACTGCTGCTTCTATATAGAACCAAAAAAGCTAACATGACGGAAATTGCTGAATATATATGTGCACCTCTTAATACTGCTACAGGTGTTGTCGGCAGGCTTGAAAAAAAGCTTATGGTGGAGAGACTGCGGGATAAAGAGGACAGAAGGATTGTCAATATTGTTCTGACCAAAGAAGCAGAGGATTTTATAGAGCAGGGAAAAAGAACTATATCCCACTATTTTCAAGAGGTAGTTAAAGCATTATCTGATGATGAAAAAAAGGCAGCATTAAGTATTTTCACTAAGGTAGTTTCGGTATTTAAAAATGATAATTTACCTACTGAGAGTATGGCTGAGAAAAGAGTAAAAAGGATTAAAATCGAATAGTCTAAAGGCTGTAATAAACTAACTTGCGGAGTCATTTTATTAAGGTGAACTGCAAGATTACTTTTTAAATAAATACTTCGATACAAGAATAATTCATAATGAGAAATATAGGAGGTAGGATTATGGGGAGAATAATAATTTTTACAGGCAAAGGTGGGGTTGGAAAAACAAGTACTGCAGCAGCACATGCAGTTAAGGCTGCTAAAGCCGGAAAGAAAACCCTTATTGTGAGTACTGATATGGCACATAACCTCAGTGACATATTCATGAGGGAAGTGAGAGAAGACCCGATTGAAATCATGGAAAACCTTGATTGCCTGGAAATTGACTCAAATTATGAAATGAACAGACACTATGAGCATATTTCAGCTGCATTCAAAAATATGATGGCATTTAAAAGTGAGGAAGATAGTGAGACCTTTGAAGATATTGTAGTATTTCCGGGTATCGAAGAGCTGTTTTCACTGCTTCGTATCAAGGAAGTGTATGACACAGGAGCTTATGACCTGATTATCGTGGATTGTGCTCCCACCGGAGAAACTCTGTCACTCCTAAAATTCCCCGAACTGTTTTCGTGGTATATGGAAAAGCTGTTTCCAATAGGCAAGGTAGCAATGAAAGTTTTAAGGCCTATTTCAAAGTCAGTATTCAAGTTGGATATGCCGGATTCCAAGGCCATGAACGATATCGAAAAACTTTACGTAAAATTGGGAGAGTTACAGGGACTGCTTAAGGATAGGGATATATGCAGTATCAGGCTGGTTACAATTCCCGAAAAGATGGTGGTAGAGGAAACAAAGAGAAATTATATGTACATGAACTTATATAACTTTAATGTTGACGGCTTGTACATTAACCGTATAATTCCCGATGATATAGATAATAAATTTTTTGATAGGTGGAAGTTGATTCAGGGAAATTATCTCAATGAGCTTGAGGCTGCCTTTTACAATATCCCAACCTATAAAATTAAATGGTATGAAGTAGATATAAATGGGATAGAAGGATTGGATAGAATAGTGGAAGATTCCCTGCGAGACGAAAATATATTTGAGGTCAACAAGAAGGTGGAGAGCGAGACTTTTGAAAAAACGGACACAGGTTATAGGCTAAAGGTTTATGTGCCGTTTACAAACAAACAGGATTTTGACCTTCTTGAATCGGGGACAGATATCATAATCAAAATCGGAAATTTTAAACGTAATATACCAATTCCCAATGTAATTAGGAAGTACTCCGTGAGGTCAGCCAAGTTTGAAGCGGAAGCCCTTTGTATAGATTTTGTCATAAAGGAGTGATTTTGTGTGAATAAAGAGTTTGTTAAAAAAATAATTAAGTCTGAAATATTAAGGTATGAGGCCTTTAAAGAAATTCTCCCTGAGGATGTTAAAAAGAAGTTGGAGGGCTTTGAAAAGGATGCTGTAAAGGTAATGAAGGATATTGCTCTTGAAATAATAACAGAAAACAGTAATAAGAAAGAAGGAGCGGAAAGGAAAGAGATTAAGAAAGTGTCTGTTGACTTTTCATAATTTTAATGGAGGTATAACAATATGAGGATTATTCTATATACAGGCAAGGGTGGAGTGGGTAAAACCAGTATAGCGGCTGCTACGGCATGTAAAATAGCTGAGGGCGGTAAACGTGTTTTGATAATAAGTACCGATCAGGCTCACAGTCTTGGGGATTCTTTTGATGTAAAGCTTTCCAATGTCCCGGCTATGCTGGCAGAAAACCTTTTTGCCATGGAAATTGATTCTATTCTTGAAAATGAGAAAGTATGGGGGAATATAAAAGGGTATATTGAAAGGCTCATGACCCTGAAGGGTGATAGTAATATAGAAACTGAGGAATTACTGGTGTTTCCGGGGTTTGATGAACTCCTGTCTCTTATAAGAATAAAAGAAATTTATGATGAGGGCAAATATGATGTTTTAATTGTAGATTGTGCACCAACAGGAGAGACAATGTCGCTTCTGAAGTTTCCTGATTTATTTAAGTGGTGGATGGAAAAACTGTTTCCCATTAAAAGAAAGGGAGCAAAGCTTGTAAAGCCGGTTATTGAGGCGACCATAAAGATTCCTGTTCCCGGTGATGAGACTTTCGATGAAATTGAAAGGCTATATTTAAAAATCCATGAATTGCATCAACTTATGCAGGACAAAGAAAAGGTAAGTATCCGTATAGTAACTACACCGGAAAAAATTGTTATTAAAGAGGCGAAGAGAAGCTTTTCATATTTACACCTTTTTGATTACAATGTGGATGGAATTATAATAAATAAGATATTTTCTAAGGAATCCCTGTCAGGATATTTTGAGAAATGGGATGACATTCAAACAAGCAGTATTAATGATATCCTTGAAAGCTTTAGTGGGATTCCCGTATTTAAACTTGAGCTTATGGACACTGAGCTTAGAGGATATGATGCTTTGAAAAAGGTTGGTGGATGTTTGTATCAAAATACTGACCCGATACAGGTTCTTTTCAAGGATAAAATATTTGATGTGGTGAAAGAAGACCAAGGCTATACTTTTTTAATTAGTATGCCATTTGTTGATAAAAAAGAACTGAAACTCCTCCAAAAGGGCGACGAGATTACCATCTCCATAAAGAATGAAAAAAGAAGTTTTATTTTACCTGTAAAGCTTCAATCCAAGGAAATTACAGGAGCGAAGTACAGTGATGGAAAATTGAATATTCATTTTGCATAATTATTTTCCGTGTGCTATATTTGGATGGGGTGAATACATTTGAATAAAAAAATTCTTTGCATTATAGGTGATTATTATCACGACCACGACATAGCATATGAAGCACTCAAAAAGGCAGTTGATATGTTGAATAAATCAGGCCCTCACACATTTGAACTTATTGATTCTGACGTAGATGGCCTTGAAAAAGCTTTGTTACGAAATCTTGACCTTGTTATATTGGGTAAGGAGAACAGAGTTAATCCCGCTGATGAATTAGTAAACAATTGGATGACATGCGATATTGAAAATAAGATTGTAGATTATGTAAATAACGGTGGAAGCTGGCTGGCATGGCATGCGGGTTTAGCTTTGTATAATAAAACAGGAGAGTACACAAAAATGCTGGGTGGATATTTTTTAAGCCATCCAAGTCAACACGAGATTGTAAGATATATTCCTAAAGAAAATAGCAGTGGAATCAGACTGAAGGAATCCTTTGAAGCAATAGATGAACACTATTTTGTAAAATATAATCTTGAAAGCAGTCTTGCATTCCTAGACAGCGAGTCCTCGTATGGTAAAGCTGAAGCAGGTTGGTCACGTGAATTCGGAGCCGGAAGAGTTTGCTGCCTTGCTCCCACCCATAGGGAAGAGGGACTCGCAAATAAATTGATGCTTGAAACTTTGGCCGCCTGTATCTCTTGGGGATGCAGACTGTGAATATATTTACTTTTTAGTAAGACAAAATACGGAGGTGTAGTACTTGTTAAACAATAATTTTATTTTAAACGGCAAAACAGCTAAAGCTTTATATGAAGGGCTTGCTAAAGATGCACCTGTATACGACTATCATTGCCACCTTTGTGCAAAAGATATTTATGAAGATGAGATTTTTACTGATATTTCGTCAATCTGGCTTGGATATGACCATTATAAATGGAGAACAATGCGTTTTGCCGGAGTACCTGAAGAATACATAACGGGAAACGGTGACGGACGCACCAAATTCAAAATGTGGGCAAAAACCTGTGAAAGGCTTATAGGAAGTCCTCTTTACCATTGGGCTAATATGGAGCTGGAGACTTACTTCGGAGTTAATGAAGTTCTGAAGGAAAGCAATGCAGATAAAATATATGACTACTGCAATGCAAAAATAAACGAGGATAAGCTTTCTCCCGTAAAGATGATACAGTCATCCAATGTAAAGCTCATATGTACTACGGACGACCCCATTGATTCCCTTGAATATCATTTTCTTTTGGGAAAGAACACTGACAAAGGATTTGCAGTTTTACCTACTTTCAGGCCGGATAACGCACTAAAGATACTAAACGATAATTTTGTTGAATACATAAAAAAACTTGAGTCTTCATCAAATATAAAGATTACAACTTATAAGGACTTATTAGCTGCTCTGAAAAACAGAATTGAATTTTTCAGACAGGCTGGCTGTGTTCTCTCGGACCATTCACTTGAAAGTCTTATTTATTTGCCTGGAGACTTTGATGAAGCAACCAATATATTCGAAAAGAAACTCAATGGAGCGCCTGTTTCCGTTGAGGAGGCAGAAAAATATAAGCTTTATACTCTATGTGTTTTAGCAGAAGCATATAAGGAAGCCGGATGGGCAATGCAGCTGCACATTGGAGCTATCAGAAGTACAAATGATTCTATGCTCAAAAAGGCCGGCGTTGACTCAGGGTTTGATATCATGAACGATTTCCAGATTGCTGAACCTTTGGCAAAGCTCCTTAATGATATGGATAAAAAGAATGCGCTGCCTAAGACAATATTGTATACACTAAATTCTAAGGATAATCTGGTTTTGGCATCTCTTCCACATTGCTTTACGGAGGATGGGGTTCCCGGAAAAGTACAGTTCGGTGCTGCATGGTGGTTCAATGACCACAAGGAAGGAATAACGGCACACCTTAAAGCTATTGCGGACCAGGGCATGTTGTCATATTTCGTAGGAATGCTGACTGACTCCAGAAGCTTTCTCTCTTATGTAAGGCATGATTACTTTAGGAGGATTCTATGTTCATTTGTCGGTGACCTTGTTGACAAGAGAGAGTTCGCCGATGATGCTGCAATACTTGAAGAAATTGTTGAGGGTATTTGCTACAAAAATATAGTAAGGTATCTGGGTTTATAAGTTTTTATAAAAGTCAAAGGGTTATTTTATCTTAATGCTTGGGATAAAATAACCCCCTTTTTCTATCTTTGAAAGTACTTCTAAGATAAAACCTCAGACAGCTTTTCCGGCTGTGTAACAGGTTCCATGCAGGAAAAGTTCCGGCAAACATATGCTGCAGTCTTACCATTTTGAGACTTATAGTCTCCGACGAAAGGAGCAATCTCAGTAAGCTCAGGCGATATATTTGATATGGTAACAGCAAAGGGCAAATATTTACGATTTAAGGTATCTACCATCTCTTTACTGTTTTCTCCTGTAATAACTATCTCAGAGGAATTATCAGAAACTGAATACATGTAGCTGGAAAGCATGTAACTATGTCCTGTTGGGGCTGCTTTAACCTGATTGTTGAAGAAATCCATTATGGCTTTTGCTCTGTTTTCATATTCATGATGGCCGGTTATTCGTGCTAATCTAAGAAGGTTCATTGCTGCAACGGAGTTTCCGGAAGGAATTGCACCATCATAGCTTTCCCTTGGCCTTGATATAAGTTGTTCAGAATCATGACCGTATAAAAACAGTGCTGCAGAATTATTTTCTCCAAAGAGATTTAACATGGCATCTGTCAATTTTAAGGCTCTTTTTAGATAAATTGTTGTAAAGGTAGCTTCATATAGTTCAAGCAATCCCCAGACAAGGAATGCGTAGTCTTCCAGATAAGCAGGAAACATTGCTTCTCCGTCACGGTAGCGTGCCAGCAAACGTCCGTCAGTTCTGATGAGTTTTTTATATATGAAGTCAACGCATCTTTTTGCGGTTTCAATGTACCTTTCTTCGCCGAAAATCCTGCCGCAATAAGCCATTGCTGCTATCATAAGCCCGTTCCAAGAGGTCAGAACCTTGTCATCTTTGTAGGGGTGAACCCTTTTTTCTCTGTGGTTAAAGAGCTTTTTCCTGCACTCCTCTGCAAAGCTTTTTTGCTGTTGGGATAGAGCGCCTGTTTCAATAAGGTTTGGTATGTTCAGACCTTCAAAGTTACCTGAGGGTGTTATATCGAATAAGTTGCAATACTCTTTTCCGTCCTTCTGCCCAAGAACTTTCATTACTTCTTCTTGGGACCAAATATAGAACTTGCCTTCAAAACCTTCTGAATCGGCATCTTCGGCAGAATAAAAAGCACCCAATTGAGAGGACATATCCCTTTGTACATAGTCAAGTATTTGTCGGGAGGTTTCTTCGTAGTTTTTGTTTCCGGTTGCAGAATAAGCCTCTCCATAAGCTATAGCCAGTAGTGCATTGTCATAGAGCATTTTTTCAAAATGTGGAACAAGCCACTTTTTGTCTGTTGAGTATCTGCTGAAGCCAAAGCCTATGTGGTCGAATATTCCCCCGTTTTTCATTGACTCAAGAGTCTTCTCAACCATTTCCAGTGCGAAGGGCTCTTTTTCTGTGTACCAGTATCTAAGCAAAAAGAGCAGTGTGTGGGGGGAGGGGAATTTGGGAGAGGTTCCGAAACCTCCATATTTAATGTCAAAATTATATTTAAAGTGTTTAAAGGCCTCGTGTATTATGTCTTTTGAAATTATAGTTTCATCAGAGCTTTCTTCATGACTTACATGCTCTATAATGTTTTTGGCTGATTCTAATAGACTTTCTCTTTTTAAGTCCCACGCTTCTTTTACTGAATCAAGCAGAGACATAAGCCCTATAGAGCCCTTGCTGTTATCCTTAGGGAAATATGTTCCGGCATAAAAGGGCTGCCTGTCGGGGGTCAGAAAAACTGTGAGAGGCCATCCGCCGTGGCCTGTTAAAGTCTGACACACTGACATATAAATGCTGTCAATGTCCGGTCTTTCTTCCCGGTCAACCTTTATACATATGAAATCCCGGTTTAATATGTGTGCTACTTCCTCATCCTCAAAGGACTCACGTTCCATTACATGGCACCAGTGACAAGTGCTGTAGCCTATTGACAGGAATATGGGTTTATCTTCACTGACAGCACGGGCAAAGGCTTCGGGACCCCAAGGATACCAGTCAACAGGATTGTGAGCATGTTGTAGGAGGTAGGGGGATTTTTCATGGATTAGTTTGTTTGTATATTTATGTTCAGACATTTTTTGTATCCTCTCTATTTAGTATAACTGTGTATCAGTTATAGTTATACCCAATGTAAATTAATAGTATCAATAACATATTGAATAACTGGTTGACTTATTTATTTGCAAAATGTACCATAGGCTTGTTAACGTTTCAAACAACGAATATACGGTTTTACAGTAATGCAGTGTCAGGAATTTGGAGGGGAAAACAATGAGTAATTTTGTACATATTTATTTTGAAACACGAAATCTTTTAGTACGTCAATATACGATGGAAGATTTGGACGGATTATATGAGGTTATGTCAAATCCCAAAGTTCACCAATTTACAAAAGACAAAAATCATCCCTGGGATAAACTTAAGACGCAACAGTACATTGAATTCTTTATAGATAAAAATTTTGTTACATTAGATTGTTTTCATGGTGCTATAATTGAAAAAGCAAGTAACAGGATAATTGGGTTAACCGGACTAAATCCATATAAGGAAAATGAACCTGAGATTGAGTGGAAACTCGGTGTTACCTATTGGAATAAAGGATATGCGACTGAAATTGGAAAAGAAATAGTAAAGGAAGCATTCCAGACATCAGACATCATTGGTATTTATGGAATGGCTGAACCAGAAAATATGGCCTCCAGAAGGGTGCTTCAGAAAATAGGCATGAAATATTTGGGCGTAAGTGAATTTAGAGACCAAAAAGATGCATTTTACTATATTGGAAGATTATAAGTTTAATAGAAGGTAAGTCCTTTAAATCTATTGCTTCCTTGATCGGAAAAGATCCTACAACTATTTCTAAGTAAGTTAAAAAGCACGTACAGTCGGTATAAAGGAGAAGGAAAATGGCATACGCAATAGTGGGGTATTTTGATTCTAAAACTGATTTATTTATTAAATCTATTTGGAAAGAGCTTGCTGATAATGATATATGCAATTACTTATATAACTCAGAAAACAACCCTCATATTAAGTTTTTAATGTTTGAGGAGTTAGAGCTTGATAACGTAGTACCAATTCTATATGATTTTACTCAAAAGCATAAAAAGATTGATGTACACTTAAAAAACTATGGTTTTTTCTCCAATGACACTCCCACTCTGTTTATTGATTTTTCTCCGTCAATTCAACTTCTTCAACTTGAGAGTGACATTCAAAACATATTTAAAAGTCATGGAAAAGCTTTTAACTTCAATTACTTTGACGAGAATATTTGGATGCCAAGTTGTCAATTAACTGTAAAAAACGAAAACTCTGCAATAAAGGAAGCAATAGAACTACTTTTAAATAAACCACTTCAGTTTAATGGTACGATTGAACGAATAGGAATTATTGAATTCCATCCTGCCAAACAATTAGTTTCCTATAGTTTGATTTAGTCAATTCGCATTCTTTATTTAATAAAAACTGGTATTATTTAACTATTGGCAGTAATGGTTAGAGTAAATATCTTCTGTTATATGCGTACATAGCACCATTGGCAAGTGCTGTAGCTGATACTCAAAATAATAGGCTTGTCTTCACTTGTGACCTGAGCAAAGGAGTGCATAGTGAACCAAGACTCTATTATTTGTATCATATGTTTAAATGTTGAATTTACGGTGTTATGCTTATTAGGGGAAGTTATGGTTTCCTTGCTAAATATAAATCAATCGTATCTTTTATCTCAATTTTACCGCCAAAATTATTTATTACATTTGACAATTCATTTTCAATTAAAATGCGAGTCTCCTCTGGCCTTGCCCTGTGGTCGGAGTTGGTATTAAGAAGTGACATATATTTAGGAGCGTCAAAGAACCTGGTTTGGTAATATAATTTATATCCAACATCAACAAACCCGTATTTCTTTATTGTTTCCGCAATTTCCAAGCATTTTTCTTCGCTGAATTTGTGAATCGAAGATTCATTGGTTGATTTATATTTATTGTAAACTTCCTGCATGGCAAAATCAAGTTCTGCGTCGGTTCGTGAAACATGATTCCAAAACAAGGCCATGACACCGCCACTTTTCAATAAGTTAAAGATCTTAGTATAGCCGACTTCTTGAGGAATCCAATGAAAAGCTGTTGCAGAGTAAATCAAATCATAATCATCCTTTTTAAGATTAGCACTTTCAAAATCGCTGTTTATAACATCAAAATTATGGAACTTTGCGAATTTCTCTTTAGAAAACTTAGCCATGTCTTCGCCCAGCTCAACGGCTGTAAGGTTACACCCCGTGTTTAAAAAAGGTAGTGTAGCCTGTCCGGTTCCGATACCGATTTCAAGAGCATTTTTATTGCTGTCCAAGTTCGAGAATTGTATAATATTTTCATATAATTCCTTTACATAGGTTGGGCGCATTTTATCATAATTTAATACGTCTTCATTAAATGTAAAACGTAAATCCATCTAAATTTCCCCCTTGATACAAAACTAAATATTTAAAACCCCATAATCGTTCACATTTTTCGTGTGTTTATCTCTACAGATTTTCATGTTTTTGAAATATTACCTGATACTTTATCATACCATTTTTGATAATAATAAATAATAGGAACAATGCAAAATATTACAAGGAAAAATTCAAATCGATTAATATTCAACCTATACAGTCCGAATTTTTCAAAAATAAACGGGCTAATGATAAATGCTTGCACTACATCTAGGATAATATTAGTTCCAACAAATAACCAAAACCTTGGGTAAGTAATATAAAATACGTAGATTGTTACAACAGGAAGAAATCCATACTCAAAAGATGAAACGTCAGTAAGAAAGAACACGTTGTTTGTAATTGTTAATGCTATTCTAAAATTGTACCACTTACCGGTAAAAAAATAGGCCACCTTAATCAAATTTTCCTGTATGATTTTGTTATCCAGACACTATCGTACAGGAGGAAAGGTATGATTAAGATGGCACAATTAGAAGATATCAGAAAAATGTACTTTATGGAAGACCTAAGTATCAGAGAAATAAGCCGCAGAACCGGAATTCACAGGGATACAATTTCAAAGTATTTATCTCTGGAGGAGACAAAACCTCCTAAATATAAGCTAACCAAAGAACGCAACCATCCTGTTTTAGGACCATATATACCAATGATTCGGCAAATTATCGAAGATGATAAGCAAAGGCATCGTAAACAACGGCATACCGGAACAAAAATATTTGGAATTTTAAGGCAAGAAGGCTTTAGCGGTGGTTACAACACTGTTTCTGACTTTCTCAGGCAGGAATACAGAAAACAAAAAGAAGCATTTCTTCCGTTGGAATTTGAGCTCGGAACTTATGCGGAAGTAGATTGGACAGAGGCATATTTCTATCTGAACGGTAAGGAAACAAAGGCTCATATTTTTGTTATGAAATTGAGAGGCTCTGGAGGCTTCTATGTAAGGGCATATCCCTTTGAGAAGCAGGAGGCATTCTTTGACGGACATATTAAATGTTTTGAGTTTATGAAGGGTGTACCCTACAAGATAGCCTATGACAATTTAAAAACAGCAGTTAAGAAGGTACTTCAGGGCAGTAATCGGGAAGAACAGGAGCAATTCATATCTCTTCGCACTCATTACCTTTATGAATCTACATTCTGCAGACCTGCTAGGGGTAATGAAAAAGGCGGAGTAGAAAATGCAGGTAAAGAAGTAGTCAGAAGATTCTTTGTACCTTATCCGGATGTAAATTCCTTTGAGGAATTAAATCATTACTTACATAATGAATGTATTAAGCTATTAGAGAAAAACTCAAAATGGGAAGCTGAAAAATCCGCATTAAGGCCATTGCCCACAGTAAGGTTTGATGGAGCAAGGTATAAAGAGGCTAAAGTTAACCGATATTCAATGATACAATTTGAAACCAACCGCTACTCCGTCCCTACTTCATATGTTGGAGAAAAGGTGACAGTTAGGGCAACTGCTGAAGAGATTAAAATTATCTCAAAAGGCTCTACAATCGCAGAACATTTCAGAATACATGGCCGCAATAAGGATAGTATCATACTGGATCACTATCTGGAACTTTTGCTTTTCAAATCTCGAGCATTAGGAAATACAAAAGTATACAACCCTCAGACACTTCCCCCTATCTATGAACAATATCGCCGCTGCCTGTTAGCAAGGAATCCCAGAGGTAACCGGGAATTTGTAAAAATACTTATGCTCCATAGAGATTACCATCCTTCACAGGTAACTGAAGCTATTGAAATAGCAATGGAATACAATGTTTACGGATATGACGGGGTACTTAACATACTGGGGCAGACATTGGTTTTAAGCCATAAAGCAGATCCCATTAACAAGGACAAGCTTCAGAGCATTCCGGAAGTTATTGTAACACCTCCTAATCTTGATAAATATAGCATACTGATGACAGGGGGTGATCATTAATGGCCGTTAACAAAATGCTTCTAGAAGCATATTTTAAAAAACTAAAAATGCCTCAGGCTGCCAAGATCTACGAGTCTTTAGCGAGAGAAGCCGCAGATAACAATCTTGATTATGAGGGTTACTTGTTAGGAGTATTGGAACAGGAAGTTCACCAGAGAGAAAACAACCGTATTCAAAGAGGCATACGTCAGGCATGCTTTCCAGTAATTAAAACACTTGAAAGTTTTGATTTTAAAGTAATCCCGTCCCTACGCAAGCCCAAAATATTGAAGTTAATGCAGGGGGAGTATATTGGGAACAGGGAAAACATAATACTTGTAGGTAGCTCTGGTGTAGGTAAAACACATATTGCAACGGCTCTAGGTTATGAAGCCTGCCGTCAGGGTATGAGAGTAAAATTCTATACGGCAGCAGGATTGATAAACGAATTACTTGCAGCACAACAGGAATATCGTTTAAACAAGCTTGAAAAACAGTGGTTGGGGCCACATTTAGTTATTCTGGATGAATTGGGATATGTACCATTCAGTAAGGTAGGTGCGGAATTGCTGTTTCAGTTTTGTTCTTCCCGATATGAAAGAGGTAGTCTAATCATAACTACAAATTTGGAATTTCCAAAATGGACGGAGGTGTTGGGAGATGAACAAATGACTGCGGCTTTATTGGATCGGATAACCCATAATGCCCATATATTAAATATTAATGGTGACAGTTATCGGTTTAAACAGGCCCTTGCCAAACAGACTGAGAATGTTTAAATTTTTATGTATAGGTGGCCTAAAATTTGACCAGCAAGTGGCCTAAATTTCGATTGACATTAACAGTAATGGTCCACCAGTTCCATATGTGAGCCATTTGGAATAAAATTGTGTCCAAGAGTGCAGTAAAGAATGCAACCGATAAAAATTTACTAAATTTTCTTTTGTCTATAAATATGAGTAAAAACCAAGGTGCTATTAACAATAGCCATGAAAGAATCTGTGCCACTACACTTCACTCCTATATTTTTTTTATTTTTTATAGCAATCAATAGGTATTCCTATACTATTATTTGATATAAAGGATTTATATATTCAGATTTTATTTTCGGGTATAATTACATTTATTAATAAAAATTATTGAGTGTAGAAAAAATTGCCATATCAATTAGGGAGGGTTTATGAACAAAATAGCCATAGAGTTGGGGAAAATAATTGAAATATACAAGAATGACTTTTCAGGACTTGATGAACAAATAACGTCACTCAGAATTTCGCAGGACAAATGGACTCTAAAAGAAATAGTAGGACACTTGATTGATTCTGCATCAAACAATCACCAACGCTTTATAAGATTTCAACTATCGGAAGTACTTGAATTTCCTGATTATAAAAATAGTGAGTGGCTAAGAGTCCAAAAGCACCAAAATATGAAATTCTCAGAACTTCTTTTGTTGTTTTATTATTATAATAAGTTAATAATAAATATTCTCTTGAATTTAGATGAAAAGTGCTTGGAGAATAGGTGGAATATCAATTGGGATGAAGATTCTCAATACATAACTTTCGAAAGCTTATTAAACCACTATGTTAATCATATGAAAAGCCATCTTACCCACTTTAGAGAGAGATTGAGTGAATTGGAATATCTTCATGTGGATACCTGAAGAATCCGTTAAAAACAGCAAAGGACTGCCCTCAATGTAAGAAAGGCAGTCCTCAACTTTATTCACTGTCATAAGCTTCTAAAGCTACAGGCAATGCCTGTATAACAGCATTTCCAACAGCGGGGAGCCCCACCAATATGCTGCTGATTATTTCATTTCTTGTCGCACCACTTGCCTTTGCCATTTTCACATGGAAGGGCAATCCGCTCTCAAGTCGTATAGCCGCTAAAACGGCGATATAAGCAAGTTCTTCCGTTTTGTGGTCCAATGCGCTTGCTGAGTCTAATTTTTGAATGGTTTCCATCCAAGCCTTATGGACTTCGGGTGTTTCTTTTGAAAAGGTTTCAAATGCGTTACTGACATTCATAAATAATACCTCCTTATAGTGTTTTAAAGAATTTCTTTAGCTTTTGTTTTGTGCTGTCTTCCAAAAATCTATAAGGCACTCCCTCTATTGCGCCTTGTATACCATAGAGCATGTGTAGACATGCTCCGTGGTCGACACATGCACGAATGCGAATAAAAGTATCTTCTGCGCCTATCTCTCGAAGCTGCTCCGGAGTTTCTATTCCCACTTGCACTAAATTGTTTTCTAACACCTTACCAACATTGGGCAAATGTGATAATGCACCCATAGAACCATCCCCTTTTCATGCAAAGTGTTCAGACCAGGCGGGTAATTTCTTCATCATGGCCTCAGCCATTTTCAATGCTACATTTTTATCTAATCCTTGTGTTTTTATGATAAAGCTCGTCAGCGAACTTCTTTTTTCTTCAAAAGACTGCATTGACCCATCTGGACGGGAACAATGAACACAATAATCTTTTGAACTGTCGTTCATTGCATATTCTGTTATGTCATTCATAGGCATACCGCAAGCAATACATGTTTTCATTTCCATTCCTCCTCGTATTATTGTGAAATGAGTGTAACAAAGGTGTTTATTAATTCATCCCCGCAACAATCCAGAACCGATGCACCAGGGGCAAATAAGTCGGCATTTTGCAGATAATAGTGTAATATAGCAATCCACGTATTGAATAGCATATGCAAGGGGATTTTTTTTATAAGCCCCGCTTTCTGCCCTTGTTCAATCACAGTGCTAAAATGCCAGGACATTGCTGATTGCAGAGAAATAATTATTTCCCTTGCTTCATTTGGCAAGGATGCAATTTCCAGAATCATTTTTTTATAGAATTCTTCATACTTATGCAGGACATTAATATGAGCATGGAGCAATTCTGAAATATCTTCGCTTGTTGTAGAAAGGCCGTGTAGCTTTTTTAAAACTTCTTTTGCAAATCGCTCTAATACATGGAGCTGCAATACTTCTTTCGTAGGAAAGTGAACGAAGATTGCACCATGAGAGACCCCAGCCTCTTGAGCGATTATATTTGTGGGCGTAGAAAATCCATTTACTGCATATATACGAAATGCCGTATTCATAATCCGCTGTCGAGTAAGTTCTTTTTGTTCTTGACGCTTTGTTTGTGACAATTCAATGACCTCCAACTCAATGAGTATACACATAATGTAAATCTTTTTATGAGGTTTGTCAAGAGAAAGTAGATAGCCGGGCAATTTGCCGGCGTTTTTATAAATGCTTATGGAAAGCTTACTTGACATTTTTGCTCAGTAGTACTATACTCAAAATGTAAAGTTAACTTTCCATTAGAGTATAAAGGAGACTGAGCTTGAAAAACAGATTGGAGCAAATCAGAAAGCAGCGAGGAATAAGTCAGGAAGAACTTGCAAGAGTTCTAGAAGTATCAAGGCAAACAATCGGGTCGCTGGAAAATGGACGATACAATCCATCTATAATTCTAGCGTTTAAGATTGCCATATACTTTAAAATGAATATTGAAGAAATTTTTATTTATGAGGAGGATAATTAATGTGAAAAAGAACACATGGTCATATTTAATAATAATTTTAGGCTTGATACTCCTTGGAACAGGACTATACCTTATAAAAACTATTGCAGACCCACAGGGTATTATGCGAGCCTTACCATATGTTTGCGTTGGACTTGGCTGTGGGATTTTCGGTCATGGAATGGGAAATAACATCAGTCGTAAAGCTATAAAAAACAATCCCGATATTGAAAAGCGGTTGGAGATAGACCGGAATGATGAACGAAACATAGCGATTGGTAATCGAGCAAAAGCAAAAGCCTATGATATGATGATATTTGTATTCGGGTCATTATTGATTTCATTTGCTTTAATGGGTATTGACATGATTACAGTTCTGCTTATGGTATTCGCATATCTTTTTGTTGCCGTATATGGAATTTATTACCGATGCAAATATGATAAAGAAATGTAGAAATCAATAATTAATATTAATTTTGCCCATAACTAATTTAAAAGTTATGGGCAAAAGTTAATATATTTGCAAAAATGTACAATTCCTATTTAGCTAATTCTATTTTGGACTTCTTTGCTCCAAATAATAATTCTTTTACATTTTCAATTTTAATTACTTTGTCAAAGGAAGTGCTTAGTTTGTATTCGCCGGTACTTTTGTCAAAACCTTCACTACCGCCACCTATTATAGGAATAACCGACCCATCATTGTATTTAACGCCTTTAAAGGATAGTGGTTCTAGAGTCTCTAATTTATCTAAGTCAACTTTTTCTGCTTTTTCCATGGATTTAATATCTTCTCCGTCAAAGTAAATTGTCATTGATAAAGGTGAAAGTTCAACTCTTTTTACTAATACATTATAACCGGATAAATTGCATTTTTTGTTTATGTCAAAATTCTTGGTTGAGTCCTTAAATGACGTTTTCCAGGTTAGCGTCCAATCCCCGTTCAAAACGGTATACATATCAAGCTTCTTTGCATCAGCCTGTAAATTCTTAAAGTGAATAGAGAATTCCTTCTCGTTGAAATCTATATCTTTTTTAATCCAGATTTCGTAATACCTTTTATTTGTTATTTCAGGTTCTTGGGTAACGCTCATAAATCCGTGGCTTGAGCTGTAAGAATAATCTTTTTGCCCGGAAACATCAAACTCACACTCTTCAAATAAATTTGTATCGGTCAATTTTATATCTTTTGGTGCCGTAACTTCCAGTAAAGTATAAAAGTAGGTCTTATCCTGTAAGGTTTGCACAAGACTAATTGTGAGACCATTATCCGTTACTGATGATTTAGCTTGCTGTGTTACTTCTTTTTCAATTAAATTATTCTGTTGCTCTTTATCGGCGCCAAATATTTCTGCTAACTTTTGATTCCATTGAAATAAACCTGAAGCCATAGCAGTGAAACTTCCAAGGGCTAATACTGCTACTAATGCAAGTACAGCAATACGTTTTCTTGATAATCCTTTATGTTTTACTGCAGTAATTTCATCTAATGCAGTTTCTATTTTATTATGAAACCTTGTTGGTACCTCCGGAAATTCTTTTTTCCAATCATTCCTTTGCATACTTATACCTCCTGTAAATATTTTTTTAAGTTAGTTCTTGCTCTTGAAAGCCTGCTTTTTACCGTACCTTCACGCATTTTCAAAATGTCTGCTGTTTCTGCTACACTGAAACCTTCTATGTAATATAGAATTACTATGGTTCTTAAATCCTCATCAAGCTTCATAATACTCAAATACAACTCTGAATAATCTTTCGGCTCAGTTGTATCCTCCGGATTTATGTATTCTTCATAGGAAATAACTTTCTTACGATAACGTCTGATTTTATAGCACTCATGTATCAGAATCCTTACAAGCCATGTTTTGAAAAATTGTTCTTTTTTTAGAGAACTCAATTTATTGTAAGCTCTCAAAATAGCCTCCTGAACTGCATCTTCACAGTCTTTATCGTTTTGCAGGATAGATTTTGATACGTGATACAAGGTTGTTTCCGATTTTCTTACCTCTTCTGCAAAGTTAATTCTATCCATAACATATGTGTTCTCCCTTCGTACTTCTTTCAGCTGAATTCGTCATACACTAATTAGATTCAGGAACAGACAGTTTGGTTCTGATAAAAATAATTATTTATATATTAAATTACTGTAGAGTATATCTATGGGATAGGACTTTTGGATGCCCGGCATGAAATCGCTTTCATTATGCATATAACAAACCCGTTCTAAATATTGTATACTTATTCCATATATTTATAAATTGTTTCAGCAGGTAATAAAAAAGTGGATAGATTTTGTCTAAGGATTGTAAGAACTTCTTTTGCGGGTGCAGCAGTTAGTCCTTAAGAAAAGGAGAACGCATGAATATGCATAAGCGTATTGAAAAGTGGCAAGAAGGGTATTTAAAACCAAGGGGGATTTTCAGAAGTTGAGAGTTGTGGATTTGGGTATTACGAAAGCATTGATGGGGCTGTTCACTTTGACTATCTGGAAGTGGGGCCGGTTATGAATTTTTATAAGCAAAAGTAGTTGAATTTTTGTAATAACAGTAAGGGGTTGGCACAAAATAGCGACAACCCCTTTAATTGTCTTACTTCTTTTCGATGGTTACATCATCAAACCATGCAGTTCCTTGAACAAAGTCAGTTAAGTCACCAAGTCTGCAATTGACTCTGATACTTGTATTGTTTCCTGAATTGAAATCTACATAAACCTGTCTCCATTGAGTTTCTGCATCAATAACTGACTCAGATTTTACTGTGTCTGAGCCGTATATTACTGACAGGCTTGCACCTGTGGCTACACTGTTAATATTTCTTGTTTTAACCCATGCACTTACACGATAGTTGGTGTTTGCTTCAACAGGTATATTTTTATACAAAAAAGCATAATTGGGGGCTTGGTTAGATAAAATGCTTACTGAACGTACGCCGCTATGTTTAGTGGTGCTTTCAGACATAGATATTGAATTGGTGTCCGGATTGCTGTTAAAGCTGTAGAAAGACCATCCGGAAGCTTTATTGTTTAAAGAAAATTCAAAGCCAAGATTATAATCCTTTTCTACCTTGAAATCATCAAACCAGGCTGTACCGCTTGCTCCTGCTCCAAACTGCAATTTTATATTCATGTTGGTGTTGTCCCCAGAATACCAATGCAAATATACCGGAGTCCAGTCATTAGTACCTGATAACGAAGTGCTATAAGTAGAATCATTTGAAATACTTCCATTTATGCTGAAATATGTACCCATAAAAGTTGGATTAATAAGATTGGAGGTTTTTACATATGTGCTGACCAGATAATGGGTGTTTGGTTCTACACTTTGATTAAGCTCATAATAACCGGGATTATTTCCGCTAAATTTTGCTGAGTAATTTCCACTATGTTTAACTGCAGAATCCACAGATAATTCTCCACCACTCCATGTGCTTCTGGTCCAGTCAGATGGTGTTCCATCATTATTTAATAACTCAAACCCCGGGTTAGGAATATCCTGAGGGAATAGATTCATTCTTGAAACATAAATTGTAAAATTCTGCACATACTTGTTAGCAGGTTCACCTGAAAGATTCTTGTTATAAGCAGTTATAGTAACATTATATGAGTTTCCTGCCTGTGAAGTCTGTGGCACCCAGTCAATGGTTTTGGTATTGCTGTCATAAGAAGCTCCTTCGGGTAATCCGGCAACATCAAGAAAAACCGGGTCATTTTCATAATCCGTTGTTTTAAAATTAATTTTAAAGGGCTTGTTGGGATAAGCATTTACATCTGAAAGATCATTTGTGACAATAGGGCATTTGTTTGCGGGTTTGGTAAAGTTATATTTTATAGTGGGATCACCCAAAAGCACATATGCAGGTTGGTCGAATATATATAATGTTCCTTGTGCTATTTTATCTGCTCTTCTTGTCATAAGATTTTTAAATGCAGTACCTATACATTCAGATTTTAAATCTTCAAAATACTGTTCATCAACATAAGTGGAAGAAGATATTGTCATTCCTGTTACATTATAAACATATGAATTTTTTAAAGTGCTATATGTATCTGCATTATTGAACAGAAAGGCTTCACCTAAATTCTCCGTTGTATAGTCACATGCAGAACATGAGTTGAGTTGTATATAGTTTACTTTTATGGTTGTTCCATTAATGTCGTCTATGGATGGATGATCAGTTTTGGTGGAATCCTCTGTTCCGTAAGGATGAGTCGGTATACCCCAACCAGTTGGAGATGCATGAATAGTTTCATACCCTATTCTATATCCGCCATTAAGAAGCTCCAGAAATTTGTCTTTGCTTGTGGATGTTCTATTTGAAACTTCATAAACATCCCTTTCTAAATCTTTCAAATATGACACTTTATCATACTCACTAGTCACAAAATCATCATCGCTAAAGCAAAAGGCTTTAGGCTCAAAACTCAGATTTCCTCCTGCCAGACGAAGGTCATGTATCTTTGAAAGGTATGCCTTGGTTTTAGTGCTTTCTTGCTGAACAGAATCTGAGATAGCTCCTGCTGATATCCTTCCGTATATCATGTCAGGAATAAAGAGTGGGTTATCAGGGCTCGCAGGTTGTCTTGGTGAAGCAGTGGAATCGTAATAGCTCTCATATGTACCGTCGTTGCCTATATCGCACCAAGTGCCCATATCTGCATAAAATAAATCAGTTGGCCCCCGGTCGGTAGAATTTGGATCGACTCTCCAAAGGGCATTGGGTATTGACGGAGCAGAACCTATAATTACAAAACCTTTATAGCCCTGCTCGTAATATCCCCTGATTACCTGCTTGAGGGCATTTGGGTTTTCGCAAACATGAAAGCTATCATCTCCTGAAAAGCTACTGTCAGGCTCGTTATTTACTTTTATGAGTGTAGGTGACCAACCCTCATTTGCCAAATCAGACAGGTATGTATTTAATTCGCTTTGACATGCACCATAGATTTTGCTGCTTACAATTACCAGAAATCCATGTGTAGAGTCAAAAACAGGCTCGGACCCCCATAGTTTAATGTTGTTTATGTAAGCGGGGGTTTTACTCCACTCTGTATAGCCGGTATTAGTTAAACTGAAGGAATAATCATTCCCTTGGTTGTAAGCTAATCCGTCTGCTCTGGAAATGCCGGTTTTAAGCTCAATGCTTGTATTTGGAGCCAGAAATACTCCTGACGGAAAACTTATTGTCAGATAGTTATCCGCATTAGCAGTGGGGGCAGTCATGTCAGTAAAGCTGCCTGTTACCCCTGAAACATTACAGTTGAAATTCTGTGTACTTGCGCTGTCCTTGGTAAAATAGTATCTGATAGTAACATTTGACAGGCTTACGGAATTTACACCATAATTGGCAATTTTAAAATTGGGGGATATAGTATTTGTTGTTGTAGAGGTGTTTTCCATATACATCTCAACTCTTAAAGCACCGCCTGCAGCATTGACCTGTTGATTTGTAACAAAGGCAAACACCTGAAATAAAAGCAGAAATGCTAAGGTTGCAGAAATGATTTTGCTTGGTTTCTTCATAAGACTCTCCTTTTGTTAAACTAAGTAGTTTTATTATCAAATTCATACTTTAAACAATTATGTATTATTTTAACATTTGGGATTTGTTTAATCAACATTTTATGACAAACAATACAATTAATTACAAAGAACCTTTTACTATAATTTCATGGTTCCAATAAATCTTGACACTTTATAATAGTGTGTATATACTGTATATGTAACAACAATAACAGTAATAACAATTATAACAATCAGAGTAGTGAAAGTAATAAGCAGGAGGGAAAATTGAAAATTATAATTTCCAATACATCCGGGGTACCAATATACGAACAGATAAAAGAACAAATAAAAAGTTCAATACTGTCGGGTGAAATTGAAGAAAACCAATTGTTACCGTCATTGAGACAACTTGCAAGGGAGCTGAAAATCAGCGTGCTTACAACGACCAGAGCATACACTGAGCTGGAGCAGGAGGGATATGTCACCAATGTACAGGGTAAAGGCTGCTATGTGCTGGGGAGAGGCTCAGAACTTATTCGGGAACAGCTTTTAAGGGATATAGAGGAAAATCTTTCTGCTGCTATAAAGTCTGCAAGAAGAGCGGACGTATCAGAAGAGGAGCTTGTCAAAATGCTGAAAATTCTTATGGAGGATGAGGACTATGAATAACGATATAGAAATAAGAGACTTATGCAAAAACTTTGATACTTTTAAACTGAGCAATATCAGCTTTTCTTTACCACAGGGATACATTATGGGTCTGGTAGGGCCTAACGGTGCAGGCAAAACCACTACTATCAAGCTTATGCTTAACATGCTGCAAAAAACATCCGGTGATATAGAGATTTTGGGGTTGGATAGCGTTGCTCAACAGATACAGATTAAGGAAAGTATAGGTGCGGTATTTGACACCAACTATTTTGTTCAGGATTGGACTGTAAAAGAAGTTGAGCGCTATGTAGGTATGTTTTACAGTACGTGGAATTCTGAAAAGTATAAATCGTTCTTACAAAAATTCGGACTTAGCCCTGACAAAAAGGTAAAAGACCTTTCACGAGGTATGCAGATGAAGCTGATGATATCATGTGCATTATCCCATGATGCGAGACTTCTGATACTTGACGAGCCAACAAGCGGACTGGATCCGGTGGCGAGAGATGAGTTTCTTGATATAATGACAGAATTTATAGGAGACGGCAAAAGGAGTATATTATTCTCCACACATATAACATCGGACCTTGACAAGATTGCAGACTACATTACTTTTATTAATCAGGGCTGCATATTTTACACAGGAACCAAGGACGAGTTTATTGACGGCTTCAGAATGGTAAAGGGAGGTAAAACCGATATTACCACTGAACAGGAACGCAAAATGATTGGAATAAGGAAATATTCTACAGGCTTTGAGGGGTTGATTAAGACCGAGGATTTAAGGTTTTACGGAAACTTAGCCTGTGAACCTGTTTCCATTGACGATATTATTGTTTTTACAAACAGAGGGGGTAGAGGCAATGACTAATATATTAAAAATTGTAAAGCTGGATTTTGCACTAATAAAACCATATATAAAGATTATGCTGATTGCACTGGCATCTCCGCTAATCATAATGTACACCACGAAGGATATGGTATCGGGGATTTTATTCTGCATGTGTTTTATGGCAATGACCTCGGGATATACCTTCTCTGTTGCCGAAAAGAATGACCTAAGCAGACTTTACGGACTTCTTCCCATAAGCCGAAATAATATTGTGACAGGGAGGTACCTGTTTATACTTATGGAAGGAGTAATTTTAAATCTTGTAGGAATAACTGCAAACGCTATTATATTGACTATAACAAAGGTGAATTTTACAGTTGACGATGTTTTAATTGGGATTAGTGTAGGACATTTTATATACTTTTTCTTTACTGCAATACAGTTGCCGCTCTTCTACAAATTCGGAGGTATAAAGGGAAGATTTTTATCATTTCTGCCCTTCCTTGGAATTTTTTCAACAAGTGAAGTAGCAAAAAGAATGAGTTCTGATAAGTTGGCGGAATTATCCTCCATAGCAATACTGAACAATCCGTATGGCTTGCTTGCAATCAGTATACTGACCAGTATTATATTTTACTGCATTTCTATAGGGATTTCACAAAGAATATATAGTCGGATTGATTAAAATAAAGAGACCGGACTGCATGTTCATGGAACTAATTATGTGTAATACAGTCCGGTCAAAAGGATGTATAGCAAAAGTTCAGAAGCACAGGGCGTCGTCTAAAATGGCGAATCCGACTGAGACACCTCTGTTATGCTTATAAATAGCATAACCTAAATTTATGACTATTTTATTGAAAATTTGTGAAGAAATTATGTCAGGAAAAAAGCTTGAAACCGTTTGGGTTTACGTGTACAATATTACATGTATTCTGTGGAGAAGTACCCAAGTGGCTGAAGGGTCCGCACTCGAAATGCGGTAGGCGGTTAATAGCCGTGCAAGAGTTCAAATCTCTTCTTCTCCGCCAATAAAAAGTCATGTATGAGATTTGAGCTCATATATGACTTTTTACTTTACTGATGATATGAAAAAGCAAAGATTATTTATATACAGGAGATTTCATGATTAGAGATTTTAAAAAGCAAGATTTAGATAGAATAATGGATTTGTGGTTAGATACCAATATTTCTGCTCATTCTTTTATAGATAATGGATATTGGGAAAGTAATTATGATACTGTAAAAACTATGATGCCAAATGCCACCATCTATCTCTACGAAGAAAATGATATTATTCAAGGCTTTGTAGGTTTAATGGATAATTATATCGCAGGAATATTTGTTTCTCGGCAGGTACAATCAAGTGGTATAGGCAAAAAATTATTAGATTATGTTAAGGATAAAAAAGCTACGTTGTCTTTAAATGTTTATCAAGAGAACAGCAGAGCTGTTAGCTTCTATCTTCGTGAGAGTTTTGCTATCTCCAATGAGCAGATTGATGAAAATACAGGAAAAATTGAATTAAGTATGAATTGGGTAAAATGAGAATAATCTACATTATGTTAGTTCAAATCCAAACTAAAAACTAATGATATCTTAAAAAACTATTGACCCTAACGGAACGTCATAGAGTATAGTTATCCTATCAAGAGCAGGAGGCCAGATGGTGTGAAAACCGTAAAAGAAGTATCAGAACTTACCGGCATCAGCGTGCGCACGCTTCACTATTATGATGAGATTGGATTGTTTTCGCCCACGGATAAGAGTGAGTCGGGATATCGGCTTTATGACGATAAAGCCTTGGAGCTTTTACAGCAAATATTGTTTTTTCGTGAGTTTGATATACCTCTAAAAGAAATTAAAGCCGTCATGGAAAGCCCGACTCTTGATAGAAACCGAATTCTGCGAATGCAGAGAGAAATGCTGGTGTCAAAGAAAGAACGGATGGAACGTCTGATTGCCAGTATGGATGACATTCTGAAAGGAGACAATAGGATGGATTTTACAGTTTTTACTAAAACGGAAATAGAGAAAATGTTTCAGCTTATGTTTGACAGTATGCCTAAGGAAATGCGCCAAACAGCCATTGGTGAATTTGGCAGCGTAGAGCGGTGGAAGAAGCATTATATAGAAGTTGTATCGTCAGATGATGTACAAAAACGCTATGCAAAAGTAATTGAGTGGTATGGTGGTAAAGATGCTTATTTCTCAACTCTGGAAAATCCAATCAGCAAAGAAGTTGCCGAAAGCTACAAGAAACGGGAAGATGCAATCCGTCAAAAGCTGATAGGGAGACGAGGTTGTGATCTCAACTCTTTTGAAGTGAAGGGGATTATAGGTGAGTATGGTTTCGTCATGAAACAGATTTGCCAGATGAAAGAAGAAAAGGGTTTGATGCTTGCAGTTGCGCAGTCCTACCGAAACATGCAATGTCAACAAGCAATTGACGAACAGTATGGGGAGGGTGCAGCAGAGTTTTTTGCGCAGGCAATAGAAGCTTTTTATAATGAGTGAATTACTGAAACTCCAAATTGCTAAACTTGCAAACTAATCATATATAGCATGTAGAATTAATTATATATTATTAAAAAACTGAAATTTTGAGATTATTCTCCTTCATTTTTATTGACATATTTATCCTGATGGTATATTATTTTGATGCGAACAATGGCGTTCACGAAACAGTTAACTTACTGTTTTGTGAACGTTTTTTTGTTTAAAAACTTAATAAAAATATTTTACAAAGGGGTAGAATAATGAAAAAAGGTTTATTTGTTCTTTTGTCAGGTTTTATTTTAACTCTGTTTATGCCTTTTAGTGTTTTTGCAAGCACCAACGAAGCAGTTGATGGCATAAGGCAGGTTCAGCAGTACAACTTTTCAATCAATATCTTAGCAATGTTATTAGTTGGTTTTGGTTTTTTAATGGTATTCGTAAAAAAATACGGCTACAGTGCAACCACAGGAACATATTTGGTTGTTGGTGCCGGAATTCCTCTTTACCTGTTACTAAGGTATACGGGTGTCATTTCTTTAGAATCGGTTAATCCTCAAACAATCAAAGGTTTATTATTGGCAGAATTTGCAGTTGCAGCCGCACTTATTTCAATGGGTGCAGTGCTTGGAAGACTTCGCCTCTATCAATATGCCCTCATTTCGGTATTTCTTGTTCCTATTTATATGATTAATGAATGGCTGGTCTTAGATGGAGGACTTGGAATAACAAAGGGCTTTGTGGATGCAGCAGGCTCTATAGTTATCCATGCCTTTGGCGCGTATTTTGGATTGGGACTTGCTATAGCACTGACTAAGCAAAAGCATATGGATCATCCTATTGAAAGCGATGCATCCTCTGACAGGTTCTCCATGCTTGGTTCAATGGTACTTTGGATATTCTGGCCCAGCTTCTGCAGTGCCATCGTACCTGCAGAGCAATTTGAGCAAACAGTAGTTAATACTGTACTTGCATTATGTGGAGCAACGTTGATTACATATTTGTTCAGCGCATTATTGAGAAAAGGCAAGCCTGCCATTGCAGATATTGCGAACGCCAGCCTTGCCGGAGGAGTAGCAATAGGGGCAACTTGTAATCTGGTAAGTGCACATGTTGCCTTTTTGATAGGACTATTGGCAGGAGCATTATGTGTTGTGGGCTACACTATAATACAGCCAAGACTGCAACGTCTTTTAAAAATAGTAGATACCTGCGGGGTTCACAATCTGCATGGAATGCCAGGCTTGTTAGGGGGTATTATAGCAATATTTGTTGTGCCCGAAGCTGCTAAAGCACAGGTAGCCGGCATTGTATTTACTGTTGTACTGGCATTTGTGGGAGGAATTATATCCGGAAATATAATTCGCCTGACAGGTTCAAAGGAAGCAGTATATGAGGATGGGGATGAATTTGAAGAAGCTGTAGAAGAAGCTGCATAAATAAGTAGTTTTACAAAAAAAAAGAATATGCCATACGGTTTTTAACTGTATGGCATATTCTTTTTGAAGTTTGCGCATTGTAACGCATATGAAATTAAGACGTTCCTATCTGGATTATTTTGGGTGGTAAGCCAAATTTAAAATATAACAAAAATGTACATGATTTAAAACATTTACAATGATATATTAAAGTAGAATGAATGGTATAAAATTAATGCACGTCACTCAAGCGAAAATAAAATCGGGATTATACAAAACTGAGGTATAAATTTTTATATTTCTGACTTGAAGCTTTTCGTCCAGCTTTATCTAAATGTCATAACCAAGGATGCCACAGCTGAACTATGCGGTAATTGCAAATGTTTCAACAACTGACCGCTCGACGATATACTCACTGCAATACTGGGGACAAATGATCACCTTATCCTTTTTGAATATTCTATTACAAAAGCTATGCCTGTCTTGATGTGAAAAAAATAACATACCAAATTAAATATAAAATACGATTAATTCCTACCACCCAAAATAATCCAGATAAAGAAAATCATATATCATAGCAATCTAAAGACCTATAATTAAGAAATTACATATACAGTCCATAATTATAAGTCTTGGTTACAGTTTCCACTGAGAACCCATTTATTACAGCTTGGTAAGTAGTGACCAACCTGTATGAGTATCCATGAGCTACAGCAGATGTTCTGCTTAACGCTCCATAATATGTATAAGAGATTTCTGTAAATGTATCCTGAGTTACCCAACTACCGTTTTGATATTTTTGGAGCTTTGCCACAATTATTACCTCAGTTACATTTGGAGTTGCTCTTATAGAGGAAGAACAAGTCGCAATACCATCAGAAATATCTACATTTTCTGATGTAGAACTAACATAAAGACTTAATGGCTGAATTACCATTGCTGAGTTGTCTGCTGCATATGTTATATTAGCGTACGCAGGTACAGCCAGACAAAATACACAGAGCAACACAATAAAATATTTACGAAAACCGTATTTCAATAAACAACCCCCTCTCTCTTATTTATATATATAACGAAAGGAAGAAGGTATTTGTGACACATAAATGTAATTTTTTTAAAAAATTATTTTATTTTGACATTATGTACAATTTTTAATGCAACATCACAATCTATATTTCCCGTTAAGTTCCAAATCTGATGACTGTTATTATCAAAAACTGCAATATTTACACAACCGTTTTTTTCTGAAATTACAGCTTTCATGCCTTGTACTTGGGTTTCAGTTACTTTTGAATCTTCAGTATCCATTGAAAAATTTATTCCCTTATTGTAATACTCCAGAGTAAAAGAAAAACTATGGCCTGAATTATCTTTATAGGCCTCTGTTTTTATACTTGCAGTTGTCCGTGTATCTTGCAGGGTATAGTTTTCAGGGACATAATTCAATGCAAAATCATTAATGACTACCTGATTCTCGTTGCTGTCCGACCTTATAATGAAGTCAGTCATTTCATTATAAACGTTAACAATAAAGGTAATCACAGGTTCACGGATTGCAGGAACACTCATTGCACATGTTAAAATAGTAATGATGATTACCAATGGAATGAGAATCCGTTTTCTAAAACCATAAACAGATAAAAACTCGTCATGTGACTTGAGAATCAGTTTTTTACGTTTTGCATAACTTCTTGAGAACTTATGCAAAGGGTACGTATATGTATCCAATTCAGATGATAAATTTTTCTGGGTATCTTTTGAAACAGATATTAAAACGTCCTGCAACGTCTTTGGTGAACTCATTTATTTTCCTCCTCGATTATTTTTCTGATGGCCTTTTTAGCTCGACTTAGACGTTGCCTTACTGCGTCGCCGGAAATACACAGAACATCTGAGATTTCATTGTTTGACAGTTCGTACAAATGTTTTAACATAATAATGTCAAGATACTCCTTACTTAACTTATTAAGTTTTATCTTTAACTCGTTAAAACTTTCGTCAGCGATAATGTGGTCCAGCGGCAATTCGCTTGTATCAGCCTCCTCGGGCAGCTCAGTTTTTTCATTAGTATATTGCTTGTCCCGCTTACGATAAATATCTATGGCCGTGCTTTTGATAATAATAACGATTAAGGCTCTTGTTTTGTGACATTTAATATCTGAAATATCCGGGATATAGTTTATAATCTTTAATAGTGCATCATGTACAGCGTCCTCTGCAAGATAACGGTCTCTGAGTATACTGAATGCAACATTGTACATTGTACTCTCATAATATGTATATAGCGTAGTAAATTTATTTCTCTCGTCTTCTGTTTCCAGAACTGATAGAAAGAATTCCAGCAAAATAATCCCTCCAATGTAGTTGTTAAAATGTGAATAGGCATACTAAATTTACAATATTTTAATAATTTTTACAACGTTAAAATTCGTTTATGTTTTATTGACAGATTACATATAATGGTGTAATATGTAACGAGCTTTAAAAATGGGCGAAAATTGCATCGAGGCATAAAAAAGAGGACATTATATGAAAAGGAGTTTATTAATATTTTTTGCTGCCGTTATCATTTCAGCACTATGTGCTTGCGAATCAATATCAAATTCTAAAGACAATTCATTAGCATCATCATCTGTAACAACTACACATGACAGCTTAGCAGACGATAAAACACCGGGCATGGTTTCAGACGCAAAAAAATCACATAAAACAAGCGTGGAAAACGAAGATTGGATAATAATAGATAAAAGCGTAACCGTAAAAGGTTTGGATTATACAGTTAATGCATATAAAAAAAGTGAGAAGTCAGAATCATTTGAAGCAGATAAAGGAAGAACTTTTTTGCTTATTGATATTACCGTAAAGAATAATTTAAAGAAAACAGCAACTATAAATTCAAAAACTATGTTTGATCTTACAGACAGGTTTGGAACGTTATATAATAATACGTCATTAGGAGCTATTTCTTGTCTTGATGATGAAAATATGGAACAACTGGATGGACATATAGCTGCTTCTTCTGAGGTCAGAGGGGGCATTGCATATGAAGTACCGAAAGTCACAAAAGGCTTGAGGTTGATTATTCAAGGGCCTGATGGAGACGGTCGTACACCGGTAATACTATACTAAATTTTAACATATTACCCCCAAAGCGATTTTAAATAGATGTTGGTATATAATTATAATAGAAATATTCCAAAATCATCTATATTGCAATCAAGGAGGGGGTTTTTTGTGCGTAAAACCGAATACAAGAACAGACGCAGAAAGTTTTTGATAATATTTATAGGAATTTTATCGGTAGTTTTAGCTGCTGAAATAGGATATATAGCTTTGCTTTACAACAGGGATAACAGTAGCAGTCCCGATAGCGTGAATAAAGATATGGGATTAAATACACCATCATATCAAACTGATACGGAAGACACATCTGCAATGACACCTGCGCCTGCAACTAAACCTGCCAATACTTCAGAGAAGCCTGTTCAACAGAGCGATAATATAAAGGAACAGATTAATAGTATGAGTCTGGATGAAAAAATCGGGCAGCTGGTAATAGTAGGCCTGGACGGATATGAGGCAGATGAACACGCAAGGCAAATGATAGAAGAATATAGGGTGGGAGGATTTATCCTCTTTACAAGCAATATACAGAATTCTAACCAGATGCTTGAGTTGCTGAATTCATTAAAAAACATAAACCGGGCAAACAAAGTACCTTTATTTCTTTCAGTAGATGAAGAAGGAGGAAGAGTTTCCCGATTACCCGACGAATTTCTTAAAATACCTTCAAATCAAATTATTGGTAAACTAAATAACAGTTCTGTGTCACACCAAGTGGGCAGTATAATCGGTGAGGAACTTAAATCCTTTGGGATGAACATGGATTTTGCACCTGTCCTTGATATTAACAGCAATCCAAAGAACCCGATTATAGGTGACAGGGCCTTCGGGACAGGTCCAAATTTGGTAAGTAAACTTGGAGTGCAGACTATGAAGGGCTTGCAGTCACAAAACATTATTCCCGTAGTAAAGCATTTTCCGGGGCATGGTGATACATCAACAGATTCTCATGTGGGACTTCCCAAAGTAGACAATGATTTAAAAAGGCTCAGGAATTTTGAGTTAAAACCTTTTGCCCGTGCTATTGAAAATGGGGCAGAGGCTGTAATGGTAGCACACATACTGTTACCCGAAATAGACCCTGATAATCCCGCATCATTCTCCAAAACCATCATTAATGATGTACTAAGATTAGAGATGAATTATGATGGAGTCGTTATAACAGATGATTTTACAATGGGAGCAATAGTAAAGAACTATAATATAGGTCAGGCGGCAGTAAAATCCATACTTGCGGGAGGCGATATAGTCCTTGTATGTCACGATTTCGAGAAACAGAAGGCAGTAATTTCTGCGCTGAAAGATGCAGCTCAGTCAGGACAGTTGCCCATGGACAGAATAGACCGGAGTGTTATAAGAATACTTCGGCTAAAGCAGGAACATAAAATTACGGATACTCCTGCAAGTACTGTAGACCCTGAGTCCATAAATAAAAAAATAAGTGCTTTGCTAAAATAGAATTTTTTGTAATTTATTGTTTTAAAAAGTACTTTAAATGAATATCCCCGTCTGATATAATAACTATGCTTATTTAACATATTAAAGGAGGAAAGTTGATGGGGGCTGATACAACCAAAATTTTTATTGCCATGTGCTCTTACATGGTATTGGTTATTGGTATTGGGATTTATTTTGCAAAGCGTGCTAATGAGAGCAGTGAGAACTATTTTATAGGTGGAAGGTCACTGGGACCGTGGGTAGCTGCTATGAGTGCGGAAGCTTCGGATATGAGCGGGTGGCTCTTAATGGGTCTGCCTGGAGTAGCATATTGGTGTGGACTTAGTGATGCTGTATGGACTGCAATAGGTCTGGCAGTAGGAACCTACATAAACTGGCTGATTGTAGCAAAAAGACTCAGAAGATATTCAACTGTAGCAGGGGATTCTATTACAATTCCAGACTATTTCAGCAATAGATTCAAAGAAAAAAGAAAGGTGCTAATGACTATAGCAGCGCTTTTCATACTGGTATTCTTTACTGTTTATGCATCAAGCTGCTTTGTTACTGTAGGTAAGCTTTTTAGTACCTTATTCGGAATAAAGTATCAATACATGATGATTGCAGGAGCGGCATTTGTTATTATATATACCTTTTTAGGAGGCTTTCTTGCAGAAAGCGTATCAGACTTTATGCAGGGAGTTGTTATGATATTTGCTCTGTGTACTATTCTGGTAGTGGGAGTACATACGGCAGGAGGTATCTCAGGTGTTCTTGACAATGTCAAACAAATACCAGGCTTTCTGGATTTCTTCGGAATTGCTCAGCCTGAAACAGTCAAAGGTGTTCAGCAGTTGGGAAGCAACGGAAATCCCTTATTTGGAGATGCAGGCAAATACGGTTTCCTTACAATAATATCAACTCTTTCATGGGGGTTAGGTTATTTTGGAGTACCTCAGGTATTGCTTAGATTTATGGCTATCAGAAAAGTTGACGAACTGGGAAAATCAAGAAGGATTGCCACTATTTGGTGCGCAATATCCCTGTTTGCGGCAGTAGTATTAGGTATTATAGGCAGAAGCCTGTATCCTGCTGAATTGCTGACGAAGAGTGCGTCTGAAGGTATATTCATAGTATTATCCTCCAATTTACTTCCTGCACTTCTGGCAGGTATAGTTATGGCTGGGATTCTTGCAGCTACCATTAGTTCGTCAGATTCCTACCTGCTTATAGCAGCTTCTGCTTTTTCAAAAAATATTTATCAGGGTATTATGAAGAAGGAAGCCAACGACAAGCAGGTTATGACGGTTTCACGTATCACACTTGTACTGGTTGCGCTTATAGGTGTAATCATTGCATTGGATGAAAACAGTATCATATTTAAGGTTGTTGCATTTGCATGGGCAGGATTTGGAGCAACCTTTGGCCCTATCATGTTGTTTTCACTGTTCTGGAAGAGAACCACAAGAGCAGGTGCTATTGCCGGAATGCTTACAGGCGGAGGAATGGTTTTTGTATGGTCATTGCTTATAAAGCCAATGGGCGGGATTTTTGGTATTTATGAACTGTTTCCGGCATTCGTTCTGTCCTGTATTGCCATTGTACTGTTTTCACTTATGTCAGATGCACCTTCAAAAGAAATTCAGGATGATTTTGAACTGGCAAAGACATTGGAGTGCTAAAAAACCTCAATTAATTTAGGAAAAATGTTGTTTACGAAAAGAGACCGTTCTTATTCAAATAGACGGTCTCTTTTCATATTGCTCACTCATTCGCATATACTTTTATTTTATGATATCCTGTTAGGGACAAATTATTTAATAGCCGGAGGAACTATACAGTGGACGGAAAAAAAGATGAGAACACAAACTGGTGTCAATCCGTAGGAGGAATCGTATTAAAAGGAAATGAAGTACTCCTGGTTCGACATACGTATGGAGCAGGTAAGGGAAAACTTATTATTCCCGGCGGATACGTTAAAATCAACGAAACACCACAGGACGCATTATGCAGAGAGGTTTTAGAGGAAACTACCGTTATTGCAAAAACAACGGGGTTGGTAGGCGTACGATTTAATTTAAAAGACTGGTATGCAGTGTTTCTGATGGATTATGTTGAAGGAACACCAAATTCAGATAACAGAGAAAACAGTGAGGCTTTGTTTATGGATATACACGAAGCTGTAAAGTCTCCCGATGTACCTGACTTGACAAGAGTAATCCTGCAGGGGGTTATAGAAAACAAAGCTAATGCATTTGAAAATAAACCTTTTGTTTCTCGTGAGAAACATGGAGAATACTCATTTTACGGAATCTAATTAAATTTAACAGAGCTAAGAACAACGCACAGTAGCGTTGTTCTTTTTTTAATGTTTTATCTCAATATTTTATGCTTAAATCTGTACAAACTACAGGGTTAAATTGTATAATTAAGAAAGTAAAGTAATATTTGTATTAATTTAAATTCTACTCTTAAACACTCTTCGTTTATTGATATAATCCCAGCCTGAAGCACAAAATTAAATTTGCAATGGAGGTATTATCATGAGGAAAAAATTCCTTAAAACAACCAGTTTCATGCTAATCACGTCACTGCTGTTGTCACTCTTTATTTATGCTCCGACAACTGCAAAAGCAGCAACTTCGCCACGTGTGGGAGGCTCATTTTACAATTATGGCGAAGCTATGCAGAAGTCAATTCTCTTTTACAAAGCTAATCGACTTGGAGATTTACCGGACAACTATGTTCTGCCGTACAGAGGAGATGCTGCAATGACTGACGGCAAGGATGTAGGCCTTGACCTGACAGGTGGATGGGCAGATGCAGGAGACGGAATCAAATTTACGCACCCTATGTCATATGCTGCAGGACAATTGGGATGGGCTGTTTACGAATATCGTGACGCCTTTGAAAAGTCAGGGCAGCTGGACGATATCCTTGATGAGATAAAATGGGCTACGGACTTCTTTATAAAGGCACACCCAAGCCCGGATGTGTTGTATTACATGTGTGGCTACGAGGAATCAGACCATTCTGTATGGATACCCCATGAGATGCTGGATTACAAAACCGACAGAAAGTCCTTTAAGGTTGATCCTACGACACCGGGGTCGGATGTAGCAGGCCAAACGGCTGCAGCATTGGCTATTGCATCAATTATATTTGAGCCTACAAACCCCACGTATGCCGAAACCTGTCTGACACATGCAAAGCAGCTCTTTAAGTTTGCTGATACATACAGAGGTAAAAATCCTCTGAAATCACTATATCCGTCAGGAAGTTATGTGGATGACCTTGCTTGGGGTGCAATCTGGCTGTATATAAAAACACAGGATGCAACATATCTGGATAAGGCAAAGTCAATTCTTCCCGCCACTGTTTTAGGCGGACAACATACACACTGCTGGGATGATGTAAGTTACGGTGCAGCTTTAAAAATAGCCCAGGCAAGTCATGATGAGAGTTATGCTGCGATGGTTGAAAAGAATCTGGATTACTGGATGCCGGGAACAGGAATGAAATATACTCCTGGAGGACTGGCATGGCTTTCGCAATGGGGTTCACTCCGTTACGCAACAACTGCGGCATTTTTAGCATTTGTTTGGTCTGACGACAAAACCATAGGAACTGCTTCTAAAAAGCAGACATATCACGATTTTGCAGAAAGACAGATAAACTATGCACTTGGAGATAATCCCAGAGGAGGCAGCTACGAAGTAGGGTTCGGAGAAAATGCACCTGAACATCCTCACCACAGAACCGCTCATGGTTCTTGGACAAGTATGCTTAATGTCCCAACCTTCCACAGACATATACTTTACGGAGCGTTGGTTGGAGGGCCTTCTTCTGATGACAGCTGGAAGGATGATATCAAAGATTATACCCTCAATGAAGTAGCTACAGATTATAATGCAGGCTTTGTAGGCTGTCTGGCTAAAATGTACGGTATGTACGGAGGAAATCCTCTGGAAAACTGGCCAAAGCCCGAAGATTTCAGGTCACCTCAGGATAACCTGAACGAATATTTTACAAGAGGTTGGATTATATATGAGGGTTATGGCAAACTGAAGGTTATGTTCCAGATTAATAATCGTTCGGCTTGGCCTGCAACAATGAAGGATAAAATGTCAACCCGTTACTTTATGGATTTATCTGAAATATTTGAAGCCGGAGGAACGGTGGATGACGTTGAATTAACCCTTGAGGACAGTCAAGGAGCAAAGCTTATAGGACTGAAGCAATACAAGGATAATATATATTACTTTACCCTTGATTTTACAGGTACACAGATAATGCCGGCAGAGTGGGAAATGTGCGAAAAGGATGCAACAGTACAGATTGAATACAAAAAAGGTGTGGGTTCCAATAAAAACGACTGGTCATACCAGAACCTAAGCGGTCCGCCGGACTTTGATGCAGTATCCTTTGCAGGAATGTCAAAGTACATACCCGTATATGACAACGGTAAGCTCCTTTGGGGAGAAGAACCTGAAGGTGGAACACCTGAAATAAAGTATGGTGACATAAACGATGACGGAAACGTTGATGCAATAGACCTTGCCCTGCTTAAAAAAATAATTATGGGAAATACATCGGGCAACGTCAATTTGGCTGCCGCTGACTTTAACAAGGATGGGGATATAAATTCCATTGATTATGCGGCATTAAAGAGCTATTTACAGAGAGGCTATTAAAATAATAAAAGGGTTGTTGCAGAATAGAAAGCTTTTCTATTTTAATACCGTACTCCCGTATAAAATTGTATCAATGGTTGCTTCCAAGATATTTGCAAGAGTTTCTAGCGGCTCATCACAGGATATTTACCGTCGCTCAAATTCATCCTCCATGAATCATTGTGTCGCTAATACCTACATCGTGTAGGTATTACGGTAAAATATCCTTGTTCGCCTATAAACATCTGCAAATATCTTTAACCAAGCTTCCATTGATACAATTTATACTCACGTACATGTTTTGCGACAACCCATTATTCTATAAACTCTTTAATCAAATCAAAAGCCTTCTTTGCAGAAGCCTCATTGTAGCCGGTTGAATAAGAATCTGCAAAGCCGTGATTACCTTCTAATAAATGTACTTTAACGCCGGGCTTCTTAAAACCGCTGGCAAAAGCCCTTACGTTAAAGGCTTTCTCATGGCTTGGGAAAAGAAGCAAAGCAGGGCAAACCGGAGCTATCCCGGTGAAATCCCGTATTCTTGAGCCATAACAGCAGACGACACTGGAAAAAAGTTCTGCTTCACTGCAAAGCCATGCAATAGTAGCGCCAACACTAAAGCCTATCAAAAAGATACGATTATAGCTGCTCCCAAGTTGCTTGGCAAGGGCTATGACAATATCAGTTCCTTTGTAAAAACCTATATTGTCAGAGAAATACCTATAGGCAGTCTCTTCTTCACTATAATCAAAGGGTTGCTCCAGACCACACAAATCAGGACACACAACGTCATAGCCGTACAAAGCAAATCTATTGGCGGTATCTGTTATAAAACCGTTGACACCGTAAATTTCATGTATAAGAATTATTAAATCTTCTGAATTATTAATTATACTTAACATAATTCCTCGCCAGACTTTGTTTTCATACTAATATAATACTACTATAAAATTTGTTGACACTCAAAAGTACAAAAAGTAAACTTAAAATAAAATACAAAATTTAGGAGAGGTCATATGGAAACAAAATCAGAAAAGGCCCGGCTGCTGTTTGAAAATGGATATAACTGCTCACAGGCGGTCTTTGGAGCTTTTTGCGATGACATAGGAATAGAATTTAAAAGTGCTTTAAGAATAGCATCCTCCTTCGGTGGAGGAATGGGAAGGCTGAGAGAGGTCTGCGGTGCCGTAAGCGGTATGTTCATGGTTGCAGGCATGATATACGGATATGATGAACCAAAGGATGCTGAAGGAAAAAAAGAACATTACAAGCTCATACAGGAGCTTGCTCAAAGGTTTACAACCGTAAATGGAACAATAGTTTGCAGAGAACTGCTAGGACTGGGAAAGGGGCCGGATAACCCTATTCCCGAGGAAAGAACGGAGAGCTATTATAAAAGACGTCCCTGTTCAGAATATGTTAAGTGTGCTGCTGAAATAATGGAGCAATACATAAGTCAGAAAAAAGCGGAGGCTTTGTCAGAATGACACCTCCGCTTTTAAACTTACCTATTTAAATCTATTTAAATTTATTATCTACTCTTAAAGCACGTGCAGAGTTAAGAATAGCTATCACCGACACTCCAACATCTGCAAATACCGCCTCCCAAAGAGTTGATATTCCGAAGGCACCCATTGCCAAAACAATTGCCTTCACTCCAAGAGCAAAAACTATATTCTGATTAACTATGCGAAGGGTCTTTTTGGAAATAGCGATGGCAGTTGCTATTTTAGAAGGTTCATCATTCATAATAACCACATCAGCTGCTTCGATAGCAGCGTCAGAACCAAGTCCTCCCATTGCAATTCCTATATCTGCCCTTGAAAGAACAGGAGCATCATTTATACCGTCCCCTGCAAAAGCCAGATTGCCTTTTGCAGATTTTTCAGCAAGGAGCTTTTCAACCTTTTCAACCTTGTCTATTGGAAGAAGTTCAGTGTATACCTCATCAAGACCCAGAGTTTTGGCAACTGCTTCACCAACATCCTTAGCATCTCCCGTGAGCATTACGGTCTTATGTATACCGCATGCTTTCAGTTTTGCAATGGCTGAGGCAGAATCTTCCTTTATTTCATCTGATATAACTATATATCCTGCGTAAATATCATTTATTGTTACGTGAACAACTGTCCCAACCGTTTTATTATGAGAATAAGTTGCCCCGACTTTATCCATTAACTTGGAATTGCCGGCATATACTGTTTTCCCGTCAATAACTGCCTTGACACCATGTCCGGGTATTTCTTCAACATCTGTAATTCTGGAATTATCAATTTCAGAATTAAAAGCATTTTTTAGAGACTGAGAAATCGGATGATTTGAATAGCTTTCAGCATGGGCGGTAAGCTCCAATAATTCAGTATCTGAAATACCTACGGGATTAATATCAGTAACCTTAAAGGTTCCTTTTGTAAGGGTTCCTGTTTTATCAAAAACAACCAGTTCCGTATCTGCAAGAGCTTCCAGATAGTTTCCGCCCTTTATGAGAATCCCAAGTTTTGAGGCCCCGCCAATACCTCCGAAGAAGCCCAGAGGAATAGAAATTACAAGAGCGCAGGGACAGGAAACAACCAGAAAAGTTAATGCCCTGTAAATCCAGTCACTGAAGGTTGCTCCCGGAACAAGAAGCGGTGGCACAACTGCAAGAATGACTGCCACTATAACAACAACTGGAGTGTAATACCTTGCAAATCTGGTAATAAAATTCTCACGCTTTGCTTTTTTGTTGCTTGCATTTTCTACCAAATCAAGAATTTTAGAGACGGTGGATTCACCAAACTCTTTGGCGACTTCAATTGTAAGAAGACCATTAAGATTTATACATCCGCTCAAAACGTCGCTCCCCACATCAATCTCCCTTGGAACAGATTCCCCTGTTAATGCAGAGGTATCAACCAAAGAATGGCCTTCAATGACTTTACCGTCAAGAGGTATCTTTTCGCCGGCTTTAACAACTATAATCTCATTTATGGAAACTTCCTCAGGGTCTACCGTAACAAGCTCCCCATTCCGCTTAACATTTGCATAATCAGGGCGTATGTCCATTAATGAAGATATGGATTTTCTGGAGCGGTTAACGGCATAATCCTGAAACATTTCTCCAACTTGGTAAAAAAGCATTACGGAAACAGCTTCGGGATACTCTCCTACAAAAAATGCTCCGACTGTTGCAATACTCATTAAAAAGTTTTCATCAAATACCTGACCGTGAAATATATTCCTAATAGCTTTCCATAAAACATCTCCGCCGATTATAAAATAGGCTGTAAGAAAAAAAGCAAGATTAATATAAGGCGGAAATGATACTGCTACTGCAATTATCAAAACCAAAGCTCCCGCACCTATACGAATTAGTTCCTTTTTAGCTTTGCTCATAAAAATCTCCTTGTAAATAAAGTCACCAGTGTTACATCTTTACAATACAATCAGGCTCAATTTTTTTTATGATTTTCTGAACTGATGCCATAACATCGTCAAAACCCTCATCAACTGCATCGATAGTAAGCTTTTGCATCATAAAGTTTACAGTGGCACTATTAACGCCATCTAACTTACCAATTTCTCTTTCCATTTTAGAAGCACAGTTTGCACACCCTAAATTATTAAGTCTGTAATTTTTTTTCATAATAAATACCCCCTTGTTGTTATTCCTCAAATTATTCCTCAATATGTTCAAAACCCTGATCAATTATTGTTCTTACATGTGAATCTGACAATGAATAAAAAATAGTCTTTCCGTCACGCCTTGATTTAACCAGCTTTGCCTGCTTTAATATACGCAACTGGTGAGAAATAGCGGACTGACTCATATTCAGCAGTTGAGCAATATCGCAGACACACATTTCTGCTTGAAAAAGGACATACAGAATCTTGATTCTTGTTGTATCACCGAAAACTTTAAACAGTTCCGCAAGATCATATAACTGAGTTTCTTCAGGTAAATGTGACAGTACCTGATCTATCACATTCTCATGAAGACATATATACTCACAGCGTTCAATATCCTTTTCTGTATTCATATAACCTTCCTTTCTTAGTACAAGTTAAATGTATAACTACATACGTTCATATGAATGATTGTTCATATATAATAATATACCTTGATTTTTAGAATGTCAACCAGAAATTTTCAAAAATAAACCAATTATTTTACATAAAATTTCTTAGTAATTGATGTTGTACAAGCCCCAAATGGAATTTGGTTGCATATTATGCAATAAAAAGTTAATTTGGAGTGATTTTTTTGGCTAAATTTCATATCGGAGATATTGTTATCAGAAGGTCTTATGGCGGAGACATACTTTTTAGGGTAGTAAACATAAAAACAAACTTTAACGGATTGGAGTACTATGTACTAAGAGGTTTGTCATACAGAATCGAAGCTGATTCACAAGGGGATGACCTTGTTAAGCAGGATGCAAGGATAGCATATACAAGGGCAATAAATGAGCTTGCTCAGGTAAAAAAAAGCATTGATTCTTGCAGGCCTGTATTCAAAACATTTTTGTCGAGAATCAAGCACAGACCGGGTAGAATACTGCATATAGATTCTGCTGAGGATTTTATGAGCCAATGTTTGGACTTCTATAAGAAGAGTAAGATTAGTTGTTCCGGTAAATGGGTAAGCGAAAACAGGCAACCTTCAGTAGTAAAGCAATATCTGGAAGCATACAATCCGGATATACTGGTGCTGACGGGACATGACGGTTTGAAAAAAGGCGCAAGTAATTTACAATCCTTAGATAGCTATGCCAATTCATCATACTTTATTGAAGCTGTAAGAATAGCCAGAGCATATGAGTCCGATCCTGATAAGTTGTGTATATTTGCAGGAGCATGTCAGTCATATTATGAAGCAATTATGCAAGCGGGAGCCAATTTTGCCAGCTCTCCCAAAAGAATACTGATAAATGCTTTAGACCCTGCAATTGTTGCACAGAAAGTGTCCATTACAGACAATTCGGTTGTACTTGCATCTAAGTCAGTAATAGAATTGACAATTACAGGCAGTTCCGGTATAGGAGGAAGAGATACAAGAGGGCAGATGAGATAAATTGTCAAGAGCAGTCAGATTTATTAAATACAGTAAAAAAGAGTTTGCTAGTTAATAATATCAGCAGACTCCTTTTTTATGTATAAAAAAAATGCCCGGCGTAAAGCCGGAGCATTTTTAGGGGGTTAAAATGTATTTTGTGGGGTCAGTTATAGTTATTGCCTTATTTAGATTTTCTTATACATTTATACTAAAATAAAAAGAATATATATATTCTAAAAAGTGTTCATGATATAATACTAAAAATAATACTAATTTTACATGTAAATACATTTAAAAATGTGAGGGATAGCTGTGAAAAAAAGAATATTAGCCATACTGCTTATTTTTGCATTTGTTTCTGCTTCATTTATGGGAGTTGATGCAAAAGGTGCTCGTTCTTTCGGCAGAAGCAGCAGCAAGTCGTTTTCAAAATCTTTCAGTAGTAGTAAGAGTTCTTCATCAAGGAGCTCCGGCCTTTTTAGTTCGTCTAAAGCGAAAAGCAGCACTTCGAAAAGCAGCTCGAAAAGCTTTAGTCTATTCGGTTCGTCAAAATCCAAAAGCAGCAATTCCAGGAGTGTACCGGGCTCAAAATCTTATACCGATTCATCAAGTAAGAAAGCCAATACCTCGGGGTTTACTGCAAAGGCAGCTTCAAAAAAGAAATCCTATATGCAGGATACCTACAAGAGTCAGATTTCAAGCAAAAGTTACAAAACCTATAAGCAAAAATTAAACAGCCAACAGCAAAAGGTTTATAATGACTCTATGAAAAAAAGCTATGGCTCAAGTTCAAGGAAAATGAATTTTGAGGATGCAATGAGAACCCGATCCTCCAGAATAAATGTTTTCAACAACAGGCCTATATTTATCAATGTAAACAGATCTATGTTCGGAAGTTCTTTTTCTTACGGATATGCATATGTTGGCCCATGGGATTTGTGGTTTCTGATGAGGGCATCGGATTTGTTCTGGTATCATCATTGGAATGAAATTTCTCCTTATAGGAGTTATTTTGATCAAAGCCAGTACCAAAAATTGGAGAACAGGGTAAGCCAGTTGGAGAAACAGGGAGTACAAAGAGACCCTAACTATATGGAAGAAGGGGTTGACCCGGATTTACAGCTTTCAGAGCAATATCAGGAAAAGAATCCTGACAACGTATACTATACCGATAAGTATCCTACAAATTCATCCAGAAATACCGGAGCAGTTGTGGTAGTTATCATTATAACGTCGGTAGCGTTGATAATTGTAATAAGAAAACTGTCAAAGCCAAAACCTAAAAAGTCCCGCCAAAGCAGGATATATTAGAAATAAAACTTTAATGGAATAGGACGTGATGTCGGTGTTCGGTTTCAAAAAAAAAGATGGACAGGATATACTGAACCCATTGAACATAAATAAAAACTCAATGGTAGAATTTAAACTCAAGGAACTTGAGGAACAGGGTTTTTTTACTTTTGGTAAAATAATACAAATGGATGTAGGCCGGAGGCCTTTTACCAGATACCTTGTTTATTCCCGGTCTGAAGAGACGGAGTATGTTTTTGAGGTATACACGGGTGAAGAGGACGGCCAAATGGAAACATACCTTTACTTTCTGGATGACACTGTTCCGTTTTCAGAAGAATTTTTGGATGTTGTAGGTCAGAAGAGTATAACCACTCCTGACGGCACAGAGTATGAAAGGTGTACAATGCCGGAATATGATTACAGGATAGACGGCGTACAGGGTTCTCTGAAGGTTTATGATCTGGAATCTGAAAAAATAGAATACGAATCAGAAGTTGAGGTATGGGACTATCAGAGAGATGCAGAAGGGATTACAGAGTATCTTAACATAGAAATGCTTAAAACTAATGGAATGTTCAGAATATTTATAGGTCAGAGGTTCGAGGGGTCACTTTACAAGGTTTACCAAGGAATGGAAGAAAAATAGCTTTAGGAGGATAATAGGATGTTTGAATATTTTAGTTTTTTCTTGAAAGACTTGTCATTTAGTTTTGTTATATTAACTGTAGGCTTTATATTGGGGTGGGTTATTTACAATAATCTGGTTCTGAGAGATGTATCTCTTAAAGATGCACTGTTCACCAAGGATAATTTTGCAGCATGGATAGAGTTCATCGGTGCTTTTGTTTTTCCTGTGCTTTATCTGTCATCACATGCCATAAAGGGAGCTGCCAGCGATAATATTCTGGTTGATCTTGCGGTTTGTACAGGATATACCGTTTTCTATGTAGTAATATTGACACTTTTAAGACTTTTGTCCAAAGCAATAGTAAGTCTTATAAATGCTGAAGACAGTCACGGCAAAGTGTGTCTGAATAAAGAGATATGCGAGCAGAAAAACATCGGTGCAGCTCTGTTTTCCGTTACTCTTTCAGTTATATTTGTGTCTTTCATAAAGTATATTGATTTTATAGATATAATTGAAGGAGAAGGAGCAACCATATTAATAAAGGTTCTTCTGTTTATAGTGTTTGTCTTAATTGCATTGGTGTGCTACAGCATGGTTTTGAGAAGAAAGACTACTTTGTTTAAGGAAATATTTATAGACAATAATTCAGCTGCGGGCATTGGACTTTTGGGTTTTGTTTTTGCAGCACAGACAATTATTACAGGAATAATTGATGGATATGCAACTGACTTTGAAATAATTACAGTTGCCTTGGTAATCGCGGTTTGTCTTGCAATATACGGTATAATATCCATACTGTTCAAGAAGATTTTTACAGCCATAGTAAAGGTTGATGTATGGAATGAAATATATGAACAGAATAATGTAGGAGCAGCAGTGGGACAAGCTGCACTTTACGTTGGAATTGCCATGATAATAGTAAATTTCATAATGTAAAAGCAACATATTATCAGGAGGGACAAAGCAAGCTAAATGCATTCACATATTGTTAATATTTGTTATACAATTTTAATAATCAGTTGCAGAAATTAGTGATATAATACAAAGTGTAAAGCCATTAAAAAGCTTTTTCATTTTGTTCCTCCTTTAAACATATTGATTTTATTTTTTGTTACATAGGGCACCTATTTATCAGGAATTATTATAAATTATATACTGAGGTGCTTTTTTTCTGTCCTAAAATAAAGTGGGTATATATGAAATTAACTTACATTTAATACATAAAATGTAAAAATAATATCTCTTGATATAGGACACCATTTAAGTTATAATGTTAAAAGTGCACCGAACGTATTTGCTTTATTGGTTCGGGAACACATTAAAAAGCCAGTTTTGGTCGTACTAGACGGGGAGGCAGCGGTGCCCTGTACCTGCAATCCGCTATAGCAGGGTTGAATTCCCGTTTGAGGTTTTAGTGTGTAGTGCCTGCCCTTTACAAGTGGCAATGACAATTGGGTCTTGCGCAATAGAATTCTGTGAACCTCGTCAGATCCGGAAGGAAGCAGCGATAAGCAGTAAATTCTGTGTGCCGCTGGGTTACCTGATTAGAGCTAACTGTAAAGGTAACGGCTATATGCTTCTATCGATAACGGGTGTACGGCCATTCAATTTATAAAAAATCAAGCCTGTTCAAATGAACAGGCTTGTATTATATTGTAGGTAGAACATCTATAGTCCTTGAACTGCAGTGTACATAAAAGGAGGAGTTGGGATATGTCCTATACGGCACTCTATAGAAAGTGGAGGCCTCTTGTATTTGAAGATGTTGTTGAGCAGGAGCATGTTGTCAGAACAATTAAGAATACCGTAAAATCCGGGAGAGTAGCTCATGCTTATCTTTTTTGCGGTACAAGAGGAACAGGCAAAACCACAATGGCAAAAATATTTGCCAGAGCTATCAACTGCCTTAACCCCAAAGATGGAGACCCTTGTAATGAATGTGAGGTTTGCAGAGGAATTCTGGATGAATCAATTCTGGATGTTGTTGAAATAGATGCTGCATCAAACAATAGTGTTGACAACGTAAGAGAAATAAGGGAAGAGGTTGTCTATGCCCCCTCACAGGCAAGATATAAGGTTTATATAATAGATGAGGTGCATATGCTATCTTCGGGTGCATTTAATGCACTGCTGAAAACCCTTGAAGAGCCTCCGGGACATGTTGTATTTATATTGGCAACAACAGACCCTCATAAACTCCCTGCAACTATTCTATCAAGGTGTCAGAGATTTGATTTCAAGAAAATAACGCCTGCAGGTATTGCTGAACGAGTGAAGGTTATTGCCCGGGCAAGTGGTATACAGCTGGATGATGACGGTGCATTATTAATTGCAAGACTGGCAGACGGCGCACTAAGAGATGCTCTTAGTATTCTTGACCAGTGTATTGCAGAGGGCAACAATAATATAACCCATGAAAATGTACTTGATGCCATAGGAATAGTAAGTGATGATTTTATATCGGAAATAGTGGACAATATACAGAGTAAGAATGTTGAAGGACTTGTAGCAGATGTGGAAAAACTCTCTGCCAGCGGAAGGGATATTTTGAGGTTTGCATCAGATTTGGTGCTGTATTTCAGGAATCTTTTGATTTGTAAGCTGAGTAAAAACCCCGAAAATATTCTGGACATGGGAAACCAATACTTAGACAAGATGATTTTACAATCAGAGGTGTTTTCAAAAGAGCAACTGATTGGAATTATAAAGGAGTTGTCTTCCTTTGAAACACAGCTTAAATATGCGTTAAACCAAAGGGTTTTCCTTGAAGTTATGCTTATTTCAATTAGTGTAGGAAGTTACGGCAGGAGTGGAAGCGATAATAATCTGGCAGATAGAATAGCTAACCTTGAAAGTGCAGTTAGAACAGGGAATGTCGCTTTAGCAGGTTCTGTAAAAGATGGAAGCGGTATACCGGTTCAAACAAAGCCGGAGAGCAGCAGTTCTGTTTCCGCGGGAAAAAAGTTTGACAACCTGCCTCCTGTATCCGGCAGTTCAGCTCCGAAAGCTTCAGCTAAGGGTAAATCCTACAATGAACTGGAGGAATGGTCAAATGTACTGTCTGACCTTAAAGCCAACAGGAGAATGATGCTTTTATCATATCTTACTTCTACGAAAGCAGTAGCTGCTGATGAGTCGACGGTTCTTGTTGTATTTCCTCCGGCAGCCATCTCGCTGAAAGAGATTGTATCAAAGGCAGAACATATCGACGTCCTTGAAAATGCTTTGGAGAGTAGACTTGGGAGACGTATCCGTGTAAAGGTAGTAGATGAGGAATCTCTTGAGAGTATGGTTCAAAGTGAACCTTCCTCTGCAAAGAATTCAGAAGAAAACCCATTGGTAAAGCTGACAAGGGAAATTTCAGACAGATTGAATGTCCCGCTTGATATAATAGACGAATAGGATATAATATAAATTGATAAATTTGTAAACTATTAAATTTAAAATAACAGGAGGAAGTACAGATGGCAAGAGGTGGATTCCCAGGAGGCGGTTTCGGAGGCGGTATGGGCGGTAATATGAACAACCTGATGAAACAAGCCCAGAAGATGCAGAAGGATATGGAGAAAGCACAACAGGACTTGGAAAACAAGACTATTGAGGTTTCTGTTGGAGGTGGAGCAATAAATATAGTTGCTACCGGTAAAAAGGAAATCAAGGAAATTACTATCAAGCCTGAGGTTGTTGACCCTGATGATGTTGAAATGCTTCAGGATTTGATACTGAGTGCTGTTAATGAGGCAATAAGAAAGGCTGAAGAACTGGCTAATTCTGAAATGAGTAAAATAACTGGCGGATTAGGCGGTTTGCCGGGAATGTTTTAATAAATGCAGTCATTCAGAGCATGTCTCTGTGGAGGTTAATAAATGGAATATTATGCAGTTCCCGTTGCAAAGTTGGTAGAGGAATTTCAGAAACTTCCGGGCATTGGACACAAGTCGGCACAACGTCTGGCTTTTCACGTGATAAATATGCCTATGGAAAAGGTTCAAAAGTTGTCAGAATCCATATTGGAGGCAAAACAAAAGACCAGATACTGCTCAGTGTGCAGTAATCTTACTGATGTTGACCCTTGTCCACTGTGCAGCGGAACTTCGAGAGATAAAACGGTTATATGCGTGGTTCAAGACCCTCGTGATGTTGTGGCTATGGAGAGGACACGCGAATTCAAAGGACTTTATCATGTTCTGCATGGTGCTATTTCTCCAATGCAGGGAATTGGGCCTGAGGAAATACGTATCAAGGAATTGATTGCAAGATTGGGAAGCGGAGAAGTAACAGAAGTAATTCTTGCAACTAATCCTAATGTTGAAGGTGAAGCAACTGCAATGTATATATCAAAGCTCATTAAGCCTTTAGGAGTAAAAGCAACAAGAATAGCACATGGTATACCGGTAGGCGGCGATTTGGAGTATGCCGATGAGGTTACACTTGCAAAGGCTTTGGAAGGCCGGAGAGAGATATAGTTAAAATAAAGTATATAATGTAAAATCATGGTTAGAAGGATAAATAGAACCTCCTTCGGGCCATGATTTTTTTGTTGCCCGGTTATCAAAGTCATCTTTTTGAGGGCATAATGATGTATAATTAGTATATTGTACTATTTGTTTAGTGGAGGATTCATGTATAAAATTCTGATTGTTGATGACGAAGCGGGGATACGGGATATCATTAAAAAATATGCGGTTTTCGAGGGGCATGAGGTTGTAGAAGCAGCAGACGGAATGGAAGCGATTCAAGTATGCAGGGAAATGGAATTTGATATTATTGTGATGGATGTAATGATGCCGGAACTTGATGGCTTCTCAGCCTGTAAGGAAATCAGAAAGTTTTGTATGACTCCGGTTCTGATGCTCTCTGCCCGAGGAGAAGAATACGACAAAATCCACGGTTTTGAACTTGGGATAGACGATTATGTAGTTAAGCCTTTTTCTCCAAAAGAACTTATGATGAGAGTAAATGCCATTGTAAAAAGAAGCAGTGGTGACAAAGGAAACAAAAAGGATATTTTTACCATAGAAGGTTTAACCGTGGATTTTACGGGAAGGCTTGTATATATTGATAACGAAAAAATTGATATGTCACCCAAGGAATACGATTTGTTTTTCTATATGGTTAAAAACAGGGGAATTGCACTTACAAGAGAGAGGCTTATAACGGATGTCTGGGGATATGATTTTTTCGGAGATGACCGTACACTGGACACTCACATAAAGCTACTAAGAAAAAGTCTGGGTGATTACAGCAAAAATATAGTTACCCTAAGAGGGGTGGGCTATAGATTTGAGACGTGACAAAATTAGCATAAAGTATAAAATATTCCTTTACCTTTCAGCCTTTGTTGCAGTGATGCTCATTTTACTATGGCTGTTTCAGATAGTTTTTCTTGACGATTTCTACAAGCAGATTAAAATTCATAATATTAAATCAATGGCGGAGACTATTGAGAAGAACGTAGATAACGAGAAATTTCAGGAATTTCTTGATACATTATCCCAAGAAGAGGATGTCTGTATAAAAGTATTGGATACCAGCGGAAAAACAAAATATTCGGCAGCAGCCCGGCCGGATGGTATAATACACAAATTGCCCCCTTCTGAATTATTCAGGCTATACAACAGTGCGGAGCAAAATGGAGGTACATATCTTGAAGCATTCTCAATGAATAAGACAATGGAAAAACGTGCCCCGACAGGTTACCCCTATAATAGTGAATTTGTACCGCCGGGAAATATGATTTACGTTAAAATAGTAAATTCAGACAATGGTGCACATTTAATTGTAATGTTGAATTCAACTATAACTCCCGTAAATGCCACCGTAAATACATTGAGAATCCAGTTAATATGGGTTACCGGAATAACCTTACTACTGGCTTTGTTAATGGGGCTTTTCATTTCGAGAAAGGTTTCTGACCCTATAATCAAGATTAACAGCTCCGCAAAGGAGCTTGCAAAGGGCAATTATAAAACTTCCTTTCGGGGACGGGGATATCTGGAAATAACTGAGCTTAACGACACTCTCAATTACGCTGCAATGGAACTCTCAAAGGTGGAGGGCTTGCGCAGAGAGCTAATTGCGAATATATCTCATGATTTGAGGACTCCTCTTACAATGATTACTGGGTATGGCGAAGTTATGAGGGATCTTCCCGGAGAAAACACCCCTGAAAATGTTCAGATAATAATTGATGAAGCAAAAAGGTTGACCACACTTGTAAATGATATTCTGGATATTTCCCAGCTTCAATCAGGTACCCGTAAAATTAATGTTGAAATCTTCAATATTACTGAGAGCATTAGAAAAATACTTCAAAGGTATAATAAACTTATTGAACAGGAAGGCTACAGAATTGATTTTAAAAGTGATAAAGATATATGGGTAATTGCTGATGCGGTTAAAATATCACAGGTAATATATAATCTGATTAATAATGCCATAACATATACCGGGGTAGATAGAACGGTTACTATTACTCAAAGCAGTACTGCCAAGGGCGTAAAGGTTGAAATTACAGATACAGGAGAAGGTATAGAAGAGGAAATGCTCCCGCTTATTTGGGACAGGTACTACAAGGTTGACAAGGCTCATAAAAGAGCTGCAATGGGAACGGGGCTGGGACTTTCCATAGTAAAATCAATATTGGATATGCACGGAGCACAATACGGAGTTGAAAGCAAGCTAGGTAAAGGGAGCACTTTTTGGTTTGAGTTGACATTAAATACAAACATTGAGCCATGAGATTACATAAGCTTATTGCAGTCAAAATTCTATTAGTGTAAAATAAAACTGCAAATAACCGTAATTTGGAGGAGTGCTTTAATTGAATGATATAATATATATTACCGGACATAAAAATCCGGACACAGACTCTATATGTTCAGCTATTGCCTACGCAGAGTTGAAAAAAAGACATGCTGCCCATGCTGTACCCATTAGAATAGGAGATATAAACAAAGAAACGGAATTTGTACTGAAATATTTTGGAGTAGAGGTGCCGGAATATCGTGAAACAGTCAGAACACAGATTTCAGACTTGGATATTGACATAATAAGTCCTGTTTCGGAGGATATATCCATTAAAGCAGCTTGGAGCATAATGGTAAAGAACAATGTAAAAGTTCTCCCGGTAGCAGATGTTAAGGGTAAGCTTACAGGCATAATTACACTGTCCGATATTACCGGAAGCTATCTGGATGCCTTGGAAAACAATATTCTAAGTGCCAGCGGAACACCTTACAGAAATATAATGGATACGCTTGCAGCAAAATTGGTTTGCGGAAATGAAGAAGAGTTTAAATCTGCAGGCAAAGTTGTGATAGCAGCTATGGCGCCTGAGGATATGACTCCTTTTGTTGATAAAGGAGATATTGTTCTGGTGGGAAGCAGAAAGGACAGTCAGCTTAAAGCCATAGAGATTGGTGCAAGCAGTCTGATAATTACCTGCGGGGCAACGGCAGATGAGGAAGTTATACAGTATGCAGAGGAAAAAGGTTGCATAGTGATGGACACCTACTACGATACCTTTACTACTGCAAGGCTTATTAACCAAAGCATCCCTGTCAGTCACATTATGACAAAAGAACAACTAATCAGCTTCAATATCAATGACTATATAGACAATATCAAAGATAAAATGCTTAAAACCAGATACCGCAGTTACCCTGTGGTTGATGATAATGGTATTATCAAGGGTTTTATTTCACGTTATCATCTTATTACCCAACGTCGTAAAAAGGTAATTCTGCTTGACCATAATGAAAGAGCACAGACCATTGACGGTATAGATCAGGCGGACATACTTGAAATAATAGACCATCATAGAATAGGGGATATACAGACCGGGTACCCTATATTCTTCAAAAATGATGCGGTAGGCAGTACTTCTACATTAATTGCCAATATGTATTTTGAAAACGGTATGAACCCGTCTAAAAGTGTAGCAGGACTTTTATGTGCAGCCATTATATCCGATACTATGAAATTTAAATCCCCCACAAGCACATACGCAGACGAGTTGGCTGCAAGCAGACTTGCAAAAATAGCGGACATTAATATAGACGAATTTGCTACATCATTGTTTAAAGCAAACGCATCCCTTCAGGGAATGACTCCTCAGACAATCCTTGACTATGACTTTAAGGATTTTGTATTCAACAAATATAAAATCGGAATAGGGCAAATAAATTCCAGCGATGCAGAAGGTCTTCACAAGATAAAGGACGAATTGCTGAAGCATATGAGAACTGTTCTGGAAAACAAGGGTTACAACCTAATTTTGCTTTTGATTACAAACATAATAAAAGAAGGCTCAGAACTTCTGTTTGTAGGTGATGACCACGCCGCTCTGATGGAAAAAGCCTTTAATATAAAAACAGGGGAAAGCAGTGCATTTCTAAAAGGCGTAGTTTCCAGAAAAAAACAGGTTGTTCCCCAAATCTCAAGTACCATTCAAAGAGAATCTATTTAAAAAACCGTATTTAATAAAAGGTATCAGTACACATAAGTGTGTAACTGGTATCTTTTTTTGTTTTCAGTTTAGTAACAATTCTACTTCCAGAATTCATCCAACGTTCAGAAAACCATCACATTTAAAAGTTAATATTTTTATGTAATCTCTACACGCCAGATTAAAAAATCAGGAGGTGAAACATGGAAAAATTAAAATTAAGGCATGAAATAAAGCATGAAATTTCAATATCTGACTACATTGCCTTGCGGAATCGGCTCAAGTTTATAGCCCAAAAAGATTCAAATACAGATGAAAGAGGCAGATATAGAATCAGGAGTTTATATTTTGACAATGCCGATGATAAGGCACTTAAAGAAAAAATATTAGGCCTGAATAACAGAGAGAAATTCAGAATTCGTTATTATAATGGCGATATCCGGTACATTAAACTGGAGAAAAAAGGAAAGATAAACGGATTATGCTACAAAAGATACACTCCATTGACGGTGGGACAGTGTGAGCAAATAATAAATGGTGACATAAAGTGGATGAGATTTTCTGAAAATTCGTTATTAGTTGAATTGTATGCCAAAATGAATTTTCAACAGTTAAGACCCAGAACTCTGGTGGACTATATCAGAGAACCTTATATTTATAAACCCGGTAACGTGAGAGTTACTTTTGACAGCGGCATAACAACAGGACTCAATTCAAAGGAGCTCTTTAATCAGCAAACTGCTGCCATGAATTCTCATGCAGTTAAAAAAATAATAATGGAAGTGAAATTTGATGAGTTTCTGCCTGAAATAATCAGGGACATAATTCAGCTTGGACAGAGGCAGAATTCAGCATTCTCAAAATATGCAGCCTGTAGGATATTTGGCTAATAAAAAATCAGGAGGATTAAGTAAATGACTTTTAATGATATATTTAAATCCAATTTTGTTGAGAAGGTATCTTCTTTTTCACCCTTGGATATGGTAATCGCATTGGCGGTGTCTTTTGCACTTGGACTGTTTATATTTTATGTATACAAAAAAACCTTTAATGGGGTAATGTACTCAGCAAGCTTTGGAGTTTCACTGCTGGCAATGACGCTTATAACTACTCTAATAATATTGGCGGTAACATCCAATGTTATTCTATCCCTTGGTATGGTGGGTGCATTGTCAATTGTACGTTTCAGATCAGCTATAAAGGAACCCATGGACATAGCATTTTTGTTCTGGTCCATATCAGCAGGTATTGTCACAGGTGCAGGTCTTATACCTCTGGGCGTATTTGGCTCGTTGTTTATAGGAGTCGTTATGGTATTGTTTGTAAACAAAAAAACCACTGATAATCCCTACATCCTGGTAGTAAATTGTGCAGACGAAAAAGCGGAAAAGCAGGTTAACAGTGCTATAAGTGATAGTGTAAAAAAGCACATGGTTAAATCAAAGGCTGTTACTACAAGCGGAATTGAACTCACTCTGGAAGTCAGACTAAAAGACAGTACTACTGAGTTTGTAAACAAAATTTCAGATATTGGAGGGGTAACAAATACAGTACTTGTAAGCTATAACGGGGAGTATATGTCATAGATTTGGAGGCAGCTTATGATAACAGGCAAATATATAAATATAATTATTGCTGGTGTTCTGCTTGTGGTGATTGTTTTTACCGGAATCTTTATGACTGTTCCCGGCTTAATAGGGATAAGCGGTGATAATTCACAGCCTGAATATGTCACAAAGTTGTTTAATAAGGATAAGATAATTTCAATTGACATAAAGGCAGATAAGAAAGAATGGGAGAACATGTTGAAAAATGCCACAAGTGAAGAGTACATTCAATGTGATGCAACTATCAACGGTATTACCTATAAGTCAGTTGGAATAAGGCCTAAAGGTAATTCGAGCCTATCAATGGTAGCAAACAGCAATTCAGACAGATACAGCTTTAAACTGGAGTTTGACCACTATATAAAGGGACAAACCTGCATGGGGATGGACAAAATGGTTATAAACAATATACAGGCCGATTCCACATATATGAAGGAATACCTTTCTCTTGACATGATGTCCTACATGGGTGTTACTACGCCTTTATATGCCTACACTGATGTAAAAGTAAACGGAGAGAAGTGGGGGCTCTATCTTGCAGTTGAGGCTATGGAGGATGCCTTCGCCGAGAGAAACTATGGAGATGATTTTGGGAAACTGTACAAGCCTGAAACAATGGGGGGCAAGGGAAATGGAATGATGAAGGATTTTCCGGGAAATCAGGAGGGGCAGAAGGACACTAAACGGGAAAACGGAAATCAGCAGCAACAATCAGAAGCAGTTAAAGGTGCCACTGTACAAGGTAATGGAACGAATGACAAATCAAAAACAGCTGATACAAAAAATAATCAGAATCAGAGTGCAAATGAAGGAGGCCGCGGTTTCGGTGGGTTTGGAAATAACCAAGGCGGAGGGGCTGACCTTAAATATGTTGATGATAAAATAAGCAGTTATTCAAATATATTTGACGGGGAAATATTTAAAGGTACTGATGCAGACTATAAAAGAGTTATAAAAGCTATTAAGAATCTAAACAACGGAACAGAGCTTGAAAAATATATTAATGTTAATGAATGTCTTAAATATTTTGCAGTAAATACAGTTGTAGTTAATCTGGACAGTTATTTCAGCAATATGAAGCATAACTATTATCTTTATGAGGATAACGGGCAGCTCACAATACTTCCGTGGGATTACAATCTTGCTTTTGCAGGCTTTCAGTCCGGCTCGGCATCTGCAGCCGTAAACTTTCCCATAGACACACCCGTATCGGGTATTGAAATGTCGGAGAGGCCTATTTTGAACAAACTCCTCGAAGTTGACGAATATAAAGTGCAGTACCACAAGTATTTGCAGGAAATACTCAATGGCTATTTTAATGACGGTAAATTTGACAAAACAGTAGATGGACTGAATTCACTAATCGGGGAGTATGTTAAGAATGATGCAACGGCATTTTTTTCATATGACAAGTATACCGCCGGTACAGCTATGCTGAAAGAATTTGGCAAGCTAAGAGCAGAAAGTATTCAGGGACAACTTGACGGAAGTATTCCATCGACTACCCAAGCACAGTCAAAGGCCTCTGACAAGTTAATAGATGCATCTGCAATAAACCTTTCGGTTATGGGGACGCAAGGTGGCGGTGGCAGAATGGGTAAAGACGGTGAAAATCAACCGCAGCAAGAACAGCAACAAGGTAATAATCAAAGGCCCCGGGAAGGTGTGGATTCAGCACAGGGAAACCAGCAGCAAGGCAAGGAACAAATGCCGCAGGGAGGCATGGAACCGCCTCAAGACAACCAACAACAGGGGGGCGGTCAGGGCTTCGGGGATATGCCTGACAGGGATGTGATGATGCAGGCCATGAAGATAATACAATCTGCCAACGGAAAAGATTTGACTGAGCAACAGCTACAGCAGTTAAAAGCACTTGGAATGACTGACGAACAGATAAAATTTGTCCAGAATATGCCCTTTGGAAACGGAGAAATGAGGGAAGGAAGATTTCCGGAACAAAAAAGCAAAAATGATATAAAAATGCAGTCAGTGACACAAATATCGGTAGAGGATGCTGTAATACTGGGAGTGTGCATGGTATTTATGTCAGTAGGAATGCTGTTTGTCGCAAAATTCAGACGTAGAAAAAGCAGTTGATAAATATATCTGACTAAAATGAGAAAGCTATATAAAACAAGGTTTTTAGACTGTTTCCAAGAGTTGACACTAAATATGCTTTTTAGTATATTAGCTTTATACGAGACGGTTGCGTAAATAAACTTTGCATATATGGCGTGGAGGTTGGATTACTTGTTAACTAAAGTTTTACTGCTTGTGGTTCTTGTACTGTTAAATGCATTTTTTTCGGGATCTGAGATTGCCCTCATATCTTTGAATGACAAAATAATTAAGAAGCAGGCAGAAGAGGGAGATAAAAAAGCAAAACAGCTCTATAGCTTTCTTAGTGAGCCCAGCAGATTTTTGGCAACCATTCAGATAGGTATAACATTGGCTGGTTTTCTTGCAAGTGCATTTGCGACGGAAAGTTTTGTGGATGACTTAACAGGATTATTAGTAAAGACCGGGTTGCCGGTTGCTGAATCAGTTATCAGGAGTGTTTCACTTGTAGTGATTACCATAATTCTTTCCTATTTTACATTAGTTTTCGGTGAATTGATACCTAAGAGATTAGCGATGCAAAAGGCTGAGTTTTTGGCCAACATAGCTGTAGGTCCATTGATGTTTTTATCACGTGTTACAAATCCTTTTGTAAGATTTCTGACGGTTTCAACAAACTTCTTTATTAAGCTTTTTGGTGGAAATCCCGCAGGCGGGGACGATGAAAAAGTAACCGAGGAAGAAATCAGGATGATGATGGAAGTCGGTGAAGAAAGAGGAGTTATTCAGGATTCTGAGAAGGAAATGATAGACAACATATTCGAGTTTGATAATAAACATGTTTCTGAGATAATGACCCATCGTACCGATATAGACGGTATTCCTGTGGATTCAGACCTTGAATATGTTTTATACGTCATGAACCGTGACAAATATACCAGAGTTCCTGTTTATAGTGAAAACTTGGATAATATAGTGGGCATACTGCATGTAAAGGACTTATTGGAGTACACCCAAAATAACGCGAAGGATTTTAGTCTGGAGAAAATTACAAGAAGTGCCTACTTTGTTCCTGAATCAAAGAGAACTGACGAGTTATTCAAAGAAATGCAGAAGAACAAGGTTCATTTGGCGGTTGTAATAGATGAGTACGGCGGTACAGCAGGGATTGTTACAATAGAAGATTTACTTGAAGAAATAGTTGGAAATATTTTTGACGAATACGATATAGAACAAAAAGATATTGAATATCTTGAGAATGATACTTATGTTTTCGATGGTGCCATAAGTCTTGACAGGGTTGAGGAAGTATTGGACGAAGAGCTTCCCGTGGACGATTTTGATACCTTGGGAGGTTTTATTCTAAAACTTCTGGGCCGAATACCAAAGGTTGACGAGAAACCTGTTGTTCAATATGAAAATATAGTTTTCAGAGTAACCGAAATGGAAGGTATGAGAATAGCAAAGGTACAGGCAAGTAAAAAGGAAAATGTATAAAAAAGAGTTACCAGACTGTCTCACAATGACAATTAACCTTGTTGAGGCAGTTTTTTTATGCCTTTATTAAATAATTTAATATACATATCAAAAATATTAATAAATAAATTAAAAAAATTAAAAAATAATATTGACATTATATGAGAATGAGCATAATATATTAATATAAGATTAATAATATTAATTGACGGATTAAAAAAATTAATTAATTGTCTGGGAAAATTAACTTTGGCAAATATAAGCAAGATTTATAACTTTATTAAATTCAAGAGGTGATTTTATGGCAAGAGAAGCTATCGGCAAATGCCCGGTCTGCGGAAATGAGACTGAAGTAACAAGGATAACATGTAACAGCTGTGATACTGTTATAGAAGGGCATTTTAAACTATGCAAGTTCTGCAAACTCACAAATGATCAAAGAACATTTTTAGACGTATTCATAAAGTGCAGAGGAAATATAAAGGAAGTTGAAAAAGAGCTGGGCGTTTCATATCCCACAGTAAAGAATAAGCTGGAAGATGTAGCGGCCGCACTTGGACATAAAGGTGAACCGCAACCTGAAGTTCCGGGTAGAAAGAAGGAAATACTTGATAAGCTTAACAGCGGAGAAATTAGTGTTGAAGAAGCAATTGAACTGATGAAGGAATAACATTTTTCTATCTGAATTTTAGGAGGGATTTAAATAATGTCTATAAGTGAAGAAAAATTATTAATACTAACGATGCTTGAAGAAAAGAAAATCACAAGCGAAGAGGCTGCAAAATTGTTGGCAGCACTTGATGCAAAGGCAGAACAAGAATCTGCTAATGGATTTAAAGGTAATCAAAAGGCAAACGGCTTTACAGAAGAGGCTGCAAAAGTAAGAGATAAGGTTAATGAGTGGAAAAAAGGCTTTAAGAACAATTATAATCAGGCTGATTTTGATAATATGATTGATGATTTTGCAAATAAGGCTGAAAAAATCGGTAAAAACGTTGCTTCAACAACATTTGGAATTGTAGACAAGGTAATAGATTATGTTGGAAGTTTTGTAGATACAAATTCCTTTAATGTTTTCGGAAGCTGTCAAACGGTTCAAAAGAACTTTGAGGTATACCCTTCCGAAGATGCAACCTTTGACATATCGGGAGTAAATGGGGCAATTACAATAAAGAAGCATCTGGATTCAAAGATTGTTATTATATCAAGAATTAAAAGCTCAGCACCGGACGGAGAAGGAGTTGTTACATTTTCTGATGATCCTTCCAATATTTCAATAAAGGTTAACAGTACCGCTTTCAATGTTAGTGTATCCCATGAAATATTTATTCCTGACATTAAGTTCAAAAAAATAGCTATTCAGAATTCAAATGGTAAAATCTATATTGAAGATTCAATTTCTGAAGAAATTACAGCTGTTACAAAAAATGCACATATTGAGCTAATGGGAGTCAATAGTGACAATATTTCCGTAAACACAAAAAATGGCAGGATTCAGTTGAATTACATTATCGGAGAAACCATTGATATAAATACCTCAAATGCTGTTATAGATATAAAACACATAAAAGCAAAATCTGTTAATGCAGTTACAAAGAACGGCAGAATTAGTATAGAAAACGCCCAGAATGTTGATGGGGAAACTGATATGGATATGTACCTCAAAACCTCAAATGGAGGCATAAAGGTGAATATGAATGATATGGACAGCAGGGTTTACAAAGTTAAGGCCCATGCAACCAATGGAACTATCAACTTGTTGGTTCCGGAAATTCTATATCATAATGTTAATCGTCAGGGCACAGGCGGAAGCTTTATTGAAGCGGAAAGCAAAAATTATGAGTCCGGGCTATGCAAGGTTAATATAATCGCAGAAACCATGAACGGACAGGTAGAAATAGTAAAGTAGTATAAACCACCACCATAAACATACCTACACTTTAAAATAGATATCTTCCACCAAGATAAACAGTCTGAAAGTAAGCTTTTCAGACTGTTTATTTTTTGTAGATTAAATTAATTGTTCATGATATAATATTGAATTGCGTATGGAATTTTACTGTGTATTCAGCTAATATGCATATTAATGTATATTAGCCAATTTATATATAAAACTATTACTTGAAAGCCAAAAAATAGAAACTGTTGTTTTACGGAGGAATTTATGTTTGACAAACTTCAGGCTGCAGAAGACAGATACGAGGAGATAAGCCACAAGCTTAGTGACCCCGATGTCATTAACAACCAGGATGAGTATAAAAAATATATGAAAGAGTATTCCGATTTAGAAGAAATCGTTCAGAAGTACAGGGAATACACAAAAGTATCAAAAGAAATTGAAGAGGCAAGAGAGCTTCTTGACCAGACTTTGGATAAGGACTTTAGGGAAATGGTTCAGCAGGAGTTTCAGGAAGCTCAGGAAAAACTTGAGGTAATAAAGAGACAGTTGAAAATATTAATTGTCCCCAAAGACCCCAATGATGATAAAAACGTTATTGTTGAAATTCGTGGTGGTGCAGGCGGTGAAGAAGCAGCACTCTTTGCAGGAGTACTTTTCAGAGCCATGACAAAGTATGCCGAAAAAAAACGTTGGAAGTATGAAATTATGGACTCCAATCCTACCGAACTTGGAGGGTTCAAGGAAGTTGTGTTTTCTATAGAAGGAAAAGGTGCGTACAGCAGGCTTAAATTTGAAAGCGGTGTACACAGGGTTCAGAGAGTACCTTCTACAGAATCAAGCGGACGTATTCATACATCAACAATAACTGTTGCCGTTTTGCCGGAGGTTGAAGAAGTTGATGTGGATATCAATCCAAATGATTTAAGGATAGACACCTACAGGGCCAGCGGTGCAGGAGGACAGCATATTAACAAGACTGATTCTGCAATAAGAATAACCCATATGCCTTCAGGAATAGTCGTAAGCTGTCAGGATGAACGCTCACAGCACAAAAACAAAGATAGGGCAATGAAGATACTTCGTTCAAAACTTTACGAAATAGCTCAGGAACAGCAAATAAACGAAGTTGCTCAGGATAGAAAGAGTCAGGTCGGAACAGGTGACAGAAGTGAAAGAATCAGAACCTACAACTATCCTCAGGGTCGAGTAACCGACCATCGTATCAATCTTACACTGTACAAGCTGGAGCAGGTACTTGACGGAGATCTTGACGAACTGATAGATGCTCTCATAACTACAGACCAATCCGAGAAGCTCGGAAGCGGTGCTGATGATGAGGATTAAGAATTTCAAACAAAAAAGCAGGACAATTTAATACTATTCCACACCTAGAAGGAATAGTATGTTTAGTAGACATACTATTTTTGAAAGAGGAATTAATGTGGAACATATTTTGAAGATAACATTTATAGGCTTGATATCAGGCATTACCGGAACGGGTATTGGCGGGTTGATAGCCTTTTTTGTGGATAAAAGGATAAGTAACAGGCTGCTTAGCTCTATTTTAGAATTTTCAGCAGGACTGATGACTGCTGTAGTATGTTTTGAGCTTGTGCCGGAAGCCTTTGAAATTGCCGGCCTGAATTTGACCATAATAGGAATAGGTCTGGGAATACTGATTGTAATGATTCTTGATGATATGGTAAAAAGAATTGATAGTGTAAAAAATACAAAAGGCAACTCCGGTTTGCTTCGAGCAGGAATACTGGTATCGGTGGGTCTTGCACTCCATAACCTGCCCGAAGGTTTTGCCGTTGGTTCGGGCTTTGAAGCTTCTGTAGAACTGGGGCTTACTCTTACTGTTATAATTGCAATTCATGATGTACCCGAAGGTATTGCAATGGCACTTCCTATGAAACTAGGAGGGTTTTCAGCCAAAAAGGCTTTTTTGCTGACTGTACTTTCAGGGGTGCCAATGGGCTTGGGAGCATTTATCGGAGCGGTTCTGGGTCATGTCTCTCAGCAATTTATTGCTCTGTGCCTTGGATTTGCGGGTGGAGCAATGCTGTATGTGGTCTTTGGTGAACTTATCCCTGAATCAAAGAGGATTTACCTGGGGAGAATGTCATCGGTAGGCAATATATTGGGAATAGTATGTGGTATAATAGTAACGATGCTCAATTAGCACCAAAACCATATTAGAGGTGAAATGTTTGAAAACAAAGGTTATTAAAATAGATGCAGAAAATATAGACAAAATTGCATTAGAACCGGCTGCAGAAGCGTTAAAAGAGGGCATGACCGTGGCTTTCCCAACAGAGACTGTGTATGGGTTGGGAGCCAATGCCCTTGACGGAGCAGCTGTGAGCAAAATATTCAAGGCTAAGGGAAGGCCTTCCGATAATCCTCTTATAGTACATATAGCAGACAGGGAGAAAGTTTCGGAGCTGACTTCCTTTATCCCTGCCAAAGCAGTTGCATTAATGGACAAGCTTTGGCCCGGGCCTCTTACCCTTGTAATGAAAAAAAGCTCTGCTATTCCAAGAGAGATAACAGCAGGACTGGATACGGTTGCCATAAGAATGCCGGGACACCCTGTTGCCCTTGAACTAATAAGGCTGGCAGGAATTCCTGTTGCCGCCCCGAGTGCAAATGTTTCAGGTAAGCCGAGTCCCACTACTGCACGGCATGTGCTGGATGATCTGGAAGGGAAAATAGAAATAATAGTGGATGCAGGCAGTTCCAGTGTAGGACTTGAATCCACAGTGCTTGATGTTTCAGTAGACCCTCCTGTTCTTTTAAGGCCGGGAGGAATAACCCCACGCCAAATAGAAGAAATTATAGGACAGATAGACATTGATAAGACCATTATGGGGAAAGTTACTGCGGATAATGTGCCAAAGTCACCTGGGATGAAGTACAAGCACTATTCACCCAAGGCCCATGTTATTATAGTTGAAAGCAATGATATGGACAAGCAGACTGAAGTAGTGTGTCGTTTAGCTGAAAAGTATATAAAGGAAGACAAAAAAGTAGGAGTATGCTCTACGGACCAGACCTTTGACAGGTATAAACTCTTTGAGACCATATCCATGGGGGACAGAAATCACCCTGAAACTATTGCATCCAGCCTGTTTTCAATTTTAAGAGAGTTTGATGACAGAGAGGTGGATATTATTCTGGCAGAAGCTGTTGATCAAAATGGTGTAGGATTGGCAATAATGAATAGGATGGTAAAAGCAGCCGGATATGATATTGTCAAGGCAGACCTTGTCTAGTTTTATTTTGGAGGTTGACAATGAAGGAAAGTAACTCATTAACGGATTCTCTGAAGATAATATTCGTTTGTACCGGTAATACATGCCGAAGTTGTATGGCAGAAGGATTAATGAAAGAAGCTTTAAAGGATTTGAAGGATTCCCAGAGAATAATAACAGCCTCAAGGGGAATAAGTGCATTTGACGGTGAGCCCGCCTCAGGACACTCCATAAAGGCACTGAAAACCCTGTGGGATATTGATATATCATCTCATCAGGCAAAAATGCTCAGCGACACGGATGCTGAACAGGCGGATTTGATTCTGACAATGACACGACAGCACAGGGATATCATTAAAAGATTATGCCCCCGGAAAAAAGCTCAGATTTTTACATTAAAAGAGTATGTTTATCCTGATTTAAACCCGGACAGCAGTGCGGCTGATATTAGTGATCCATACGGAATGCCATATGGCGTATACGAGGCTTGTGCCAAGGAATTACAGGAATGTATAAAACTACTTTTAAACAAATTGAGTTTTTTTTGACATGTAATAATTTATACTATAAAATAATTAAAGATGTGATTATAGTTATAGAATGATTTTGTCAATTTATGGAGGAATTATGATTGCAATTGGAAGTGACCATGCGGGATATCTGTTAAAAGCAGATATTATAAAGTTTTTGGAGAGCAAGGGACTTGAGGTAAAGGACTTTGGTACAAACTCACCGGATTCAGTTGATTATCCTGATTATGGACGAGCTGTGGCAGAGGCTGTAGCCGGTAAAGAATGTGAAAAAGGTATTTTAATATGCGGTACCGGGATTGGCATTTCAATAGCTGCCAATAAGGTTCCGGGTGCAAGAGCTGCATTGTGTACCGACAGCTATATGGCAAAAATGTGCAAGCAGCACAATGATGCCAATATAATCGCTATAGGCGAAAGAGTTGTAGGACCGGGACTAGCTCTCGATATAATTGAAACATGGCTGGAAACAGAATTTCTTGGTGGAAGACACCAGAACAGGCTTGAAAAAATTTCAGACATTGAAAAAAAATATTTGACAAAGTGAGGAATTTATAATGGAGAATGTATTTGTTTTTGACCACCCGCTAATACAACATAAGATATCACTGCTTAGAGATAAGAACACAAATACAAAGGAATTCAGAGAATTAGTATCAGAGATAGCAATGCTTATGGGTTATGAAGTTACAAGAAATATGCCATTGAAAGAAGTGGAAATTGAGACTCCTATAGGAATGGCTAAAACCAATGTGATCTCAGGTAAGAAACTTGGAATAATTCCAATATTGAGAGCCGGATTGGGAATGGTTGACGGTATGCTGAGACTTATCCCGATGGCTAAAGTAGGACATATCGGGTTATATAGAGATCCTGAATCACTACAGCCTGTTGAATACTACTGCAAACTTCCTGTTGATGTTGAGGAGAGAGAGATTGTTGTTCTTGACCCAATGCTCGCTACAGGCGGTTCGGCATCGGCTGCAATTCAGTTTATTAAAAACAGAGGCGTAAAGAATATAAAGCTTATGTGCCTTATTGCTGCAAAAGCCGGAATTGAGAGAATGCAGAAGGATCATCCGGATGTTGAAATCTACTGTGCAGCAGTTGACGAAATTCTTAATGACCATGCTTATATTGTACCCGGACTTGGAGATGCAGGCGACAGATTATTCGGAACAAAATAATTAGACAGTTAATTTTGCGGATTGTAGCTTCAGCAAAAGTTTAACTTTAGGGGGTGCTTTATGAGACCGTCTTGGGATGAGTATTTCATGCAGATTGTGGAGCTGATTAAGACCAGGTCTACCTGTATAAGGAGACAAGTAGGCGCCGTTATCGTAAAGGATAAGAGAATACTTGCTACAGGATATAACGGTGCTCCGGTGGGCTGTAAGCACTGCTCTGAAGTTGGATGCATGCGAGAAAAGCTGAATATCCCGTCGGGGCAGCGACATGAATTATGCAGAGCAATTCACGCAGAGCAGAACGCAATTGTTCAGGCTGCATATAGCGGCACCAGCGTAAGCGGAGCTACGTTATATGTTACAAATCAGCCTTGCGTTCTGTGTGCCAAACTGGCCATTAATGCGGGCATTGTCAGAATTGTATTTAATGGTGAATATCCTGATGAACTGGCGATGACGCTGCTTAGTGAAGCCGGTATAGAGGTTGTTAGATTATAGAACTATGACCTTGGGCAGACACTTAAAACAAGATAATAAACAGAGGGGGACTGCCTCCCTCTATTTTGATGTTTGGATGGTATGTTTTTATGTGGCTTTGCCTAGGGTTGTAATACAAGAAGGTGTTTAAATGTCGAGTGTATATGAGTATTTTATTTCTTTCACCCTTGCGTTTATAGTTGCTTTTTCAGCTACTCCTGCAGTAAAAAGCCTTGCTTTTAAATTAGGGGTTGTTGATGTTCCTAAGGACAGTCGAAGGATGCATAAGAGGCCAACTGCATTGTTGGGCGGTTTGGCTATAATTGCAGGATTTTTTGTTTCAATACTATTTAGTATAGTCAGCTCCAAACTATTAAAGGTAGAAACTGCGTTGGTTTTTGACAAGCGTTTTCTAGGCTTAATAGCAGGTAGCTTAATTATTGCAGTATTGGGTTTTATAGATGATAAATATGCATTAAGCGCACAACTCAAATTTCCTATCCAGATAGCGGCAGCTCTTATAGTTGCATTTACCGGTACTAGAATTGAATTTGTAACTAATCCTTTTTCAGTCATTGGAATATCGACCTTTGGGCCATGGATTTCTTACCCGTTGACTGTGATATGGATAGTTGGTATTACAAACGCTATTAATTTTATTGATGGATTGGACGGATTGGCGGCAGGAGTATCGTCAATTGCTTCCATGTCACTATTCTTTGTTTCTGTAATGAGGGGTGATCCCGATATTCGTACAGCAGTACTGGCTGCAATTCTTGCAGGGTCTGTTCTGGGTTTCTTGCCTTATAATTTTAATCCTGCAAAGATTTTTATGGGAGATACGGGAGCAACATTTTTAGGATTTGTACTGGGAACCATATCTATTCAAGGTACATACAAGTCTTATACGGCCATAGCCATAGCCGTACCGTTGCTGGTTCTGGCACTGCCCTTGTTTGATACGCTTTTTGCCATTCTCAGAAGAGTTGCAAGCGGTAAATCACCAATGGCAGCGGACAGAGGGCATTTGCACCACAGGCTTGTTGATATGGGGCTTACCCAGAAACAATCAGTTTTGGTTATATATGTTGCAAGTGCGGCACTGGGGTTATGTGCGGTAGTACTTGACTATAAAGGGCCCGTTAGTGCCATTATATTGGTAATAGCGGTAGCTATATTCATAGTAGGCGGATCAATGTATATGAGTGAAGTGAACAGTGCAAGTAGGGCAAAAGAGGTTCACTACCTGTACAACCCGTCAAGAATGTCTATAATAGGAGGTAGAAAGTTGGACAGACTAAAGGTAATGACAATATTCGGTACAAGACCCGATGCCGTTAAAATGGCACCTCTTGTAAAGGAACTGGAAAGGTGCGATAAGATTGATTCCATTGTGTGCGTAACAGCTCAGCATAGAGAAATGCTTGATCAGGTATTGAAAATGTTTGAGATTACGCCTCAGCACGATTTGAATATAATGCAGAGCAGACAAACCTTAACAGGCATTACGACAAGGGCTCTTGAAGGCCTTGAAAAGGTTATGGAGCAGGAAAACCCTGATATAGTACTTGTTCACGGTGATACTACGACATGCTTTGTAGGAAGCCTTGCAGCTTTTTACAAGCAGATAGCTGTGGGACATGTAGAAGCAGGATTAAGAACTTTTGATAAGTATTCTCCATATCCGGAAGAAATGAATAGAAAACTTACCGGATCAATGGCAGATATTCACCTTGCACCAACTCAAACCAACAGGGAAAATCTTTTAAGAGAAGGTGTAAGTCAGGATGCAATATATGTTACAGGTAATACTGTAAATGATGCATTAAAAACAACTGTAAAAGAAGATTATACCTTCCAGTGTGAAGAACTCAGAGGGATAGACTTTAAAAATAAAAGAATCATTGCTGTTACTGCCCATAGAAGAGAAAATCTTGGGGAACCACTTCACAATATCTGTCGTGCACTTTCTTCAATTGTTGATAAATATGACGATGTTGAACTGGTTTATACAGTGCACTTAAACCCTGTTGTGCAGGAAACGGCCAAGGAGATTCTTGGAGGAAAAGAAAGAGTTCACTTGATTCCTCCACTGGATGTTCAGGATATGCATAATCTTATGGCCAGATCATACATGATAATGACAGATTCCGGCGGAATACAGGAAGAGGCGCCGACATTGGGCAAGCCGGTTCTTGTATTGAGAAAAGAAACTGAAAGGCCCGAAGCTGTTAAAGCAGGTACAGTAAGACTTGCCGGAACAGTTGAAAGCGAGATAATAGAACATGCAACAAAGCTTCTTGAAGACAAGGAAGATTATGACACAATGGCAAAGGCTGTAAACCCATACGGTGACGGACATGCTTCCGAGAGAATTGTCAAAGTACTTCTGTATCACTTCGGGTTAACAGATGAAATACCTCAGGAGTTTAGTGTTTGAATCTGAAAAATTAGGTAAATAAGTTTATTTTAAAGGGGATGTTATGGACAACATCCCCTTTTTACGTTTATTATTATTCTGCTATTTGGCTGTTGAGCCTTCTTTATCTGTGTCGGCTTCACCCTTACTGGATGAATCCCTAAGTATTACAATATCAACTCTTCTGTTCTTTGCTCTGTTAATATCCGTAGTATTCGGAACTAATGGTGAATATTCACCGTATGGTACAGGAGCAATCATCTTTGGATTAATACCGCCCTTATCAACCAGAAGCTTCAAAACATTTATTGCTCTTGCTGCAGACAATTCCCAGTTTGACGGATATAAGGCACTTTTCATTGGGATATTATCAGTATGTCCTTCCACACGTATGTGTTTGTTTGGAATCTTACTCAGAATATCCTTTCCTATTTTTATTACCGTATCTTGATCATTTGGTTCTATTATAGCACTTCCGCTTTTAAACAGTATTTTCTCATTTATAGTAACAACTATACCACGCTCCTGCATGGTTACTGATACGTTCCCTTTTAATCCTTCAGAATCCACAAGACCGCTTATTTCCTCTTGCAATGCCTCCATCTGTTGATCCTCAATCTTTGAAGGTATTACGGGAGACGGCATGGTAGCCGGAAAATCAATTAAAGAATTTCCCGAACTTCCACCTTGAACTACAGACGGCCGTTCTCCATTACCAAAGGCAGAGCTCAGTGATTGTGAGAGTTGCTGGAACTTTTCTGTGTTAACCTGACTCATGGAATACAATATTATAAAGAGTATTAGCAACAAGTTCATCAGGTCGGCATATGTTAAAAGCCAACGCTCAGCATTATCCTTGATAATTTTTTCCTTTGCCATGCTTACGCTTCAGCTCCTTCTTCCGCAGTAGCTACTGATTTATTTTTAGCACCGTTTAACTTCTCCATAAGGTTAAGGTTGAGTTTTTCCTTGATAATACGTGGATTTTCTCCTGCCTGTATGGATAAGAGACCTTCTATTATAATTTCGTTAATCATTGTTTCACGTGCCGCTTTAGCCTTTATTTTTGTACCGAAGGGCAGCCATACAAGGTTAGCGAAGGCAACACCGTACATGGTTGCAATAAAGGCACTGGATATCTTAGGCCCAAGTGCATTGGAATCCGACAAATCCTTAAGTATACTAATCATACCCATAACCGTTCCGCAAACTCCCATGGCCGGCCAGGTTCCACCCATGGCTTCAAACATCTTTGCACCTGACTCATATATCTCTTCCTGCAGTTCGGTTTCTCTTGCAAGTATGTCCTTTATTACTTCTGTTTCTATACCGTCAACAACCAGAGCCAGGCCTTTTCTTATAAGGTCATTCTTATTTGTTTGGGCATCCTGCTCAAGACTGAGAAGTCCATCTTTTCTGGCCTTCTCAGATAAATCTGCCAACTCATTAATTATATCTATTTCGTTATATTTCTTTTGAATAAATAACATGCTCAGTGTAGAAAGCATTTTCTTAACTTCTGATAAAGGAAATGCAACCAGTGTCGCACCAAAACCTCCGATAAAAACAATCAGAAACGGAGCTACCTTGAAAAGAGCGCCCAATTGGCCTCCTTCTTCCAAATAACCTGCTAAAACCCCGCCAAGACCCAGTACCAAACCTACAATGGTTGTAATATCCATAGAATGACCACTCCTGAATTTTTTGAATTTCTTTTGTGCATCTTTACTAAATTCACTAACTCTATAATGGTACATTTCGTCAAAGTACCATTGATTTACCTTTTTTACTGTGCTATTATTTAACTAATTTCTTGCCAACCATCGATTATTATCATTGTACGCAGATAAGTAACCTAAATAGATATCGTAAATTTTGGCGGAAAACTTAACAACTTTTTATGGAGATTGGCACAATAAAATAATAACATATGAGTAATAGTATAAAGTTTTTTATTAAAAGGGTTCTTATTGTATATATGGTGTCGCTTATTGCATGTTTTTTTGTAAAACATCATAGACTACCAATGATAATCATACTCACTGTCAGTGTGCTATTTTCATTGTTGAGGTTAGCTGTGCTTGAAGCTGTGCTGAAGCAATTAGGCAACGGTATCAATAAAACAGTTGCAGTTGTACTGAATTTAGTGCTATATCTATTTAACTTAGGCGTTATTAGTGTTACAATTGTCTTTGCACTGCGTATGGGAGTACATACTTTTCTGGCTGCATTGACAGGCACTTTATCGGTAATGATAGTTATAGTGCTGAATGTTGTTACGGAAACTTTGGGTATTACAAAAAATCAATTTGGACAGAAGGTGAACTAAGTGGATTTAGGCGAAAGACTTATTGAGGCGATGGAACCGCAGGAAGTATTCACTTTTAGCCTGTTCGGCAACAAAATACCTGTTACTGATGTTGTGGTTACTATGTGGATAATTATGGCAGTGATGATTACTCTTGCAATTATATTCACCCGCAAATTTACTACAGTACCCGGCAAAAAGCAGAACGTGGCTGAAATTATTGTTGAGTTTATCAACAACATAGTTAAGGATGCTATAGGCGAGCATCATTGGAAGGCATTTGCACCTTATCTGGGAACAGTAATGTTGTTTCTGATTTTTGCAAATACTGTCTCAATTTTTAATGTTATTCCTGGAGAAGGTTTTAAGCTAAGACCTCCAACCAGAAATATAAATGTAACTGCGTGTTTGGCGGTAATGTCAATCGCAGTAGTTATTTATGCCGGAATAAGGTATAAAAAAGTCAGCGGATGGTTAAAGAGTTTTGTTGAACCAATACCTTTGATTCTCCCGTTTAAGATACTTGATTACGGTATTAAGCCACTATCTTTGGCATTGCGTCTTTTTGGTAACATTCTGGGAGCATTTATAGTAATGGAACTAATCTACGCAGCAATGCCACCGATAGTACCTGCAGCGTTAAGTCTGTATTTTGACTTGTTTGATGGTATATTGCAAGCCTATGTATTTATGTTTTTGACGTCTCTGTATATTGCAGAGGTACTAGAATAAGGGGGTGAAATGGAATGGGAATAATAGCTATAGCAGCGGCAATAGCAGTATTTACAGGTATTGGCGCAGGAGTAGGTATCAGTTTGGCTACAGGAAAGGCAGTTGAAGGTATAGCAAGACAGCCTGAAGCGGCAGGACAAATCAGAAACGTAATGCTTCTGGGTGCGGTTCTTGCAGAAGCAACAGCTATATATGGTTTGGTTGTTGCATTGGTACTGGTATTCTTGAAAATGAAATAAAAGGAATATGAGTATCTGTGGAAGGTATGTTGTGTACCTTCCACAGATATAGTAGTAACAAAGAAGAATATAAAGCCCGGTGTTAAATAGACGGTGCTATTATATAAATGTGCTATAAAAATACAGGTAATAAGGAGACGCGAGTTTATGCTAACACCTGAAAAGTATACATTTCTTTTTGTTGCATTAAACCTGTTAATTTTATATTTCTTTATGAAACGAATTCTGTTCAAACCGGTAACTCAGTTTATGGAGAACAGAAAGAACTCAATAGAAACAGCGTTGAACGATGCTGAACAGGCAAAATTAGAAGCAGCTGAGTCACGCAAAAGCTACGACCAACAAATAAGAAATATCAAAGTGGATTCCGACAGGTTGGTAAACGAGGCTAAACAAAAGGCTTCACGGGAATATGAAGAGATAGTTGCTGCTGCTAAAAAAGAAGCAGAGCTTATTCTGCAAAAAGGCCGTGAGGAAGTAGAACGTGAAAGAGCCGAAATGCTCAAGCAGGTAAAACAGCAGATAGCTGTTCTTGCTATTACAGCGGCTACAAAAGTTGTTCAGCAGAATATGGATTCCGAAACAAATAAAAGTCTGGTGGAAAAATTTATTGATGAGGCAGGTGCTGCTTAATGCCACTTGTAGAAAAAAGGTATGCACAGGCACTGCTGCAATTGTCAGGGTCGGATGTTAATTCGGTAAAAGAGGAATTTGGAGACTTTACCAACCTTTACAATTCTGATAAGGACTTCAGAGACTTTTTGAATAACCCTGTTATTAAAACGGATAAGAAGCAAGCTCTCATAAGAAGCGTATTTACAGGACGCTTAAGCAAAAATATGCTCAATACGATACTGCTTCTCATTTCAAAACAGAGGACAGCTGAAATACCCGGAATATTCAGCCAATTTATGCAAATGTCAAATGAAATGGCAAATGTTCTGGATATGAAGATAATAATGGCTGAACAACTAACTGAAGTCCAATTGGAAACTATAAGAGAAAAGTTCAGAAAGAAATATAATGCAGTAGCTGTAAATTCCACTGAAATCGTAGATGCATCACTTATTGGCGGTATTAAGGTAATTATAGGTGACCAGGTTTACGACGGAAGTGTAAAAGGCAGGATAGAATCATTAACTGAGATAGTCAGTGTTTAGCTGATGGTATCGGAACATATGGGGTGAGAAACATGAGTCTTAGACCAGAAGAAATAAGCTCGATTATAAAGCAGCAGATTGAAAATTATGATACTGCTGTTAAGACTGATGATGTTGGATACGTTCTTCAGTCAGGAGATAATATTGCGAGAATATACGGACTTAAATCATGTATGTCCGGCGAGCTTTTACAATTTGAAAATAATGTATTTGGTATGGCTCTCAATCTCGAAGAAGATAACGTAGGATGTGTTGTCCTGGGAGATGACAGAGGAATAAAGGAAGGCTCAACTGTTAAAAGAACAGGAAAAACTGTTCAGGTACCGGTTGGACAAAGCCTTGTAGGGAGAGTTGTCAGTCCGCTTGGAAAACCGGTGGATGGTAAAGGTGATATTGTAGCAGAGGAATATCGCTCTGTTGATTTTACGGCTCCCGGCGTTATTGACAGAAAGAGCGTTAACAAGCCGCTTCAAACAGGTATTATGGCACTTGATGCCTTAATTCCAATTGGAAGAGGGCAAAGAGAGCTTATAATTGGAGACAGACAGACTGGTAAAACAGCTATAGCTGTAGATACCATTATCAATCAAAAAGGTAAAGATGTCATTTGTGTTTATGTAGCAATAGGTCAAAAGGCATCTACCATTACGGGTATTGTAAATACTCTGGAGAAATTCGGAGCCATGGAATACTCTATTGTTGTATCGTCAACGGCGAGCGATCCTTCATCGGTTCAGTACCTTGCACCTTATGCAGGGTGTGCTATGGCAGAGGATTTTATGTACAGATATCATAAGGATGTTTTAATCATTTATGATGATTTGTCCAAGCATGCGGTAGCCTACAGAGCAATGTCACTTCTGCTGAAAAGGCCACCGGGAAGAGAAGCTTATCCGGGAGATGTTTTCTATTTACACTCAAGACTACTTGAAAGAGCAGCTAAACTAAGCGATGAAATGGGTGGAGGTTCAATTACCGCACTGCCTATCATTGAAACACTGGCAGGAGACGTTTCAGCATATATCCCAACTAATGTTATTTCAATAACTGACGGTCAGATATATCTGGAGTCAGAATTGTTCTATTCCGGACAAAGACCTGCTGTTAACGTTGGATTATCAGTTTCCAGAGTTGGTGGTTCTGCTCAGATAAAAGCTATGAGAAAAATTGCAGGTCCTTTGAGAATAAATCTTGCACAGTTCAGGGAACTTGAAGCGTTTGCGCAGTTCGGCTCTGACCTTGATAAATCCACAAGGGATAAGCTCACTCAGGGCGAGCGTCTTGTAGAGACACTGAAGCAACCTCTGTACGCAACATTGCCGGTTGAGGAACAGGTTCTGATACTATATGGAGCTACAAATAACTATCTGATGGACTTACCTGTAAATAAGGTTAGAAAGTTCAATGAGGAATTTGTGGCATATATAAAGGAAAAGTACCCTAAGATTCTAACCAGTATTGCTGAAACAGGAGATATAAGCGATGAAATATCAAAGCTTATGAAGACTGCGGCAGATGAGTTTAAGGCTCAGTTTATTTAAAATTAATAAAAGCTTATCTAACAACAATAACACAGCAGATAAGCGTTATGATTATATTTTTGTCGTGCTGTGGGACAGAAACGGCGGTTTATCATATGGCAAACAATATGCGTGAAATTAAATCACGTATCAAAAGTATAAATCAGATGAGACAGATTACTAAGGCCATGAAGTTGATATCGGCGTCAAAACTTAAAAAAGCCAGAACACAGTTGGAAGAGACACTTCCTTACTTTAACAAGGTCAGAGAAACCATAGCCGATATTCTGGCACATAGTGCTGAGGTTGAAAGCAAGTTTTTTGACATAAGAGAAGAAAAGGAAGGCAAGAAGAAAGCATATATTGTTATGACCGGTGACAAGGGTCTGGCCGGCGGTTACAATAGTAATATTTTAAAGCTGACAGAACGTGAAATCGGTGATAACAAAGAAAATGCCTTGCTTCTGGTGGCAGGTACCACAGGAAGGTCTTACTTTACCAGAAAGGAATACCATGTCCACACTGAATTTGATTATGCAGTTCAGAATCCTACGGTGTTCAGGGCAAGGGAAATTACAGAGACTATACTTGATTTGTACAATAAACAGGAAGTTGATGAAGTTTATATAGTATATACTCAAATGATATCTGCTATATCTTTGGAGCCAAAGGTTTTAAAGCTTCTGCCAATTGAAATCGGTGCACTCCGCGAGGATGTAAAGGCCAATGAGATTGTGCTGGACCAGAAGTTTAAATATGAACCGTCAGAACAAGAAGTTCTTGATGTCCTTATTCCCAAGTATATAAAAGGTATTATGTACGGCACCTTTGTTGAAGCTTTTACAAGTGAACAGAATGCCCGTATGACTGCTATGGATAATGCAACTAAAAACGCAGATGAAATGCTGCAAAAGTTAAATCTGTATTACAACAGAGCAAGACAGGCGGCTATAACCCAGGAGATTTCTGAAATTGTTGGTGGCGCCTCGGCTTTAAAATAGAAATAGAGGACAAAATTTTACTATGAAAAAGTTCTCCTAATTTTGAAAGGAGTGTATAAAATGGCTGGAAGTTCCGGAGTCATTGTACAGGTTATAGGTCCTGTACTTGACATAAGATTTGAAAATGGTATTTTGCCTAATATATATAATGCTATTAAGATTCCTACAGATTCTGGTACTGTTACTGCGGAAGTAATGCAGCATCTTGGAAATGATACAGTCAGATGTGTTGCAATGTCTTCTACAGACGGACTTGTTAGAGGTATGAGTGCAGAAGATACGGGGGATGCAATTACTGTACCCGTTGGTAAAGAAGTTCTGGGTAGAATTTTTAATGTTTTGGGTGAGCCTGTTGACAAAGCAGGACCGGTTACACCAACTGCTTACCTTCCCATACATAGGGAAGCACCATCTTTGGAAGAGCAAAGGCCTTCTACGGAAATACTTGAGACAGGTATCAAGGTTGTAGACTTGCTGGCACCATATGCAAAGGGTGGTAAAATAGGACTTTTCGGTGGTGCCGGAGTTGGTAAGACAGTTCTCATAATGGAATTAATCAGAAATATAGCAACAGAGCACGGCGGATATTCAATATTTACCGGTGTTGGAGAAAGAACCAGAGAAGGTAATGACTTATGGCATGATATGAATGACTCTGGAGTTATTGAAAAGACTGCTATGGTTTTCGGACAGATGAATGAACCACCGGGAGCAAGAATGAGAGTTGGTCTTACAGGACTTACAATGGCTGAGTACTTCAGAGATCAAATGGGACAGGATGTTCTTCTGTTCATAGATAATATATTCAGGTTTGTTCAGGCAGGTTCGGAGGTTTCCGCGCTGTTGGGAAGAATTCCTTCAGCAGTTGGTTATCAGCCTACGTTGGCAACAGATGTCGGTGCACTCCAAGAGAGAATTGCATCAACAAACAAGGGTTCAATTACTTCCGTTCAGGCAGTATATGTTCCTGCCGATGATTTGACTGACCCTGCTCCTGCAACTACTTTTGCCCATCTTGATGCAACTACTGTTTTAAGCAGAGATATTGTTGCAATGGGTATTTATCCTGCGGTTGACCCTCTTGAATCAACTTCAAGAATACTTGACCCCAAGGTTGTAGGCGAAGAACACTATGCTGTTGCAAGAAGGGTACAGGAAATTCTTCAAAGAAATAAAGAACTTCAGGATATTATTGCTATACTTGGTATGGATGAGTTGCCGGAGGAAGATAAGTTGACGGTCTTCAGAGCCAGAAAGATTCAGAGATACTTGTCACAGCCTTTCTTTGTAGGAGAACAGTTTACAGGCTATAAAGGAAAGTATGTTCCTTTAAAGGAAACTATTAGAGGATTTAAAGAGATTATCGACGGTAAGATGGACAATATACCGGAAGCAGCTTTCTACATGAAGGGCGCTATTGAAGATGTTTACGAAGCTGCGAAGGAAATGGAATGATAATCCCCTGAGTTAATGCATTTTAAGCCGGTATATGGCTTATGGAGGTTAAAGAAGACATGGCCACATTTTTTTTAGAGGTATTAACACCTGAGAGAAAGTTTTTTTCAGGAGAGGCAGAGTGTGTAATATTTAAATCCAGTGATGGTGAGATGGGCGTTTTGGCAAAGCATGCACCCACAGTTTCAGCTGTAAGCGTCGGACCTCTTAGAATCAATGCACAGGGTAAATGGATTGAGGCAGTTGTTACTGAAGGGTTTGCAAAGATTATGCCCGACAAGGTTGTTATACTTACCGATACAGCCGAATACCCGGAGGAAATAGATATTAACAGAGCCAAGGCTGCAAAACAGCGTGCCGAGGAACGACTTCAGAAGAAACTCAGTCAATTGGAATATATGAGGTCAAAAACTGCACTTGCAAGGGCGATGGCACGTTTGAGTGCAACAAATAAAAGAAGTTAAATAGCAGAGTTCTTTTTGAGTCTATACAGGATTTTATTTTAAATCTTGTATAGACTCTTTAATTTTCAATAAAATGTCATAGCATTTACATAAAAATATAGTGTTTTTATGCTAAAAAAATATTTTTTGGAAAAATTGCTGTATTTAAACGAAATTTGTATAAAGGGAATGGGCAATTTGGGCGATATACTAAGGGAGTATTACAATAATGTAACAACAGAATAACAAGGAGGTTAAAAGTATGAAATCTAAGTTCAGAGTTCAAAGTATTTTAGTTGCAGCAGCTTTATTTTTTTCGACTACAAATGTAGCATTAGCAGATGGGATATCACCAAAGCCTGATGTGGCAAATATCACAGTTACAAATAATGCTGGCATGGCAGATACTGTTAAAGTAACTTCATTAGCAGTAGGTGATGTAGTAAGGGTTTACAGCCCCACGACTCAGATAGGTACTGCAACTGTAATGACAGGGAAGTCAGAAGCTATTGTAAGTATTCCTCAGATAGGTACAGATTCAGGTGTTATATATGTATCTGTAACTAATATCAGTAGTTTAGAGAGTGATAAGGTAGAAAAAGCATACATAGCGGAAGCAACAAGTACTGATCCTGTAGCAGATAATATTACGGTAACAAATAACGTAACAGGAAAATCAGATACAGCAAAGGTAACCGGACTTGAGGCAGGAGATGTAATAAAGGTATACGAGGATGATACAGTAACTACAACATTGGGAACAGCAACAGTTGCAGCAACAGCAACAGAAGCTACCGTTACAATCAGACAGCTGGGAGTAGAAGAAGGAAAAGTATATGTAACAGTGACATCACCGGGTAAGAAAGAAAGTACAAGAGTAGAAAAGGCATACGATGCAGAAGAAGTAACAGAGGCATTAAAAGCTGATGCGATAACAGTAACAAATAACGCAGGAAAAGCAGATACAGTAGCTGTAACCGGACTTACAGCAGGAGACATAGTAAAGGTATACAAAGACGGAACAGCTACTACAGCAGCGGGAACAGCAACAGTAGGAACAGGAAAAACAGAAGCTTTAGTTAGCATAACCCAATTAGGTACAGAAGCTGGAAAGGTATATGTAACTTTGACAAGTGCAGGTAAACTGGAAAGCACAAGAACAGAAGTAGCATATACAGAAGAAGCAACAAGTACTGCACCTGTAGCGGATAATATTACTGTAACAAACAACGTAACAGGAAAATCAGATACAGTAAAGGTAACCGGACTTGAGGCAGGAGATGTAGTAAAGGTATACAAGGACGATACAGTAACTGCAACATTGGGAACAGCAACAGTTGCAGCAACAGCAACAGAAGCTACCGTTACAATCAGACAGCTGGGCGTAGAAGAAGGAAAAGTATATGTAACAGTGACATCACCGGGTAAGAAAGAAAGTACAAGAGTAGAAAAGGCATACGATGCAGAAGAAGTAACAGAGGCATTAAAAGCTGATGCGGTAACAGTAACAAATAACGCAGGAAAAGCAGATACAGTAGCTGTAACCGGACTTACAGCAGGAGACATAGTAAAGGTATACAAGGACGGAACAGCTACTACAGCAGCGGGAACAGCAACAGTAGGAACAGGAAAAACAGAAGCTTTAGTTAGTATAACCCAATTAGGCACAGAAGCTGGAAAGGTATATGTAACTTTGACAAGTGCAGGTAAACTGGAAAGCACAAGAACAGAAGTAGCATATACAGAAGAAGCAACAAGTACTGCACCTGTAGCGGATAATATTACTGCAACAAACAACGTAACAGGAAAATCAGATACAGTAAAGGTAACCGGACTTGAGGCAGGAGATGTAGTAAAGGTATACAAGGACGATACAGTAACTGCAACATTGGGAACAGCAACAGTTGCAGCAACAGCAACAGAAGCTACCGTTATAATCAGACAGCTGGGAGTGGAAGAAGGAAAAGTATATGTAACAGTGACATCACCGGGTAAGAAAGAAAGTACAAGAGTAGAAAAGGCATACGATGCAGAAGAAGTAACAGAGGCATTAAAAGCTGATGCGATAACAGTAACAAATAACGCAGGAAAAGCAGATACAGTAGCTGTAACCGGACTTACAACAGGAGACATAGTAAAGGTATACAAGGACGGAACAGCTACTACAGCAGCGGGAACAGCAACAGTAGGAACAGGAAAAACAGAAGCTTTAGTTAGTATAACCCAATTAGGCACAGAAGCTGGAAAGGTATATGTAACTTTGACAAGTGCAGGTAAACTGGAAAGCACAAGAACAGAAGTAGCATATACAGAAGAAGCAACAAGTACTGCACCTGTAGCGGATAATATTACTGCAACAAACAACGTAACAGGAAAATCAGATACAGTAAAGGTAACCGGACTTGAGGCAGGAGATGTAGTAAAGGTATACAAGGACGATACAGTAACTGCAACATTGGGAACAGCAACAGTTGCAGCAACAGCAACAGAAGCTACCGTTACAATCAGACAGCTGGGAGTGGAAGAAGGAAAAGTATATGTAACAGTGACATCACCGGGTAAGAAAGAAAGTACAAGAGTAGAAAAGGCATACGATGCAGAAGAAGTAACAGAGGCATTAAAAGCTGATGCGGTAACAGTAACAAATAACGCAGGAAAAGCAGATACAGTAGCTGTAACCGGACTTACAGCAGGAGACATAGTAAAGGTATACAAAGACGGAACAGCTACTACAGCAGCGGGAACAGCAACAGTAGGAACAGGAAAAACAGAAGCTTTAGTTAGCATAACTCAATTAGGTACAGAAGCCGGAAAGGTATATGTAACTGTAACAAGTGCAGGTAAACTGGAAAGCACAAGAACAGAAGTAGCATATACAGAAGAAGCAACAAGTACTGCACCTGTAGCGGATAATATTACTGTAACAAACAACGTAACAGGAAAATCAGATACAGTAAAGGTAACCGGACTTGAGGCAGGAGATGTAGTAAAGGTATACAAGGACGATACAGTAACTGCAACATTGGGAACAGCAACAGTTGCAGCAACAGCAACAGAAGCTACCGTTACAATCAGACAGCTGGGCGTAGAAGAAGGAAAAGTATATGTAACAGTGACATCACCGGGTAAGAAAGAAAGTACAAGAGTAGAAAAGGCATACGATGCAGAAGAAGTAACAGAGGCATTAAAAGCTGATGCGGTAACAGTAACAAATAACGCAGGAAAAGCAGATACAGTAGCTGTAACCGGACTTACAGCAGGAGACATAGTAAAGGTATACAAAGACGGAACAGCTACTACAGCAGCGGGAACAGCAACAGTAGGAACAGGAAAAACAGAAGCTTTAGTTAGCATAACTCAATTAGGTACAGAAGCCGGAAAGGTATATGTAACTGTAACAAGTGCAGGTAAACTGGAAAGCACAAGAACAGAAGTAGCATATACAGAAGAAGCAACAAGTACTGCACCTGTAGCGGATAATATTACTGCAACAAACAACGTAACAGGAAAATCAGATACAGTAAAGGTAACCGGACTTGAGGCAGGAGATGTAGTAAAGGTATACAAGGACGATACAGTAACTGCAACATTGGGAACAGCAACAGTTGCAGCAACAGCAACAGAAGCTACCGTTACAATCAGACAGCTGGGAGTGGAAGAAGGAAAAGTATATGTAACAGTAACATCCTCAGGTAAGAAAGAAAGTACAAGAGTAGAAAAGGCATACGATGCAGAAGAAGTAACAGAGGCATTAAAAGCTGATGCGATAACAGTAACAAATAACGCAGGAAAATCAGATACAGTAGCTGTAACCGGACTTACAGCAGGAGACATAGTAAAGGTATACAAGGACGAAACAGCTACTACAGCAGCGGGAACAGCAACAGTAGCAACAGGAAAGACAGAAGCTTTAGTTAGCATAACTCAATTAGGTACAGAAGCAGGAAAGGTATATGTAACTGTAACAAGTGCGGGCAAGCTGGAAAGCACAAGAACAGAAGTAGCATATGCAGCTGAAGAGGTAACTGCTGATCCTAATGCGGATAAAGTTTTGGCCATTAATAATACCGGAAATGATTTGGTTCTTGTATATGGTTTAACAGCAGGAGATGTAGTAACTATCTATGATGCAGCAGAAGCCGGAAAAGCAATTGGTACTTCAACAGTAGCAGCTGCACAGTCACAGGTTGTAATTACAATTTCTCAACTTGGACAGGCAGGCGGAACTTTCTACTTTACAGTTACTAACTCTGGTAAGCGTGAAAGTAAAAGAATAGCAGTTACATTTACTGCTGAGTAAAGTATAGCAGTTAAAAGAAAGCTGTACACTAAGAAATTGGTGTACAGCTTTTTTTGTATTTAATGTGACATTAACATTACAAAATGTACAACCTTATAAAATCTATTCTAAAAATTGCCGATAAGGTATAATAAAAGAAATTTTTGGGGGTATATGCTTTGATTTCTAACAGGGGAAAAAAATATCATAAATTTAAACACATTTCTAAGTTAGCAATAATGCTTGCAGCAGCTATTTTGATGCAAAGCCTAGTTGTACTTAATACAGCAGCCGCTACTGTAAAATCAAATATCACTGCTTTAGTACATAATGTAAATGTGGTTACCCTCAATTGGAATGACTATTTAACTAATGAGATAAATTATTATTTGGAGCGAAGTGTTGACGGAGGGATATTTTCAACGGTCTCTTACGCTGCTGCAAATCTTACAACTTTCACAGACAGCACCGTTCAACCCGGGCATATTTATACTTACAGGGTAAAAGTTATGGATTCCACTTATACAACATATGTGTATGCTGATGAAATTTCAATTCGCACAGATGAAGTTGCAAGACCGGATTCTTTGACGCCTACAACGGTTTCATCTAATCAGATAGATTTAAAATGGACTTATCCTGCGGGTAAGATAAGCAATACTATAATAGAGCGAAGAACGGAAGGCTCTACCTCCTGGACGGAAGTATCCAGAGTTCCGGCAGGTCAGAATGCATACAGTGACAAGGCAATAGCGGCGGGTATAAAGTATTATTATAAAGTCAGGTCGTATTCAACGGAGTATATAAAATCCTCTGCTTATCCTGATGAATATGACGGAATCAGTGCGGTTTCAATGTTGCCCAGACCGTCAAACCTGTCGGGATTTGCTCTTTCAGGGTATAAAATACAGCTAAAATGGCAGGATGTATCATTTGAAACGGCATATATTATTGAAAGAAGAGCATCCAACGAAGGTGCTTTCACTGAAGTTGCAGTATTGCCACAGAATACCACCAGCTATATTGATAACGTTGCACATGAAAATTCCATATACAGCTACAGGATTAAGGCATTAACAGGTGTTACCAGTTCCGAGTATTCAGATGTTCTGAATGTGGCCAGTACATATTTAAAGCCTCCTTCATGGCTCACGGCTGTCAGTGTAGATGGTAAAAAAATCAGTTTGTCATGGCAGGATTTGACTACCAATGAAACAGGCTTTGAGATATGGAGAAAAGCTCCTGCTGAAACAGAGTATACATTGTATGATACAATGGGTAGAAATGCAAACAGTTATATTGATTTGAATGTATCTCCACAAAAAAACTATTCCTATAAGGTAAGGGCAAAAATTAATGATAATGAAGTATATTCTGATTTCTCCAATGAATCCGGTGCTTTAACAACGCCTCTGAGTCCTCCTGCAAACTTGTCATTTAACATTATAAGTAAAACAGAGGTTGAGCTTACTTGGGATGATACCAGCAGTATGGAGGCAGGCTTTATAGTAGAGAAAAAGATTGGTTTGCTGTCACAGTGGTATCAGATCTCACAGCTTGAGCCTAATGTAACAAAATATAATGATAAATGGATAAGCAGTACGGAACCTACTTTTTACAGAATTAAGGCCTTTGACAGGTCAACGGCTGTCAGCTACAGCAATGAGGTACAGTTGTCATTAGATGCTCCTGAAGTCCCCAGCAATTTGCAAACTTCCGTTCTATCAACTAATGACGTGAAGCTATCATGGAAGGACAATTCTTCTACCGAAGAAGGATTTATAATTGAGGCAAAGCAGTTGTATCTTTTCAGAGAAATAGGCAGAGTTGATTCAAATGTGACAACTTTTATATATCACGATGCTATACCCGGAAGAACAATGACATACAGAATCAGAGCTGTAAAGGGTTTGGTTCAGAGCAATCCTTCAAATGAGGTTGCCACAGTTACTTTGGTAAATAATACATACAGTGATTTGGGGTCTGTAAGCTGGGCGGCAGAGGCAATCAATAACCTTGCAAGCAGAAATGTATTCGAAGACAAAAGTAATAAATTTAACCCAAAACAGTCTATTAGCAGAGGGGAATACTGTGCCATGCTCGTTAGAAGCCTTGGCATGGAAAAAGCAGTGGCAGGAAGATTTGCCGATGTTACCGTAAAACATAAATATTATAAGGAAATTATGTTATCAGAGTACTTTGGTATAATAAGCAAGGATAAAAATAACAAGATTTACCCGGATAAGCTTATAACAAGAGAACAGGCCACGGTAATGCTTGCTTTGGCTCTGAAAATAAAGGGAACTCCATTACCTCAAAAGGACAGCAGTACTTTGAAGGAGTTTGCAGATTTTAAGTTGATTTCATATTCATCTTCCAGAAATATAGCCGCTGCATGCGGAGTAGGTATTATTTCTGGAAGAATAATTAAAGGGCGGGTTTACTTGCAGCCCTCAAATAATGTAACAAGGGCAGAAGCTGCATTAATGGTATATAAGGGATTAATTTATAATCAAGGTAATCAATAAAGAAGAGAAGGAGCAAGTTAATGAAACGATATGCAAACAAACTATCTCTGATGCTTGCAGTAATATATTTTATGGTTATTCCCCTGTCTGCATTTGCAACAACGGGAACATCATATTCCAACTACACAGGTTCATTGCTGAGCAAATGGAAAAACAACGGTGTATTGGATAAAAGTTACTCAAGTCTGGACTTAAACAAGCCTGTTGAGAAGATTGATTTTATTAAAATGCTCAACGCAATTTTGAAGACGTCAAAAAAGGCTGATATTAATTTTAGCGACGTACCAAAGAACTCATGGTATGGACAGGAGCTTGCAAAGGCTGCTGCATCCGGATTTGTTTCAGCTGAAAATAATACAAAATTCAACCCATTTGCTTATATGACCAGAGTAGAGGCGGCAGAGATGTCGGCATATGTTTTTGGACTTGAACTTAAAGATGATAAAGTACTCAGTAAAATAACTGATGGTAAGGCTCTTGAACAGAAGCAGCTGAATAATTTGGCTGCGGTGATAGAAAAAGGCGGACTTACAGAGGTTGCTGCCGGAAGATATGCACCATTGGGAGTACTTAAGCTAAAGGATGCTTTAGTTATGCTGGATAAATGCGTGGGGCAGATTGCTCTTAAATCGGGAGCCATAACTGCTAATGCATCAGGTAATATGTTTATCAGTGTGGGAGCCGTTACTCTAAAAGGTATTTCCATTGCCGGAGATTTGATTATCGGTGAGGGTGTGGGCGACGGAGTTGTTACTCTGGAGAGTGTGAAACTGTCAGGAAGGCTTATAATAAGAGGAGGAGGGCCTAACGGGGTAATTATAAAAAATTCTCAGATAGGCGGGAACCTGACCGTTGAAAAGAGTGAAGGCAATGTATATATAAGAGTGGTTGGAAATACAACTATTAAGCAGGCATATTTAAAATCGGGTTGTACCATTGAAGAAGGTTACCTGACAAGCGGAGAGGGCTTTGTAAATGTCACTGCCATGCATGGGGCTTTTGATGGACAGAATGTAACTTTAACAGGTGACTTTAAAAGTATAGTTGCGGAAAACAGTAATTTAAATATTAAATTGAGCGGCAATGCAGAAAATGTTGACCTGAATAAAGACGGTCTTGGAACTTTTTCTCTTTTATCGGGAACTGTTAAGACGATATCTGTGGGAGTATCAAAAAAACAGCTTGAATTTTTGGGCGGAAAGATTACCACCCTTAATGTTCTAAAGGATGCCAAGGGAAATAAAATAACTATAGATGGAACTACTGAAATCAACACAGCAAATATAGAAAGTACTACTGAATTTACCTTTAAAAAGGGTACAGTTACTTCTCTGATATTGAACGACACCTCTCAGAACTCATATATTAACATGATGAGCGGTTCATATATCGGAAGTCTTGTTATTATGGCAGATGCTGAAATAAAGGGCTACGGTAAAATTACTAGTGCATATTCCTATGCAAACAATGTTAAAATGGGGGTTACCCCTTCCTTTTATTCATATAAATATGTACCGGGAACAGATGACTCTTATCTGCCAATTGTTAATATTGGTGCTTCCGGTGTAGTTAATGACAGTATAACTCTTCAAGAAGGGAAGTCTGTTGATTTGTATAAAGACTTAGGCTTGTCGGTCTCACCTGATAAGAGCACAGTTGGATTCGTATCTTTGAACGGCAGTGTTGCCACTGTAACTGATAAAGGTGTAATAACAGCTATAGCAGCCGGAACGGTAAAGATATATATAACGGGTCAGTACACGGGTTTTGCCAGTGGCATAAAACGTATTGACGTAAATGTTACACCGGGTAATATAACACTTCCGGGGATTTTGGAAATAAGTCCTGTAACAGGTGAAGCGGCAACAGTAAAGGACTTTGAAATAACCTATACTTCAAGGGACGATTTTTCAAATGGTACAGTTACTTTCTGGCTGCCGGAAGGCTTCCCTGCATTTGAAACTGACCTGGTGAAGATAGGAAACGGTGCGGAAGTAACATTGAATCCGTCCCAGAGGCTTAACGTCAGAACCTTGTCCTTTACAAACCTTAATTTGAGCAAGGGACAGAAGATTGTTGTAAAGCTGAGAAATAAAACCGTACCTCAAGGAGGAGAATACATATTTAATGTTGTTGCAGATGCCGATGGCTTCGGAGCGAAACTGCCTACATCAGGTCAGGATGAACGGACTGTATTTACTTCAGATAAGCTGAAAACTCTCTTGGAGACTACAAATTACATATTATCTGCCTATGACTCTCAAGCCGGAGCTATAAGCTTCACAAAACTGTCTTTTGCAGGTTTTACGGGAGCTACAAAATGGATTATAGCCGTTCAGGACGGCAAATTTACTCAACCGGGCTATGATGATAAAGTTCCGGGAACAGAATACACTTTGGGAAGTGCTATAACCATTGCCCCAAACCAACATCTGATGCTGGCGGCAGTTGATGGAGACAGTACAGCAGGATACAAGGTTAAGGCTTTTGTTGATATTACTGTTCACTAAAGATTTTAGAGTAATAAATTGTATAGTCATATTTTTGACCAATTCAGACAGAGATGTTTGGGTTGGTCTTTTTAATCTGACAAAACTAGAGTAATATTATACAAATATTTACATATAATACATTTTGTGCTATTATAATATCTGACATATGTTAGATTAATGTTTAATGTATAAATATATAGTATTTGGAGAAGGGGGGACTGGAAGTTGATAAGGAAACTAAGTAAATTGATTTATTCGGTATTAGTTTTTTGTTTGATTTTATGCTCTTGTATTTCCTACGGAAGCACAAAAGAAGTAAATCACTGGATTAGTGCGTGGAATGTAAGTACAACTAATTTTACTCGGCTTAAATCTTTTGGATTATTTAATTATAATAATCGAACTATTAGAACAATAGTAACATCAAGTTTTAGCGGTACTAAAGAAAGAATCAAGTTTTCTAATGAGTATGGAACCGAACCGCTTAGTATTGGAGCTGTATCAGTTTCACTTGTAAATTCTGATGGAACTCTCAAGAATCAAACAAATAAATCTCTTACTTTCAATGGGAAAAAAGCAGTTAATGTAAAAAAAGGAGCTTTCGTTTGGAGTGATCCGGTTGAAATAAATATTAAGGTACTGGATAAGATAGCAGTAAGTACGTACTTTCCAAAAGGAATTAAGGAAGTAACCGGAGGTTGTGGGGGAGTGGAGACTTATTTTTCGCAAAAAGGAAATCATATTAACTCTAGCAACACAAAAAAAGATTATAAACTTGAAGTTATGAGTGGATTTCCGAATATTTGCCCGTTTTTATCGTCAATAGAAGTGAGTACTTCTGAGAGTAATGGCTCTATCTTAGCTTTTGGCGATTCAATAACTACTCTTTCTTGGCCTGAGTATTTTATCAAAGAGTTAAAGGATAATAACATAAATAATCTTTCAGTATTCAGAGAGGCTATCGCGGGAAACAGAATTTTGCATGATACGGTTAGCGACATGATGGGAATATTTGGAGTTGCAGGAATATCAAGATTTGAAAAAGCTATTACTAATCATGAAGGTGTTGGGTATGTAATTGTTTTAGAGGGAATAAATGATATAATGTCCACAGGCCCCGGTGGAACATCTCCAGCTTCTGAATTTGCAAGTGCAGATCAAATAACAGCAGGATTGCAACGATATATTGATATAGCTCATAAACATAGACTAAAAATATATGGAGCAACAATAATGCCGTTTAAAGGATATACTACATATACCGATGAAGAAGAAACCAGACGCCAAGAAGTAAATAACTGGATTAGAAACAGTGGAAAGTTTGATGCAGTAATAGACTTTGACAAAACAACTTTAGATTTTAAGAATCCTGCAAAACTAAAACTAAAATATGATTCAGGAGATCATATTCATCCAAATGATGCAGGTGGAGAAGCTATGGCGAAATCCATTGATTTAAAACTATTTAAATAGATGAGACAAAAAGTTACAAGTGCAATAGCCTTGTAACTTTTTGTCGATTAATGTACATATTTTTATAAATTTTCACTATAGTTTATTTGTTTTTTACAATTTATATAATTTATTGCACTAAATAAAGATTAATAATGATATATATTTAAATAGTATGTCTAAATATGTAATTATAAAAAAAATAATAAGGGATGACATTGAATGTATTTGGAGTATAATAATTACTAAATAGTAAAATATTTACAACAAAATGAAAGTAAGCTACTATCAGTATAAAATAAACTACTGCATTTGCAAAAGTTTTTAAGGGGGTCTACATATTTGAAAGTTCTATTAGTTCAACCGCCTGTATTTGGGTTAACAGTTAAAAGTAGAATAATTGAACCGCTTGCATTGGAGATATTGGCGGCTACAATTAAGGACGAGCATACCGTAAAAATATTGGACTTAAGAATTGAAGATAAATTTGATGACGATATATCTGATTTTAATCCTGACGTTATTGGATTTACTTGCTATATATGTCAAGTTAACTTTGTTAAAAAGTATATCAAGGCAGCAAAGAAAATTAAGCCTGATGTTAAAGTAATTGTAGGTGGAGAACAACCAACACATGCCCCAGAGGATTTCAACTGGCCTGAAGTCGACTATATTTCAATGGGAGATGGGGATTGCAGTTTTCCAAGCCTTATACAATGTATTGCTAAACAAGACAGAGATATACTTTCAATACCAGGTGTAGTTACTGTAAATAATGGTAAACTAATCTTTGGTGCAAAAAAGGAAATTATTCATGATTTAAGTGTAAGTCCAATTCCTGCTAGAGAATTGACGCAAAAATACCGTTCATTTTACAAATTTGCAGGATGGGATGATTTAGCATCGATTTCTACTTCAAGAGGATGTATGTGTCGTTGTAATTTTTGTACTATATGGAAAATAAGGGATGGTATAACAGCCCACTTCCCTATAGAGCGTGTTATTACAGAGCTTAAAATGATAAATGAAAAAAACATATATCTATGTGAGGCACATTCATTTCAAGATATAAATTACATGGAGAGGCTATATGATGAAATAGTAAAAAACAATATTCATAAAAATTATATGGCGTATGTAAGGGTAAACACAGCGGTAAAATTTATTGACCTTTTGAGGAAGTGGACAGGAATAGGGTTGAAGAGAGTTTTTATTGGCATTGAAACAGTAACAAACGATAGATTAAATGGCTTCAATAAAGCTTCAAGCAGTTCTTTAAATGAAACGGCTGTAAATCTTCTTCATGATGCAGGTATAGAGATTATGTCAAGCTTTATTGTGGATTTAGATTTCGACGAAAATGATTTTAAGGTATTGGGGGAATGGGTTAAAAAGATGAATTTAACAATGCCTGTTTATAATATTATAACTCCGCTTCCCGGGAACGACTTGTATGAAAACAATAGGGAGCTGTTAAAGGATGTTCCATATGAATACTTTGATTTTAATCATGCGTTACTGGAAACAAAACTACCTAAAGAAGAATTCTATAAGCATCTAGCACAGTTATATAGAGATACATATAGTAATGAACTATCTGATTATGTTAAAAATAAGCTTGAATACACTGAAGAAAAGATGAAAAAACGAAAGATGACAGGGGAGCTACTGGCAAGAAACATAGAAATGAATAATATATAGTTTTTTACAGACTGCAAAGGAGTCTTGAACAATGAATTCTGATATTTTAAATTTTTGGAAGGGACATGACCCCGGCAGGATAGCCTTTGAACATGATGGATACAAAATAACCTATAATAATTTAGCTGGAAATATTGCAAAAAGAGTAACTTACTTTCAGCAAATTGGAATTCGAGAATTTGATCATGTTGCCTTATCAATAAGCGATCAAATGGATTACATTGAAATGTTTTTAGCTTTATGGTGTATTAATGCGACTATTATACCTATTGATTTTCAAATAAGTCCATCAAATTTTTGGAAAATCATAAAGGAGTCAGATACACACTATCTCATTACAAATAATATTAAATATTTCAATGAGATAAAAAGATATGATTTTCAAAATCATAATTTAAAAAAAGTTGTTTTGATAGGAGAAAATAAAATTGAAGTCACCGATGTGAATTTTGATGAAAATAAAATTTCGTGGCTGGCAGAGCAAAAAAATACTGAAAACTCCGGGTTTTTTATTCTATTTACTTCAGGTACGAGCGGTGACAGTAAGGGTGTTGTTTTAAAGAAGGAGTCATTTATAAATAATGTACATAAGGTCATTTCATACACTGAACTTCAAGATACAGATATTTTGCTTATGACATTACCTTTATCATATTCTTTTGCACTATCTCAAGTTTGTGCCCATTTAATTGTTGGCGGAAAAATTATTTTAAGCGTAAACAATGTTTATAATTCTCTTACTCTATTTGATATAAAAGAGAAAAAAGTTACTAATTATTCCGCAACTCCATATTTTTATGAAACTTTAGTGAAAGAATTAGAGGCAAAAAAGGAAGCAATGGATGTAGGCAATTTGAGATTTTTTATGAATGCCGGTGGATACATAAACCCCACTATAATAGAAGAGATTGTAAAAAGGTTCTCTTCCGTTACTTTTTATAATAATTACGGTCAGACTGAAGCATGTCCCAGAATAAGTTACAACAGATTTGATATAAATACTACAGATTTTAAGGGAGTTGGGAAACCTTTAGCTGGTGTTGAAGTGAAGATATTAGGTGACGATGGAATGGAAGTTGAAAATAATACTATTGGAGAAATTGTCTATAAATCTGAGGATTTAATGCTCGGTTATTACAAAAAAAATGTTTTGGACTCAGATCAATATTTTTTATCGGGTGATTTAGGTTATATTTCTAATAGTAATCTTGTTATTGTTGGAAGAAAAGATTCAATCCTAAAAATTAATGGAAGAAAAGTATATAAAAATTATATTGAAAATTCAATTTTTGAATTGCCCTATGTTAGTAATGTAAAACTAAAAAAAGAACGGCATAGTATTTATGGTGAATATTTCTGTGCATATGTAGTACCCAAGGATTCTGATGATAATCATACAATTATAGATAAGATATATGAATTTTGCAAAAAGAATTTCAATTCATATGAAAGACCAAAGAAAATCGTGATATGTAAAGAGATTGGCTTATCAAGTAATAAAAAAGTACAGCTAAGGCTGTAGTGATACTAAAAAAGGAAGTGAATACACAGTTTATGAAAGTTGATAGTATAAAAAAGGAAAAAAATGCTTTAGTAAATGAAATAGTAAAACGTATTTATTATGCGGAAACCGATGCGGGAGGAATAGTATACTATGGAAACCTGTGCTCTTATATTGAAATGGGCTGTTCTGAATGGTTTAGAAAATTTGCAAAGCCTCTTAAAGAAATAACTTCTAAATATAAATTATTTTTTGTTATGAAGGAAGTTAACTTAATTTATTTAAAACCTATAACCTATGACAACCTGATTACCATACGAACCTGTATTAAAGATATAAAATATTATTCCATAAAGTTTTATACTGAGATTTCTGTAAATGGTGAGGTTTACTATTCAGGAGAGAATAAAATGGTACCGGTGGATATCAATACAAAAAGTCCTGTTAGAATACCAGAGGATATACTATCGCTGTTTGACAATATATAGACTTATAATATAAAAGCTTTATGCTTTTAAAATAAGATAAACAAGAAAAGGAGTATGATTATATGACTACTAAAAGTTACGAAAAAGAAGAATTGACACAGAAGGTTATGGATTTGTTGGTAAAGGCTTCTGACTTTGAAAAGGACGAAATGAGTCCTGAGAGTTTATTGTTCAAGGAACTAGCTATAGAATCAGCTGAAACTTTGGAAATAACCTTCAGAATAGAACAGGAATTTGGAATATCCATTGGCGAAGGTGAGTTTTGGAACATTGCAAATTTAATAGCTAACCAAGGTATGATTGTGGATGGTAAATTTTCTGAGGATGCAATTAAACTAATCAAGGATAATGTGTCAATTACGGATGAACAAATTGAAAAAATAAAAAGTCCCTTTGAAATTTATGACTATATTAAAATACAAGATTTAATTAACTATCTTGCAAAGAAAATCAAATTTTAAGTAAATACATAATTTATAAGATTTCCTCCTTAAAAAGGGGAAATCTTATAAATATTTGGGGGAAGTTGCTAAATATGAATTATATGAACATGGTTAAGTTTACGAATGTATCGTTAGAGGAATCTACAGCAGTTATATATTTTCAAGAGCGGGAAGAGATATTCAAGGCTGAAAACGATTGTTTAAACATAGTTCCTTATTTCGTTCTAATAGAAGCAATTTTTCAAACTGCCGGTCGTGTTGCCAGAGAATATTCCAATAATCTTTACGGGGGAATCATAGCAAGCTTTAGCGATTTTTGTTTTAGCAGGCCTATATTTACTGATGAGATGTTAACTATTAAGGCGAAGATTTTGTCTTATAATGAAAAAGCAAAGGTTTTTTATTTTCAGGTTTCACTTTATGGTGAGGATGATGTTGTTTTGCCCAATGGAATTATATTGATAAAACAAGAAAAAAGTATTTCTTCTGAATACTTGAATAGCAGTATAAACAAATCTGTTGAATTAAATATAAAAGAGTTGGGATATATAAGTACAATTAAATAACAAAATTACAGTATCACATAATTTATATCAATATAAAACAACAGAGAGGTGATTTACAATAGGAATAAAGGAATTGGACTTTAATGTAATTGAATTAGGTATTGGAATACCCTTTACTAAAGATAGTCCTACAGAAAAAATTAACTTTAAAACATCATACCTGTTTACACATAATGATGAGAGATGGAATAGCAAGCCAGATAGACAAAGCTTTTTTAAAGAAAAAATTGAAATGGATTTACATTGTATATCCCATGTGGATGCAATAAATCACAGAGCACAAAATAAGATTGGTTTTAAAGGCTCAAAATATGAAAGTGAACCATCTACTTATCAAAATGGTGCTGATACTATTCCAATAATTAGAGGAAAGGCCTTGATGCTTGACTTTCCAAAGTTTCTGAAAGTAGATATTTTAAAAGAAGAAAATGAAATTACTGTAAATTTAATTGAAAAATGCCTGAATTTTCAGGGGACTGGCATAGATGACTACAAAATAATATTAATACGGACAGGCCATATAGTGCACTGGAAAAACGGAGAATATGATAAGTATTTTGAAAAAGAAGTTGGCTTGAATGTTGAAGCAATAACATGGTTGGCAGAAAAAAATATTATTGCTGTTGGTGCAGATAATTTTGCAGTTGAAAACATACCTACTAAAGAAAACAGTTATTCAAATTTTTATCCCGGACATAAGAAGTTCCTAGGAGAGAAGGGCATTTATATAATTGAAAATTTAGATCTCGATGATTTGTCGGCAAGGAAAATAAATAGATTTTATTTTATTGCCGCCCCGATTCGATTTAAAAATGCTTCTGCGGCACTGATAAATCCTATTGCTCTTTTGTAACAGTCACAAAGATAAAGAGAAGAAGTGCTGCTTATAGAATTAAGCGAGGTGTAAAATAGGTGAGATATATTTTTATAGATAAAATTAAGAACATAGATAAGGCATCTATTGAAGGAAGTAAGTTTTTATGTCTGAATGAGGATATATTTAAAGACCACTTTCCAAATTACCCAATGCTGCCGGCTGCCTTAATGGTAGAGGCTTCTATCCAGTTGGGAAGGATATTTATTTGGAAGGAATCAGATTTCAGATACACGTTACTGCCGGTTTCTTTTGAAAAATTTAAATTTTATAATGTAATTACGCCAGGTAATATTCTCGACATATCATTGAGTATAAACAATCAGGAGAAAATTGAATACAGCATTAATAATATTATAAGTTTAAAAACAACAGGATATTACAATGAAAAAAAGTGTTTTCAAGGTGTGATTGCATTTAATATTATGTCTTTTGAAAAATTACATAACGAAAAAAAGTGCAGAGAATACCTTGACTTTCTCATATCAAATTACCAAAATGACAAGAATGTAATTTAAGAAAAGAGGTGAGTTTAGTGGGGGAATGTCGCTTATTTATATTTCCCTGCTACGCATATTATGGAAATTAGTTTCTCTGATAAGGTTGTTATTATAACAGGAGGCAGTAGGGGAATAGGTAAGGATTTGGTGAGAGCATTTGCGCAAGCCAATGCAAAGGTGTATTTTACATACCTGACTAATGGGGAAAAGGCTCAGAACGTGGTAGATGAATTTAGCAGAAGATATGCTGCGACAATTAAGGCAAACGCAGTAGACGGGAGGTCAAAGGAAGACGTTCACAATTTTATTGAAACAGTTATTACTGAAAACAAGAAGATTGATGTCTTAATCAATAGTGCAGGATATATACCAAGAGGTTTGTTTCTTAACACTTCAGAGGATGTATGGAAAAATGCAATAGAGTCTAACGTAAGCAGTATTTATAATTATTGTACCAATGTGTTGAAATATATGCTACTGGAGAAAGGCGGATGCATTATTAATATATCATCAGTTTCTGCACATTTTCCGGCAAAAGGGCAGGCAGCATATAGTGCTTCAAAAGGTGCAATTGAGTCATTAACAAAAGCTCTTGCACTAGAGTATGGGAAATATAATATAAGAGTAAATACTATTGCTCCCGGTCTTGTTGAAACGGAAGTTGTAAAAACAATCTCAAATCAGGTAAAACAGGAAATTCTGAAACGAACTCCGCTTGGAAGATTCGGAAGGGCAGAAGATGTTAGTAATACTGCTCTCTTTCTGGCAAGTGAAAATGCATCGTATATAACAGGCACGCAGCTTTTGGTTACAGGTGGAAGGCATCTGGATTAGTTTTTGAGAGATCTTATCGAGCAAGATAGGGGGAGTTTTTGTGAAAAGAAAAGTGGTAATATCCGGCGTGGAGTGCATTACGTCCTTGGGAAAAGATGTCGAGACTACATGGAGGGCTTTAACGGATGGCGTTTCAGGCATAAGTAAAATTGACAGAATTGATAATGTAGAAAAATATCAATGCCAATTTGGCGGTGAGATAAAAAAATTCAATGCTAAGAAGTCAGGATTAACTGGAACAAATACAATGTTAAGGTATAATCAATATGAATTATTTACAATATTTAAAGCTGTAACAGACTATGGTTGGCTGAGTGATTTAAAGGAAGATACCATTAACTGTCCAGTTTTCTTTGGAAATCAGTGTATAAATCTTGATGAAGAATTATTTGATACCCTAATAGCTATATCCGGCGAAAATGCCCACAGCTTGGATTTTTCAAAAATTGGAAGTAATTTGCAACGGTTTCCACCTTTAAACGGAGTTAAGCTTTTGCCAACGTTGCCTACTCATTTTACAGCAAAAAAGTATAACCTGCATGGAAGTGCAAATGTTTCTTATGCAGGGGAAAGCTCTTCCATTGAAGCTCTTTTGAGAGCAGCTGTAAATATTGAAATGGGGTATTATGAAAAAGCTATAGTTGCTTCCACTTTTAGTCCTTTTTCAGCGCATGAATTTCTTTGGCTAAGCGATTCGAATATAGCTAAGAAAACATCAATGGGCAATAGTCCTAATAAATTGATATATCCTTTTGACAGAAGGCATGATGGCATTATATTTGGAGAAGGTTCCGGGGTGATTTTAATTGAAAGTGAAGAGAACGCCCGAAAGAATGGACGAACTATACTTGCCAATATAAAGGGAGGTTCAACGAACATTTTCCCAGGAGATGACTTTTATGAACTAACAAAACATGGATTTATTAAAAATATTGAAGCAACATTAAGTGATTGCTCAATCAGAAATACAGACATTGATATTATTTATTGCAGTGCTCCATCATATCCTCAATGGGATAATGCCGAAATAGAAGCAATTGATGAAATGTGGGGAAGAGACTCAGTGCAGGTGACATCATCAAAAGCAAATATTGGGTTTCTGAGTTGTGCAGCAGGATTAATAGATTGTATATTTGCAGTACAATCAATAAATGAAAATAAATTTGCTAAAACTTTGAACTTTGAACAGTTGGATAACGATTTACATATTGACTGCAATAAGTATTTTAATGCCAAAGTAGATAACATCCAGAGATGTTTAATTAACAGTGCAGGGTCAGGAGCCCATTATAGTTCTATAATTTTAGAAAAAGGGTGTGTGTAGAATTGACAGATAAAATAGTTATAACAGGAATAAGTGCAGTTACTCCTCTTGGAAATAGCTTAGAAGAAATCACAAAAAACCTGATAAACGGGAAATCTGGAATGGGATATGTTACCCGCTATGAATTAAATGGCTTTCCTGTAAGGCATGGGGGAGTTGTTGATATTAAGGATTTAGAGACTATTGAATATCCATACAATGAAAATATACAATTTAAACTGTTTTACTATTGTTTAAAAAAGTTGAATGAAGAGTTTAAAGACAGTTACGAAGCTAACAGAATGGGTTGCATAATAGGTACAAATCCTAATATTGCAACTATTAATGATGTTCAGTTTTTAGGCGACAAATATATGAAAAAGAAACTGTCGGAATCCGAAGAAGATACTCAGGATAAAGCATATGTAAATAAAATGATTAATATAAATCCCTCTCTGCTTTTGTACTATGCAGCCAAGGATTTTAATATCAACGGGCCATGCCTTTGCAATTTTGGTACATGCTCTGCATCTACCCAAGCTATAGGGGATTCATACCGCCTTTTAAAAAGAGGAAAGATAGATCTTGCAGTATGTGGTGGAATATCCATGAATTTAGACCCTATCGCAATAGCAAGATTATGCAGGTTGAATGCATTGGAATTGACGAAGGATGATGTTACTGAAAATTGTACACCTTTTGACAAACGGAGGTCAGGGTTTACTATTGGAGAGGGAGCAATTTTATTTACTTTAGAGAGGGAAAAAGACGCAATTAAAAGAAATGCAGAAATTTTTGCAGAATTAAAGGGATACGGTGCAGCCATGGACGGGTTTTCATTGACAGACCCGCATGAGGAGGCACTTGGAATGAGTCTTTCCATGATAAGAGCTTTGGAAGATGCAAAATTGAATATTCAAGATATTGACTATTTAAATGCCCATGGAACAGCTACAAAGAAGAATGATAAATATGAAACAATTGCCATTAAAAAGGTTTTCAAAGAGTATGCAAATCAATTGAATATAAGCTCAACAAAATCCATGCATGGACATTTGTTAACTGCGGGTGGGGCTATGGAGTTACTCGTATGTATAATGGGAATTAAGAATGAATTTATTCCGCCAACTATAAACTATAAACTTGAAGATCCCGAATGTGATTTATCATATACTCCAAATGCATTAATAAATAAAAAATTATTGAATGTTTTGACCAATTCTTTTGGGCTTGGGGGAATAAATGCTTCGTTAGTTGTATCAAAGTATATATGATACGAAAGACTTAAAAAATGATTATAAGGAGACCAAATTAATGTTAGAAAAGCACATTCCAAATCCGGATATTATATATCCAAGACAAAATGATAAAAGTACATGTTACCTTAAAAATGTAGTGAAAAAGTCCAATGTTAATATAGGCGACTTTACATTTTACAATGATTTTTACAACTCTCCGGAGGAGTTTGAGAAAAATAATATTCTATATCACTACCCCATTAATGGAGACAAACTTATAATAGGTAAGTTTTGTTCCATAGCATGTGGTGCAAAGTTTATATTTAACAGTGCAAATCATACTTTGAGTTCATGTACAACGTTTCCTTTTCCTATTTTTTATGAAGAATGGGACAAAACGATTAAGGTAACAGAAGCTTGGGACAATAAGGGAGATATCGTTGTTGGAAATGATGTATGGATAGGTTTTGATGCAATTATTATGGCCGGAGTACATATAGGAGATGGGGCTATTATAGGTACAAGAGCTGTTGTAACAAAAGATGTACCACCGTATACAATAGTGGGAGGTGTTCCTGCAAAAAAAATCAGGCAAAGATTTGATGATACGATTGTAAAAGACCTGCTGGAAATTAAATGGTGGGATTGGAGTATAGAAAAAATACAGTCCAATTTAACTGCAATCAGAAAGATGGATATAGAGAAGCTTAAAAGTTAGGAAGTTAGGAGCTGGTGCAATGATAGCTACCCTTGTTTATGATGGTGATATTAAAACTCAGAATAGTGAAATAATACACAATTTATTATTAGACCTATTTTTACAAAAAAATATTGAAGTCAAACTCTTTGAAGTAAATAGAAATAACATAAGAAACTGTATGGGGTGTAATGGATGCTGGATAGTAACTCCAGGGGAATGTGTAATTGAGGATTCGTTAAACAACATAAATAAATCATATGTAAAATCTGACTTGGTTGTTTACCTTACGCCTGTCGTTTTTGGGCAATACAGTTCTGCAATAAAAAATGTGATGGACAGGTTTATTCCAAATGTTCTGCCTTTTTTTGAAGAAAAGAATGGTGCCACTGTTCATCCTAGCAGATATGAAAAATATCCTAGACAAATATTGATAGGCTATGGTGATGACATAACTGAGGAAGAGAGGGATACATTTTTCACTTTAACAAGCGGAAAATATAACAAAAACTTTGACAAAGTTTTATTAACAGCTTTAGAAAAGGATAATCAAGAAATTATAAGTCACATTTTATAGATACTGGAGGAAGTTTATTTGAGAAATATTTGTTTTATTAATGGAAGTCCAAAAGGTGAAAAGGCAAATTCCTATTTCTTTATAAAAAAGCTTCAAAACGCTATGAATGATACAAATTATAATAAATATTTTATTCATGCTGCTTCAAGTATTTATTCCGGTAAATGGGAAGGGGATTTTAATACAATGGATACAGCAGATGTTTTAATTTTTTCTTTTCCGCTTTATATTTATTGTGTACCGGGCTTATTAATGAGATTTCTTGAAGATTATTATATTCATATTAAGGGGCAGAGCAATTTTTATAAGGATATACGGGTGTATGCGGTTTTAAATTGTGCTTTTCCAGAACCGATGATAACTAATGAAGCTATTAGAGTAATAAAGAATTTCTGTTTGAGGTCAGGTCTTAAGTGGAGATTTTCTATTTCAATAGGGGCAGGAGGTTTGGTTGGAGCATCTGAAAAAATAAAGTTTATGGACAGCTTATGCACAAAGGTGTATGATTCACTGTACGAAATTAATAGGGACATTGAGACAGAGGCTACTGTAGCTGTTGAAAATAAATATGCTGCACCCAGTTCCTCAATATTATTATACGGAAGGATGGGTAAAACCAACTGGATAAAAGCCGCAATGAAAAATGGACTATCTGAAGAAGATTTGTATAAAAAACCATACTGGTAAAATAACTTGGGAATAAAAGTTCGAGAGCTTTGGTATAAATGGTAGCATCAACGGTGCAGCCTAAGAGTTATTTTCCTACAGTAAATTGACACGTTCATAGTGGGGAAAGGAATGATTATGAGTATTCTATCAGTAACTGAAATGACACAAGGGTTTGGAGATAATATTATATTTGACAATGTTTCATTTCAGTTGTCTAAGGGAGAGCATATAGGATTGATTGGGGCAAACGGAAAAGGAAAAACGACGTTTATGAGGTTGATTACCAATGAAATACTACCTGATTCGGGAACTATTTCATGGAGTCGTAAGGCAAATGTCGGATATATGGACCAAAATGTCGAGCTTAATACATTCTTAACTGTGAAAGAAGTACTGCAAAGTTCTTTTAAAAAATTATTTGTATTGGATGAAGAGCTAAAGGTACTTTATGAAAAAATGACTTATCTAAAGGGAAAGGAATTAGAACAGGTTTTAAAAAAAACCTCTTATATCCAGAGTGAACTGGATATGAGTGACTTTTACGGTATAAATTCAAAGATTGAGGCAATATCTGCAGGAATGGGAGTAAGAGATTTATTAGATAAAAATCCACGTGAATTAAGCGGAGGGCAGAGGACAAAAATACTACTTGCAAAACTCCTACTGGAAAAGCCTGATATCTTACTGCTCGATGAACCAACAAACCATTTGGATGAAAAAAATATAGTTTGGTTAAAGGGATTTCTTACAAATTATGAAAATGCTTTTATACTTATTTCCCATGATACTGAGTTTTTAAATTCGGTGGTTAATTGTATTTATCATCTGGAAAATAAAAAGCTGACCAAGTTTCCCGGAAATTATGATAAGTTCTTAATGCTATATGACCAGAAAAAAAAGAATATGATGACTCAATATTATAAACAACAGGAGGAAATACAAAAGCTTGAGGCATATATCAGAAAAAATCAAGTTCGTACTGCCACAGCAGCACAGGCTAAATCAAGAGGAAGAAAGTTGGAGAAGATTGTAAGAATAAAGTTAGATGAAAGTATACCTAATCCACATTTCCACTTTAAGTTTTCATCTAATCCCACAGATCTGATATTTGAGACTAAGAATTTGATTATCGGGTACGATAGACCTCTTACAAAACCAATGAATCTGATAATGAGAAGGAATGATAAAATTGCATTAGTTGGAGCAAATGGTATAGGTAAAACTACCCTTCTGAAAAGTCTGATGGCTATTATAACTCCAATTGCGGGAAAAATACAATTAGGTGAATTCCTGGATATCGGCTATTACAGACAGGAAATAGAATCAGAGTCTGAAATTGAAGAAATTGTCTTGAACAATGTATGGAAGGAATTTTCTGATTTTAGTATACAGGAAGTCAGAAAAATAATTTCTCAATGTGGTTTAAGTGCTAAGCATACTGAAATGAAGCTTCAGTCAATAAGCGGGGGTGAACAGGCTAAAGTAAGGCTGTGCAAGATTATAAATAAAAAAAGTAATGTATTGTTTTTGGATGAACCGACCAATCATTTGGACACAATGGCTAAGGACGAACTTAAGAGAGCTTTAATTGAATATGAAGGCAGTATAGTTTTAGTTAGCCATGAGCAGGAATTTTATAAGGATATTGTAACGAAGGTCTGGAATTGTGAGAATTTTAAAGTATAATAACCGAAAGACTTAGTACATTTTTAACAAAGGCATTATAAGGCAATAAACGGGAAGGGAAAATATAAAATGAAAATGTCACCACTAAACTTGTCATTTATGGAATTTGAGCTTTTAGATTTAAATAACAATAGTAAAAAGCCTGCAAGTAATAATCTAGTTACCCAGATACTTGAAGAACGGGCATCTAAGACTCCGGAAAGAATTGCTGCCAAGATGTGCTATGATTTTAGTGAACAAATAGAAAGCTTAAAGTTAAAGAAAATAGCTTCAAATACATATGATGAATTAAAGAATTGCTGTTTTAAGGTAAACCCGTACGTATGTAAGCTTGATGATGAACTTCTTAAATACTCATTATTAGCTGATGGAAGAAATGATATAGATGAGCTTAAACTTTTAAAGACCCATTGCTTTAATTACGTGATTATAAATAAAAATACACTTGATTTATTGCGGTGCTTTAATGGTAGAAACAGTATTTTAGGTATATATGAAAAATATAAGAACAGTAATTTGCTTTTTTTTATTTTAAATGGTGATATGGCAAAGCATTCTTGGAAGGTAACTTCTGAAAAAGAGGAATTGACCTTGAAAAATACAAATGACTTTTTGTTGCTTATAAGATTAATGTATATATCAAAATTAATTGATTTAAATTCTGTTAATTATGGAGATACGGAATTGAAACTAAATCAAGTTGAACTATTTAGAGAAGAAAAAAATACTGCTCCGAAGAGGGAAATATTTACAAACAGGGATAAACCAAAACAACAAGATAAATCAATATTGTTATTAGGCTCAACTCCGGGGTCCGCAACAATTGGAATTCTTTATATTGCGTCGTATTTGAAGCGAAATGGTATTAGTGTATATTGTAAATATAACAATTTAGACGTTGACTATAAATCTTTAAAAGCGGATCTTAAAAAATTAATAAGTGAAATAAAACCTGAGATAGTTGGGGTCAGTATAAAATGGTTTCCACATATATCTAGAGGGCTGGAAATTTGCAAAATAATAAAAGAGATTTCTTGTAATATTGAAGTAGTTGTTGGAGGGAATACATCAACCATCTATAACAAAGAATTTATTGAAAATGATTACGTTGATTATGTTGTTTGCGGGGATGGGGAAGTTCCATTGTTGAAAATCTGTAAAGGAGAAGACAGTATACCTAACTGTATATACAAAAAAAACGGCAAGATAATAAAGAATTCTATTACCTATGTTCAGAACGATAAAAATTCTAATGATATATATTTGTCTCACTTGGAAGATATTCTAATATCTAAGGATTTATTGTATAGCGTACCTTATTATTATATATATACTGGTAAAGGATGTTTAATGAATTGCTGCTACTGTGGAGGATGTCTTGAGGCACAAAAAAATCAGTTCAATAGACAAAAACCTTTTCTAAGGAATATAAGTGAAGTTAGAAAGGACTTAATTGAAGTTAAGAAGTATGCATCAACATTTTTATTTATAGATTCAATTGAAATGGATACATTAAACTATCATAGAGAATTGTGGAAGGGAATTGATTTATCTAACCATTTTTGTCATTTCTACTTTTATAAGATACCCCCTGAAGAATTTATTAGTATTTTAGCTGAAACATTTAAATATATTTATATTAATGTTGATTTATGTAGTTTTTCGGAAAGGCATAGGGGTTATTTGCATTCTTTGAATCTTGTTAAACCAATGCCTACAGATAAAGAGTTAATTGAGTTTGTGGGAAACTGTAATAACTATAAAAATATGGAGATAAGTGTTAGTTTAATATCCGGATTGCCGTATTATACCAATGATGATATGAAACAGAGTGAAGCTTTTCTTAAAAGATTAATGAGTTACCCGGTATTTAAAGGTGCTGAATGGGGGAGGTTGCATGCTCAACCGGGCGCACCAATTGTTAATAGCTGCAAAGAATATGGTATGTATTCTCAGGCGGTAGAATTTGATGATTTTTTGAAATACAGTAAATTAAATATGAGTGAAGAGATTTATCCTGATGTCTATTCTTTTAAGTTTCCATACATCAATTTTAACGAAGAGGTAGTTAATGATGAAGTGAATAAACACTATAGAGAAATGTATGCTCTTATAAAAAACAAATGTCAGCAAGTTGATGATACTGTTGTCTATCAAGCTATTACATATGAAGAGATTAACATAGAAGCACATAAAATTGCCGATATTTTAAAGGAGAATGGTGTCGGAGAAGACGATGTAGTATGTATCATTGACGAACAGTCAATTAGCCTAGTAATTGCCGTACTTGGAGTTTTAAAAGTCAGAGGTGCTTATTTGCTGGTTAATCCGGATTACTCTGAAACAGAAATACGGGATATAGCTAAAGCCAGTAACTCAAAGTTGATTTTAATTGGTACAGGCGTTCGGAAACGAAATGGATTAGGGAAGATAAATACTATTGTATATAAAATATAGGGAGCACAGCGCGTGCTTCTTTTTTTACGTTTTCATTACAACTTTGCCCGATACATAAGTAAATAGTGCCAAAATGCCGATAAATAGGTTGTAAAACTAGTATTTAACTTGCGGGGGTAATTTTACAATGAAGACTAAATTAAGGTTTGTTTCAGCTATACTTGTATTAAGCCTGATATTATCGAATTTTGTAGGGCTAATACAACCGGTTTATGCAGCACCGGATGTTCTTAACTTTTCCATAGATCAGAGCACTTTCAATGAAAATGCCGGAACGGTCAAAGCAAGCTGGAACGGACAGCTAAATGTGACGGGAACAATAACATATGAGGCACCCGCTGCCTCGGGACACAAGACAGTAAGCATAAATGTAAGTGCAGGAACGGGTACGGTACTGCTTACAGATATTAAAAAGGATTATATATATGACATAAAGGTTTCCTTAACAAATCCGTCAACTGCCTATTCAGCAGAAAAGTTTTATCTGGCAGGCGTATCTGTATATGCGGAGCAGATGAGGCAGCAATATGTGGATCACCCCGGAGGGGGAAGGGAAACAGGAGTATATCCTGCCATAAAACTATCCTGGAAGCTTCCTCTTATATATGATGGGACAAGCTCATTTGTCCCGGCCAAAGGCACAATACTTAGCAATATAGCTCCTGCTATAGACAGAATAAATTATAAATTCCATATGGAAACAAGTAAGACAAAACCAAACCTCGCAGATGTAGTAGTAAATATGAAAAATGACGGCAGCGGATACACTGCTATGGTTTCAGGGGACACAACAAGGGTTTCCGATGTAAAATGGGATAATGCACAGGGTGAATACTCCTTGTATCTGTTTGGTGTAAAAGACGGTGAAACACAGATTCCTACAATACAGCAGATAAAGGACGGAACCGCAACAATTCCTAAGGGAATCCCTGCTTCCGATATAAATTACGTACTTCCCCATCAGGAGATACGCCCTGGCTGTATTTATGTTGTCACAATGGATACACTTGTATGCGACCTGAATGGACAATATGTTTCAAAGGCATTGTCAGGTGCTACTACAAGTCCATTGACGGGAATTGTAAATTATACCTATACACCTGTAAGGTTCCAATTAACCAAGGATTCCATGGACAATATATTAATCAGAATAAACACAGTTAACCTTGGAGATGTTTCAATGCCTGAACTCAGTTACTTTGTTCAGACAAGTAATGTAGATTCGGATGATGACAGTGACTGGAAGAATATAAAGGAAATCACAAATATTTCAGGAGAATATACCATAACAAATCTTCAGGGAATCAACCCCAGAAATACAGTATATTACAGGATTGTGGTAAGGTCTGCATCGGTAGATGACAGAATTATGTCCTTGGCTATGCCATACAGGATGTTGGATGATACCTCCAAGACACCTGTACCAAAGAATGTATCGGTAATAGGAGTAAATTTATCAGACACAATACCAAGTGATACGGAAAGAACCTCAGATATTAAAATAATTTGGGATAAGCCTGCTAACTGGGACGACACGAAAAATGAAGATGTGTATTACCATTTTATGTTAAGTACAGGACAGAAGGATCTTGACCCTGCCGTGAAATACCCGCTTACAGCAAACGGCAAAGACTATGGAACAAGCAGCTATGCGGTTAAATACAGATTGGTACAGTATGTAAGTACAAAGTCAGGGTTGATAAAAGAAAATGCAAATGACAATACAAAACTTGAATATACAATAAAGGGTTTGGATCTCTTTAAGGGCTTTGAGGGGGACGGTACGGTTTCACCCATAGCTAACCCGGATGCATATCCTGATTTTCTGCTGCCTAACAAAACCTATTATTTGCAGGTTTATACAACACTTCCGGTGGACAAGGGTAATACAACCGATAGTTCTAAGATGTCAGAAAAGTCGTTGACTACAAGTTTTACAACACTTTCACTGACTAGCAGGGATGTACCTACTCCGAACAATTTTCAACTGGTTAATACAAAGGTTACCCCTGCAACATCAACAACACCTGCAAATGCTGCTATAACATTAAGATTTGAAGATCTTAAAATTGACTGGAGTAAATATACAAGCAACCACAGCACTACAAAGGACGTTGTAATATATGACCTTTACATGAGCAAGCAGCCTGACCTGAGCACATTCAAGCTTATAGGGTCAAGTAATCAAGCAGGAAGTGATGTTGAATTTAAACCTGTTATATCCGGCAATACAACATGGATAAATACGATTATAAATAAATTCAGTGATACAGGTAATATCAACTCCTTTGGATATTCATTGTCACCAAATACAATATATTACTTTATGATAAAGGTAAGGTTGAATCTTGAAAATGAGAATCCAAAGGAAAGAGAATCCGTACAGACCAATCTGCTTTCCGTAACAACTCCAAGAGGTGAACCTACAAAGCCGAATGACGATGCAAAGAAACCTGTGGCTCCCTCTGATTTTGCAATAGCCTTGGATAAAGACGGGAATCCGATGGTTTCGGGACATTCAGTGACCTTTGAGTGGACTGTAAAGGAAAATGAAGCAGCTTACAACCTTATATCCACTGCAAAAAAGGTTGCACTGGATACCCCCGATACAGATTCATCTATATTGGAAGATGCTACGTATATCAGTTATATAGCTGCATTTGGTGATAAGGACAGAAATATAGACGGAAATTCCAAAAAGCTTACTCTTGACCCAAAAGCTTCACCACTTCCGTCTAATCTGGTATATGACAGTAAGACCAAGAAATGCAGATATACCATAAATACATGGTTATATCCAAACAGGGTTTACTATTTTAGTTTAAGGTCTGAGGTAATGGAGGCAAATAAAGCAAAGTCAAGTGTATGGATATCCATACCCGTAACTACGGCATTAATCGAAAGCCCATCTATGCTGCAGACCATAAACGACTGTGAACTGAGCTTTTATTGGTTTGACACAAACCCTCAAACAACAGCAGACAGCTATACCCTAAAGATAAAAGCTGCTGCAGATAAGAACTATACTCAGCTTACAAAGGCACAGTACAACATAGTAAAAGACGGTAGCGTGTACTATGGACGACTTTACAAACTCAAGGCCAATACGCAGTATAATATACAGGTAATCAGAACGATTGATAATGCAGTATTAAGCAATACAACCCTGTCAACGAGAAATGACTATTATCAGATAGAAGTAAAATGGCAAGGAATTGCAGTAGATGATTATTCAGGGTATGAACTTGCAATTAAAACTGAGGATGATACGGATTACAAAGTTCTTAGCAACTCTGATTTGGAGCAGTATGTAGATATAACAAGGCATACATACCCGTATTATATTGAAAAAACCTTCAATAACCTTGGCACTGAATACTACACCTATACTGCCAGAATAAAATATGCGGAGATAACCTTACCAAGCGGAGCAAAGGAACACAAGCCTTTGAAGCCAAATACAAAATACTATATAAAGGTAAGAGCTTACAAAAAAGACCCTTCAAATTTAGAGGCAATTACACGTTCCAAATATATCGGGCCTGTAAATACAAGAACAGAGTTCCATCAAGGTGATTATGACGACGACGACAATAAAACAAATACAACGGCAAAATTCCTTGATATGCTGGAAAAACTGGAACAGGGATTATACTGGGATGTAAACAAGGGCAGCAGCAGTTCCATGGAAAAGGTATATGTAAAGGATGACAAGGTGGTAAACCTTCTCGAAGGCCCCGGATATTACTCATGTACAATAGATATATCCCAGTCACCTGCATATATCAATACTGATGAAGTATATATGGCTAAAAATATATTAAATGCCATGAAAACCTATAACAAGAGTGTAATCATTAAGACAAAGGATATTGAATACACTATAAGGCCTGATACCTTTGATATTAATAACATGGAGGAGTTCAAGAAGGCTAAGGCGGCAGCAGGGGCAAAGGATGTTTACCTTAAACTCGATAATATACAGACTTCGGAAATACAACCAAAGGCACCTGCAAACACTACTACAGCGTCAAAAATAAATTTAATTACAGCACAGGCCGTTGCAAGCAGAGAGACCAGTGAAAACATTAAGAACCTGATAAAAGACAAGCTTTACAATGAAGACACTGGTATAATAAAGAAAAAGCTTGATGTAATAAAAAATCCTAACAACCCTAACACAAAAGGCAGCGATGCCAGCGTTGACAAGTATTTAAACCAATTGATTGAGGAGATAAAGAGTGAATTGTCATATTTCATCAACGATACTCTTAATGGTGCCAACTATTCAACAGGGTTCTTTGCAGAGAAATATGACATAACAGGATATAATTCTCCAATGTCCATAAAAATGTCATATAAGGGAAACACCATTGCAAACCCGTATGTACTTTACGGCAATGCAGGTAACTGGCAGAAGCTGACACAGAACTTAAAGTATGATTCAGGATATGTTACCTTCTTTGCAGCAAGTCCCGGTAAATATACAGTGTTTGCCGGAAAGGATGTAACCTCTACCATAGGTGATGATAGTCCTGCTAAAGAGTATATAGCAAAGCTTGCAGGAAAATATGACCTGACACTGGTATTCTCAGGTGCGGGAGAGTCATATAATCCGGAATTGAGCGTATCAGTAAGAGAGGCTGTAACACTGTATGAGCTTGTATCCGATTCACAGGTGGACAGCACCACTGATGTAAAGGTAAAAGCAAAGAACTATAGGCTTGATAAAATAATAAATGTAAACAACCTGAACAGAAATATAACAAGACAGGAAACAGCGGCAATAATAATAAAGCTTTACTGTCAGAGAACCGGAGCAGATTACGACAGATTGAGGGCATCTTATAATAAAATAATAAAAGACGATTCAGCTATTGGAGCAAAATATGCAACACCTGTATATGCGTGTCTCAATATGAACGTCATGAGCCTTGATTCAAGTTCCAAGTTCAACCCGGCGCTGTCAATAAACAGAAAAGACATTGCGGTTGCATTTGAAAAGATGCTTGAAGCATAGATAAACTTGTATGTATACCCGCCGATAATAAATAACGGCATGTGGAGGACAAAGATGAGGACAAAAAGGATATTTGCAGCTTTAGTATTAATGATATTTTTCATAACGACATATGGTACAGTGTACGCAGCACCCATTGATGTGCCCGTACCGGCTGCACCCACACAGCTGACAATTCCCAAAAACAGTCAAGGCACAGAGCCCAGCATAGGCTATGATTCGGCAGATGGAGGAAAATCTGGCTATTATGCAGATTTTCAATGGCAGGTGCCAAACCCGGCGGGTAAGTATGTAAATATATACTTGCAGGAATCCCCAAAAGGCTACAGAGCTGCAAAACCTGCATATTTAAAGGAAAAAGATCTTCCTGCAATAACAACACCAATCAGAATGAGAGATCTTACCTCGGGAACAATATATACTGCAAGTTCAAAGGCCTATGCCACAGATGTTGACCCTATAACGGGACAAGTATACAAATCAGGGGAGTCTGACAGCTCAAACCTTGTAAAATTTATGACTGATATAAACATGCATTGTATAACGTCAGGAACCAATAAAATAAAGATAATTTGGGATGATGTCTGGAATGATGGCAAAAGAATAAATTATCAGCTTTATGTTTCAGAAAACAGGGATTTTGCCAATACTCTTCCTATTACTGTTACACAGGAGCAGATAAGTGCAACCGGGCCGGTATACGTAAATCAGACTGACGGAACACTGGAGTATGAGCATACGGTTAAAGACCCCGGAAGAGTGTATTATGTCAAGATTGTTCCTGTTGTATCAGACCAGTCAATAATTAAAACATCACAAACTAAAACAATATTGGTAAGTACATATATATTAGTAAAAACATCCAGAGTGTCAACAACAGATGACGGAACAATCTGGAGACTTGATTGGAGTCCTGTTATAACAGGTCTTTCATCCTCTAACATAACCGTTCAGTACCAGATAAACAGGTTTGAAGCGGACAATATGCCAAAGATTATTATGGTGGAAACAGGCACAACCACCTTTATTACAGTGCCCGAAGGAAAGGAAAACAGCTACATGATAAGGGCAATCGTAAAGAAGGATGGATTGCCCTATTACCCCAGCAATATTGATATAGTTTCAGATAAGGTGACATTGAAGGAGAGTGATGTTCCTGCAACGCCTTCAACACCGGAACTGGTACCTCAGTTCAAGGATTCAACAGATTCCGTTATAATTGCGTATGAAGATGTTAAGGACACAAACGGAGTAGTAACTAAAAAAGGTGAACTTGGAAAGGACACTGCAACTATCTTATGGCGGCTGCCAAAAAAGGCTGATGGTACAATAGATTCAGATGTTCTGTATGATTTATGGCTGTTGGAAGATTCAGGTGCAATAGATGCTCCTCCCGTAGAAACAAAAATACAGTCAAATTTTAAGCCCGGCAGTGCAAACCAAGTAAAGGACGAGTCCAATAATGGAAGGATTGTAGGATATAAATACAAAATTGAAAATTTGCAGCCTAACCATACCTATTATTTCAGAATAGTAGCAAAGAAAACCTTTGCAGAGGAAAAAGAGGGAATTATCCAAAACGTTGAGCATATTTCAACCCCGGCACTAAAGGTAATTGTTACACTTCCGGGAGGAATAATAGATACTCCGTTGATACCGTCAAATCCGCCTCTTCAGATAAGAAAGCAGGAAGACGGAGTCAAAGACATGATTACCGATACCGGTATAACAGTTCAATTAAAGAACAGGTGGTTTGAGCAATTTGATGCTGCTACCGGAAGATGGTCTTATATACAGGCTGACAAAACAACTATGGCAGATACACCGCCATATAATCCGCAAACAACACCGCCGGATAATAAGAACTACAGAAAAGTTGAGTATGATACGGGAGTAACTCTGTACGTTGGTTGTACCGAGTATACGCCGAGTATAGATATATCTGCAATAAATAAATATAAACTGGAAAAAGTGTCTACAACTCCAAATGACGATTTGGAGGATATGTACCTGAATGTACCTGAAAATGTACCTGTTCCGGCTTCGGGCACTCCTGTTTATGCAAAACACAACGTAGTTGTGCCTGTAAAGGATTTAAAACCTAATACCACCTACATACTGTGGGTAAGAGCATCCAGAGACGGCAATCCTCCGTTATTCTCTGATGTTTCAAACCCTATAATTTTCACTACACTGCCTACACCGGGGGATACTATAGAAAAGCCTGTAGTTCCTGACCTGAGATGTACAAATATTTCTGATACATTTGCTGATTTGGCATGGAATTACAAAGAGCAGAATACCTATTATCTGAAATATGGAAACGTAGACGACGTAACAAAGGCACAAGGCTCTTTAACAATAACGGGTGAACAGATAAAAAAATCCGGCACAGACTATGTGAGGGTGACAGGGCTGACACCGGATACCCAGTACTATTTTTGGATTCAGGCGGAAGCCTTTAATTCCGACTTGTCTGCCGGAGAAAAGTCCGAGTGGAGTGATTCGCTGCCATTAAGGACATTAAAGCTGATGCCTCCCTCAACACCAAGAGGCTTCGGAGTTAAAAATACCGCAAATGCGGTAACTAAGAACAGTGTAACCTTTGAATGGATTCAGGAACCGGGACTTACTTATATACTTGAAATTGCCGGGAAAATTGACTATTCCGATGCAAAAGTATACGAGTGCGGAAGTGCCAGTGAATTCAAGGTTGAAGGACTTACCTCAAACTTCAGGTACTTTGCAAGGCTGTACGCATATGACCCGGCTAAAAAACTTCGCTCACTGCCTACACAAAGTATCAGTGTAAGAACTTTAAGAAGTAGTGACGACTACGACTCTGATAAGGATGTTGACCATCCGATTTCAGGTGATGTCATAGAAAAAGCACCAAACATTGTAAACGGCACATGGGTAGTTAAGATAACCGGAGTAAATGCTGACAGACTTGTACAGATAATAATGACTGACAATATACTTGACTACACTGTTGACTTATCCAAGCCACCTGCACCTGCAACAAATATATCTCTTATGATATCAAAAAAGGTGTTTGACAAGTTGGAGCAGCTAAAAGAGAATATTGCCTTTAAGACGGCAGTTGTTTCATATAATCTGAAAGCAGGAATACTTTCAAATGTGACTACTGCAGATACTATGAAGGAACAGATATATACCTTTGATATTGTACTGACACCACAGAAACCTTATGCCCGCGCAAATGAACTCATACTGAGGCAACCACTGGCACAGATTGGGGTGACGCTTGACACAGGTGCAAGCATAATGACAATATCAAAATTTGCAGTACCCCTTATAATCAGTTATCCCTATACAAACTCAAAGGATTATGTTGAGGGACAGACCCTGGGGTATCAATACAACGGGACAACAAGCAGCTGGGAGCAAAAAGCTACGTCAAACAGATTTGACATAGACAACAGTAAAGGCTTTATAAGCTTCGAATCAACGGTTCCCGGGCTTTATGCACTTGCTGACAGAACGAATAATTTGTTTGATGATATATACGGACATACGTATGAAGACTCTATACTGAATGTTGCTATGGCTCATAAGCTTAAAAGCATAACAAGCCGCATGTTCAATCCTGACAAGACAGCAACAGTAGGAGAGGCGGTAAAGCTGGCATTTGACAGTCTTGAGTATAACTATGGCAGCGAGTTTATGGATTTGGCGATAAAGACGGGATTAGTAAAGAGCGGAAAATCACCTTCCGCAACTCTTACAAGGCAGGATGCTGCATGTTTGGCCGCAGTATTATATGAAATGAAAACAAATACCAGAGTTAACGGAAACAAGGACATAATCTCCATATATAAAGACTATGGCAAAATAGATAAGACAATATATAATAAAGTTGCTTTTGCCGCTGAAAACGGATTTTTGCCATATCAGTCATCTACATTATTTAACCCTACCCAGAGTGTTACGAGGGGCGAACTGATGTACATGCTGGAAAAGGCGCTGGTACTTGCAGGAGATATATAAACAAAGGACGGAGAGCTAAATGAAAAAACCCATTACCAGATACATTGCCATATTATTAGCTGCGGTAGTATTGTTTACCACGGGAGTACAGGAGGTTCAGGCACATGGTGTAAAAGTGACTACACAGAAGATTGATGGCAAATATAAGATTACTCTTTCTTCTCAGGAATCCGGGCTTGGTGTGAACATACTGGCATTCAGTATTTCAAAAGGTAAAACAATTAATATTGCCTACACATTAAAGAAGGGTGCAGCCACTTCTGCTTCAACAGAGATTGATGAGTCAATAATTCTTGCACCATTTAGAGTGATAACAACAAATTCTGATAATATAGACGGAAGACCCTTTTCTGATATTGCTAATACTGAGTTTGATGAATACATACGGAATTTACACGATGTGGGTATAACTTCAGGGTTCTCGGACGGAACCTTTCGCCCGGGAAATACACTCTCACGTGCAGAGGCAGCTGCAATGCTGTCAGTAGCTTTAAACTTAAAGCCCTATGATTCTCAAAATACCAAGCTAAAGGATGTAAACGGACATTGGGGCAGAAAGTACATAAACGCCGTTGTGAACAAGGGGATAATGGCAGGTTACTCGGACAAGACCTTCAGACCAAACAATAAAATAACTGTTGCAGAGGTTTGTACAATAATAAGCAAATCCTTCAGTTTTAAAACAAAAGCTCAGGGTACATTTGGAAAACTAAAGAAAAATCAATGGTATTCAGCTTATGTACAAAATATATTTAATTTAAAAATTTTAACTATTGAGGATAGTATATACAAAAACTTCTCCGAAAATGGAAATATTTCCAGAGGCAACTTCGCAATGATGCTCAGCAGAGCGCTTTCCACGTATTAAAAGAAACAAATTATAAGAAAACTTATCATGTATACGACTTTTTCAAAAAGGTAATAATTCTATTATCGAACTGATTTTGATTAAATTCAGTCAAAATCGGCTAGGAAATTCAATTATTATGAGGTGGAGTATATATGAGAAAGTTTTCTTTTGTTTTAGCGGCTATTTTAGTAGTCGGGACTATTATTGGATTTGCATATTACATAACAGGAAAAAGCAGCAATGGTGAAGGACAAATTTCAATTAAAGATGCATTCAATTATTCCGGTGCCAAAATGGTAGTCAATGATGTGTATTTTTTTGCCAGAGCTTCGGACAAATATAAGACTGTAAGTGAGTTATCAAAAGTTTGCGAGGATGTATTCAAGACACTTGAAGTTTCAGTGTATTCAAAAAATACAAACAGCTCTGATAATTTGGCAAAAACAGACATGCGGGGCACCACAAGGGAAGGTGTAAAAATATCTGGAATGGCAAGTATTGTTGGGAATAAGTCAGGTAATAGAGACAAATATATAACTATAGATGCAATTGAAGCCGGAGAAGGAAAAGCATTATTGCTGAGAAAGAAAATTGAAGATGTATTTAAAAAGCATAAGCTTAAAGCTGAAATAAACTCATGTATTACAGGAACATATGAAGGAAATCTCAAGGACAACCAATTAGAGAACATTTGCAAAAAAATACTTAACGAAAGTTCAGCTAAGAAAATAGATAGCTTCAAGCAGCAAAATGAAATCAGTGTATCAGCTTTTTCTCCCTTAATAGGAGATAAGTTAAGAGTTGGCGGTAAAAATGTAAACCTTGGAATAGCGTTCAGGTACAACAAACTAGAAAACAGGACATATTTATGGGTGGCAACACCTGTAGTCAATGCAGAGTATTGAACAAAAGAAAAAATACTAAAAAACGAAAGGAAGAGCTCAATTGGCTAAATATGTAATCCGTGAAGGTGTGCCTTTGAGAGGCAGAGTAAAAGTAGATGGTGCAAAAAATGCAGTTCTTCCAATAATAGCAGCGTCCCTGCTAAGCGATTCAAAAAGTGTAATAGAAGAAGTTCCCGACTTAAATGATGTCAGGATAATGTGTGATTTATTAAGGTGCTTGGGAGCAGATATTCAAAAGCAATCCGATTCCACAACCATATCCTTTGAGACCAGAGAGATTACGAACTCAACTGCACCCTATGAACTGGTAAATAAGCTTAGAGCGTCATTTCTTGTAATGGGCCCTATGCTTGCCAGAACGGGCTATGTAAGGGTTGCTTTGCCGGGAGGATGTCCCATAGGCTCAAGACCGGTTGACTTACATCTCAAAGGCTTCGCAGCCTTAGGTGCTGAGATAACTCAAGGACACGGTTATATTGAAGCCAGAAAAAATAAAAAGCTGGTGGGAAGCAAGATATATCTGGATTTTCCCAGTGTTGGTGCAACTGAAAACATTATGATGGCAGCCGTAATGGCGGAAGGTCAGACAACAATAGAGAATGCTGCAAATGAACCGGAAATAGTGGATTTGGCGAGCTATTTGAACGAAATGGGAGCAAATGTAGTAGGAGCAGGCACTGACACCATAAGGATTGAGGGTGTCACAAGCATGAAGGGTTGTACACATACGGTAATTCCAGACCGCATTGAGGCAGGTACGTTTATGATAGCTGCTGCAATTACAAATGGTGAAATAAGGATTGAAAATGTGGTACCTGATCATCTGAAACCTGTAGTTGCAAAGCTCAAAGAAACCGGACTTGAAATATCGGAGGAATTGACGGCAATTACAGTAAAAAGTACGGGAGAGCTAAAACCAATAGATGTGAAAACATTGCCATATCCGGGATTTCCCACTGATATGCAGGCTCAAATGACTTCAATGCTTTCATGTATACCGGGTACAAGCATGGTAATAGAAACTATTTTTGAGAACAGATTTATGCATATAAGTGAATTAAAGAGAATGGGTGCCAATATAAAAATAGACGGAAGAACGGCAGTAATAGAGGGCAAGTCGTGTCTTACGGGTGCATGTGTTAAAGCAACAGACCTGAGAGCAGGAGCTGCTCTGGTACTGGCGGGACTTGCGGCAGAGGGAGCAACTGAAATAGGCGAGATTCAGCACATTGACAGGGGATATTCAGGATTTGCAGAAAAGCTGAAATCTCTTGGAGCGAAAATAGAGCGGGTTGAGGAATAGAGGGTAATATTATTATATTCAATATATACTAAAAAACGGGCATGATATGGTAAGCCCGTTTTTTGCATGTTAATATATAATTGTGCCAATTCATAAAAAATCCTTTTGTGAATATATATAATCAATGGCACTGTAAAGTGTCTGCACATTTATTAGGCACATTGGGACATGGGTGGTTAAAATGAAAAAAGTTATTAGCTACATATTATTGATGGCTATTATTGTTGTGCTTGTACCATATTCAATTATCCAGATGAACGGTAAAGACGAAGGTCCGGTACAGGTTCCCGACAAAGTAAAGCCAAATAAGCAAGATACAAGTACTGTAAAACCGGATACTGCAATCACCATAAATGTTTATATACACACTCAAAAAAAAACCGTGAAAATGTATTTGGAGGACTATATAAAGGGAGTTATAGCAGCTGAAATGCCTGTTGAGTTTAACATGGAGGCCTTAAAGGCACAGGCTGTTGCTGCCAGAACGTATGCACTCGGAAGAGCTACCAGGCTCTATAGATCCTATGGTGTACATGATGACGCAGACGTATGCACAGACCATACACATTGTCAGGCATGGATAAGTAAGGAGCAAGCAATGAAAAACTGGGGACTGATGTCTTCATTTAAATACTGGAATAAAATAACCAAGGCAGTTAATGACACTCAGGGTCAGGTTATAGAGTATAACAAAGTCCTTATAAATCCATTATTCCATTCTAACAGCGGTGGACACACTGAGAATGTGGAAGATGTCTGGGGAGGAAAAAGCGAGCCATACTTAAAGGGAGTAAAAAGCATGGGTGAGGACACGTTCAGAGAGTATGAAAGCACTGTGGAGCTGTCCGAAGATGAAATGCTAAAGACCTTGAAAAAGAATAATCCCAAGATTAAGATAAATAGCGGAAGTTTGTTTGAAAATATGAAAATAAACGGATATTCCTCAGGAAACAGAGTATTAAGTATGAATATTGGCAATGTAAAAATAAAAGGAATTGATTTTCGTAAATATTTTAATCTTAAATCTACAAACTTGAAATTAAAAAAACTTGCCGGAGGTAAAATATCTATTACAACCTATGGTTATGGTCACGGAGTGGGCATGAGCCAGTGCGGTGCAAATTATATGGCTCAAAAAGGAAGCAATTACAAGGAGATTTTAAAGCACTATTATCAAGGCGTTGAAATAACAAAACTGGATTTATCCAAGAAAAATTAATTCCATTTACCTTCATGTATATTGTTGCCAATATAGGAAACAATAATTAATGGAGGTGGAATATAAAATATGAAGAAACTTATTCCAGACGAAAATAATTGGAAAAACAAGCTGTCTAGGTTTTTTAGCAGTAAGGGACTTTATGTAGTTTTGGCAGTTTGTATAATAGTTGTGGCTGCAACTGCAATAATATTAACAACTCAAAACATGCACTCTGATGTCGGCATGGACACCAGTAAAATAATACCTGGTGAAGTAGCTAATTCCAGCCAGAACGATGCATCAAAAGCAGTATCAGGCAAATTGGACAAGACTGGAGCAGCAAATCAGGCTGCGGGTGCAAAAAATGCACAAGGGGCAGCAAATGAGACTGCAAAGTCGACAACAACACCACCTAAAACAGGTGCCGCTAAAAGTGCCTCTGCAAATGCGAATGCTGTAGTTAAATTCAGCTGCAGGCCGGTAGATGGCCCTGTTATGAAAGACTTTACCCGTGACATCAATACTTTCTCAGAGTCAAAAACACTGGGAGACATAAGAGCACATGACGGTATTGACTTCAAGGTGGAGAAGCTTACACAAGTAAGGGCGGTTGCATCCGGCACAATTTCAAAGGTAGAGGATAATGCCAGTGGCATAACTGTCGAGATAACCCATTCAAACAACTTGAAAACCAGATATGCAGGATTATCCAAGCAGAATTTGGAGGATATCAGTTGTGGGCTAAAGGTAAAGGCCAATGATATAATTGGCCGTGTAGGTGACCCTATTCAGATAGAATGTGAAGATGGACCACACCTTCATTTTCAAGTTTTGAAAAACGGTAAATCAGTTGACCCGTCGCCATATTTAAGTGTACCGTCAACTGCCAAGGGACAGGGTAAATAAGAAAATAAACACTCATAATACATTACGGAAGAAGTACCGCACATCTGATATGTTGGCAGATTGTGGTACTTTTCTTTATTATATATAGTTCATGGAAATGGCTTTCCCGGGCGATTATTGTATTATTGGTACTTAAATAGTAAAATAATAAATATAATTTAATTAACTAATTAGAGTATTTGGGGGTAACCGGATGTCAAAGAAACGAGTAGCTATTATTTTTGGCGGGCAGTCATCTGAGCATGAAGTGTCAAGAGTATCAGCCCAGTCAGTAATAGAAAATATAGACAAGGAAAAATACGAAGTTGAGATTATAGGAATTACAAAGAAGGGACAGTGGCTTAAATACAACGGGCCTGTGGAAAAAATAGGAAGCGGAGAATGGGAAGCCGTTGCTCATAATAAGCTATTGGAAGGAAAGTCCTCTGAAAATGAGACAGCATCAGAAATAACCAATGTAAACTCTGCAAGACAGGTTATAGCCGGCAATACAAAAAAGCCCATTGATGTTGTATTCCCTGTACTGCATGGCTGTAACGGAGAAGATGGTACGATTCAGGGGCTTTTTGAGCTTGCAGGAATTCCTTACGTAGGCTGTGGCGTATTGGGTGCTGCTGTGGGAATGGATAAGGCATATTCAAAGATAATATTTGAAAAGGAAGGACTGCCGCAAGGTGACTATCTTGTTTTTAACAGAAAGCAGGTAAATAACCGGTTGGAGGAGGCTGTTGCTCAAGTAGAGTCAACACTTACATATCCTTGCTTTGTGAAACCGGCAAATGCCGGTTCGTCTGTTGGTGTGAACAAAGCTTCTGATAGAGAAAGTCTTGAAAAGGCTCTGATTATTGCAGCTAAAAATGACAGAAGAATTCTTGTAGAAGAATTTATTGATGGCAGGGAAATCGAGTGTGCCGTACTGGGTAATGACGAGCCTGTTGCTTCAACTGTGGGAGAGGTAGTACCTTGTAATGAATTCTATGATTATGAGGCAAAATATCAGGTAGGAGACAGCTCTAAAGTAGTGATTCCTGCGGAAAATCTGTCAACGGAAACAGTAGAGAAAATCAGAGAGTATGCCGTAAGAGCCTTCAAATGCCTTGATTGTGCCGGATTATCCAGAGTGGACTTCTTTGTTCATAAGGACACGGGAGCAATTTACATAAACGAAATTAATACCCTACCGGGTTTTACCAGTATAAGCATGTACCCCAAGCTTTGGGCTGCAAGCGGTATTCCTTATTCACAGCTCATTGACAAACTGATTGAGCTGGCATTAGAGAGATTTGAGGATACAAGAAGAGAGTATACAAATACACTGGACTAAAAAAATGTTGAAAAATTTACCGCAAATGTATATTATATTGAAAGTACAAAGGTTTCGAGGAGGAGACTTAATGAGTAAAGATGTGATAATAAATGTAAAGGGTATTCAGACAGGCGACGATAATGACCCAAACACCCTTGAACTTATCACAGAAGGTAAGTACTATCAGAAGGGCGGTAATTATTACATTACCTACAAGGAAAGTGAAGTAACCGGTATGGAAGGGACTACCACCACCTTGAAGGTGGGTGAGGGTATTGTTACCCTGATGAGGTTTGGAAAGGTTAATTCACAGTTTGTTTTTCAGAAAGGCCAGAAGCATGTTTCAAGCTATAATACGGAGTACGGGAGTTTTACAATAGGGGTTTACGCAAATAATGTAGATATAAACATAAATGAAACAGGCGGAGAAATAAGAATAGGTTATCAGATTGAAATAGACAACCAAGGTTCAGGAAGAAATGATTTTTATATGTTAATCAGGGAGGCAGGAACTGCAAATGAAAAATATAAACTCGGAAATACGCCAGCAAATTAAGGATGCGGTCATCAATTCAATAAACAAATCAGTTGAGACAGGCGAACTTCCTTCACTGGAAATAACTGATATAACAATTGAAATACCAAGAGAAAAGGGCCACGGCGATTTTTCTACAAATGTGGCAATGCAAATAACCAAAACAGCTAAAAAGGCACCAAGGCAAATAGCTGATACAATAATAAAAAATATAATTACCGATGGCACATATATAAAGAAAGTTGACTGTGCAGGCCCTGGCTTTATCAACTTTACACTGGACAACAGTTACCTTTATGAAACCATCAGTATAATAGAGCAGGAAAAGGAAAATTACGGCCGTATTGATATAGGAAACGGTAAAAAAGTCATGGTTGAGTTTGTAAGTGCAAACCCAACAGGGCCACTCCATATGGGAAATGCCAGAGGAGGAGCACTTGGAGACTGTATAGCAAGCGTTTTAGACGCTGCAGGTTATAATGTTACAAGAGAATTTTTAATAAATGACGCCGGAAACCAGATAGAAAAATTCGGTACTTCCCTTGAAGCAAGGTATATTCAGCTAATAAAAGGTGAGGATGCCATAGAGTTTCCGGAGGACGGATATCATGGTGAAGACATCGCAGAACATATGAGGGATTTTATCGCAATACATGGTGACAAATACATTAATACCGATTCCGAAGAGAGAAAGAAAATATTCGTAGACTTTGCGCTCCCAAGAAATATAGCAAGGATAAAGGAAGGCTTGGAAAGCTACGGAATACACTTTGATGTGTGGTTTTCAGAACAGACACTTCACAAAAGCGGTGAGGTAGCAGAAACAATACAGCTCCTAAAGGACAGGGATTGTACCGTAGAAAAGGAGGGAGCTCTTTGGCTCAAAGGTTCAGTTATAGGCAGTGAAAAGGACGAGGTTCTGGTAAGAAATAACGGCATTCCAACTTATTTTGCAGCAGATATTGCATATCATAGAAACAAGTTTGAAAAGAGAGGGTTTGAGTGGGTAATAAATCTCTGGGGGGCTGACCACCATGGTCATGTAGCCAGGATGAAAGCGGCTATGGCTGCAATTGGAGTTGACCCGGACAGACTTGATGTAGTACTCTTCCAGTTGGTAAGACTTTATAGAAATGGTGAGATAGCAAGGATGTCCAAAAGAACGGGCAAGTCAATATCTCTAATGGACTTGGTTGAAGAGGTAGGAAGAGACGGAGTAAGATTTTTCTTTAACACAAAAGCTTCAGGCAGCCATTTGGATTTTGACCTTGATTTGGCTGTCAAGGAGTCCAACGAAAACCCTGTTTTCTATGTGCAGTATGCACATGCCAGAATTTGCAGTATGTTCAAGCTTCTTGAAAGTGAAGGCATCAGGCTTCCTGCTGCAAGTGAAATAAAAGCTGAGCTACTTGACAAACTGGAGGAACTTGAGCTTATCAGAAAGCTTTCAGAATATCCTGACGAAGTAAGGATATCAGCTGAAACCCTTGAACCAAGCAGACTTACAAGATATGTTCACGAGGTTGCTTCAACCTTCCATAGCTTCTACAATGCATGCAGAGTAAGAGGAGAGGAAGAAGAGCTTATGAAAGCAAGGCTTGTACTAGTTAATTGTACAAGAACCGTAATAAAGAATGTTCTTGATTTGCTTAGTATAAATGCTCCTGAGAGAATGTAACAACGATATATAAAAGCCGGCCCTTCATGTTAAAAAGTGAAGTTAGCCGGCTTTTTTGATAAGTATTATTTTACATGTGGCTTACGGCAAATATGTATAAATTTTGCTGTCTGTAGGACTTAAAGCAACACCCTTTATTTTGAACAAATCACTCAGAGTGACAAAGGTATAACCCTGGCTTTGAAGCTTAGGAATTATGATATCAAGAGCTTCAGGAGTCGGATGAGGTAAAGGTTGAACATCATGCATAAGGAATATTGCTCCATCCCTTGCACCTGCAAGTATGGCATCAGCTCTTTGCTGGGCAGTAGTTGACTGAACCCAGTCATTACAAGTTACTCCCTGAACAAATGTCAAGTCGATTGCATCAAACATGGAGCCGCCGGTATTCAGATTTGGTGCACGGAAGAATTTAGGAGTAGTTCCTGAATATTTTATTATAGCGGCAGTAGTATCATCCACAGACTTCTTGATAGCTGAATAGGACATTCCGCCCATACTGTCATATGCCCATGAGTGATTTCCGATTTCGGAGCCGGAGGTTATGATTCTCTTGATTACAGAAGCTGTAGAATCATTGATTTTTTGGCCTATCATCATAAATGTAGCAGGGACATGATATTTGTCCAGTTTATCCAATACTTTTGGAGTAAGTGTTACGTCAGGGCCATCATCAAATGTCAGGGCAACAACCTTTCCTGTTATAGGCGGATTTCCTACGGGTAGAGTAATAGCACCCAACAGAAATTTTTTAAGATTAGCATAATCAATGGCGTCCACAGTCTTATCAAAGTTAGTATCAGCTGCTGCTAAGTTAGTGATTGTACCTTTACCCAAAAGGTACGCCTTTAAAGCTGCATAATCAATTGAATCCACGACTCCGTCGTTATTAACATCACCATACTTTATGGTATCTGCAGCTTTACTTACAGGGTTCATCACAAAAATAGAAGCTGCAACCAGGGACACAGCGAGAAGTCCCTTAAAAGCCTTTTTCAAATTAAACATACTTTTTGCCTCCTTTAAAATTAAAAAATGTTATGAGAAAAAAAGAACCTTTATCAATCCTCCTTTAATGTAATATTTTAAACAGTAGTTTAGACGGATTGGGGCTTTATATTAGTCTGGAATTATAATAAAAATAATATTGATAATATGATGATTATACTGTTGTACATATTATATAATAGCCTTATAGAAAATTCTAGGCAAATAACTATTATTTGTAAAAGATATTTATAAAAGAAGCTATAAAAAAATACTCCTCAGGTTTTAGCACCGGAGGAGTATTAATATGTCAGGTAAGCTTTATTTAAATTTTAAATCCTGCAACATATTTCCTGAGACTTTCAGATGACTTCTTTGAAATTTCAGAAAGCTTGACTACTTCAGAACCCTTGAACAGCATATCAGAAGTTCTAGAGGCAATGTTAGTAGTTCCTTCTGCACTTTCGTTAGCAGAGATTGTTACTTCATTAATAGCTTTTAACATATTTCCGATTGAAACCAGAAGTTCCTGAGAGGTGGAAGTGAAATCCATAACCAGATTGTCAATACGTTCTGCATCATTACTGTACTGCTCACTTGACGCAGTCTGGCTTGTATAGTCCGGAATGACGGTGCTTTCTATAAACGCAAGAATGTTTTTGGAACTGTGTACCAAATCTTCAACGGATGAAAACACTTCCTTGGTTACACCCTGTATTTCACTGACTGCTATTTTTGAATCTTCAGCAAGCTTTCTTATCTCATCGGCAACTACAGCAAAACCTCTGCCGGACTCACCTGCACGGGAGGCTTCAATGGCAGCATTTAAAGATAGTAAGTTGGTTTGAGTGGTTATCTGCATGATGGACTCTGAAAGCACTCTTATCTTTTCTATGGACTTTGCATGTTCAATAGCGGTTGTCAGCTCATTATTTGCTGATTCATATATACTATATGCATGGTCTTTTGACTTTTTGGCGGAAACCATGAGTATATCCGCACGTTTACTTATATCTTGAGCTGCAAAGGAAGTCTGCTGAGCCTTAGTTGCGATATTTTCCACGGCAGATTCTATATCTGAAGAGGTTGCATTCATTTCTTCCATAGCGGCGGCGGTTTCTTCCATGCCTGCTGACAGTTCCTCCGTGGTTGCTGAAATCTCTTCTATAGATGAATTTAAATCAGTTATACTTGCAATGGAGGTTCTAACGGAATCGTCTATTTTTCCTGACTCGCAAATAATAGTTTTAATAATTCCTGTTACAGAATTATGCAATGCATTTGCCGACTTTGCCATATGACCTATTTCGCTTGGAATTTTGAGAATTTTCTCGGGTAATGACACGCTGAAATCACCTTCTGAAAACTTATTCAGGCAATATTCAATTTGTCTGATAACTTTGGACATACTGTTTCCGATAAGATAAGATAAAGCAGCTCCCAGAAGAAGTATGATAAATACAATCAAAGCTATTTGGATAAGAATATCTCTTATTTGAGCGTCCACGACGGATTTGTCAATTCCTGTAAACCACATACCGATGATTTTACCGCTGCCGTCTTTTAAAGGTGTATAGTATGTAAAGGCATTTTTTCCTGCAACCAAGGCGACGCCGTTATATTCAATGCCTTTTGTCAGAACCTTTTCTATAACCTCCTTTGAGGCTTTAGTGCCGATAGCTCTTTTTCCATTTTCCTGTAATACATTTGTAGATACCCTTGTGTCATTTTTGAAAATTGTTGCCAGATTCCCGGTACTATTTTTAATGCTATCCACAAAATGTGTATCGTCATTGATAACATGGTTGCCTTTTAATAACGAATCTCCGGCTATTTTCCAGTCTCCCGGGTATTTCTCATCAAGAAATGAGAGAGCTAAATTTGCACTGGATTTTATATTATACTCATATTGGTCTTTAACCAATTTGGAAACCATAAAATTCATAAGTACGAATATAGCAAGAGCAAATACCAGAAGTACTGATGAGAAAGATAAAACGAGTTTAGTTTTTATTTTCATTGTACTGTCTCCTTTACTGATTTGGGGTTAGAATGCATTTTTATAAAAAAAGTTTCTACCCTATCATAGGCTAAATTTTACCACAAATAAAGCACGTCAAACATAGTTTTATATATTTATATCGGTACCATAAATATAGTACTATAGTGCTATTTTTTACATATTCTGTTAGATTATAGTTGTAATAAAACTTTAATAAAAAAATATGGTAAAAACCCGATATAATTAATATGAATAATATAACTTACTTGGAAAACAGGAGTCGGAAAAATGAATATATTCAAGCTAAAAAATAAAAAGGGAGAAAAACTTATTGCAAGGGCAGCTGCAACAATACTGAGTATTACTCTTATTGCTCAGACCTTTGTTGTAAGTGCTGCAAATGAGAAGGTTATAAATTCTTTTAATGCAGTTTCAACGGGACAAGCCGTTATAAATAATCTCAAATATAGCGATATAGTCGGTCTTGACAATAATACAAAGAATTCAATATTTCAGAACGGAGCATTGGGAATTTACATAACACCCGGAAGTAAAAAGTTTAACCCCAAGGGTTATATTTCAAAAGAAACAGCTCTTTATTTAATATATACTGCTGCAAACAAAGTCCGTGAGATAGATGAACAGGGACAGGCCCTTAACAGCGGAAGAACCGTAAAGAAAACCAATCCTCAGGAGGTACTTTTTGACGGAAGCTTGCAATTGGCGTCAAATGACGGACTTATTTCAGAGGCAGAGCTGGCTGATGCAATGCAGGCAAACCAGAATACTTTGGGCGCATCAGATTTTAAAAGAGGTGCACCGGTGCAAAGACAAGAGTTTGCCACTTGGATTGCAAAGGCATTAATGATACCACCGGAACCACAGCAACAGGAGCTTTTAAATAACTTTTCAGATTGGAAAAGCTGCAAGCCTGCAAACCTACCTTATCTGGAAGCTGTGTTACGGTCAAAAATCATGAGCGGAAACGGTTCAGGCAAATTTCTTCCCGCAGGAGGGATTACGCGGCAGCAGGCTGCAGCAATCCTCAAAAATGCAGAAGACATTATATTACCCCTAAGACGACTTGAACAAAGAAACGCAACTGTAGAAGGCATTCAACAGGGAAAGGATAATTCCAACGGAAGTACCATCGCCTACACTACAATAACTCTAAGAAATTCAGACGGACTTCTTGATGAAATCACCATATCAAAAAGTAACAGAAAGCCCGTTTCAAATACAAATGAATTAACAGGCGCTGCCGCTGCTGCATACAACTCTGAACTCCCTGTATATAAAGACGGGAAGATAACAGCTTCTGGCGATTTGAAGTCAGGAGACCGTATACAGTACATAGCAGGCACGGAGGACAAGCTAGTCAGGTACGTCCGTGTTCTCGCAAAGAATGAAGTGGCTCCCGAAGAAGTTGAAAAAGGCTTATATGCCGGAATAGTTGAGGAAAACAATCCTCAGCTGGGATTTATTACTTTGTACAATGAAGATGGTACGGGAAAAACTCCTCTGGCACTTTCCAAACTTAAAACATATAACTATGCAGACCCGAATGATATCAAGGTATTTAAGAATCATGAAGAAGCTGAACTTGATGATATTGAAGCAGGAGATACAGTCTTTATAAGGATGGATTCAAGCAATCTGGTTACCTCCGTAAGCGGTGTTGCAAATTATACAGTAAGATACGGAAAGGTAATTAATAAAAAGCTCAGCTCCATAATAGTAGAATTTGAAAAGAAGCAGCAGAAGGCCTATAGTATTGACCATGCAAATGTAATAAAGGACGGAAAGCTTGTAAAATACAGTCAGCTTAAAGACGGAGATACTGTAAAACTCCTTATAAACGAAGCACCTAATATGACAGTGTTAAAGGAAATTATGGTAGAAGGCGGCGATAAGCTCGTAGCAAATGTGTATAAGGGAAACTTTGATAATTACAACAGCATATCAAATACAATATACCTGAATGACCCGTGGACTTTCAGAAATGGTAAGTGGGTAAAGGATACTAACGGTTCAAAAGTAGTAGAGCTTGGAAACAGTTTCACGGCTTATTTTGACGGACAAAAAAAATCCCTGAAGGAGCTTACACGATTAAAAGACAACACCGTTTATATTGCAAGTGAGAAAGATTACGGAAATAATGAACTGGCTGTTATAGCTTCCTTTACAGACAGCACTGACAAGGAAGTTCCTTATGATGACAAGGTTTACTTAACCGGAACCAATAAATTTGTACTCGAAAAGAATTTTGTAAACGTTACATATAACCCTGGTACAATTGTTGTTAAAGACGGTAGGCTTGTTCAGGGAAACAGTGTGTCAACTGATGATTATGCCTATGTTCTGGCTAACAGAAACAATTCCGGAAATAACAATACTTTAGTGGCCGGCGTGGTTTCAATAGAACAGAGGACGGGAACGGAAGCAGTTCAGCTGTACAGGGGCAGAATCAGCAATATAGACGAATACAAGACTGTGACGTTGGAATCCTTTTCAAAACTTAACGGTACAAACTGGGATTATGCAAATACGCCAATGACCTTTAACTTGTCCTCCAATACACGTATTACGGATACTGACGGAATAGTAGGACAAGGAAACTTTACTGCTGAAAATATCCCAAATACCTTTAAGGGCAGGACGGTTTACATACTCAGTGACGGAACGGATGCTGTAGAAATAAGTACTGCACCATTCGGCAACTTTAATATACAAGGTACAGTGAACAGTACTGCAGGAGGAACTTTTGCAGAAGACGGTTCCGTAGTACAGGAGCCGCAATCAATCCTTTTGAAAAATTGCAGATATTACAATGCTTCAGCACACCTCTGGGTGGCTATGGGAGACAGTAACTTTAACATACTCAAAAATTCACTAATCCTCAGAAACAACAAAAAGATTAATGCTTCTGACCTTAAAAAGGGAGATTCATTGAGGATACTTAAAAAGGATAATGCAGTTACAGGAGATGCTTACATTATTATAGTTGAATAACAGGAATAGAGAGTGGAGGGTACATAAATTGCGGAACATACTTTACAAAAGAAATAACAAATACAGTATATTAACAAAAACTGCAGGATTTGTTTTATCGGCTGCCTTGACAATAGGCATGGCAGCTCCCGGAACTGCTTATGCACTCCGGGGAGACAGCGGCTACGAAGGCGGTATATCATCAGGGGAAAATCCTAATGTTACAGTAACATCAACATCAAGCAAAATCAGTTACCAGTATCAGGAGCCATTTTTTCTTACGGGAGTTCCCATAGTTCTCACCGGAACCATGACTATAAAAAAGTCACTTAAGGCTGATACCAAGACAGGTGTTCAGACCCTTACAACCACCTATGACTATAGTGTACCTAACGCAAACAACAATTCTCTGGACAGGAACATAGTAATGACAACCACCATAACCCCCAGAGCTAACGGACAGAAAACAGAGACAACAAAGCTGACAAGTGCCTCTGAGACACTAAAGCTTAACGGAACAAGTTATTTTATATCAAAAAGTAATCCTAATGATTATATGATATCAAAGGCAATAACTAATGACTATCAGCCGGCAGTAAGCTATTTTGCAGGTACGCTTATAGGCAAGAAAACCTACCATGTAGGAAACAGTAAAAGTGCAGATATAATTGTAGTGGATTCCACCTGTAATACAGTGGGCTATGACGAATACTGGAGTACCGCAGAAACCCAGACTATAAAGCAAACTATTACCAGCCGTAAAGCAGGACAATCCGCAATAGTACTGGGAAATGCAAACATAGACATATCAACTACTACAACAAAACAGTTGAAATATTATGAAAATCAACCTGAACAAATCAGCTTCGAAGGTGGTTATTATAAGACACAGTATAATGAAAACGTCTTAAAATATACGGCAAACCTCAAAGAGCTTGATAAAAGCGGAGCACCTACAAGTAAAACGGTAACATATACAAAAAGCCTTAAACTTGAGAGCTTTCCGTTTAACGACCCCTTGGTTGCACCAAATCTCAAAAAGATAAAAGGACATCCTGCTGAGGACAGCATGGCTATAATGTTTGGTCTTGAGGCATATAAGGACATAGACAGCTTTAATCCTCAGGAGTATATAAGCAGAGGCCAGTTTATTGATGCCTTTACAAAGATTGCACCTGCGGTACCTCTTGACCCCGTTTTCAAGCCTAAGACAACCAGAACTACTAGTTACAGCAGAAAGAAAACACCTGTGGTATTGCTTTTTAAGGATGTTCCTGAAAAGAGCAAATACTATTCAAGTATAAATGATGCTGCAAACAGAGGAATGGTAACAACGGGAGGTAACTTCAGGCCGGATTCAAAAATAACCATGGCAGAAGTAGTAACCATAATAATCAATTCCCTTGGATTGAAAGGACTTGCCCCCAACCCGTCACCTGTTACAAGCTTCAAGGACAACGACAAGATACCGGGTTATGCAAGGGCATCAATGTATGTTGCTGAAAAAATAGGCTTGATTCAGGAAGACAGCAAGGGATACATTTATCCTTATGCAAAAATAACACAAGCAAATGCAGCCAGAATAATGAAAACATATATTGACTATATGAATAGCGGAATACGTGAAGAATATATGGAGCGAATTATCAGTTATAAATAACAAACCTGTTTGGAGGACTTTGAAAAATGAACAAATTAAAGCGGATTACGGGAATAATCCTTGCAATATCTATATCAATAACAGTATTTACTTCAGCAGCCTTTGCAGCCGATAGTAAATCTACAGACGGAGAATACCTGCAAAGTGTAATAGACCTGATAAAGCAGAAATACAACGGAAAAATCACAGATGATGAGATTTTACAGGGAGCATTAAAGGGCATGTTTGGTACTTTGGACCAGTATTCCGCATACTATACTCCCGATGAATTTGAAGAATTCTATGGCACTCTTGAAGGAGCAGTAGAAGGAGTAGGCATCTCAATTGAACAAATTGACAAAAATCTGATAATTAATAAGGTTTTTGCAAATTCGCCTGCCAAGAAGGCAGGTGTTCTTTCAGGAGACAGGATAGCACAGGTTAACGGTGAAGCAGTTCAGGGAAAGGAATTGAAGGAAGTTGTTTCAAAGATTAAAGGTACGGCAGGAACAAAAGTCAAACTGGGATTAGTGAGACAGGGAACAAAGAACATGATAACTCTCGAAATGTCCCGGGCACAGGTTGACTTGCCGAGTGTACATTATGAAATAAGAGGAAAAATAGGATATATTCTTATAGATTCCTTCAGCCACAATACTTCAAAAGGCGTATCTGAAGCGTTAAGCACTTTTGACAGCAAAAAAATTACATCCGTAGTTCTTGATTTACGCAATAATCCGGGAGGATACCTTGAACAGGCAATATCTGTAGCACAAAACTTTGTACCAAAAGGCATAATAACTACTCTTGACTATAAAGATTCATCCATGGAAGATAAAAAGTTTTATTCTGAACTGGAAAAAATAAAATATAAAGTTGCAGTTCTGGTAAATGAAAATACAGCCAGTGCTGCGGAAATACTGACAGGGGCAATAAAGGATACAAAAGCCGGAGTAATAATAGGATGCAAAACCTATGGAAAGGCAAAGGTTCAGGAATCTCTGCCGATTCTGTCAGATGATGCGTATAAAAAATATAATGGCGGAAAAGAAAATAAGTCTGCAAATGCCTATGACTTTAATTCCTTCACTACTGATTTGTCAGGATGGGCAAAAATGACAATAGGTCTTTATTACACTCCCAACGGCAATTGTATTGACTTGAAAGGAATTGAACCTGATATACAAGTAAAGGAGTCAATACTCTCAGGAATACGTGTTAATCTCATGGAGACTTTGTCTTTAACCGTCAAGCCGTCACTGGGAACACACTATTATGATGTATTAAATGCAGAATGTGCGTTAAAGCTTTTGAAATATGATATAGGTACACCTGACTACATACTTGATGCAAAATCTGTTGAAGCCGTAAAAAAGTTCCAGAAAAGTAATAAACTCAGCAGTTCAGGTATACTGGACTTTGCCACTCAAAGGCTTCTGAACACTAAGATAAATGAAATTAAGCAAAAACAGGATGCAGTATATTTCAGAGCAGTTTCAGAAATATCAAAATAATCATTAACTGAAAAAATTAAGTAATTCAAATAAATATATTGACCTTTGTTTTGCCAAAATATAAAATATTAAAAGTATGAGTAAGATGGATAAGTATTGTCTTATTCATTAACGATTAATTATACAATGCATTTCTATATATTGTAATTATGTGAACATATCGAGAGGAGCAAAACAATGTCAGTAAAGTATATCTTCGTAACTGGTGGTGTAGTTTCCGGCTTAGGCAAAGGAATAACGGCAGCATCATTAGGAAGGCTTCTAAAAGCAAGAGGAGTACATGTAACTATTCAAAAGTTCGACCCGTATATAAATGTTGATCCCGGAACTATGAGCCCTTATCAGCATGGAGAGGTTTTTGTAACTGAAGATGGTGCGGAGACAGACCTTGATTTAGGCCATTATGAAAGGTTTATCGACGAAAATCTCAGCAAAAACAGTAATGTTACAACAGGGAAAATCTACTGGTCAGTTATCAGCAAAGAGAGAAAAGGTGATTTTCTCGGAGGTACGGTTCAAGTAATCCCACACATAACAAATGAAATAAAAGATAGAATTTACAGGGTTGGAAAATCCGAGAGAACAGATGTTGTTATTACCGAAATAGGTGGAACAGTAGGTGATATCGAGAGTCTGCCTTTCCTTGAGTCAATCAGACAGGTTGCTACAGAGGTTGGAAGAGAAAATGTAATGTATATACATGTTACATTGGTTCCATATTTGGGGAAATCAGGAGAATTGAAAACCAAGCCTACACAGCACAGTGTCAAGGAATTGAGAAGCATCGGTATACAGCCTGACGTAATAGTATGCAGAACTGAAAAGTATTTGTCTCAAGATATGAAGGACAAGCTGAGCTTGTTCTGTAATGTTCCTGAAGGTGCGGTTGTACAGAATCTTGATGCAGAGATTCTTTACGAAGTACCATTAATGCTGGAAAAGGAAGGACTTGCAAAGATAGTTTGTAAGAGGCTTGGACTTGAATGCAAAGAACCAAATCTTACTGAGTGGGAAGAAATGGTAAGAAGGCAGAAGAATCCAAAGAGCACTGTTACTATAGGTTTGGTTGGTAAATATGTTGAGCTTCATGATGCATATTTAAGTGTAGCTGAATCACTGCGTCATGGCGGCATCGGCAACGATGTTGAAGTTGATATAAGATGGGTCAACTCAGAAGAGATAGAAAACGGAGATATAAATACCTTCCTTCAGGGAGTGGATGGAATCCTTGTTCCCGGAGGTTTCGGTGACAGAGGGATAGAGGGAAAAATAAAGGCTATAACATATGCAAGAGAGAATAAAATACCTTTCTTCGGTATTTGTCTTGGAATGCAAATGGCTGTTGTAGAATTTGCAAGAAATGTTGCAGGCCTGCATGATGCAAACAGTTCTGAATTCGGAGAAACACCATACCCTGTAATCGACCTTATGCCTGATCAGCGTGATATAGATGAAATGGGCGGAACAATGAGACTTGGTGTTTATCCTTGTAAGATTATTGAAAATACAATGATAAAGAGCATTTATGAAGATGAGCTTATATATGAAAGACACAGACACAGATATGAGTTCAACAATGAGTACCGTGATACCTTTGTAAAGAGCGGTATGACACTTTCAGGTTTATCACCAAGCGGAAAGCTTGTTGAGACAATTGAAATCAAAGAACATCCATGGTTTATCGGAGTTCAGTTCCATCCTGAGTTTAAGTCAAGGCCAAACAAGCCTCATCCATTGTTTAAAGACTTTATAAGAGCTGCATACGAATATAGAAATAAATAAGTACTGATAGAAGAGGGTTGCTACACGAGGAATGAAATATTCACGGGTAGCAGCCTTATTTATTTTCTTGAAAGCATTATTTTCATTTCTTGTATAATTAACCTTATATTTGACAACAATTATTCATAGATACTTTTTTACTATTATTATGAATAACGGACATAATTTTAGTAATTTTAAAAAATATGTTAGTGCCAGATAAAAAAGGCACATTGGGGATATGGAGGGGAATCATATGAATAAGGGTTTGTCACTAAAAACAAATAATACTTTAAAGGTATGCATTACGGTAGCGATTTTGATAGTACTTTCTTTATGGTTACTATCTTACACATATGCTGAGGATGTAAATGCGGGACTGTCAGAGAATCTTGTAAGACTTCATGTAATAGCAAACAGTGATTCTAAATCGGATCAGGCGCTGAAGCTCAAGGTAAGGGATGCAATTATAGAATATATGAAGGATAAACTTTCGGCTTCACAGGATATTGATCAGACAAAAAAAATAATAAATGAAAATTTATTAAATATTGAAAATATATCAAAAGACGTAATAAAAAAGAATAATAGTGATTATTCAGTCAAGGCATCGTTGGGAAACTATAATTTTCCAACAAAGACTTATGGAGATATAGCTCTTCCTGCGGGAGAGTACCAAGCATTAAGAGTAGTTATCGGAGAGGGAACCGGAGCAAACTGGTGGTGTGTGCTTTTCCCGCCTCTTTGCTTCATAGATGCAACACACGGAACTATTCCCGATTCAGTCAAAAAGGGTCTCAAGACTTCCTTATCAGCCGAGGAGTACAAGCTCATTACCACGTCTGATGAAGAAATACCGGTAAAAATTAAATTTAAGCTGGTTGAGTTTCTTGAAGGTTCTAAAGTAAAATTGTCCGGAGTAATAAACAAAATGTTTAATTAAATCCTCCTGTACTAAAAAGCTATGTGGTGTTATTTGCTGCATGGCTTTTTATATTTTAAAGAATTAATTATTCTAATTTTATTAAGTACTGATATAATTTAATTAAAATATTAAATCACTAACATAGAAACGGCGGTAATTTATGTGGATTATAAGTTGGTTTAACAGTAACGCGGAATTTTATTTATCAATGATTATAAGGCTGGCATTAGCCTGTATGCTTGGTGGGATTATAGGTTTTGAAAGAGAGCATGTACATAGACCGGCAGGTTTCAGAACCCATATATTAGTCTGCGTCGGCTCAGCACTGGTTATGATAACTTCCGAATATATTTATTATCATTTTTCTTCCCATGTAAATACCGACCCTGCACGATTAGGCGCTCAGGTTATAAGTGGAATCGGTTTTCTTGGAGCAGGAACAATAATAAAAGAAGGAATAAGTGTAAAGGGGCTGACCACGGCAGCAAGCCTTTGGGCTGTATCCTGTGTAGGAATTGCTGTAGGAATAGGTTTCTACGGAGGAGCTTTCATTGCAACTGCCTTCATATTTCTTACACTTGGGGTGGCAAAAAAGACACAAGGCAGAATGAATGTAAAAAAAAGTACACGGCTATATGTACACACTCAAATTAAAAAAGGTGAAGTAAACGAGCTGTCAAAGATAATTGAGGAAATGGGTGGACAGCTGATAAAGACGGATTTCATAAGCAGTGAAAGAGACGGGGAAATGATACTCAGGTTTACATTAGCCCCCGGTATGCAGGCTTCGGTTGCAGAGATTATAGAAGCCATCCTTTGTAACGGCACAGTAAGGCGGGTTTACGAGGAAGTATAGAATATACCATATAAATGAACATAATATAGGTATGGACAACAAGTAAAATCTTGTACTATTTTTGTAATCCATTGAATAGACATATTCGTAGAATACAAGAAAGGTGATTTTCAAAGGTGACAAGATGAGTGTAACTGAATCCATGCTTAATTTTACGAACCCCGACAACCTTTTATCAAAGGGCCTTACTGATAAGGAGGCCAGACACAAGCTTGAAAAACACGGACCTAATCTGTTGTCGGAAAGAAAAAGAATTTCCCCGATTAAAATTCTATTTGAGCAGTTTACTGATTTAATGGTTATAATCCTTATGGTTTCAACTGTTATTTCGGGCTTTATGGGTGAGATGACGGAAGCAATCACAATAATAGCAATAATCGTAGTAAATGCCATAATGGGATTTGTGCAGGAGTACAGGACCGAGAGAACCATGGAGGCGTTAAAATCTCTTGCGGCACCCTATGCAAAGGTCATCCGAAATGAGCAGCAGGCAAGCATACCTGCAGAGGATATAGTTCCGGGAGATGTTCTTGTGCTTGAAGCGGGGGACAGGGTGGCAGCTGATGCCGCTCTACTGGAATGTAACAGTCTTTCCATTGATGAATCTCTTTTGACCGGTGAATCACTACCGGTAGAAAAACACCAGCTAAAGAACAAAAATGCTTTAATGGACCCTTTTGATAAGAAATCTTCTGTATATATGGGAACAGTTGTTACCGGAGGAAGGGGTAAAGCAGTAGTATATGCCACAGGTATGAAAACCGAAATGGGCAGCATAGCTGATATGATTCAGAATATAGAGGATGATGAAACTCCTCTGCAAAAGCGTTTAGGGCACTTGGGGAAATTTATAGCAGTGGGGTGTCTGCTTATATGTACAATAGTGTCAATTACGGGAATAATGAGGGGCGAAAAGCTCTTTAACATGCTGTTGTCAGGTATAAGTCTTGCAGTTGCAGCAGTTCCCGAAGGATTACCTGCAATAGTGACAATATCTCTTGCTCTCGGTGTTCAGAGAATGCTGAAAAGAAATGCGTTAATACGCAAGCTGCCTGCGGTTGAAACCCTTGGCTGCGCCAGCGTTATCTGCTCTGATAAAACGGGAACCCTTACAGAAAACAAAATGACAGTGAGGAAAATGTATGCCTCAGGTTATCAACTTGATATAACCGGAAATGGATATAATCTGGAAGGTAATTTCCTGATTGATAACAGGCCTGCTGACCCTTCGAAAGTTGACGGAATAAGGCTTGCCCTTGAAATAGGAGCATTATGCAATAACTCAGTAATTTCACATCCTGTTCAGGAGCATACCACGGTGGGAAAAATTAAGTCGATTTTTTCAAAACAGGAAAGCTTCAAAATTTCAGGTGATCCTACTGAAATAGCCTTAACTATAGCTGCTGCAAAGGCGGGAATAAATGAAGGCTACCTGAACAGGTCATATAAACGTATTGATGAGATACCCTTTGACTCCGAAAGAAAGTGTATGTCCATCATATGTAAAAATAACAGCAAAGAACTGCTGGTATTTACCAAGGGAGCGCCTGATGTAATTATTGATAAATGCAGTAGAATACTGTCTTCACGGGGCGTTATAAAAATGGATGAGTTGACCCGAAGGTCAATAATAAAACTAAATGATACAATGGCAAATGATGCTCTGAGAGTTATAGGGGTAGCCTACAGAAAACTTGAGACCGGTAAATATAATCCGGGTAAGACAAATATTGAAAATGAGCTTATTTTTGTGGGCTTAATGGGAATGATTGACCCTCCCAGAAAAGAAGCCGTTGAAGCAGTCCGCAAATGCAGACTGGCAGGAATTAAACCTGTTATGATAACAGGAGACCACAAGCTTACAGCGACTGCTATAGCTAAGGAGCTAAATATATATTCCTTGGGTGACCAGGTTCTAACCGGGCAGGAACTTAACGGGATGACAGAGACACAGCTTGAAAAACTGGTAGATTCCGTATCTGTTTATGCGAGAGTATCTCCAAAACATAAATTAATGATTGTAAAAGCCTTAAAAAGGACGGGACACATAGTTGCTATGACAGGTGATGGCGTTAACGATGCGCCTGCGGTAAAAGAGGCTGATATAGGTGTATCTATGGGTATAACCGGAACGGATGTAACTAAGGAAGCCTCCTCAATGATACTCCTTGATGATAATTTTGCCACAATAGTTGCGGCAGTAGAAGAAGGCCGTGTTATTTATAATAATATAAGAAAATTTATCAGGTATATGCTTGCATGTAATCTCGGAGAAGTATTAACCATGTTTCTGGGAATGCTGTTGTGGCTGCCCATACCACTAATGCCCATTCAGATTTTGTGGGTAAATCTTGTTACAGATGGGTTACCTGCCATTGCTCTTGGCCTTGACCCGCCTGAAAATGATATAATGCTTCGCAGGCCAAGGGGTGCGCATGATAATATATTCTCCCGTGGTTTGCTGAAATTGATAATAGCAAGAGGGATATTTATAGGATTAAGTACTCTGGGAGTATTTGTTACCGTCATATATTTTGTAAGTAATGTAGAGCTCGCTCGTACGGCGGCATTTATGACACTTGTACTTACTCAGTTAGTTCATGTGTTTGAATGTAAATCCGAAACGAAAAATATTTTTGAAATAGATCTCTTTAACAATATGCCTTTGGTACTGGCTAATTTATGCTCACTTGCAATGATACTTGCCGTTGTATACATACCGTCTCTTCAAGGGGTATTTGAAACAGTACCTCTTGGATTGAACGAATGGATGCTTATCGCAGCATTTTCGCTTATGGGACCTGTTCTGTCAAGTCTTATTGGGATAAACAAAAAAAATAGATACTGCTGATTATAGTTAAATAAAAAATTAAGGATATATTAAATGGGTTATGCCCAATTTAATATATCCTTTTTTAAATTTACGGAGGTATTTTCCATAGAATATTTTGTAAAAAATCCTTGAATAAAAGGAGTTTCAACCCTTTCTCATATATAATAGCTTGAAAATGGCAGAAAAAAACTATATAATTTAGCAGATACTAAATGTTACATTTAGTTCATAGTTTATTAAAAAAAATTGTGGATAATATAACATGTGTATCATATAAAACATGCCTAAAAAAGTGTTATAATGCACGGAAACAATTTAGGGGGGAAAAAAATGATTGAAATTCAGAATTTGACCAAAAGTTATGGTCAGATAAAGGCTGTAGACGATATAAGTTTTACAGTTGAGAAAGGTGAAGTACTTGGTTTTCTAGGGCCTAATGGTGCCGGAAAATCAACTACCATGAATATCATTACCGGGTTTATACCTTCAACAGAAGGAACTGTAAAAGTTAACGGATTCGATATTATGGAAAATCCTGCGGAAGTAAAAAGAAGAATAGGTTATTTGCCTGAACTGCCACCATTGTATATGGATATGACAGTATCAGAATATCTGGGTTTTGCTTCAGACTTAAAGAATGTAAGTAAAAAGCAGAAGAAGAGCCAGATGGATGATGTTATGGAACTGGTTAAATTAACCGACGTAAGAGGAAGATTGATAAAAAATCTTTCAAAAGGATACAAACAAAGAGTTGGCTTGGCTCAGGCACTTATGGGCAGTCCTGAAGTGCTTATTCTTGACGAACCTACAGTTGGTCTTGACCCAAAGCAGATAATTGAAATCAGGAAGCTTATAAAGGCGCTTGGAAAGCAGCATACCATAATACTGAGTTCACATATTCTGCCTGAAGTTAGTGCGGTATGTGAAAGAGTTGTTATCATTAACAAGGGTAAAATAGCTGCTATAGATACCCCTGAAAACCTTTCAAAGGGAATGGGTACTGTCAGCAAGCTTTCAGCTACAATCGCAGGACCTAAGAGTTCAATCATTGGATTTATTCAGGGAATTTACGGAATCAAATATGTAGAACCCCATGTAGAAAAGGATCAGGATGTTGTTGAATACATCATCGAGTCCGATAAGGAAGTTGACGTAAGACGTCCTCTTTTCTTTGCTATGGCTAAGGCTGGATATCCTATTCTAGAGTTGAAATCACTGGATCTTACTCTTGAAGACATATTCCTGCAGATTACCACACAGGAAAAGGAGGTTATATAATCATGTTTTCTATATTTAAAAAAGAATTCAAATCATATTTTACTTCGGCTACGGCTTACGTAATGATGGGCATGTTTGTTTTGGTTTCTTCAATAATATTTTATATAAACCTTGTATCACAGACAGCAGATTTTAGTTTTAATCTGAACTATATGTCTATAATATTAATAATTATAATTCCCATACTCACAATGAAGATATTGGCAGACGAAAGAAAGAGCGGTACTGAAGTGATGCTGATAACATCGCCTACAAGTTTGACAAATATTGTAGTTGGTAAATATTTTGCAGCTTTATCCGTTTTTTTGATAATGACAACTATTACGTTTATATACCCCATAATTCTTGCAGTTTTTGGACAACCTGCAATGTCTGAGATTATTGGCGGATATATAGGATTTATACTTTTAGGTGCTTCATTCCTTGCCTTTGGACTATTTGCTTCATCATTAACCGAAAGTCAGATAATAGCAGCAATAGTAAGTGTAGTTGGCTTGGTACTTATGTGGCTGCTTCAGGGAATAGCTCCGGCACTTGGTGGAGTAACAGCAAAAGTGTTAAACTGGTTCTCTCTGTTTTCAAGAACAGAAGATTTCTATGCCGGAATTCTTTCTCTTGCACCAATTGTGTACTACCTGAGTTTTTCGGCTATATTTGTATTTATTACAATCAGGATAATAGAAAAAAGACGTTGGAGTAAGGGGTGATAAAAGTGGGGAAATTCAAATTTATGAATAAAAGGTCTCTTAAATACGGGACAAATTCCATAGTTCTAATTGTTGCTGTTATTGCAATAGCAATTGTTGTAAACCTGCTTGTTGGAATGGGTAATTTCAGATTGGATTTAACTTCTGCAAAATTATACAGTATTAGTGAGCAGAGTAAGGACATTGTAAAGAAAATCAAAAAAGAAGTTACAATATATGGCTTGTTTGATAATGCTACTATTCCGGGTGGTTCGGAATATAGAGAAATTACAAATCTCATTAATGAATATAAAGATTTGGGAGTAAAGGTTAAATACGTTGACCCTGATAAAGATCCGGGAACATTAACCTCTCTTGACCCCCAAAAGACACTGGGACTTACAAAGGGCGATTTCGTTGTGAAATCAGGCAATAAGGTAAGAAGATTGGGAGCACAGGACCTTTATGGCCAAAGCAATCAACAGACAGGAAGAACTTACAGTGCAGAGCCTCTGATAACCGGAGCTATCAAGTTTGTTGCTTCAGATGTAACTCCTGTTGCATACTTTGTTGAAGGACATAATGAACTTTCCTTGAAGAATGACCTTAATCAGGTTTCAAAGATATTACAAAGTAATAACCTTGAAGTAAAGAGTCTTTCACTGCTCACAGAGAAAAATATCCCTGAGGATTGCCATCTGTTAGTATTTGCATCTCCTCAAAAGGATTTGACTGATGAGGAAAAGATTAAGCTTGACGCATATGTTAAGAAGAACGGTAAGATTATATTCTTGTTTGACTCATTAGAATCAAATGATAAGCTAACTAACTTTGAAGATTCACTGAGTTACTTTAACATAGGATTCAATTATGATAAGGTTAAGGAAAATGATTCAAACAGGCACTTGCCAAACGATGATTATGCACTTATTGCCAGCTTAACGGAAAATGACATAAACAAGGCATTTGCAGGAGCAAATTATCCTGTATTTATGCCGGATTCAAGAAGTATCAATATTTTGAAAAATCAAAAGGACTGGTTGACAAATACTCAACTTATCACAACAACAAATAAGGCTGAGTCTACCGACATAGTGGGCGGAAAAGTAAACAAGGGACCATTCAACTTAGCTGTAGCTGCAGAGGTAAGCGGAGGAAGTAAGGTGTTGGTTTTCGGTAATAGCAAATTCCTTAGTGACAAAGCTTTAGCAAGTCAGTACGGAACTTACTTCCAATACGGAACAAACTATTTCCTTACTACAGTAGTTAACTGGATGCAGGATAAAACCGATGAGCAGACTATTTCAAGCAAAGTGGTTATCCCTAAGGCATTAACCGTAACAGAAAGCCAGACTAAGGTTCTTTCTATTGTTCTAATTGGTGTACTTCCTCTTCTGATCCTTGGTTGCGGTTTGTTTGTTTGGTCCAGAAGGAGGCACTTGTAAAATATGAAGTTATATAGAAATGCAATTATATTGGTTGTAGTTCTGGGACTTCTGGTAGGAGCATATTTTTTCATTAATTACAAAAAATCCGGAACTACCGATCCGGCCGCTCAAACTACCGAGACTGACAAATCCATTAGGGTAATGGAAATGGATTCTCAGAAAATCAGTTCAATCCAGTATTCAAGTCCTGAAGGTCAGTTTACCATAAAAAGGCAAGGAGATACTTGGGTAATGGACCCTGCATATGAACTGGCATTGGATAAAAATACAGTAGACAATACTGTAAGCAGTCTGGCCGATGTAGTGGCAAACAAGGTTATTGCTGAAAAATCCGATCGTTTATCAGACTTTGGGCTTGATAAACCGTCGGTGGTTAAAGTAGTTTTATCTGACGGAAGTTCAAAGGAACTTGAAGTTGGAAATAAATCGCCTACAGGAGAAGACGTTTACGTTAAACTAAAAGGTCAGCAAAAAATATATACCGTAGGTGGATATTATGAAGATATGATAAAAGTAGGCAGAGGACATTTTGCATCAAAGCAAATACTTCCTATAGAAGCAACTGCAGTTAAGAAGTTCGGATATAAGAAAGATGGAAATCTGCAGTATTCTATAGATATTGAATCTGAGTCAGATATGAAAATATTGGCTCCGTTAAAGGAAGAAGCAGATACAACAAAGATTAGTCAGTTGGTACAGACAGTTGTACAGCTGGAAATTAAGGACATTATTGAGGAGAAGCCTGCAAATCTTGCTAAGTACGGTCTTGATAAACCTGCATATGAAATTACTTATGGTAATAAAAATACCACTAAGATAGTGTTACTGGGTGATAAGGCCGCAGCAGATGCAAACAGTTCAACTTCCTCAGGAAATATTCTATATGCAAAGTTCCCTGATGCAAATATTGTATTTACAGTGGATGTTTCAAAGTTAACATTCCTTGATGTTGGTTTAAAGGATATAATAAGCCCATTTGTTTATATACCAAACATAAACGAAGTTAACAAGGTAGAATTAAGTATTGACGGTAAAACAACAGTTTCTGAATTAAAAACTGTTGAAGGCAAGAAGGAAGAGGATAAGTTCAAGGTTGATGGTAAAGATGCAAACATGAAGGACAGCAATGACAGATCACTTTTCAAAGCCTTTTATCAGGCAATGATAGGTGTAACCTTTAACAAGTACCAAGCAGGTCTTAAACCTCAAGGAACGCCTGAGATTACTATTAAATACTATATGAAACCGGATAATAAAGTAGTAACAGTTGACTTTATCCCTAAAGATACCAACTATTATTATGCAGTAAAAGATGGTGTATATACAAACAGATTGGTTCTTAAAAACAAGTTTAATGAAGCTGAAGGAGTAAGGGATACTTTAAAGAAGCTCAAAGAAGCAGTAGATAAAGTAAAATAAAATGTAATTTGCCGGGCAACTCCCACATAGAATTATATAAAAATCTATGTTGGGAGTTGCTTTTTTTGATAAAAGGAGAGTTTTCTAATATACTCAAAGTTGCCTTTTTATATATGGCAACAATAATAGGTGCAGGATTTGCATCAGGTCAGGAAATAATACAGTTCTTTTCAATTTATTATAAAGGAGGCTTTCTTGGAATAATTCTTGCGGGAGGACTGTTTTCAATTATAGGGTATATAGTACTGAGCAAAGTTTATACTGATAGAATAAGAAGCTACGATGAATTTCTATTTCCTATGATGGGTTATTTCTTAGGAAGAGTAATGGAGTTCATCGTAATGCTGTTTATGGCCTGCGTTATGAGTGTAATGACTGCCGGGCTGGGTAATATACTAATGGATATTACCGGGCTTGATTACCGAGTCTGCGTGATTATAGGGGTCGCTGTGTGTCTTATTGCGATTTTAACAAATATAAAGGGAATTGTGATGCTAAGCTCAGTTATATCTCCGGTGCTTATTGCAGGAATAGTCTTTGTAGGCTGCTATATACTTGTATCAAAGGATACATCCGTATTTAATATATCTAATAAATTCAGTGTAATAACAAACAACTGGGTCTTTTCAGCTATACTATATGTCAGTTACAACACAATACTGTCAACGGTACTTCTGACAGGGATGCTGCCATACCTGAAGTCAAGGAAAGTCAGTGCATGGGGAGGAGTGGTAGGAGGAGGAATGTTGGGAGTCACTGCCCTAATTCTTAATTCCGCCCTTTACCTTTTCTACCCTCATTCAATTACTTCGGAAATACCGGTACTGGGAATAATACAGAATAATAGCAGACTATTATCGCAAATATACAGCGGAGTTTTGATATTGGCAATGTTTATATCAACAGTTACATCGGGATATTGTCTTGCGGACAGAATAAGCAAAAAATTGAAGCTTAATTACAAACTGGTAGCGGTAATACTATGTGCTATGACAATACCTTTGACTTCTCTTGGATTTTCAAATCTTATTTCCACATTGTACCCTGTATTCGGATATCTGGGATTATTCATGGTATTTGTAATACTATTCCAACATGTACGAGGATTATTTTCAAATAAATATTCCCGAGGTTAATTTTCTTTTTGAACAAGGGAAACTGGATAAAATCACATTGATGTGCTAAAATTTAGTCATAAGATTATAACTAAAGATGAAGTATGAGGTGAAATATATTTGAGCACTAATCCAAACCCTGAGTCAAAAGTCATAAAATTTAAGAAATCAGGTATTGTCAGTGTAATAACATTTCTATTACTTTTAATTGCCATTTCCACAACTGCTTTTATAGTTTATCTAAAAAATTCGGGCTACGATTTTTCAACAATGAGTGTAAAAGATGCGGTAGCCTTCCTGAAAGATAAATCAAACAGCAAAAAAGCAGCATCAACAGAGATTACATTCTCTCAGGATGGAAACGTAGATTGCAAATTATATGCTGGATTTACAGTAATATTATCACAAGACAGTATAAGATGGTATGACGGAAAAGGTAAACTTCTTCAGGAAAATGCATTGACTATGGCAAGGCCGGTGCTGCGAATGTCAGATAAATATATGGTAGTAGCTGATATATCGGGTAGGGACATGTTTTTTTATAAGGGCAAAAAGCAGCTTTGGTCAAAAAAACTTGATAATCAGATAATTAACTTAGATGTCAGCGATGACGGTTATTGTACTGTTGTTACACAGTCAAAGGACTTTAAATCTGCCGTTCAGGTTATAGATATAAACGGTTTGGAAAAGTATACAAAATTATGTGCTGAGGATATTGTTGTATCTGCAAAATCTATTCATGGCGGAGACGACGTATTCATAAACAAATTAACTACAGATACTGTTAAAACCGGAACCAAGCTGGAATTTAACAATATATATGATGAGAAACCCTTTGCATCAGTGAATATTACGGATACCATAATTCCATTAGCATTAATACAAGGTGATAATATAGTGGCAGTTGGACAAAATGTAATACTTTATTTGGACAAGCAGGGGAAAGAAGTTTGGCGAAAAAACGCTGAATCAATTTTCTGTGTTGTGCCTAAGGTTGATAAATACATAGTTGTTGCAGGTAAGTTTGCAACAGAAGGGGGAACTGCAGGTCAGAAGATTATTGTTTTAGATAAAAAAGGTAATGTGTTATACAGTTTTGAACAGCCGGAGAATATAATCGGAATGGATATCCGTGGAGGCAGGCTATTACTTCGTACTCAGAGAAGTGTCTATCTTTATAGCATAAAAGGTGAAAAACTGGGACAGTACTCTGCAAGAAATGAATTGAAGGATGCTTACCTTGTGGGAGATAACGAGGTTACTGTAGTTTCCGGAGGTTCAATAGAAACCGTAAAAATAGATGACAGTACGACTTAATATACTAAGGAAGGAAACAGTATGAACTGGGCAGATTTTACAGTCTTGATCATTATAGCCGTATTTACTTTTATTGGATTGAAAAATGGTTTTCTTTATTCAGTATTCAGACTATTGTCATATATTTTGTCTGTTATTTTTGCAGTTAAATTTTATCCTGTTCTCTCAGGAATACTTCAGAAGACAGTACTATTTGACAGTGTAAAAATGTCAGTAATAAGAGGGCTGATGAAGCAGCAGGAACAAACCATATCAAACGCCAAGGAGGCGACGGCACAATCAATAGTGGAAGGTTTGAAATTGCCGGGCTTTTTAAAAGATTCCATATTAACACATATACAAAACAGTAATATACTTGATTTTTCGGGTATAATAAATGCTGTTGGCTCTGAAATTGCTTCACTTGTAATGAATATTTTAAGTTTAATAATAATATACGCTCTTATTAGGTTTGGACTCATATTTGCAAAAGTTATCATAAAAACTATTGCAAGAGTACCTGTATTCCGTCAGCTTGATAAAACGGGAGGAATAGTGCTGGGTGCGGTAGAGGGAATACTTGCGGTTTATGTAATTTGTGCAATTCTTGTACTGTTCAGTGCATTTCCGAAATTCAGTTCATCTATAGACGAAATAGAAACATCCTTGTTTGCCGGACATTTTTATGAAAACAATTTTATTGTTAGTTGGATATCACCCAATGACATTAAGCAGAATTAATGTTTTTTATTTTATACACTACTCCAGTTAATGTTTTTTATCTAATTCACTCAAGCTTATAGACACACTTCCATCTTAATAGTAGAATAATGTTACTTTAAAAAAACAGTTTCTTACAATTTATATTATAATTTTATAATATGGCTAATACGCAGTCTTGGAATTTTTCCGGCTGTTTTTTGTATATTTATGCATATTAAGTAATAATATAAGGAGATTTATTAAAATATAGGATTGCTGCAAAGAAGAGGAGGATTTGATATGAGAAGCGATGTAGTGAAAAAAGGCATAGAAAAAGCACCCCATAGATCACTATTCAAAGCTATGGGATATACTGATGAAGAATTGGAAAGACCGTTAATAGGTGTTGCAAACTCAAAAAGTGAAATAATACCGGGACACATACATCTGGATAAAATAACTGAAGCGGTAAAAGCCGGAATCAGAATGGCAGGGGGAACACCAATAGAATTTGGTGCAATCGGCGTATGCGACGGTATAGCAATGGGACATACGGGAATGAAATATTCACTTGCAACCAGAGAACTAATCGCTGATTCCTGTGAAGCAATGGGAATGGCACACAGCTTCGACGGAATGGTTTTCATACCAAACTGTGATAAGATTGTGCCGGGAATGCTGATGGCTGCCGCAAGAGTAAATATTCCGTCCATAGTTATCAGCGGAGGGCCGATGCTTTCCCTTAACAAAGATGGAAAACAGCTTGATTTAAACAGTATGTTTGAAGCCGTTGGTTCTTATAAAGCAGGGACAATGACGAAGGAAGAAGTGGATGAGATTGAAAACCAAGCATGTCCGGGCTGCGGCTCATGCTCAGGGATGTTTACGGCAAACTCCATGAACTGTCTTACAGAAGTTCTTGGAATGGGGCTTACGGGAAACGGAACAATCCCTGCGGTATATGCAGAGCGTATAAGACTTGCTAAGTATGCAGGAATGAAAATCATGGAACTGGTTGAAAAAGACATTAAGCCTTCTGACATACTCACAAATGAAGCATTTGAAAATGCATTAACAGTGGATATGGCCCTTGGCTGTTCAACAAACTCCGTACTTCATCTTCCGGCCATTGCAAATGAAATCGGCATAGAGATAAACCTTGACATTATTAATGAAATCAGCTCCAGGACTCCAAACCTGTGTAAGTTAGCTCCGGCGGGGAAATATCATATACAGGATTTATACAATGCAGGCGGTGTTCAGGCTGTTATGAGTGAATTGGCTAAAAAAGATTTGCTTCATATGGACTTGATAACGGCTACAGGAAAAACAGTAGAAGAAAATATAAAAAGTGCGAAAGTAAAGGATTATGAAGTAGTAAAAAGCATAGATGCACCATACAGTACTACCGGGGGGATAGCCGTATTAAGAGGTAATATTGCACCTGACGGAGCAGTTGTGAAAAAGTCGGCTGTAGCTGAAGAAATGCTGATTCATTCAGGTCCTGCAAGAGTATTTGACAGTGAGGATGATGCAATTACAGCTATATATAACGGGAAAATAAACAAAGGTGATGTTGTAATTATCCGCTATGAAGGACCAAAGGGCGGCCCCGGTATGAGAGAAATGCTGGGCCCCACATCCGCTATTGCGGGAATGGGCTTGGACAGTGACGTTGCACTTATCACAGACGGCAGATTCTCCGGTGCCTCAAGAGGAGCTTCAATCGGACATGTATCACCGGAGGCAATGGAAGGCGGCCCTATAGCACTTGTATGTGAAGGTGACATAGTTGACATTGATATAACTTCAGGTCGTATAAATATTAAGGTATCCGATGAAGAGATGGCAAAGCGTAAAGAGTCATGGAAGGCTCCACAGCCTAAGATAACCACAGGATATCTTGGCAGATATGCCAGATTGGTTACATCTGCAAGTACAGGAGCAATACTAAAATAATTTTAGAATTTATGATTGAATAAAAAGGGGAGAGTGATGTGTGCATGAAACTGTCAGGTGCTGACGTAATTATAGAATGTTTAAAAGAGCAGGGTGTTGATACGGTTTTTGGATATCCGGGAGGTCAGGCAATAATAATTTATGATGCCTTGTACAGAGCAAGAAATGAAATACAGCACATACTTACCTCTCACGAACAAGGTGCCTCACATGCGGCGGACGGCTATGCCAGAGCAACCGGCAAGGTAGGTGTGTGTATAGCAACCTCGGGGCCCGGCGCCACAAACCTTGTAACAGGAATTGCAACAGCATACATGGATTCCGTGCCAATGGTTGCAATAACGGGACAGGTGCCTACTTCACTTTTAGGAAAGGACTCTTTTCAGGAAGTAGATATTACGGGGATAACAATGCCGGTAACCAAGCACAACTTTATAGTAAAAGATGTTACACAGCTTGCACCTACCATCAGAAAGGCCTTTGCCATTGCAAAAGAAGGCAGGCCGGGGCCTGTATTGGTGGACGTCTGCAAGGATGTTACGGCTACCCAAGTGGAATATACACCGCAAAAGCCTGCTAAAGAAGATTATCAGTCAATAAAGTTGACTGATATATCCACAGAGGATTTGGATAGGGCTATGCAAGCTATAAACGAGGCAAAAAGACCTTTTTTACTTTCAGGGGCAGGAGTCGGTATAGCCGGAGCAGAAAGGGAAATATTAGAGCTGTCTGAAACAGCATCAATTCCTGTATGTACTTCACTTATGGGAATGGGGACCTTCCCCGGCACACATCAACTATATACGGGAATGGTGGGTATGCACGGCACAAAAGCTTCTAACTATGCCGTACATAACTGTGATTTGCTTATAGTTGCAGGCTCTCGCTTCAGCGACAGAATTGTAAGCAACATAAACACCTTTGCACCGGAAGCAAAGATAATGCATATAGATATTGACCCTGCTGAAGTCAGTAAAAATGTGAGAGCAGATTACCCTCTCGTTGGTGACATAAAGAAAATACTAAAAGCTTTGCTAAAAGGTATAGTTTATAAGAGCGATACCGATTGGACAAAAAGAGTATTGGAATGGAAGGAAAAATATCCTTTAAAATATGATAAATCAGATACAGCAATTAAGCCACAATACCTTATAGAAAGAATATGCGAGCTTACTAAAGGTGATGCAATAATAACAACAGAAGTAGGACAGCACCAGATGTGGGCGGCGCAGTATTTCAAATATAATCGCTTCAGACAGTTTATATCATCGGGTGGCCTGGGAACAATGGGCTACGGACTTGGAGCCTGTATTGGAGCACAGCTTGCCAGACCTGACAAAAAAGTTATAAATATTGCAGGAGACGGAAGTTTTAGAATGAACTGCAGTGAACTCGCAACAGCAGTTGAGTATAAACTCCCAATAATAATAGCACTTTTTAACAACAAATCACTTGGAATGGTTCGTCAGTGGCAGGAGTTATTTTTTGGGGGAAGATTCAGTCAGACATCCATTGACAGAGGAACAGATTTTGCTGCACTTGCGGAAGCCTTTGGAGCAAAAGGAATAAACGTAAATTACCCGACTCAGGTAGATGAAGCTATTAATACGGCTCTAGCTGAAACCTGCCGACCGGTACTGCTGAATTTTGAAATTGACAAAGACGACAAGGTATTTCCAATAGTTCCGCCGGGAGCAGGATTAAATGAAGTGGTGGACTGTTAACATTACATTTCAAATAATAAAAAGGGTGGTATATCAGCCACCCTTTTATTTATGTATATAGAATTACAGCCTATCTGCCAAAAATTTTATTAAGAATCTTTTTAATCACAGACTGTTTATTTGTCTTGGAAGTATTGGCAGTGCTTTTACTGTTTACAACACCGGAGGTCTGAACCTTGTTAGAGGACTGAACAGGAGCGGAACGTCTCAAATCATTTGAGGGTAATCCCTGTGTTTTATTTGGCGAAACATGCCTTGAAACCGAGCGTATAGGAGGTTTTGAAATTCCTGCAGCAACTGGTGTTGTTTTGGGCGGTCTCTTGTCGGAATGTATTGCATTACCCTTGTTAATTCTTTCGGGCCTTGGCTCAGAGGAAAGAGATTTACCCGCGGGTTTTCCTTGAGTAACCGGACGTCTCGAATAATCCGGCTTTGAACGAGGTGTTTTCTGAGGGTCTTTGCTGTATGAGCTTTTCTTTTTAATATCAGTTGATTCTGAGGAAGTTGAACGGGGAGCTTTGTCCTTTAAAGAATTTGTTTTAATCCATTGCTCTGCTTCAACCAGTGCCTTGTTAAAGGTACTCTCGTCCGGCAGTTCCTCCTCCGGCACCAAAGCTCCTATATGTTCTTCAATCTCATATAAACTAATAATGTCATCACCCGTAACAAGTGAAAAAGCGCGACCATCATGTCCGGCTCTTCCTGTACGTCCGATTCTGTGTACATAGTTATCCTTGTCATTGGGGACATCGTAGTTAATTACAAGGGAAAGACCCTCGATATGAATACCCCTTGCAGCAACATCTGTTGCCACCAGAATATGAAACTTTCCCTGTTTAAATTGCTGTATGGTATTCAGTCGCTTACTCTGTGGGATATCACCGTGAAGAGCCTGAGAAGAATAACCCTTTTTGGTAAGGAAGCTCTGAACTCTGTCAACAGCTGCTTTTGTGTTACAGAAAATCATGCAGCTTTCCGGCTTTTCAACAATAAGCAGACGGTTCAACTGAGTATTCTTTTCATTATAATTAACTCTGTAATACACCTGATGGATAGTATCCACGGTCTTAGTCTGTGATTCGATTTCTATAGTAGTGGGATTTTGCATATATCTGCTGCAGATATTATGTATTTCAGGGGGCATGGTGGCGGAGAACAGAAGGGTAATCCTGTCTTTAGGCAAAGTCTTTATAATCCTTACGACCTGATCTAGAAAGCCCATATCAAGCATTCTGTCTGCTTCATCCAGAACCAGAAAACGAATATTTTTTGTTACCAGTGAACCATGGCTTATATGATCAAAAACACGTCCCGGTGTTCCCGTAACAATTGACACACCCTTTTTAAGAGTTTGAGTTTCTACATTAATATTATGTTGACCATACACGGCAGTAGTTTTATGCTTTAAATATTTTGCCATTTTGTGAATATCACTGTCCACTTGTACTGCCAGTTCTCTTGCCGGAGTCAAAATAAGTCCAAGAGGACCTTCTGCCTCAGGATCTGTCATCTGTAGCATTGAAACTCCGAAAACGGCAGTTTTTCCGCTGCCTGTCTTTGACATAACAATCAAATCTTCATTATTAAGAATATGCGGAATTGCTTTGCTCTGGACTTCGGTGGGAGTTTTAAAGCCCATGTCATCAATAGCTTTTAAAAGAGGGGCTGAGACGCCCAAATCATTAAATGTTTTGTTCATTGTAATCTTCTTTCGTTAAAATTATATTGTTAATTATAACATTTAGTTAGAGGTTGTTCTATACTCAGTGGAAAACAGAGTGTATATTAAAACACTGCTTGACTTTTTATTATATATATGTTAAATTTAATATTGCTCCTGTGTAAGTCTTTTTTTTTATGTCAAAATAGATTAAAAAGCATACATGGAGAAAATACAATTTGAGCGGCTGGAGGTGTTATTGATGAGAGTTAAGATTACGCTCGCATGTACTGATTGTAAACAGAGAAATTATTCTAACATGAAGAATAAGAAGAATGACCCAGATAGACTTGAACTTAAAAAATATTGCAAATTCTGTCACAAGCACACTGTTCATAAGGAAACAAAATAGTTTTGTGTAAGAGGGCGGCAATGTTTAATTATACGTATTTTGTGTCAACAATTACGGTATAACTGCCAATTTTATTTAAATATTATTATTGGGAAGTGATTAAAATGGCTGAAAACGAGGTTAAAAAAGTATCTCGGTTAAAAAAGAGTGGACAAGGAATTGTAAAGTTGTACAGAGAGATCAAAGCTGAGCTGAAGAAGGTTATTTGGCCAAATAGAACTCAGCTTATAAACAATACCGCGACAGTACTTATTTTCTGCCTGATTGTTGGCGCGATAATATGGGTTGCTGATTTCGGATTTACGAAGCTCGCTGAGGTTGTATTTACGAAGTAATTGGTTCACAAGAATTAGAGGGAGGACATGGGGCTCTTTTGGATGGGCCTGTTTTTGATATGTCTGAAGAAACTAAGTGGTACGTTGTTCATACTTATTCAGGGTATGAAAACAAAGTTAAAGCAAATCTTGAAAAGATAGTTGAAAACAGAAGTATGCAGGATTACATCGTTGACATTGTTGTTCCGATGGAAGAGCAGATTGAGATCAAGGATGGCAAGAAAAAGGCTACTCTTAAGAAAGTATTTCCAGGGTATGTTCTTGTCAAAATGATTATGTCGGACGAGTCTTGGTATATCGTTAGAAATACCAGAGGGGTTACCGGCTTTGTAGGACCAGGATCAAAACCAGTGCCTTTGTCTGATGACGAAGTTAAGGCAATGGGAGTTGAAGAATTTGCTCCGGAAGTAGATTACGAAGTTAATGATAATGTCAGAGTTACATCCGGACCTCTTGAAAACTTTATCGGGATTGTCGAAGAGATTAATCTTGAGAAAAAGAAGGTTAGAGTTTCTGTATCAATGTTTGGCAGAGAGACTCCTGTTGAACTTGAATTGACACAGATTCAGAAAATTTAGGCCATAAGGCAGATAAGACAGTTAAACTGTTTTGTCATTTCAATAAATCAAAATAAGCAATTGGTAAGAAATTTGGGAGGTGGAATTAATGGCAAAGAAAATTGCAGGTTACGTAAAACTTCAAATTCCTGCGGGGAAGGCAACTCCGGCTCCACCGGTTGGACCAGCATTAGGACAGCATGGCGTTAACATTATGGGTTTTTGTAAGGAATTTAACGAGAGAACAGCAAAAGACGCAGGACTTATTATTCCTGTTGTTATAACAGTATACGCTGACAGATCGTTTTCCTTCATAACAAAGACTCCTCCAGCGGCTGTTCTTCTGAAAAAGGCGTGCAAGATTGAGAGCGGCTCTGGTAAGCCAAACAAGGATAAAGTTGCGAAGATTACAATGGATGAAGTTCGTAAAATAGCTGAGCAGAAAATGCCTGATTTAAATGCAGCAAGTGTTGATGCAGCAGCAAGAATGATTGCTGGTACTGCTCGCAGCATGGGTATCGTAGTAGTTGAATAATTTTTTCAGGCGATGTACGAAAGTGCAAAGACTGCTCGTAATGCAGTTTTGACAATTCGTGGGAGGAAACTTTAGGTTTCCGACAATAATTAACCACTTAAGGAGTGTGACAAATGTTTAGAGGAAAGAAGTATCAAGAAAGCTCAAAACTTATTGATAGATTAAAGCTTTATGAACCTTCAGAGGCTCTTGAACTTACTCAGAAAACTGCTAAGGCAAAGTTTGATGAGACAATCGAAGTTCATGTTAAGCTTGGTGTTGACTCCAGACATGCAGACCAACAGGTTAGAGGTGCGGTAGTACTTCCTCACGGAACTGGTAAAAAGGTTAGAGTGTTGGTATTTGCAAAAGGAGATAAGGCAAAGGAAGCAGAACAAGCCGGAGCTGATTTTGTTGGTGCTGAAGAATTAGTAACAAAAATTCAGAACGAGAACTGGTTTGAATATGATGTAGTTGTAGCAACTCCAGACATGATGGGTGTTGTTGGTAGATTAGGTAAGGTTTTAGGTCCTAAGGGTCTTATGCCTAACCCAAAAGCAGGTACTGTAGCAATGGACGTAGCAAGAGCTATTGCCGACATTAAAGCCGGTAAGATTGAGTACAGACTTGATAAAACAAATATAATTCACTGTCCTATTGGAAAAGCATCATTTGGTAATGAGAAGCTTATGGATAATTTCCGTACTCTTCTTGGAGCTATTGTAAAGGCTAAGCCAGCTGCTGCAAAGGGTCAGTATTTGAAGAGTGTTGTTGTTACTTCAACAATGGGACCTGGTATAAAAATCAATCCATTGAGAGTTGAATAATACTTAGAAAAAAAAGGTACTTTACAAATAACTTGTTTAGTATTATTATATTATAGGAAATTGAATATTGTGCCATAGACAGTAGGTGCTCAAAGGATTCTATACCGACAGCATAATTGATGAAGATCAACCTACCGAGGTTTTATTAATAACGAATTAATTACCCTTTGTATGTCTATGCACAAACAAAGGGTTTTTTATTTATATTTTTATAGATAAACTGCTATTAAACAAAAGGAGGTGGATATTTTGCCTAGTAACAAGATTCTTGAACAGAAGAAACAAGTTGTAACAGATTTAACTGAAAAGATAAAGTCTGCGCAATCAATTGTACTTGCTGATTATAGAGGATTAACTGTTGAACAGGATACTGAACTCAGAAACGCTCTTAGAAAAGCCGGAGTTGAATATAAGGTAGTTAAGAATACATTGACAAGCCTTGCAATGAAGGAAAGCGGAATTGAGGTAGATGACTTTTTAACAGGACCAACAGCCATGGCTATCAGTTCATCTGATGCTGTAGCGCCTGCAAAAGTTCTTTCAGAGTTTGCAAAGAAATTTGAAAAACTCGAACTTAAAGTAGGTGTTGTTGAAGGTAAGGTTATAGATCTTGAAGGCGTTAAGGCTCTTGCTGAGTTACCATCACGTGAGGTGCTTATTGCAAAGGTTTTGGGTGGCTTCAATGCTCCTATATCCGGTTTTGTAAATGTATTGAACGGCAATATGAGAGGTTTGGTTGTAGCATTGAATGCTATTGCTGAACAAAAAGCAAATGCTTAATTTTATTAAGAAGCTTTAAATATTAAAAAATTATTAAAAACAAAAATTATTTGGAGGTATTATACAATGGCTAGCGAAAAGGTTGTAAAGTTAATTGAAGATGTAAAGAATTTGACAGTTTTAGAATTATCAGAACTCGTAAAGGCTCTTGAAGAAGAATTCGGAGTATCAGCAGCAGCTCCTGTAGCAGTAGCAGCAGCACCTGCAGCAGGTGGAGCAGCTCCAGCAGCAGAAGAAAAGACTGAATTCGACGTTATATTAAAGGACGTTGGAGCAGACAAAATCAAGGTTATCAAAGTTGTTAGAGAAGCAACTGGTCTTGGTTTGAAAGAAGCTAAGGATCTCGTTGATGGCGCGCCTAAGACTATCAAAGAGAATGTTTCAAAGGACGATGCAGCTGCAATTGAAGCTAAGTTCAAAGAAGTTGGAGCAACTGTTGAAATTAAATAATTTCAACTTAACAAAAAAGAGGCACTCAGTGAGCGCCTCTTTTTTTTAAATCTAAGTTAAATTAAATTAGTTTAAGTTAAATATATGCAATATGTAGAAAAAACAAAATAAAAAAACGCCATATTTAATGCGTTTTTGTGATTGACAAGCTATACATACTATGATATAATTATATACTGCATTAAAATTCTATTATCATTTCCGAATCGAAGATTCGTACTTGATGTATATAATTATAGCATATACGAATAAACAAGACAATAATTGTTAATAATATTTTAATGTTTGCTATGGGTTTATTATATGTAGGTTTTAGGAATATATACGGAGTTAGAAGTACCTGAAAAAATTACTAAAACATGTCCTAATAAATCTTTGTTTTGTTAATATTTGTAACTGCAGTTAATTTGATTTACGATTTTGCATAATATAATTCTAATTATGTGAAATTTTAAAATATTCCTAATAAAGTCATAAGTTTATGAGGTGATATAAATATGGTACAACCCGTAAAATTGGGTAGAAACACCAGGATGAGTTATTCCAAAATGCGAGAAGTACTGGAAATGCCAAATCTGATTGAGGTTCAAAAGAACTCATATCAATGGTTTTTGGATGAAGGTCTTCGTGAAGTTTTCAGAGATATTTCCCCGATTACAGATTATACTGGAAACTTAATATTGGATTTTGTGGATTATTCCCTTGATGATACGCCAAAGTATAGTGTCGAAGAATGTAAGGAAAGAGACACTACATACTCAGCCCCTCTCAAGGCGAAGGTAAGGTTAATTAACAAGGAGTCCGGAGAAGTTAAAGAGCAGGAAATCTTTATGGGTGATTTTCCTCTTATGACAGATACAGGAACCTTTATAATTAATGGTGCAGAGCGTGTAATTGTCAGCCAGTTGGTAAGGTCACCCGGTATCTACTATTCAATGAAGTTTGACCGTGTTGGTAAAAAGCTGTATTCGAACACAGTTATTCCTAACAGGGGAGCATGGCTTGAATACGAAACAGACTCAAACGATATACTTTCAGTCAGAATAGACAGGACAAGGAAGTTGCCTTTAACTGTGCTGCTTAGAGCATTGGGGTACGGTACTGACTTTGAGATTATGCAATTGTTGGGTGAAGATGAAAGACTTCTTGCAACAATACAAAAGGATAATGCAAAAACTACAGAAGAAGGCTTACTTGAAATATACAAGAGATTAAGACCTGGGGAACCGCCTACAGTTGATAGTGCAAGGTCTCTGCTTAACAGTTTGTTTTTTGATCCAAAGAGATATGATCTTGCCAAGTTTGGTAGGTTTAAGTTTAATAAAAAGTTAGCAATATCAAATCTGATCAGTGGGCAAGTTGCTGCAGAGAATATCGTATCAGCTGAGACTGGTGAGGTATTAGTAACCGAAGGTGAATTAATTGAAAGAGATAAGGCTGTAGAAGTTCAGAACTCCGGTGTAAATATAGTTTACCTTTCAGTTGAAGGTAAATCTATAAAAGTTATCGGAAACAATACTGTAGATATACATGCCTATGTTGACTTTGATATATCAGATTTAAATATAAACGAAAAAGTAAAGTATGCTGTATTGAAAGAAATTCTTGAAAATACAAGCGGCGAAGAGCAGATAAAGAAAACTCTTAAAGAGAGAATTAACGACCTGATTCCTAAGCATATCACAATTGATGATATTATTGCATCGATAAATTATATTATTAATCTTGATTATGGAATCGGTTCTATTGATGATATTGACCACTTGGGTAACAGAAGAATCCGTTCCGTCGGAGAATTGCTCCAGAATCAGTTCAGAATAGGTCTCTCAAGAATGGAAAGAGTTGTAAGAGAGAGAATGACTATACAAGATATTGATATAGTTACCCCTCAGGCATTGATAAACATAAGACCGGTTGCAGCTGCTATAAAAGAATTCTTTGGAAGCAGTCAGCTGTCACAGTTTATGGATCAGACAAATCCTCTTGCTGAGTTAACTAACAAGAGAAGATTAAGTGCCTTAGGACCCGGTGGATTGAGCAGAGAGAGAGCCGGCTTTGAAGTCCGTGACGTTCACCACTCTCACTATGGTCGTATGTGTCCTATTGAGACACCTGAAGGTCCGAACATCGGTTTGATAGGTTCATTAAGTACCTATGCAAGAGTAAACGAGTACGGATTTATAGAAGCACCGTACAGAAAAGTAGATAGGAAAAACAGAAGAGTTACAAATGAGATAGTATACCTTACAGCTGACGTAGAAGACCCATTTGTTGTTGCTCAGGCAACGGAACCACTTTCAGATGACGGAACTTTTGTTTCAAATAAGGTAGTAGCTCGTTACAGACATGAAATTTTGGAAGTTGAGAGCAATAAAATTGACTTCATGGATGTTTCGCCACAACAGATGGTATCTGTTGCTACAGCAATGATTCCGTTCCTTGAAAACGATGATGCTAACCGTGCGCTGATGGGTTCTAACATGCAACGTCAGGCGGTTCCATTGATTAAGGCTGATTCTCCTATCGTAGGTACAGGTATTGAGTTCAAGGCAGCAAGAGATTCAGGAGTTTGTGTTATTGCCAAAAATGCAGGTGTTATTGACAAGGTATCTGCCAACGAAATAGTTATTAAGACTAACAGTGGGCAAAAAGATACTTATAAACTGCTGAAATATATGCGCTCAAACCAAGGAACCTGTTTGAATCAGAGGCCTATCGTAAGAAAAGGCGAGATGATAGAAAAAGGTGAAATTATTGCTGACGGACCGTCAACAGATAATGGAGAAATAGCTCTGGGTAGAAACATTCTCATAGGATTTATGACTTGGGAAGGTTATAACTACGAGGATGCTATTCTTATAAATGAAAAACTGGTTAAAGAGGATGTATATACATCCATACACATAGAGGAATATGAAGCTGAATCAAGAGATACTAAACTGGGACCTGAAGAAATCACAAGAGATATTCCAAATGTTGGAGAGGAAGCACTAAAAGACCTTGATGACAGAGGAATTATCAGAATAGGTGCTGAGGTTCGTTCAGGAGATATCCTAGTTGGTAAGGTTACTCCAAAAGGAGAAACTGAGCTTACAGCAGAAGAACGTTTGCTAAGAGCAATATTTGGTGAAAAGGCGAGAGAAGTTCGTGATACATCCCTGAGAGTACCTCATGGAGAATCCGGTATTATTGTTGACGTTAAGGTGTTCACCCGTGAGAATGGTGATGAACTGCCACCAGGAGTAAATCAGCTTGTAAGATGTTACATCGCCCAGAAGAGAAAGATTTCTGTTGGTGATAAGATGGCGGGAAGACATGGTAACAAGGGTGTTATTTCAAGAATACTACCCGAAGAAGATATGCCGTTCTTGCCGGATGGTACACCGCTGGAGATAGTTTTGAATCCTCTCGGCGTTCCATCACGTATGAATATCGGTCAGGTGCTTGAAGTCCATCTGGGATTTGCAGCAAAAGCATTGGGCTGGAAAATTGCAACTCCTGTATTTGACGGAGCAACAGAGGAAGACATCAGGGATACTCTTATTCAAGCAGGAAAAGACCCTGATGGAAAGACAGTTCTTTATGATGGAAGAACAGGTGACCCATTTGACAACAGAGTAACAGTTGGATATATGTACTACCTTAAATTGGCTCACTTGGTTGATGATAAGATACATGCTCGTTCTACCGGACCATACTCACTTGTAACTCAGCAGCCACTTGGTGGTAAGGCTCAGTTCGGTGGTCAGAGATTCGGGGAAATGGAAGTTTGGGCTCTCGAAGCATACGGAGCTGCTTATACATTGCAGGAAATACTTACAGTTAAGTCCGATGACGTTGTAGGTAGAGTTAAGACATACGAATCCATAGTTAAGGGAGAAAACATTCCTGAACCTGGAATTCCTGAGTCCTTCAAGGTTCTTATAAAAGAACTTCAGAGTTTGGCACTTGATGTTAAGGTATATTCTGAAGAACAGGAAGAAATTGCAATAAAAGAGTATGTTGAAGATGATCTTGAAGAATTGAATGTTAACATCGAAGGCAGAGAAGACGAAGTAGTTCTGACAAATGATCTGGATACCGAATTAAGAGACGATGTTCTTGAAGAAGAGCTTGATATTGATGATCTTGATATTGGAACAATTAGTACAGGTGATAATCTTGAAGAAGAATTGACTGAAGAATTATTTGCTGATGATGAACTAAGCGATGACTTTGAAGACGACGAGGATTTTTAAGGAAGGGAGATAAGCTATGTTTGAACTGAACAATTTTGATTCTATAAAAATAGGATTAGCTTCTCCGGAAAAGGTCAGAGAATGGTCAAAAGGTGAAGTAAAAAAGCCTGAAACTATAAATTACAGAACTTTGAAGCCTGAAAGAGACGGTTTGTTCTGCGAAAGGATTTTCGGTCCTCAAAAGGACTGGGAATGTCATTGCGGTAAATACAAAAGAATTAGATATAAGGGAATAGTTTGTGACCGTTGTGGTGTTGAAGTTACAAGGTCAAAAGTAAGAAGAGAAAGAATGGGACATATTGAGCTTGCCGCTCCTGTATCACATATCTGGTACTTCAAGGGAATACCAAGCAGAATGGGTTTGATTCTTGATATGTCTCCAAGATCCCTTGAAAAGATACTGTATTTTGCATCATATGTTGTTATTGACCCGGGTCAGACACCATTGTCAAAAAAACAGGTATTAACAGAAAAGGAATATAGAGACAGCGTTGACAAGTTTGGAATGAATTTCAGAGCCGCTATGGGAGCTGAAGCTGTAAAGGAATTGCTTGCTGAGATTGATCTCGAAAGTATGTCCAAGGAGTTAAGAGCTGAACTTGCTGATTCGACAGGACAGAAGAGAATCAGAGCGGTTAAGAGACTTGAGGTTTCTGAGGCATTCAGATTGTCCGGAAACCGTCCTGAATGGATGATTCTTGATGTAGTTCCCGTAATTCCGCCTGAACTCAGACCAATGGTTCAGTTGGATGGAGGAAGATTTGCTACATCAGATTTGAATGATCTGTACAGAAGGGTTATAAACAGAAATAACAGATTAAAAAGACTCCTTGATTTAGGAGCTCCTGACATAATTGTAAGAAATGAAAAACGTATGCTTCAGGAAGCAGTTGATGCATTAATCGATAATGGTAGAAGAGGACGTCCTGTAACAGGACCCGGTAACAGACCTCTTAAATCACTTTCAGATATGCTTAAGGGTAAGCAGGGTCGTTTCCGTCAGAATCTTCTGGGTAAGCGTGTTGACTACTCAGGACGTTCAGTTATCGTTGTAGGACCTGATTTGAAAATATTCCAGTGTGGTCTGCCAAAAGAGATGGCGTTGGAACTGTTCAAGCCTTTTGTAATGAAGAAGCTTGTTAATGATGGCTTGGCACATAATATAAAAAGTGCAAAGAGAATGGTTGAAAGAGTAAGAAATGAAGTATGGGACGTTCTTGAAGAAGTAATAAAAGAGCATCCTGTGCTACTGAACCGTGCTCCTACGCTTCACAGACTTGGTATTCAGGCATTTGAACCTGTACTGGTTGAAGGAAGAGCGTTAAAGCTTCATCCTTTGGTATGTTCAGCGTACAATGCTGACTTTGACGGTGACCAGATGGCGGTGCATGTTCCTCTGTCAGCAGAAGCTCAATCAGAGGCAAGATTCCTGATGTTGTCTGCAAATAACTTGTTGGCACCTAAGGACGGTAAACCTATTACCGTACCAACACAGGATATGGTCTTGGGTAGTTACTATCTGACAATAGAAAAGCCAAATGAGCCCGGTGACGGAAAAGTATTCTGTGATATGAACGAAGTTCTTATGGCGTATCAAGAAGGTGTTCTTGGTCTTCATGCACAGATAAAGGTTCGAATTGAAAAGGAAATAAACGGTGTGAACATGAGAAAAGTTATCAGTTGTACACCGGGCAGACTTATTTTCAATGAAGCAATTCCGCAGGATCTTGGTTTTGTAGACAGAAGTGACGAGAGCAAGTTGTTTGACCTGGAAATCAATTTCCTTGTAGGTAAGAAAGAGCTTGGAAAAATTATAGACAAATGTATAAGGGTGCATGGTACTACCAAAACAGCCGTTATACTTGACAAGATAAAGGCATTGGGCTTTAAGTACTCCACAAGAGGTGCTATCACAATCAGCGTATCCGATATGGTAATACCTGAGATAAAGAAGCAATACTTGCAGGAGACTGAAAATACTATTGATAATATCGTTAAGCAGTATAAGAGAGGACTGATTTCAGATGAAGAAAGATATAACTCTGTAATCAGTACTTGGACAGAAACAGGTGAGAGTATCACTAAAGCCCTTATTGATAACCTTGACAGATTCAATCCTGTGTACATGATGTCACAGTCAGGAGCGAGAGGTAATATCAATCAGATTAAGCAGCTGGCCGGTATGAGAGGTCTGATGGCGGATACATCCGGTAAGACCATCGAGATACCGATTAAGTCAAACTTCCGTGAAGGTCTTAACGTTTTGGAATTCTTTATTTCAACTCATGGAGCCAGAAAAGGTTTGGCCGATACTGCACTTAGAACCGCTGACTCAGGTTACCTCACAAGACGTCTTGTTGACGTAAGTCAGGATGTTATAGTAAGAGAACTTGATTGCGGTACTGACAAGGGTATAGAAGTTTACGACATCAAGGACGGCGGAGAAATAATCGAACCGCTATCCGAGAGACTTGTAGGAAGATATTTAACTGAAGATATGTATGACCCTAGTACAAAGGAGTTAATAGCATCTAAAGACGAGGCTATTGACGAGAAGAAGGCTTCCATAATAGCTAAGTCAGGTGTTAAGAAGGTAAGAATCAGGTCAGTGCTTACTTGCCATTCAGAGGTTGGCGTATGTGCCAAGTGTTATGGTGCTAACCTTGCAACAGGCGGTGCGGTAAACGTTGGTGAGGCAGTTGGTATAATAGCTGCACAGTCAATCGGTGAACCGGGTACACAGTTGACAATGAGAACCTTCCATACCGGTGGTGTTGCCGGTGATGACATTACACAGGGTCTCCCTCGTGTAGAGGAATTGTTTGAAGCCAGAAAGCCAAAGGGACTTGCAATAATATCTGAAATAGCAGGTAGTGTTAAGCTTTCAGAATCTAAGAAGAAGAGAGAAGTAATTATTACTTCTGAAGACGGTGAATCCAAATCCTACCAGATACCTTATGGTTCAAGAATCAAGGTATATGACGCAGATATTGTTGAAGCCGGAGATGAATTAACCGAGGGTTCAGTAAATCCTCATGATATCCTTAAAATCAAGGGCATCAAGGGCGTTCAGGCTTATCTTCTTCAGGAAGTTCAGAGAGTTTACAGAATGCAGGGTGTTGATATCAACGATAAGCATATTGAAGTAATTGTAAGACAGATGATGAGAAAAGTTAAGATAGAAGATGCAGGAGATACCAGCTTGCTTCCGGGAGGACTCGTTGACATATTCGAGTTTGAGAAGGAAAATCAAAAGGCTCTTGATGCAGGTCTTAGCCCTGCAACTGGTGAGCGTACTCTTCTGGGTATCACAAAGGCTTCACTTGCTACCGATTCATTCTTGTCTGCCGCTTCTTTCCAGGAAACCACAAGGGTTCTTACAGAAGCTGCAATTAAGGGTAAGATTGATCCTCTTGTAGGATTAAAGGAAAATGTTATCATTGGTAAGCTAATACCTGCGGGTACCGGTATGAGCCGTTACAAGGATATAAGTATTAGCAGTGTAGTTGAATAAGCAAATAACTTTTTAATATCAAATATCATAAATGAAGCATCAGTATACTAAAACTTAGTTACTGATGCTTCATTTTATTATATATATAGAAGTTGGAGTATGTTAATAAATGTGTGTTATATTTTAGATACAGCACACATTTTTTATAAAAAATTATTTACGAATATCGACAAGCAACGACGTGATATGATACAATACTTCAAAATTAATTAATTGGAACGGTTTAAAAATTGGAACGGTTTAATTGTGAGATTTTGAGCATTAGCTGCTCTGGGACTCGGCTATACGGAATATAACTCGTCCCATGACTGTACCATTATCAGTATTTAAATTCAAAGCATATAAAGTGGGTTACTTCACCTTTATGTAATAGAAATATTAATAATCTTTAAGGAGAGATAATTATAAGAAAAAAGGAGTGAAGATATGAAAACCAGAATTAGCACTTAAGATTTTTGTCATAAAAGGTTATGCGGAATACTCAGTCAAAAAATTGTTGGAGTTGGTATTATCTGTTTTAAAATTTGCAATTTAGGTCGTTGGTTATTAAGAAAAATATTAAATAACAAAAACAACGGAGGTAGCAGATGAAAACTTTAAAGACAAAACTTAACCGGTTATTCTGTATTGTTATGGCAGTACTTTTATTACTTAACGTCATGCCATTAGGTATGCTGATTGCTTATGCCGAGGATACACAAGCCGTGGCGAGTGGCAGTTGTGGAACAAATGTAAATTGGACATTGACTGCTATAGGGGAAAGCAGTTATGCCCTTACTATCTCAGCTTCAGATGAAAATAATACTATGGCAGACTATCAAGTACCGACTAATGCTGACGGTGTACCGTGGAAGTCATATATCACCGGTATAACCAGCCTTGTTGTACAGGAAGGCGTAAAAAACTTAGGGGATCGTACATGCTATGGAGCGACATCCCTGACAAGTGTCTCTATTCCCTCTACCGTTTCAGATATAGGAAACGGTGTCTTTAGAGGTTGTACTGCTTTAACAGAAGCCTCTTTTGGAGGAGCTATCACCATGGATAAAAATGTATTTTACGGATGTACAAGTCTAAAAATAGTAAGCATTCCTGAAGGCACAACTATATTGGCCGATAATACTTTCTCAGGCTGCAATGCATTGGAGGAGCTTACACTACCTGCCACTCTAACATCTATTGGTGCAAGCGCTTTTAAGGATTGCAGCAATATCAAGACAATTAATTTCAGTGGTAATAAAGAAGAATATAAAACCCTACTGGAGAACAACAGTGCTACTGCCATCCCTCTACAATCTACTGCTATTACTGTAATCTGTAGTGATGGAAACTATGTCTACGAAGAAAAAGAAGAACCAGAGAAGTCAACGACTGGAACAACTGGTGATGTTAGCTGGAGTATGGATACAGAAACCGGTAAGTTGATTCTATCCGGTATCGGAAAAACTGCAGACTATTCCAGTGCCACAGATCCTGCGAACTCTGCGCCATGGCTGGACTATATGGATCAGATTCAGGAGGTCGTTGTAGAGGAAGGCATCACTTATTTAGGAAAGCGACTTTTTTATGGAGCCGATAACCTTATAAAAGTGACTCTTCCTGATTCTCTTACTTCTTTGGAAGAGGGAGTTTTCAGAGAATGTACCAAGCTTAAAGAAATCACTATTCCGGCTAATGTAACTACAATAGGTAGAGTGCAGTTCTACCAGTGCGTCGCTCTGGAATCATTATCAATACTTGGTAATGTAACCATACTGAAGGATAAGTCTCTATCCGGCTGTACCGCGCTGAAGTCCCTTACTCTTCCTGCAAGTTTTGTATCCATCGAAAAAGAGGCTTTAAGTAACTGCAATAGCCTTAATTCCATTCACTATGGAGGAACAAAACAAGAATACCAGACTCTGGTGCAGAGCAATAGTGCTAATACAAAGGCACTACAATCTGCCATGATTGATGTCATCTGCACTGACGGTACATATGTCTATGGCCGTATAAGCTTAGGAAATGGTTTGGAGTACTCTCTTAGCAACGGAACTTTGACTATTATAGGAGAAGGCACAATGGATGATTATACTCTAGCTTCAGAAGTACCATGGGCTGGCGAGGCTGATTCCATTAAAATAGTTGTTATCAAGGGCGGGGTAGCGAAAATAGGAGCTAACGCTTTTGCAGAAGTCAATTCCATAGAAAACGTCTTCTATATCGGTAAAGAAGAAGGTTGGAATACTTTAAAGGCAGCAAGCGGTATCAACAACGAAAAACTCTTTACCGCCCTTATTACCTACGGCCTTTCCGGAACTTGCGGTGAAAAGGTTAACTGGAAGCTTAGTGAGGATGAAACTACACTAACAATTTCAGGACAGGGCACAATGTATGCTTACAATACTACCACCACTTTAGCTCCTTGGCTCTACAGCAAAGATAATATAACTAAAGTGGTTATTAATGAGGGAGTAACCGATGTTGGAGATTATGCTTTTTATGGTTGTAAACTTATCAACTCTCTAACCTTTCCAAGCTCCGTTGAAGAACTTGGCACTTATGCTTTCGGAGGATGTATATCTCTAGAAGAAGTTGCCTTTCCGGAAGGACTGAGAGTTATTGGTGCAAAGGCATTTAATGCTTGCAGCGGACTAACTACAGTTTACATCCCGAAATCTTTGACAAATATAGACATGAAGGCATTTATCTTAAACTCTTCTCTTTCCACGGTTTACTATGCCGGTACAGAAAATCAGTTGAAAAAAGTATTAGTGAGCGAATCTGCTTCCGGGAACAATAATTTGCTGAATGCAAAATTTGTTTTTGGTAGTCCACTTCCTAGCACAGATTTCTCAGACGTAGGAAGTAGTGACTGGTATGCCGGAGCTGTAAAGTACATGGTGGAAAACGAGTTTATGACCGGAGAAAGTGGAAAATTTGGCTCAGATAATCAAATAAGAAGTACAGAAATTGTTTCGCTATTATATCAGTTGGCAGGTTCACCGGGAATGTATAGTTCTGCAATTGATTGGGCGTTGCAAAACAAGATTGATATTTATGAGACTGATGATAAGGTTACTGTGTTAAGGCTGATGGAAATTATTTATTCTGCTGCAAACTATAACGGTGTTGATGTCACTGAGGTGACAGGTAGCAACAACTTAGATGGCATCACTAATACAGGGACACTTTCACAAGAGGAATTATTGAAGTTAACTTGGGTATTTGAACAAGGTTACTTTACTGACTTGATTTCCAACAAAGGTTCTATAGACTGTAACAATTACCTGACAAGAAGCGAAGGTGCTTCAGTACTTGCTGCATATATAAAAAGCGGGGCTGCATATGCGGATCGTTATAGAAAAATTGTAACTGAAGCACGTGCTGCACTTGAGGCCAAGGGCGATGGCATATTTTATATTTTTACTCCAAAGATAGCGGTTCCAAATATTACTGCTAAAGCGGGTGATTTTACTTTGCTCGTCTTACCAGATGGACAGACTATGATGATTGATAGCGGAGTAGGAGACTGCAATGGACCTGTTATGTCTTTTGTCAGGGACATAGGACTTAAATCCCTTGATTATTTTGTACTTTCCCATCCGCATACAGACCATGTGGGCAATGCTCTTAGTGTGGCAAAATACTTTTATGACGAGGTTGGGGGGACCATTGGTACTTACCTTTACACGGGGTATAAATATAGTACTCTGGAGCCTGCGTTTGCTGCATATCTGGCAGAAAAGAATGTAAATATGAGAACTGATATAAAATCAGGGGATTATCTTAAAATCGGTGACGTTGAGATTAATATCTTCAACCCCACTGAAGAAGATCTAAAAACTACTGATGTATCGGACGAATCACTTAATAATATATCTATGGCTATGAAATTTACCTATGGTAACGCTACATACCTGACTAGTGGGGACCTTTATGTGGACAAGGAAGCTGAATTGGTACAAAAATATGGTTCTAAGCTAAAAGCCGATATTATGAAATCGAATCACCACGGTTTATATACCTCAAATTCATCCCTTTGGTCAAAAACTGTTTCTCCTAAAGTTGTGATTACGAATAATGATGATGTGGGAAGTTCTATTATTTACAGACGCCTGAGCAGAGAAGGCTCGGCATACTACAGCGTAGGAGTGGATGGACTGGTTATGATAACCATGAGTTCAAATGCAGACTATACGGTTACTAGCCAGTATGATACTATCTTACGTCAGGAATACTCCGGAGAAATTGGAAAACCGACAAATAGAATCAGTCCGGCAACTGCTATATTTGACAAAAAAGCAGGTGCAGAGCAAGACATTAAAGTAAATATGACCCTGAACGGGAACACTTTAAGTGCAATTACTAACGGCTTGACTTATCTGGAAAGGGATATTGATTATTCTTTAAGTGGTAATATCGTTACCATCAAGAAGGAATTTCTGGATTCACAATCAGTAGGGTCTATTACACTGACTTTATTGTTCAGTGCAGGGAACAGCTCAAAATTAAATATTATAATTTACGACACTACGAGTACCGGAAATACTTCTACTATAGAGCCTGAACAGTTGCAAGCACCAACAATATGGGTGGATGCAAATACAGGCAAGGCTATTGTGGATGTTAAACCAGTGCTTGATAACAATACGGATATTGCTAAGTCTGAGTTGAAGTCTGAATTATTAAACAGTGCATTAAAATTGGCAAAGGTAGACCAGGATGGAATAAAGACAGTTTCCATTAATGTGCAGAACTTAAAGGACTCCAAGGCATATGAAGTGGTACTGCCATCAGAGGTACTGATTCAGAATGAAATGACACAAAAGTTGGAAATAAAAACAAATAAAGCAAATATAGAGTTGCCGGGGAACTTCCTATATAACGCAGGCGTTTTAGTACAGTCAGACAATGTAACTATAACTATCAAAGAAGTAGAGAAAAAGATACTGTCTGACAAAACCAGTACTCTGGTTGGTGATAGACCTGCGATAGAATTAAGTATTAACGCAAACGGTAAGATGATATCCTTAAGTAATTCCAATGCACAGATAAAAGTGTCTATTCCATACACTCCTACAGAACAAGAATTAAGAAACCATGAGCATATAGTAGCATATTATATTGATGAAAATGAAAATGCAATTACTGTACCGAGTGGTAAATATAACACTGATTCGGGAGAAATTTCTTTTACAACAACAAAATTGGAGAGATTTTCTATAGGCTATGTGGAAAAGACTTTTGCCGATATTGATAGTTTCGCTTGGGCCAAGAAGGAAATAGAAGCTTTGGCTTCAAAAGGAATCATAAATGGAACCTCCAACGCTACTTATAGTCCTTCTGCTAATATAACAAGAGCTGATTATCTAGTATTGCTTATAAGGAGCTTGTCCCTCACAACAGAGGTGGATGACAATTTCGATGATGTAAATCCAGGAAATTATTATTATGAGGCGATAGGCATTGCCAAAAAGCTGGGGATTACTTCAGGAAAAGGGAATAACTTATTTAACCCGAAGGAGTCAATCACCAGACAGGAAATGTTTACATTAACTACTAAAGCTTTGAAGTTGGTAGGTAAACTTAAGGATGGGCATAGCACGGAAGTATTAGAGAACTACAAAGACCAAAGTACTATTGCCACATATGCTCTTGAAGACATAGCAGCTTTGGTAGAGGAAGGCATCATTAAAGGAGCAGGAAGTATGTTGACTCCTTTGAAGAATGCTTCTCGAGCTGAAGCAGCTGTAGTGCTTTACAAGATTTATAATCGTTAATATATTACAGAACCTCAAATAGATTGAGTTAAGTTTGACAAATTATTCTGGGAGTATCGTAAAACTGTTCAAAAATCAAGAGCGATACTCCCTTCTTTTGTATCCCTGAAACGTTGATAAGTGCTTATTATACCTTCAATTTTTTTGATGTTTTTATTATTTTTGGAATTTAAGTGTACTTTAATAGCCATATTAATAACAGCTCAAAATAATTAATTAGTCGGTTATGATATGAAAAATCCGCACCCTTGACAAAAGATAATGTAGAGTGATAAAATAATTCAGTGCATTGATTTTGTGCATTTTTTTGTGTGCAAATTCAAAACATGTCTAAATTAAAGAGAAAACCACAATTGGAGGATTAAAAAATTGTTGGATGATCTTAAACACTGTAAGAAGGCAGTTGGTGTCAAGCAATCTACCAAAGCCGTAGAAAACGGTGTCGCGTCAAATGTTATAATTGCGAGAGATTGCGAGCAGAGGGTCGTAAGAGGAATTATAGAACTTTGCGATAAAAATGCAGTTCCCGTAGTATATGTTGATTCAATGAAGCAACTGGGAAAAGCTTGTGGAATTGACGTTGACGCTGCAGTTGCGTGTATTTTAAAGTAGCTTATATTTATTTATTCTTACTAAATGGTAAGGTATATATAAAATATATAATAATTACCTTTGAAAGGAGGTGTACTAATGCCAACATTTAATCAGCTGGTTAGAAAGGGCAGAGAAGTTATCGAAAAGAAATCAACTGCTCCAGCTCTCCAGAAAGGATTTAACTCAAAGAAGAAAAAGCCTACAGATTTAAGCAGCCCTCAAAAGAGAGGTGTTTGCACTGTTGTTAAGACTTCTACACCAAAGAAGCCTAACTCAGCACTTCGTAAAGTTGCCAGAGTTCGTCTTACAAATGGTTTAGAAGTAACTGCATATATTCCTGGAATAGGACATAACCTACAGGAACATAGCGTTGTTCTTATCAGAGGCGGAAGAGTTAAAGACTTACCTGGTGTAAGGTACCATATCGTTAGAGGTACTCTTGACACTGCCGGAGTTGCCAAAAGAATGCAGAGCCGTTCAAAATACGGAGCTAAGCGTCCTAAGGCAGGTGCCGCTAAAAAGTAATAACACAGCGTGCTGACAATTTAAAATGTTAGGTGCTTAGTACGTGTTTAAATATATTTTGTATAAGAGACAATAGGTTTTTAATAAAATTATCTATAATCTGTTAAACTAGTAAGGTATATTAATGTACTTGCGCTGACGACGGTTTAAACCACGAGTACCTGTGATACTTTCTATGGGTATATCCCATATCAAATGTTATCATAAAAGGAGGGAAGTAAGGTGCCAAGAAAAGGTCATATTTCAAAAAGAGATGTTTTACCTGATCCAATGTTTGGAAGCAAAACGGTTACTAAACTGGTTAACAACGTAATGTATGATGGTAAAAAGGGTGTTGCACAGCAGATATGCTACGATGCTTTTGATATTATCAAAGAAAAAACCGGCAGAGATCCTTTAGAAGTATTCGAAGAAGCTATGGCAAACATTATGCCAGTTCTCGAAGTAAAGGCTAGAAGAGTTGGTGGAGCAACATATCAGGTTCCTATGGAAGTTAGACCTGAAAGAAGACAGACTCTGGGCTTAAGATGGCTCGTTGATTACTCTCGCAAAAGAGGCGAGCGTACTATGAGAGAAAGACTTTCAGGAGAAATACTTGACGCTATCAACAATATGGGTGGAGCTTACAAGAAGAAAGAAGATACTCATAAGATGGCTGAAGCTAACAGAGCATTTGCTCATTATAGATGGTAATAATATAATTGGATTGATAATTTATCAATCCGAACTATCGTGAAAGGAGGGTAATCATGCCCAGGCAATTTGATTTGGAACATACTAGAAATATCGGTATAATGGCTCATATTGATGCTGGTAAGACAACAACAACCGAGCGTATACTGTTTTATACAGGAAAAGTTCACAAAATCGGCGAAGTTCATGAAGGTGCTGCTACTATGGACTGGATGGAGCAGGAGCAGGAGAGAGGTATAACTATCACTTCTGCGGCTACTACCGCACAGTGGAAGGGTAACAGGATAAATATTATTGACACGCCGGGGCACGTTGACTTCACTGTTGAAGTTGAAAGATCTCTTCGTGTACTCGATGGTTCGGTAACGGTTTTCTGTGCAAAGGGCGGTGTTGAACCTCAATCTGAAACAGTTTGGAGACAAGCTGATAAGTATGGAGTTCCCCGTATGGCATATGTAAATAAAATGGATATAATGGGAGCTGATTTTTACAACGTAGTCTCTATGATGAAAGATAGATTACAGTGTAATGCAGTACCTATACAATTACCAATAGGCAGTGAAGATAGCTTTATTGGTATGGTTGATTTGGTTACTATGACTTCTCATATATTTAAAGATGATTTAGGTCAGGTAATTGAAGATCAGCCTATCCCTGACGATATGATGGAAATTTCCAAGAAATATCGTGAAATATTACTGGAATCAGTTGCTGAACAAGATGAAGAGACTATGATGAAGTACCTGGAAGGTGAAGAACTCACTTTAGAGGAAATCAAGACCGGTATCAGAAAGGCTACTATAGCTGTTAAAATGATACCTGTAACTTGTGGTTCATCATACAAGAACAAAGGCGTACAACAGATGCTTGATGCAGTTGTTGATTATATGCCATCACCACTTGACATCCCTGCTATAAAGGGTATTTCAATGGACGGTGAAGAAGAAATAGAAAGACCTGCAGATGACAGTGGTCCGTTTGCAGCGCTTGCATTTAAGATTATGACTGACCCATATGTTGGTAAGCTCTGCTTCTTCAGAGTATATTCAGGAACATTGAACTCAGGTTCTTATGTTCTTAATTCTACAAAGAACAAGAGAGAAAGAATCGGAAGAATTCTTCAAATGCATGCAAACCATAGAGAAGAAATACAGATAGTTTACTCCGGAGATATTGCAGCTGCTGTTGGTCTTAAAGATACAACAACAGGTGACACTCTTTGTGAAGAAAACAATCCTGTAATTCTTGAATCAATGGAATTCCCTGAGCCTGTTATAGAAGTTGCAATAGAACCTAAAACTAAGGCTGGACAGGAAAAGATGGGTATCGCACTCCAGAAGCTGGCTGAAGAAGATCCTACATTCAGAGTTCATACTGACGCTGAAACAGGACAAACTATCATCGGCGGTATGGGTGAACTTCATCTTGATATCATCGTTGACAGAATGATGAGAGAATTCAAGGTTGAAGCTAATGTTGGTAACCCACAGGTTTCTTACAAAGAAACTATTCGTAAGGCTGTTAAGTCTGAAATGAAATATGCAAGACAGTCCGGTGGTAAAGGTCAGTACGGTCACTGTGTAATCGAACTTGAACCAAGAGAACCGGGTGCTGGTTATGAATTCGTTAATAAAATTACCGGTGGTGCTATTCCTAAGGAATACATCGGCCCAATAGATGCAGGTATTCAGGAAGCAATGAATACAGGTGTTCTTGCAGGATACAACGTTGTTGACATTAGAGTTACTCTTATTGATGGTTCATACCACGAAGTTGACTCTTCTGAAATGGCGTTTAAGATTGCCGGTTCAATGGCATTCAAGGATGGCTGCAGAAAGGCAAATCCTGTTCTTCTTGAGCCTATTATGAAAGTTGACGTTAGCGTTCCTGAGGAGTACATGGGAGACGTTATGGGTGGACTTAACTCAAGAAGAGGACGTATCGAAGGTATGGAAGCACGTAGTGGAGCTCAGAACATCAGAGCTATGGTTCCACTATCCGAGATGTTCGGATACGCTACAGCACTTCGTTCCTCCACACAGGGTAGAGGTACATTCTCCATGCAGACAAGTCACTTCGAAGAAGTGCCTAAGAGCATTCAGGAGAAGGTTATTTCTAACAGAAGCAATGATTAATTAATAACATTGCAGGTTAATTGCAAGAGTAGACTTTATAGTGAAAGCACTGTAAAGTTTACTCCTGTTAAATAAAGTAAATTAGTATAATATTAGCGCACAGCGCTTTAATGAAAGGATGGAGATTTTAAAATGGCTAAGGCTAAATTCGAAAGAAACAAACCCCACGTTAATATCGGAACAATTGGTCACGTTGACCATGGTAAGACTTCTTTAACAGCTGCTATCACTAAGGTTCTTGGATTCCTTGGAAAAGCTGAATACAAAGCATACGATCAAATCGATGCTGCTCCAGAAGAAAGAGAAAGAGGTATTACAATCAATACCGCTCACGTTGAGTATGAAACTGATACAAGACACTACGCTCACGTTGACTGCCCAGGCCATGCCGATTATGTTAAGAACATGATCACTGGTGCTGCTCAGATGGACGGTGCTATCCTCGTTGTTTCAGCTGCTGACGGCCCAATGCCTCAGACAAGAGAACACATTCTTCTTTCACATCAGGTTGGTGTTCCTTACATCATCGTATTCTTGAACAAGTGCGATATGGTTGATGATGATGAACTTATCGAATTGGTTGAAATGGAAGTTAGAGAACTGTTGAGCACATATGATTTCCCAGGCGATGATACTCCAATCATCAGAGGTTCAGCTCTTGTTGCTCTCGAAAGCACTTCAACTGATATAAACGCTCCTGAGTATGCTCCTATCGTTGCTCTTATGGCAGAAGTTGATAAGTATATCCCAACTCCTGAAAGAGCTACTGACAAGCCATTTATCATGCCTGTAGAGGATGTTTTCTCAATCACAGGTCGTGGTACTGTTGCTACTGGTAGAGTTGAAAAGGGTATCGTTAAGGTTGGAGACGAAGTTGAAATCGTTGGTTTGATGGAAGCTCCAAAGAAAACTGTTGTAACTGGTGTTGAAATGTTCAGAAAGCTTCTTGATCAAGCTCAAGCTGGTGATAACATCGGAGCACTCTTAAGAGGCGTTCAGAGAAACGAAATCGAAAGAGGACAGGTTCTTGCTAAGCCAGGATCAATCAAGCCTCACACTTACTTTGAAGGACAGGTTTACGTTTTGACTTCTGCCGAAGGTGGAAGACATAAGCCATTCTTCAATGGTTACAGACCACAGTTCTACTTCAGAACAACTGACGTTACAGGCGTTATCGAAATTCCAGAAGGAACAGAGATGGTTATGCCTGGTGACCACATCACTATGAAAATCAAATTGATTACTCCTATCGCTATGGATGAAGGACTTAAGTTCGCTATCCGTGAAGGTGGAAGAACAGTTGGTGCTGGTAACGTTTCAAAGATTATCGAATAATTTTTGCTATATGTATAAGAGAGCATTGCAGACTTAATAGTTTGCGGTGCTTTTTTTTAGTTTCAGGGGGAACTTACGCAATTTGAATTACATGAAGAAAAGGATGGATTTTCAGATGGTAAACAAACAAGAGTTTTATGAGACTGTTAAAGCTACATTATCATTCTTCGAGAAGGCTTCAATCGTTCTGACAGATGAGGAGAAGGGGCGAATAGAAGTTGCTGACTACGGACTGAATGATTTAAAAAATACAGGACTTCAATTAATGACCTTCGTTAATACTGACAGAGTGTGTGCAAAGGAGATGGTCCTTTTCCCACACCAGACATGTCCTGAACACAGGCATCCCGAAAGGAATGGTCACCCCGGGAAGGAGGAGACTTTTAGATGCAGAAGCGGAAAGGTTTACCTTTATGTTGAAGGTGAAAAGTCTGAAAACATTCACTGTAAAGTGCCGGCAGGCAGTGAAGAGTACTACACTGTATGGCATGAAATAATATTGAAGCCGGGAGAGCAGTATACTCTTTATCCCAACACGCTTCACTGGTTTCAGGCGGGAGACGAAGGCGCAATAATATCTGAGTTTTCTACCAATTCAGATGATGCATCGGATATTTTTACGGATACAAGGATAAAAAGAATTCCTGAGGTAGAAAAATAGAATCATATGATAAGAGGGCAAAAAAAGACCCCGGAAGATTATTCTTTAAAATAAGATAGTTTCCCGGGGCCTTTGTGTTAAAATTTTACATGAATATCCTTTCAGGTATTTATTGATAAAGTGTTTAACAAGTTTGGATGAGGGTATATAATATTAGAGTATTATTCTAAATGGATAAGCAAATGATAAACTTGAAATTATATGAAAGGACGGAAAAAAATAAATGATAGAGATAAAGAAGAATATATATTGGTGTGGAATAAGAGACTGGGGACTAAGTGTTTTTCACGGGCATGAACTTTCAACCCATAGAGGATCTTCATATAATTCATATATTATAAGAGATAAGAAAACAGTACTCATTGACACTGTATGGGATCCATATAAGGAGCAATTTGTTGAGGACTTGGACAAGAGTGTAGGACTGTCAAATATAGATGCTATTGTTATTAATCATATTGAGCCTGACCATGGAGGAAGCCTCGGACTTTTGATGAGCAAAATTCCGAATACTCCTATTTATTGCACAAAAAACGGTTCTGAAATTATTAAAAAGTATTTTGAGAAAGACTGGAATTTTAATATAGTAAAAACCGGAGATACTCTGGACTTAGGAGAATATAAGCTGAACTTTGTTGACATGCAGATGATTCACTGGCCTGACAGTATGCTCGAGTACGTTGAAGGAGCAAACTTAGTTATATCAAATGATGCTTTTGGCCAGCATTATTGTGGAACAGACATGTTTAATGATCAGGTTGATACCTGTGAACTTTATCAGGAAGCTATAAAGTACTTTGCAAATATTCTTACTCCTTTCAGACCATTAATAAAGAAGAAGATAGAGCAAATTGCCTCCATGAATCTTGATATAGATATGATTGCGCCTAGTCATGGGGTTATTTGGAGAGATAATCCGTCACAGATTATCGAAAAATATGCCCAATGGGCCGACCTTAACTACAATGAAGGCTATGCAGTAATTATTTACGATACAATGTACCATACTACCAGAGCTATGGCTGAAGCAATAGGAAGAGGCTTAGAAGAGGAGGGGGTAAGCTACAGAATAATAAATGCTGCTACAAGAGACAAGAGTGACCTGAATGTTGAGATTTTTAAGGCCAATGCCGTTATTTTAGGAAGCTGTACGGTTAATAATACTGTTACAAGACCAATAGCAGCTTTGTTGGAGGAAATCAAGTCTTTAAAAATTAAGAATAAGCTTGTTGCCGGATTCGGAGCATATGGTTGGAGTGGTGAGGCACACAAGAAGATAAGCAAGGATTTAGGTGATGCTGGTTTGACAATTTGTGCAGAACCACTGGGATTCAGATACAAAATGTCAGGGCCTGAAGTTGAGCAGTGTGTTGAAATGGGACGTAACATTGCCAGACAACTTAAAGCAAAATAATATTATAAAGTAGATTTTTCGTGTTTTTTTTAACAAAATGCTACTTATAATTATCATAAATATGTTATAATAAATGCTGGTATTTTGAATATTTATATTCGAGTACCAGCTTTTGTTTTGCTTCTCTGTATGTAGAAACAGAAGTACATAATATTATCGAGGCAACAGCCTCAAACTCAATAAAGCTATGAATAAAATTTCAAATAGTTATGCGAAGGGGGAAGTCAAATGAATTACTCACATGAAGTTGAAAATATGTGTGTTGTAAAGAAGGGGCCACATCATGGTCCTGCTCCAATTCCTGAAGAAGGTAAGTGGGTAAAGGCTAAAGAAATCAGCGATATATCAGGTTTGTCACATGGTATTGGTTGGTGTGCACCTCAGCAGGGATGCTGTAAGCTCACATTGAACGTTAAAGAAGGTATTGTTGAAGAAGCTCTTGTTGAAACTCTTGGTTGCTCAGGTATGACTCACTCAGCAGCTATGGCGGCTGAAATTCTTCAAGGTAAAACTATTCTTGAATGTCTAAATACTGACTTGGTTTGTGACGCTATAAACGTTGCTATGAGAGAAATATTCAAGCAGTTGGCATATGGTAGAACTCAGTCTGCTTTCTCAGAAGGCGGTCTTCCAATCGGTGCAGGACTTGAAGACCTTGGTAAAGGCTTACGTTCACAGGTTGGTACAATATTTGCTACTAATGCTAAGGGCGTTAGATACCTTGAAATGGCTGAAGGTTACATATTGAATATCGGACTGGATAGCGATGGAGAAGTTATCGGTTACAAGTTCGTATCACTCGGAAAAATGCTTGATGCAATAAAGAAGGGTGTAGATCCTAAGGAAGCTTATGAAAAGAATATAGGTACATACGGCAGATTTGATGAAGCAGTTAAAGTAATAGATCCTAGACACGAATAATTAAAGAGAGAGGTGAATACTGTGGTTAGATTTGAAGGTTATGAAAGAAGAATAGCTCAAATAGAAAAATGTTTAGCTGAGTATGGCTTTAAGAGCCTTGAAGAAGTAAAGGACTTCTGTACTTCAAAAGGAATAGATGTAGACTCAATCGTTAGAGGTATACAGCCAATCGCATTTGAAAATGCAGTATGGGCATACACTCTCGGTTGTGGTGTTGCGCTTAAGAAGGGTATAACAAACGCTTCTCAAGCTGCTGAAGCAATCGGTATCGGATTACAGGCATTCTGTATCCCGGGTTCAGTTGCAGAATCAAGAAAAGTTGGTTTAGGCCACGGAAATCTTGCTGCAATGCTTCTTAAAGAAGAAACTAAGTGCTTCTGCTTCTTGGCAGGACACGAATCCTTTGCAGCTGCTGAAGGAGCTATTGGTATAGCTAAAACAGCTAACAAGGTTAGAAAAGAACCACTTCAGGTTATACTGAATGGTCTTGGTAAGGATGCAGCATTTATTATTTCAAGAATCAACGGATTTACATATGTTGAAACTGATTATGATTTTTCAACTAATACTCTTAACGTTGTCAGAACAAAAGCTTATTCAAACGGCGACAAGGCTAAGGTTAGAGTATATGGTGCAAATGACGTTCTTGAAGGCGTAGCTATCATGAGACACGAAAATGTTGACGTTTCCATCACCGGTAACTCAACTAACCCAACAAGATTCCAGCACTTAGTTGCAGGTACATACAAGAAGTGGGCAAATGAAAACGGTAAGACATACTTCTCAGTTGCTTCAGGCGGAGGAACAGGAAGAACATTGCATCCTGATAATATGGCTGCAGGACCTGCTTCATACGGCTTAACTGACTCAATGGGTAGAATGCACGGAGACGCTCAGTTCGCAGGTTCATCTTCAGTTCCTGCTCACGTTGAAATGATGGGTCTTATCGGCGCAGGTAACAACCCAATGGTTGGTATGACTGTTGCTGTTGCAGTTGCTATTGAAGAAAGCGCAAAGTAATTTTTTATAAATTAAGAATTTTAAAGCTGGTATAAGAGGAGCTGTCGCAATTGTTTTATTAAACATTGCACGGCTCTTTTTTTGCAATTATTTCAATTTGACCAAAAGAATATTATATATTCAAAAAGGAATTATAATATTATCTGAAAGACGATTTTAAAAGAATATTTTTTTCACAAAATTTTAGTAGAGTATTGAACAAGGTAAAAAATCGTATTATACTATAACTAAGGTCAAAGAAAGTCAAAATCAATTTAAATAGAGGTGATGTTGTGGCAAGTTTAAGTGATTTGATTGAGGCTTTTATAAAGCAAATGATGTCCGACACAAACGGGTCAATTGAACTGCAGCGTAATGAACTTGCAAACCAGTTCAATTGCGTACCTTCCCAGATTAACTATGTAATATCAACAAGATTTACCGTAGACAGAGGCTACTATGTTGAGAGCCGAAGAGGCGGTGGGGGGCATGTAAGAATAAAACGTGTTAATGTAAATATACCGGGAAATTACCTGATGCATATTATATCCTCCATGGGCTCAAGTATATCTCAGCAATCGTCAGAAGTTTTTATTAACAATTTTGTAGATTATGAGGTTATAAGCGAAAGAGAAGGATTTTTGATGAAAGCTGCTGTTAGTGATAAGATTCTTGGCGGGCTGCCAATGCCGGACAGAGATATTATCAGAGCATCATTGCTAAAAAATATGATTATGAGCTTACTGGTTTAAGAATATAGTTTAAGGGTATTGTTTTTTTAGGAGGTAATTTTTATGCTTTGCCAGAATTGTCAGCAGAGAACTGCAAACGTACATTTCACGCAGATTAAAAATAACACAAAGTTGGATATATACCTTTGTGAAGAATGTGCACAGGAAATGAGCCATCAGGAATTTGTTTCTCCTTTCGGCTTTAATGACTTGATTAGCGGATTATTTGGGGCACAACTGAAACAGGAGCCAGCCGTAAAGCTTAAATGCGAGAACTGCGGAATGGAGTATGATGAATTCCTAAAAACCTCAAGGCTGGGCTGTACCCAGTGCTATAAGGCTTTTGCAGATAAACTGGACCCTATAGTAAAAAGACTTCACGGAAATGGGGAACATCATGGAAAGGTTCCGGCAAGGGTTAGCAGCAATGTGAATATTAACAATGAAATAGATAAATTAAAACAACTTTTAAATGAAGCTGTTAAAGCTGAGAAATATGAAGAAGCAGCAAAAATCCGAGACAGGATAAAAAGTCTGGAGGTGGGAGAATGAGTAAAATACCTGCAGAAAAAGGCCCTGAATTTGATATTGCAGTTTCAAGCAGAGTAAGACTGGCAAGAAATTTTGCTGATATCCCGTTTTCAGCGAAAATGAGTACAAAGCATCAGGCTGATTTAATTAAAAGAATGCAGGAAATAATGTCAGGATTTACTGTTTATGGTAAGCTAATGTTTGCAGACATGAATACTTTACATCCTGTAGACAGAATTTCACTGATGGAAAGGCACCTTATCAGTCCGGAACTGGCTGATAGCAAAGAAAACAGCGGAGCCTTCATAAATGAGAATGAAAACGTAAGCATAATGGTAAATGAAGAAGATCACTTACGGGTTCAGTCAATTTTTCGGGGGATACAGCTTGAAAAAGCGTATAAGGTATGTGATGAAATTGACTCTCTTATAGCAGAAAAAGCGGACTACGCTTTTGATGACAAATATGGATATCTTACAAGCTGTCCCACTAATATAGGCACGGGGATGAGAGCATCGGTAATGCTGCACCTGCCTGCCTTGGTTATGACAGGCTATATGAAGTCAATATTGGAAAGCTGTAATAAGGTTGGAGTTACTGTCCGGGGAATATATGGAGAGAACAGTGAAGCGGTAGGAGATATGTTTCAAGTATCAAATCAGGTAACTTTGGGCCGAAAGGAAGAAGAGACAATTGCCAGTATTGATGGTATATGCAAGCAGATAATTGACAGAGAAAAGATGCTGAGACTTCAGCTCTACAAGAAAAATATTTATAGATTTGAGGATAGGATATTCAGGTCTTATGGAATTCTTCAAAATGCAAGAATTCTTACGTCCAAGGAGTCCTTCAAACTACTTTCTGATGTTAGACTTGGAGTGAGTATGGGAATAATTAATGATATAGATATAGCTGCGCTTAATGAAGCCATGATTTTGTCACAGCCGGCAACACTACAGAAGATGTCAGGTAAACCCCTTGAACAGGACGAAAGAGATATAAAGAGGGCGGAACTTATCAGAATAAAAATTACAAATTAAGTATACGAGAGGTGATAAAGATGTATCAACGTTTTACAGAAAAAGCAGAAAGGGCAATAGGATTTTCCCAACAGGCTGCTGTTGATTTAGGACATAATTATGTCGGTACTGAACATATACTCTTGGGTCTTGTAAAAGAAGGAACAGGTGTTGCATCCAGAGTACTTCTTGGTCAAGGAATAACAGAGGAGAAAATTCTAAAGGAGATCGAAGAACTTATTGGTAAAGGGGATGCTGAAGGTACACAGCCTGTCGGGTTTACACCCAGAACTAAAAGAGTGCTTGAGCTTGCTTTTAAAGAAGCAAGAAGGATGGGACAGGGATACATTGGAACAGAACATCTTCTTCTTGGTATTATGAAAGAGGGAGAGAGTGTTGCAGTGAGAATTATGATGGACTTAGGAGTTGATCCACAAAAGCTTCTTAACGAGCTTATTAAAATTCTTACTGAGGAGTCTCCCGGTTCCAACGGTTCAACAAAGAGCAATAGTTCAAACTCAAATACTCCTACTCTGAACCAATTCGGAAGAGATTTAACAGATATGGCTAGAGATGGGAAAATAGACCCTGTTATAGGACGTGACAAGGAAATTGAGAGAGTTATTCAGATTCTTAGCAGAAGAACCAAAAACAACCCGTGTCTTATAGGTGAGCCGGGTGTTGGTAAAACTGCTATTGCAGAAGGTCTGGCTCAAAAAATAGTTGAAGGCAATATTCCTGAGATTTTAAGTGACAAGAGAGTTGTTACCCTTGATTTATCCTCAATGGTTGCAGGTGCAAAGTACAGAGGAGAGTTTGAAGACAGACTTAAAAAGGCAATGGAAGAAATACGGAAGGCTGTAAACGTAATACTGTTCATAGATGAGCTGCATACTATTGTAGGTGCAGGAGCAGCCGAAGGTGCCATAGATGCCTCAAACATACTCAAACCATCTCTTGCAAGAGGTGAAATTCAGGTTATCGGTGCTACAACCTTAAACGAGTACAGAAAACACATTGAAAAGGACGCAGCCCTGGAAAGAAGATTTCAGCCTATAACCGTAGGAGAACCATCGAAGGAAGAGGCTGTTGAAATATTAAAGGGTGTTCGTGATAAATATGAGGCACACCATAGAGTAAAGATAACCGATGATGCAATTGAAGCGGCAGTTAAGCTTGGTGACAGATATATAACAGACAGATTTTTGCCGGATAAGGCTATTGATTTGATTGATGAGGCAGCTTCAAGAATAAGACTCAAAACCTTTACTGCTCCGCCTGATTTGAAGGAAATGGAGGAGAAGGTTGAAAAGCTTAGCAAGGAGAAGGAAGATGCCATCAGGTGTCAGGAATTTGAAAAAGCAGCAAGAATAAGAGATGATGAACAAAAGCTTAAAAATGAACTTGACAAGGTAAGAGATCAATGGCGCCAGAAGAATCAGACAAAAACAGATACGGTTACAGAAGATGACATAGCTGATATAGTTGCCAGTTGGACCGGAATACCTGTAAAGCGGTTAGCCGAGGAAGAATCTGAAAGATTACTGAAAATGGAAGAGACCCTTCATAAGAGGGTAATTGGTCAGGATGAGGCTGTTAAATCCATATCAAAGGCTATCAGAAGAGGGCGTGTTGGTCTGAAAGATCCGAAACGACCTGTTGGCTCGTTTATATTCATGGGCCCTACGGGAGTCGGTAAGACTGAGCTTTGCAAAGCGTTGGCAGAAGCAATGTTCGGGGATGAGAAGTCTATGATTCGTGTTGATATGTCAGAGTTTATGGAAAAACACAGTGTTTCAAAACTGGTTGGTTCTCCTCCGGGCTACGTTGGTTATGACGAGGGCGGGCAGCTTACTGAAAGAGTCAGGAGAAGGCCTTATTCAGTACTTCTGTTTGATGAAATAGAGAAGGCACATCCTGATATCTTCAATATACTGCTGCAAATACTGGAAGATGGCAGACTAACTGATTCACAGGGACGTGTGGTGGATTTCAGAAATACTATAATAATCATGACTTCAAATGTGGGAGCAAGAACCATTACTGAGCCTAAGAGACTTGGCTTCTCAACTTCAAACGATGAGAGCGCAAAGAATTATGAGGATATGAAGAACAATGTAATGGGCGAGCTCAAAAAGATGTTCAGACCGGAGTTTCTCAACAGAATTGATGATATTATTGTTTTCCACCCATTGAGCAAGGAAAATATAAAAGAAATTGTACGTCTCATGCTGGATGTGCTTGTAAACAGGCTAAAAGCTAATGAAATAGCAATGGAAGTGAGTGAAGAGGCTATGGGACATCTTGCTCAGAAGGGCTTTGACCCTGTGTTTGGAGCAAGACCTTTAAGACGAGCAATACAAAGCATGGTGGAGGATAAACTTGCAGAAGACATGCTGGAAGGCAAGGTAAAGGCAGGAGACAGCATCAGAATAGACTTTGACGGAGAAAACATTGTTATTAATAAGAAGTAAGGCAGACTGTTATTTCCGATTAATTAAAAAAAGAATATGGGAATATAAAACCCCTCTTTGGCGACAATAGCCAAACGAGGGGTTTTATAATGACTTGATTATTTCCGGTAGGTTTGACGTATGAATATGATGTATATACAATTATTTACATTGAAGAGATAAATTGCAATAAACCAAAATATCGGAAAGGAAGTCTGCATTATGATTGTATATAAGCTTTTAAAGACTCCGTTACAATATTATGTTTATGACAGAAATAAGAATAAAATCCTAAATATAAGCAAGGAGGAGTATGAAGAGCTTGACAGATTAAATAAAAAGCAGATTACTGAAAAAGAAGCAGTCTGTCTTAAAAAATATCAGAAGTGTGGATATTTAAAGAATAATATTGTTGAAAATATAGTTCATCCCGAAACTAAATATATAAAGCATTATCTGGAGCACAGAGTACAGTTCCTCATATTACAGGTTACACAAAGCTGCAATCTCAGGTGCGATTATTGCACATATTCAGGACAATATAACACAAGAGGTCACTCCGGCAAGTCAATGACATGGGAACTGGCGAAAAAGTCAATTGATTATCTATATCAACATTCAAATGAAATTGAAAAAGTCAGAATAAGCTTCTACGGTGGCGAGCCATTACTTGAAATTGACTTGATAAAAAAATGTGTAGAGTACGTTAAAGAAACATATCCTCACAGAATAACAAACTATGGAATTACTACTAACGGTACACTTCTTTCAGGTGAAATAGCTGACTTTCTAATAGATAATCAATTCTCTGTTACCATAAGCCTTGACGGCTCTAAAAAGGATCATGATGCCAACAGAAAGTTTGCAAATGGAGAAGGCAGCTTTGATACAATCATAAATAATATCAAAGTGATAAGTAAACATAACAAGGAATTTATTAAAAATATCAGATTTAATACTGTTTTAAATCCAAAATCAGATTATGGTACTGTGAGAAATTATTTCAGCTCGGAAGATGTGGTATGTGATGCAGGTATCGGTCTTAGTCTTATGGAGCAAATTAACCATAAAGGGGACATCTCCTTTAGCCATGAATTTATTAATATAAGAAGATATGACTACTTTCTGTTATTAATGACCATGGTAAAAAAGTTAAAAAAAGAGGTAACACCAAAGTTCATGGCTGAAATAAAATCAGGAATTGATATTGATTATACTTCCATGGAGGATATTAATAGTGTAAGTAAATCATGGCATCATTCGGGGCCGTGTATTGCAGGAGCTATGAGAATGTTTGTAAATACTGATGGTGTAATCTATCCCTGTGAAAAAGCAATTGAAACCAGTGAAGCCATGAAAATAGGCGAAATTGATAGCGGTACGGATGCGGGTAAAGCCTCAAAGGTAATGAATATAGGAAAAATCTCAGAAAGAGATTGCAAAAACTGCTGGGCTATAAACTGGTGCTCCATGTGTGCATTATATGCTGAGAAGGATGGAAAATTTGATTCAGTCACAAAAAGGAAAAATTGTGCAAAATCACTTATAGATGCACAAGAAAAGCTTCTGAACATATGTGCTTTAAAAGAATTCGGATATAAATTCGGAAGGGAGGAAATGTATGTATAAACTTCTGGTCTACCCCTTTAGTATGGAAGACAACTGTATAACAAAATATCGGGATATGCTTCGGGGCTACGAGCTTGCTAGTTTGGTATGCTTTGAGGGTGCATATGAAAACGGCAGAGATGCAGGAGAGTTTGAGGAAGTAGATACGGGTTTAATAATAACTGATGATTTTAATACGGAGATTGATAAATGCGATGTGGTACTTTTGTTGGATAAAAGTTTTAATGAATTAAAGGACGCATACATTCAAAGGATTAATACTGCCGTATCAAAAAATAAAATAGTTATGACAAATAATAAGATATACGACTTTTGCTTAAAAGAGTTTTCCGGCAATAAAAATATAAGAATACTGGACAATGTTCTGGAGACCGGATTGAATTATTTTACATATGACAAGAGAATGACACAGCCGGACATTCCTGTAATCACTGTCATGTCCATTGGAGAGAGCTGTAATAAATTTGAGGCACAGCTTGATTTAAGAAAGAAATTTCAGGATAAGGGCTACAAGATATTACAGTTTGGTACAAAGGATTATTGTGATTTGTTTGGCTTCAAAAAGCTTCCATCCTTTCTTATGTCCAAAAATATTTCATTTGATGAAAAAGTATATATGTTTAATTACTATATAAACAGAGAAGTGTTAAAAGACGATTATGATATTGTTATTATTGGTGTGGCAGGGGGAATACTCCCTGTTAACAGATATATAACCAATTACTTCGGAGAAATTTCTTTGATTGTGTCTTCTGCACTGAATATAGATATTAATATATTATGTTCATATCATAATGAAGACATTAATGTTGAAAGCTTATATGAATGCCGAAATTTCTGCAAAGGACGACTTGGGTGCTTTACGGACTACTATTATATGTCTGACAGGCAGTTCAGAATTTCTCATGACCATGATATAGAGTATTTTATGTTGGAAAGACAGCATTGCATTAATAATCTGCCGGCTATCGACAATGAAACACTGAAATTCTGTCATGTGTTGGATACAGATGTAAAGGATAATCTGCTGAATGCTTTGGTAGAAGAATTGGAAGGTAATGTGGCACTTGTATAAAAAGGAGGAGCTTATGGAAAAAAGAGAAGTAATGAATGAAATAAAAGAAACTGTATATAAGATAACAGGAATTAAAATAGAGGATGAAAATGATAATATTATCGGATGCCATCATAACTACCCTATTATATATGCAATTTATATTGTGGATGAACTTGAAAAAATATTCGGTAAGGAGATTTCAAATATATTTGCTGAAAATGATTACAACGTATGGAAATTATCAAATTTGGCAGATGCCATTATAAATATATGTGGTAATTCTTTAGAAAAGCTTCAGGCAGTTTAATTTCAAAAGGGTATATCATTTATTTATTAAATGATTACATAAAAACTTTTCAGGAGGTATTTTTATGAAAAAATTATCCAAAAGAAGTGAGTTAGTACCTAACACAGTTATGGCATTTTCGTGTTCCTGTTCCAGCAACTGTTATAGGGGATGTGTTTCAAGGTGCAGCGGTAACGGAACCGCAGAAAGTGCTATCAGCAGCAGTCTTAGTTCAAGTGAGTATGGGGTAGCATATTCTGCAATATCCAGCACATTCGGTTAATAGAGTTTCTGACCACCAAAAGGAGTACCACCCGGTACTCCTTTTACAATATTAGTTACCCATTGCTTTTCTCCAACTCGCTTATACTAATCTGCCTTGTATGGACGGTGTGGTTCCACTCCTTGTTGTTTTTTTCAATAAAGCCCTGTATGGTAATAGGTACCCAGGTCAGGCAATAGTAAGGGTAGATAACAAACCCAAGTATAACCTTCAAACTGAACTTCTTTTCTGCCAGAATAACCAACGGCCCGTAGAGGATTTCAAAGAGGCCCATCAGATACCATACCTGAACGGGAAATACATATTGTACGCTATATATGGGGAATTGCGGGTAAACCGTTTGCACCCACATCATAACAGTCATTAAACCTACAAAAATAAATCTTATGGGTTGAAACAAATATAAGGCACAGTCAAGAGAGGTAAGGTCTCCTTTAAAAAAAGCTTTTTTAAATAAAGCTCCAAGGTATTTCTGGGCGCATTCAGCATGTCCCTGCATCCATCTTTTTCGTTGGTGCCAGGACTGTTTCAGAGTAATTGGCTTTTCATCATAAACTACGGCTTCGTGTGCCCAACCAATTCTGACTCCATTTAAAGCCAGCTTCATTGTGTACTCCAAGTCTTCAGTCAGGCAGGTGGCTCCCCATTTTAAAGATTTAAGTATTGAGGTATCAATACAAAAGCCGGTTCCGCACAGCCCGCAGCTTAGCCTGAGATAGTATCTTGGCAACTGAAAAATTCTGTTTGACAGCCAGAAAGCAATGGAATAGGAGCAGGTTATCCAACTGTCATAGGGGTTTTTACTGTCAATGTAACCCTGAACCACCTTGAAGCCTTTGCACATCTGCTTGTTCATTTCCAACAGAAAGTTTGGTGATACCAGATTATCGGCATCGAAAACAGCAACGGCATCATAGCTTGTATCCATACTAAAAATTCTGCTAAACATCCATTCAAGCGCATGTCCTTTACCTCTTTTAGAGGCATCCTCACGGATATGTACTTTGGCTCCGAATTTTCGGGCAATTACAGCAGTATTGTCAGTACAATTATCAGCTATTACAAAAACATCAAATAGATTTCTGGGGTAGTTTAACTTAAAAAGACTGTCTATAATATGACCTATTACAAGTTCCTCGTTATGGGCGGCTACTACAAGAGCAAACTTTTTTTGGGGTACAATAGTTCGTGAGAGTTTTTCCTTTTTCTTAATCCAACCGAAAACAGATATTCCGAAAAAATAGCACCCTGCTATAAATACTAATATCTGTATAAGTTCGCTTATATAAAATATTAAATTAACAAATAAACTTTGCATTTTTTCCTCCAAAATAGTATTTATCAAAAAATAGTTTGTGCATAAAAGGATTAAATTATTTATATAATTTGATACTCTGTAAAATCAATATGCTATAATGAGGTAGTAAAATGCGGAGGTTTTTATGCAAAAATCATATTATAACAACGCAATCTCGGGAAATTCTTCAATGCTGGCTTGTTTTAGTGAAAGAGCAGAACTTTTAAGACTCTTTTGGCCGGATATTGATTATGTACAGCATTTAGACAAAATATTTCTGGGACTATTTGAGAAAAATAAAACAGGGAGTACGGTATGGCTTAATGACATTCGATGCGATAATCATCAGGAGTACCTTGCTGATTCCAATATAATAAAAAATACTATTACTAATTTTTTTGACGGATACAAGGTAGTACTATATGACTTTGTACATCCGGAAATGGATGTTTTGGTTCGCAGGCTTGAAATTGAGAATCTTCATAATGAAAGCAGAGAATTGGGACTAATGAGTTTTTCAGCAGCTGCAAGCAGTGATGCTGAGGTGTCATGTAGTTTGTTTGATTTCATGAATGAAGCATTGGTTCACTACAAGCCGGATAATTACATTGCCGTTACATCAGATATTCCCGCATATCAGTTTCAAATCGGGAATAATGCCAATGACGCCGCAATTAATACATACCTCTATGGCAAAGACGATATAGGAATGACGAAGGATGCAGCTATCTCATGGGATTTGGGAGTTTTTCAGCCTCATACGGTAAAGACCGTAAATGTATATATATGTGCGGCAGCTAGTCTGAAATCCTGTAAAGCACTTGCTAGAAAAGTAAAAACAGTAGGAGGACTGACGGCTTTAAGGGAGACGGGACTGTATTGGAAGGAATATTTGAAGAAAACGACTCAACTAAAGTCGGGTAACACACTTTTGGATGAGCTTTATAAAAGGTCACTTCTTGTATTCAGGTTAATGTATAACAAAAAAAGCGGTGGGTTAATGGCAGCACCGGAAATTGATGAATATTTTACGAAATGCGGTAAATATGCTTACTGTTGGGGAAGGGATGCCGCCTTTATAACAGGTGCCTTGGATATTGGGGGGCTAAACGAAAGCGTTGCCAATTTTTATAAATGGGCTACAGAGGTTCAGGATGAGGACGGCAGCTGGCAGCAGAGATATCATATGAATGGTAATTTAGGCCCTTGTTGGGGGCTTCAGGTGGATGAGACAGGGACAATTGTATGGGGAATGTTGAACCATTACAACTATACAAAAAATACAGATTTTCTGAAATCCGTATGGGATAGTGTTAAGGCAGCAGCAGATTTCCTTGTAAGGTTTATAGATAGTGAAACAGGTCTTCCAAGCCCTAGTTTTGACTTGTGGGAAGAAAGATACGGGGAACATGCATACTCTTCAGCTTCTGTATGTGCAGGGCTCAGGTCAGCTGCGGAAATAGCACGTATACTTGGAAAACCGGCAGAGGATTTTATTTTATGGGATAAAACAGCGGACGATATAAAAAAAGCAATGGTAAAAAACTTCTGGAAAGAAGACTACAGACGATTTATCAGAAGTGTCAGAGTAAAATTAAACGGCTTCGGTCAGGAACCGTCCGGCGATACTATGTTAATTACGGTAAATCAAAAGGGTTACGTGCGGGATGTAACCAAAGAGGATTGGATTGTAGATATAAGTCTTGTTGGGCTTGGCATACCCTTCGGGATTTTTGATTTGGATGATCCTATGCTGAGGGATACGGTTTCTTTAATTGAACAAGTCCTGACGGCACAAAGCGTCGGTGGTATAAAGAGATATGAAAACGACACATATATAGGCGGAAATCCATGGATTCTCACCACCCTCTGGATAGCACTGTACCATGCAAAATCAGGCAACTTTGAAAAGGCAAAGGAATATCTGATATGGGCTGCAAACGGAAAAACAGATATGGGACTTCTGCCGGAACAGGTTAACAGGGACACGGGAAAACCCGAATGGATAATTCCCCTTACTTGGTCTCATGCAATGTATGTACACGTCTATTCAGAGCTTGTAAATGCAGGCGTACTTTGACGGGCAATATAAGCAACATAATTTGAAAGTAAAAAAATGGGGTTGGTTAACATAAAAAACAAAACAGTTTTCAAATGCAGCAATTGCGGATACGAGTCCTCCAAATGGGTGGGGCGATGCCCGGAATGCGATAGCTGGAATACCTTTGAAGAAAGGGAAATTCAAAATCAAAAGAATGCCCGGTCAGCTTCGGCAAGGGTAACGAAACCTATAGTAAAGCTGACTCACGTTAAGGCCGGCAATAGTGACCGTATTGTAACGGGTATCAGTGAGTTCAATAGGGTTATGGGCGGAGGAATAGTCAAGGACTCAATAACTATCATCACTGCTAAACCCGGTGCAGGAAAGTCCACTTTGCTTTTGCAGGTTGCCGGGGACGTTGCCTCAAAAGGGCTGAAGGTGCTTTATGCCTCGGGAGAAGAAAGCGAAAGCCAGATAAAAAGCAGGGCTGACAGGATTTTTAGTAAAATCCAGGATAATGTGTGGGTATATTCGGACAATAGTATGGATAATGTACTAAGTGTTGTAGCAGAGGTAGACCCGGAGCTTCTAATAGTAGACAGTATACAGACCTTTGTGTTAGAAGGTTTTCCCGGCTCCAGAGCAGGTTCTCCTACACAGACCATGGAGTGTGCCAACGAGCTTCTGAAACTTGCAAAAGACCCTGCACGGCCCAGAGCGGTATTTCTGGTGGGGCAGATGAATAAAAGCGAGGAAATAGCGGGACTCAGGGCTCTTGAACATTTGGTGGATGCGGTGCTGATATTGGATGGGGATAATGAAGAAGAGCTCAGGGGGCTTTCAGTATCAAAAAACAGGTTTGGAAGTACATGGGAACGTGGCTATTTTTCAATGACAGAAAATGGCCTAGAATCAATAGATAACCCGTCTGAATACTTTATGACCACCAGAGATAAAAATGAAAGAGTGTCGGGAAGTGCACTTACCGTCGTAAAAGACGGCTCAAGACCCATTATAGTAGAGATAGAGAGTCTTGTATCAAAGACATATACGCCGTTTCCTTCCAGAATCGGAGAGTGTGTAAGACGAGAACAGCTCAATACGCTGATATCCATCCTTGAACAGAGGGGGAAAATATCTCTGTATGATAAGGATGTTGTCATAAAGACCACAGGGGGCTTGAAGTTCAAAGAGACTGCTGTAAACCTGTCAATAATAATGAGCATTGTATCGTCTGTTTTTGATAAGGAAATACCAAATGACGCTGCTTTCATAGCCGATGTGGGACTTACGGGAGAACTAAAAAAGGTACCCTCCCTTGAATTGAGAATCAGAGAGCTTGACAGGAGAGGATTCAGGCATGTTTATGTGGCTAAGGGTGCACTTATAAGAGCACTTGATATAAAAAATATAAAAATACATGAAGTAAAATCAATCCAAGAAGTAATAGGTATGGTTTTTAAATAATACAAATTGTTATATATATCAATTTATTGTAAAATAGTCTAGGGTAAATATAAAGAATAGAGTCAAATGGAGGAGCAATATAAAATGAGGTTGGAGAGATTAAAAAATGACAGCTTTTTAGATGTTTTAAGGATGATGGCACCGGGAACTTCACTCCGAGAGGGTCTGGAAAACATATTAAAGGCAAAAACCGGTGCCTTGATTGTAATCGGGGACTCTCCAGAGGTAATAAAGATAGTTGATGGCGGATTTACCATAAACAAACCTTATACCTCATCACACCTTTATGAACTTGCAAAAATGGACGGAGCAATAATAGTCAGTAAGGATTTAAAGGTAATTTTGTATGCAAATGCACTCCTTATACCTGATGCCAGTATAGTAACCACTGAAACAGGAACCAGACATAAAACGGCAGAAAGATTTGCAAAACAGACAGGTGAGATTGTTTTATGTATTTCCCAAAGACGAAATGTTATTACCCTTTACAAGGATAACAGGAAATATATATTAAGGGATACATCAACAATACTGACCCGTGCAAATCAGGCATTGCAGACTCTGGAGAAGTACAAAAGCGTACTTGATGCAGGAATAAAGAATTTAAATGTAATGGAATTAGAAGATATAGTTACACTCAACGATGTGGCATATGTTATTCAAAGGACTGAAATGGTAATGCGGATAGTTGACGAGATTGACAGGTATATTTGTGAGCTGGGCAATGAAGGAAGACTTATAAGCATGCAGTTAGAAGAACTTCTTCAGAATGTTGAGAACAATGTATGGCTTGTTATTGAGGATTACCAAATAAAAAAAGACGGGCAAAATACAAATGATATAATAAAACAGCTTCGCAGTTTGTCAAACGATGACCTTGTAGAACTTGCAAGCGTTACAAAACTATTAGGCTTCTCAGGAGCCGCAGTTTCGCTGGATACTGCTGTTTCACCAAGAGGCTACAGAATGTTGAGCCGTCTGCCAAAACTTCCTGTTACCATAATGAAAAATATAATTGGTGAGTTTCAGAATCTTCAGGGTGTAGTTAAGGCAAGTATAGAAGATTTGGATAAAGTTGAAGGCATCGGGGAAGTGCGGGCAAAATCCATTACAGAAGGCCTTTCGAGAATAAAGGAGCAGACTATAATGGATAAAAGGTCAATATATTAGTAAGACATGGGGAAATAAAATAAAGGGATTAACATATTTGTTAATCCCTTTTAATCATCTCAGATTATATTTGCCAAGCATCCGTATTCTGTCGTTTTCTTTTAAAATAATATCATAAAGATTTAAATCCAATGTGTTACAGATGGAAGCCAGATAAAAGAGATTTCTCCCAATATCACGTTCTATGGCATCCCTGCAATTGTCACATAAAGTACCTTCAACATGCCCATTCACAGAGTTTTTCATTTCGTCAAAGTTAGCATCGGCAGGAATATCCTGTTTGTGGGCATTGATGGTTAAACATCCACATTGAGTAACAGATTTAATAACCGCTCTGTTTACCCGGGAATTTGAATCCTGATATTTCGTAATTAAGTCTAGAATACTCCTATTTCTTACAAGCAGCTCCTGTGCAGTGTATTGAAAATCATCAACAAGTATATCCTTCATGTGATTCACCTCAGTATTTAGATGTCTGCCTTTATTATACTTTTACCTATAAATACTGTCAAACCCCAAAAAACAATATTTAACAGAATTAATTTTAACTGTTAATATATATGTTTGATTTTTGACATTAAATATTCTTTGTAGTATACTTGAATTATTGAGACAATTTTATATAAATTAATCCAAACGCACTCAACTATAGTATTAGTGCGTTTTAGTATTTTTGTTTTATATTTATTAACAGCTCGACTGAATACAGATATTTACATAGATTCATAAGAGCTTTTGGATATACAAATAGTGGAAAGGTTTGCGTTATTTTTTATGGAGGATTGCTATGTATAACGTAGGAGATAAAATTGTATATCCCATGCATGGTGCGGGTGTTATTGAATCCATAGAGGAAAAGGAAATACTTGGTAAAAAATGCAGCTATTATGTTATGAAAATACCTATTGGTGATTTGAAGGTTATGATACCTACCAATAACATTACTGATATAGGCATAAGAGGTGTAATAAGTGTTTCTGAAGCTGACAATGTCTTTAATTTTTTGAAGGACGGCCAGCATGAAATTCCATCCAATTGGAATAAACGCTATCGGGAAAACATGGTCAAGATAAAAAGCGGCGACATTTTTGAGGTAGCTGATGTTGTTAGAAGTCTTATGCAAAGAGAAAAGGAAAAAGGGCTTTCTACAGGTGAGAGAAAAATGTTGAGCAGCGCAAAACAGATACTAATAAGTGAATTGGTTCTTGTAAAAGGCATTAATCAGCATGAAGTTGAGATTAAAATCCAAGAGTACCTTTACGGCTGAGACGCCTTTGAAGGAGAATGAATGTGCTAAACAGGATTATTAAAATATCTTTTTCTATTCTAGGAGCTGTTACCGGATTTACTATTTTACATACAATTTTATCATTTAATATAAAAATCGGTGAAAATCTAAAAGTACCATTAGTGATACTGTTTTCATCCGTTTTCTGTGCCATTTTTTATTTTATGGCAGCTAAGATAATTGAAGTGCTTACGGGCTTCATTGATAAGATTGAAAAAGGCATTCAAAATGTAACAATGTCTGAGCTGGTTCTGGGAGCTGCGGGACTTATACTTGGACTCATTGTTGCAAATCTTGTAAGCATACCGATAATGAAAATTCAGATTATAGGGCTGCCCTTTGCAGTAATAATAAATATATTGTTCGGACTTATGGGAGTTATCCTTTCCCAAAGAAAGAAAAATGAGAGTATAGCAGATATTTTTAAGGAGCAGTCTTCCTCTCGTAATAAGAAACTTGTTGACACCTGCACAATTATTGACGGTAGGATTCTTGACATATTCAATACAGGGTTTTTGGAAGGTGATATTGTAATTCCTGCTTATGTCCTTGAAGAACTAAGGCATATAGCTGATTCTCAGGACGGACTGAGGAGAGCCAGAGGCAGAAGAGGATTGGATATACTTAATCTGCTTCAAAAGGAAGGTAATAGTATTGTAAAAATAGACGAAACAGATTTCCCAGATATACAGGAAGTTGATGAAAAACTTCTTAAAACGGCACAAAAGCTAAAATGCAAGCTTATAACAATTGATTACAACCTTACAAAGGTTGCTTCATTAAAGGGAATACAGGTGCTCAATATAAACGACCTTGCCAATGCAGTTAAACCCGTTGCTCTACCGGGGGAGGAAATGAATATACTGGTTGTAAAAGATGGAAAAGAAAACGGACAAGGTGTTGGGTTTTTGGAAGATGGAACTATGGTTGTTGTAGATGGGGGTAAAAAGTATCTGGGTCAGACAATTCCCGTAATGGTAACAAGTATGCTTCAGACATCTGCGGGACGAATGGTTTTTGTTAAACCCAATATAAGTGATTAACTACATAAGGATATGGAGGCATTTCGATTTGAACTCAAGTGATATATCTAAAAAAGTAACTGCTATTATAACCGCAGCAGGAAAAGGTACAAGGATGAATTCCAGTATTAACAAGCAGTATTTGGAAATAGCCGGGATACCTGTACTTGCCAGAACAATAAGTGTATTTGAGAGTTGTTCTGAGGTTGATAATATAATACTTGTTGTTAATGAGGAAGATATAAATTTTTGCAAGCATGAAATAGTGAAGAAGTTTAATTTTACAAAGGTAATTTCCCTTGTGAGCGGAGGTGCGGAACGTCAAAACTCGGTTTATAAGGGACTTTGTTCTATTAGGGATGAAAAAGCTATTGTATTGATTCATGATGGTGCAAGACCTTTTGTTTCAAATAAAAACATTGTGGATTGTATAGCTGCCGCCAAAGAATTTGGTGCCTGCGGAGTTGGGGTTCGGTCAAAGGATACTATCAAGATTTCGGATAATAACGGGTTTGTACAGTCAACCCCGGACAGGAGCAGTCTTTGGAGTATTCAAACACCCCAGGGCTTTATGTATGAGGTTATAAAGACTGCCCATGACAAAGCTGTACAGAATGACTATATCGGAACCGATGATATGGTTTTGGTTGAGAAACTGGGTTTACCGGTTAAAATTGTGGAAGGCAGCTATCAGAATATAAAAATTACTACTCCCGAGGATTTAATAATGGGAGAGTCTTTGCTGTCTTCTTTGTAAATAGTATGAAGGGAATGTGATTTATGGGGAGCTTAAAGAGTCTGCTTAAAATAATACCATTTATCAAAAAGTACCGTTTGTTTTTTTGTATAGGCATTGCAGGTACTATATTGTGTTCAGCTGTTTCTGTTCCCATACCTTACTTTATCGGGTATATACTTGATAATGTTGTGGAAGGGTCTAAGAGCTACAAGGAATTATATTACTATATTGGATTAATTGCATTGCTGTATGTGTTAAGATATGCTATTTCTTTTGCAGCACAGTATATTTTTGCAAAAGTAAGCAATGAAGTTACAAATGAAATGAGATATTCAGTAATAAGCAAGGTGTTGGATCTTCCAATGAGTTATTTATCAAATACAGAAAAGGGCTACATACAAAGCAGAATAGGGGAATGCGGTAACGTCAGTGTTGTATTTTCACCCTCAAATATAGGGCTGCTTCTTGGTCTTGTTGATGCAGTTGCGGCGGCAATAGCTATGTTTTCACTGAATTTCAAACTGGCTTTGGTTACTGTTATTCTATCCCCTGTATTTTACTTTTCCTCAAAGGCATCCGCAGGAGGATTTATGAAGGTCACTCACCAGATGATGGAATCAAATGCTGTTTTAAACGGAGAATGTTTTGAAATAATCAACGGGATTGAAGATATAAAGGTATTGAACGGAAAAGAAAATCAGTTGAAGAGGTTTAAAAGCAAGCTTGATGACCTTGTAAAGAAAAGTATAAAGCAAAGCAAATCAATATTAGTTTTTATTGAGAATATTACAATAGCTAATAACATGGGAACTCTTATAATACTGCTGATTGCGGCAATTCTTATTATTAAGGGGCAGTTTACAATAGGTCTGTATACTTCTTTTTCACTATACATAGGAAGGGTTTTTGGTGCAAGTCAAGGTTTGGCGACAGTAGGAACCACAATAAAGCCTGCGTGTCTTAGTATAGAAAGATTGTATGAGCTGTTGGATATGAAGGGCGAAAATGAAGGAAAAACAGAGATTCTAGAAAGCAATATTGATTCCATTAAAGTAGAAAATGTATCATTCAGATATAACAGCAATACTAAAAACGTTATTAATTCCTTAAATTTTGAAATAAGCAAAGGTGAAAAAGTCCTTTTACGTGGTGAAAACGGTTCCGGGAAATCTACACTCATAAAGCTTCTGGTTGGATTGTATACACCGGAGGAAGGAAAGATACTTTTTAATGATAAGGATTTATCCACTATAAATAACAAAAGCCTGAGAGATAGAATCGGTATTGTGTCCCAAAGTATATTCCTGTTCAGAGGCACTGTTCTTGATAATATATTGTACGGTCAGAACCAAAAGAAACGCGAGGATGTTGAGCTGCTGATAAAGCAACTGAATCTGGACTCGTACATAAAAAGACTCCCGAATGGCTTGGATTCAGAAATATCCCAGAATACAGCCGGTGTTTCGGGAGGACAGGCACAGGTAATTGCCTTTGTGCGGGCAATGCTTCTGAACAAAGATATTGTAATACTAGATGAGCCTATTTCAAATGTGGACGTTGAAACACGTGATATCGTACTGAATATTCTCAAAAATAATGAATTTAAAGGAATTCTCATTGTTGTGTCCCATATAGTGGATAATATGGAATTTATAAACAAAGTGATTGAATTTTAGTTTAAAAATGGGTTGTTACTGTTTTATCATTTCTACTCCCGTATAAAATTATATCAATGATTGCTTCCAAGATATTTGCAAGAGTTTCTATCGGCTCATCTTTGGATATTTTACCGTCGCTCACATTCATCGTCCATGATTCAGTGTGTCGCTAAAACCTACCTCGTGATAGGTTTTCCGGTAAAATCTCCGCGTTCGCCTATAAACATCTGCAAATATCTTTAACCAAGCTTCCATTGATATGATTTATACTCTAAAGTATAGGCTAAAACATCAGCCCATTTTCACAGCTTTTATATTGCAGTAACAACACAAAAGGCCTGTACTCCTTTGCCCTGACCAAATGCGGTCAGGCCTTCACCTGTCGTAGCTGTTATTCCTACACAGTTTTCGGGAATAGCTAGAAGTTCAGATATGGATTTGCGCATTTCTGCAATCTTAGGTGATATCTTAGGGTGGGAACACTCTATTGAAATTGATACGTGTACCACCTTAACATCAACCAGATATTTAAGAGCCTCCTTCAAATATTGGGAGCTGTCTGTAATTCCTTTTTCAAGGCACATTTCATCGCTGATTTTTCCAAGTATGTTAACGCAGGTTACACCGGATATTGCATTGGTAAGTGCATGGAGAACTACATCCGCATCACTGTTTCCATCCAGTGGTGTTACTTCATCAAAAACCACGCCTCCCAGTATAAACTTTTTAGTATTGTTTTGAAAATCAAATTTGTGACTGTCTTGGCCAATTCCAACTTTCATAGTATTCTCCATTTCTTAAAAAATGTACAAACACATTATATTATAACCGTTTACGCCCGTGCAAGTGCTATTGACATACCATGGTAAATATATTATATAATAGTAGTTAGGACTTTTTTAATTAAGTCGGCAGGCAGATTACTGAATAATAAATATAAAATTAAGTGTTTAAATACAGTACTGGAGGTAAAGATGGCTAAGGATAAAAAACTGGTAGAAGAAATAACTTCTATGAATGATGATTTCGCACAGTGGTATACCGATGTTATAAAGAAGGCTGAACTTGTAGATTACTCAAGTGTCAGAGGTTGTATGGTTATAAAGCCTTATGGCTATGCAATATGGGAAAATCTTCAGAAAGCCTTGGATACAAGATTTAAGGCTACAGGACATGAAAATGTTTACATGCCTATGTTCATACCTGAGAGCTTATTGCTAAAGGAAAAGGAGCATGTTGAAGGATTTGCACCTGAAGTTGCATGGGTAACTCACGGAGGAGATGAAAAGCTGACAGAAAGGCTTTGCGTAAGACCTACTTCTGAAACCCTGTTTTGCGAGCATTATTCAAATTCCATCCAATCCTACAGAGACTTGCCAAAGCTCTATAACCAATGGTGTTCTGTAGTAAGATGGGAAAAGACTACAAGACCGTTTTTGAGAACACTGGAATTTCTGTGGCAGGAAGGACATACTGCTCATGCTACAGCTGAGGAAGCTCAGGAAGAGACCATAAAAATGCTTAACGTATATGCTGATGTTTTGGAAAACGTACTTGCTATTCCTGTTATAAAAGGCAGAAAGACCGATAAGGAAAAATTTGCAGGAGCCCATGCTACCTACACAATTGAAAGCCTTATGCATGATGGAAAGGCTTTACAATCGGGTACATCCCATAATTTTGGTGATGGGTTTGCAAAGGCTTTTGATATTCAATATACAGATAAGAACAATCAGCTCCAATATGTACACCAGACCTCATGGGGCGTAACTACTCGTCTTATAGGTGCGATTATAATGGTACACGGAGATGACAGCGGTTTGGTTCTCCCTCCTGCAGTAGCGCCTACACAGTTGATTATAATACCTGTTTCTCAACATAAGGAAGGTGTTCTGGAGAAAGCAAATGAATTAAAAGACAGGCTTTCAGCTAAGTTCAGAGTAAAAATGGACGACAGCGACAAAATGCCGGGTTGGAAGTTCAGTGAATATGAGATGAAGGGTGTTCCTATGCGCCTTGAAATAGGTCCAAAGGATATTGAAAAGAATCAGGCTGTATTGGTTAGAAGAGATAACAGAGAGAAGATATTTGTTTCTTTGGACAATCTGGAAGAAACAGTTGAAAACACTCTTGCGGACATACAGAATTCACTCCTTGAAAAGGCCAGAGAGTTAAGGGATAAGAAGACTTATACTGCTACAACTATTGATGAGTTTGAGCAAATCATAAATACCACCCCGGGCTTTGTAAAAGGTATGTGGTGCGGCGACCGTGAGTGTGAAGACCTGGTTAAGGAAAAGACAGGTGCAACGGCAAGATGTATGCCTTTTGAGCAGGAACAACTGTCAGAGAAGTGCATGTGCTGCGGAAAACCTGCAAAATCAATGGTATACTGGGGTAAAGCATATTAATTAATAATACTAAAATAAAAAACAGGCGGACATCATATATTATGATGTCCACCTGTTTTTTTGCTTTTTCATTAATATTTCTCAATAATGTAAATAAATATGGAAAACATGTCAATACTATCAACATAAGGCTGTTTAACCAAATATAGTAAGTAAAAGCAGGAGGGGTTTCAATGAAAACAAGAAAAAAAACAGCGATAGTATTAAGTATTATGGTTTCCGCATTTACATTTTTACCTGTTAGTTTACAGTACAGGGTAGATGCATCACAAGCTTATCAACAGGTGGCTTCAGCAGCCGGAACAGTTACGGCTCAGGACGTACACTTGCGTACGGGTCCGAATACCAAATTTGAAAGTCTGTGCAAACTCAAAAAAGGTCAGAAGTTAACTGTCATGGGAAAGCTGGGAGATTGGTATGCTGTTTATGACAGTGGAAATGGAAATGTCGGAGCAGTATCATCCAAATATTTCAAAGTTACTCAGCAGAAAAAAGCCGAAGCAAAACCAAAGCAGACCGAGACAGCTAAAAAGACCGTCAAGACTGCTGCACCCAAGACGGTTGCAGCTAAGGTTATAGATGTTTCACCTGATGAAAAGAACATGCTGGATATGGTTAATAAGGCCAGAAAAGAAGAAGGGTTGAGTCCTCTGGTTTTTGATGAAGGACTTTTAGAGTTGGCTAGAATGAAGGCAACTGATATGAAAAATAATAATTACTTCAGCCATACTTCTTCATATTACGGAACTCCATTTGACATGATGAAAAAGTACGGTGTGAAATTCAGTGTAGCAGGTGAGAACCTTGCTGGAAATCAATCAATGGAAAAGGCTTTGACAGCATGGCTTAAAGAAAGCGGAAACAATCTGTACAACAAAGACTTTACCCACACAGGGATTGGTGTTGTAGAGAGTCCCACATACGGTAAGCTGTTTGTAGAAATGTTTATGAAGAAGTAAAAGCAAAAAAAGGGTTATTGCAAAATCAAATCTTTTCTAGACTTTACGTGAGTATAAATTGTATCAATGGAGGCTTGGTTAAGGATATTTGCAGTTGTTTATCGGCGAACAAGGATATTTTACCGTAAAACCTTCACAATGAATGTGAGCGACGGTAAAATATCCTATGAAGAGCCGTTAGAAACACTTGCAAATATCTTGGAAGCAATCATTGATACAATTTTATACGGGAGTACAGGTGTTAAATAAATAACTTTTCTATTTTGTAATAGCTCCTTTTTTTACTCACATTTTTTTACTCTGATTATCAGCTACCTGTATCAAGCTGAATGGCGGGTCGATGGCAATGGTTTTTTTATTCAGATAATTTAAATGTCTTGCAGAGCTTTGAAAGTCAAAAGTAAGCCTGCTGGCACAAAGAAGCTGGTATTTGGCATTATACTGTTTGTTTTCGATGTTTTTGCCGTACTTGCCGTCGCCTATTATCGGATGGCCGTAATAGGCGAGATGTGCTCTTATTTGATGGGTTCTGCCAGTAACCAGCTCTACCTCAAGCATACTAAGGGAATTCAAAGACTCCGTTACACGGTATCTGGTAATTATCTGAACGGAATTTCTGGTTTTCTCAGAGGTTATAAATACTCTGCTGAGTTTTTCATTTTTGTCCAGATAATCAACCAGTTCTGCTTTCTTTTTTTCCATTTTGCCTGATACAATACAGCTGTAGTACTTCTGTATTTCCCTGTCCTTTATTTTATCCAGCATAACTTCCAGAGTGGGATTGTTTTTAGCTACTATCACCAGTCCGCTGGTATTTCTGTCAAGTCTGTGGCATAAGGCCAGATTGGGGCCGTATATGCTTTGGAGCTTATCAATCAGTGTCGCTTCTTTTTGATTTTTATCAGGATGAACAGGAATTCCTGCTTCCTTATTTACAATCAGAAGGTTGTCATCATCATAAACCACTGAAAAACCTTCGTCATTACGGCCAAGCAGATAATCATCAATAATATAAATATCTATCTTGTCTCCGCAGCTGACAATATAGTCCTCTTTTATGCGTATTCCATTTACTTTTATATCCTTCTTTCGAAGTGCCTTGTATAACATACCTGAGGCCAGATTGGGGAAAAAATCACGCACTACCCTATCAATCTTTTTACCCTCATGGTTTTTTTCTGCTGTAATTGATCTCATATTAACTGTTTGTAATAATCCTTTCTACAATATTGTGAAATCTTATACAATGTTCTTTTGCAGCAATTGCAGAGCTTCCTTCAGAAATTATTTTAAAAGCGGGAGTATCAGCATCAGGTATTATAAGCACCCAGCCGTCTTCAAGGTATAACTTAATTCCATCCAGAAGTTCAGCTCTTTTGTCTTTATTATCATTTATTATTCTTCGCATTACCGTACCTTTTAACTCCCAAGGGCAGTAAATGCTCTTTTTATCTATGTAAATTTTAGGGATTTCCAGAAGCAGTTGGTTTAAAGTTATTCCCGATACACACATGTATTCAATTATATTAACAAGTCCTGCTATAGCGTCAAAATTAAGTACAAGTTGGTCAGAACCTGCTGAACTGCTTCTTTCACTTAAAATCTCATCCATAACCGCCTGCAGGCAATTTTTAGTTCTTTTTACAACACAACGATATCTTGAAGCAAGCCTTTCTATTACATCTGAACTTGTAATAGGTACATAGAATGTTGTTCCCGGTGATCTTTTGAAAATAATAAGAGAAATAAAGGCCTCAAACAAGTCGTCTTTTACAACAATTCCTTCTCTGCTTATTAGAGTAAGATTTTCACCGTTACTGTCAATTATAGCACCAAATTCGCAATTAGTTTCAACTAATACTGAAGTTACCGAAGGTATATCCGAAAAGTTTTCATAACACGTAGTCTGGCAGCCCATGTTTGTAAGCATTGGGCCAACAATGGATAAAACGAATTCTGATTTGGAGAATATACATATTCTGGGGCTTTGCTGCATTATAGCATTTACATTAGTTTTCTTAATGAGGTCTCTTACGTAATAGCTGCTGAAATCAGTAATATTATTCAACCTGCTGATTTGTTGGGAAGAACATCTTTTAAAATCTTCACGGAAGAAGGAGTTTTCTATTTTGCGCTCGGAGTACTTATTTATTGAAGTTCCTCGTGAATCCATAAAATCCACTCGTATTAAATTGGGATTCTCCATATCAGTCTTTATATGGATTCCGCCTTCTGCTTTTAGATAGCCAATGGAATATCTTGAGATGGGAGTAAGCAGGCTGCTCATATTGAATACTTCAATGCCTACAGAGAGTATTCCGGAAATAAAAGCGTGTTTGAACATTCGGGCGGAGTTGGAATTGGTTGAGCTGACTACAACTTTAGAGCCTGTTTTAAGGTGGGAGCCATAAGCAGCACCGAGTCTCGTAGCATATTCAGGTGAAATATCTACATTTATAATGCCTGATATTCCGTTTTCACCGAAAATTTTGCTATTATGCTTTGCACCCCAAATCATGTTTCTGTCAACTATGGCAAGAGGCTCCACAACTTTTTCCGGCCACAGCCGTATATTTGGCTTTATAATAGACCGCTCATTTATTTTACAGCCTTCACCTATAACCGAATTTTCAAATACTGAGACATAATTTTTGAGATTAACATGATTACACAGTATTGCCCCTCTTAGTTCGCTGCCATTCTCAACATAGCAATTTTCCCATAAAACACTTCTTACTACGGATACATTGTTTTTAACAATGGTGTTATTACCTATAACAGTATGGCTTCCGATAACTGAACCACTGCCTATTTTGCAGTTGGAGCCTATAACGCAGGGAGGTATAATCCGAGCACTTTTATCAATGATTGTACCGGGGCCAACCCAAACATTCTCATTAAATTGTTCCCCGATATTTATTTTTAGTTTTCCATTAAGAATATCGCAATGTGAGTTTATATATGAGTGTGTGTCTCCTATGTCACACCAGTAGTTATTAGTGACATAGCCAAAGATTTGCTTGGAGGAGGAAAGAAGAGCTGGAAATACATCCTTACTGAAATCCATTTTTTTACCCGATTCTATGTAGCTAAGAATTTCGGGCTCCAGTATATATATACCGGTGTTAACCATGTCACTGAAAATCTCACCCCAGCTGGGCTTTTCAACAAATCCCTTTACCGAGCCGTTTTCATCAGTTAAAACAACTCCATATTCCAGAGGGACATCAACCTTTGCAAGTATAAGTGTCGCAATGGATTTTTTTGATTGGTGATATTTCAGGGCTTTATCAATATCCAAATCAGTAAGAGAGTCACCGCTTATTACAATAAAGGTTTCATCCAAAAAGTCCCGGGCATTTTTTATCCCCCCTGCAGTACCTAATGGAGATTCTTCAAGGAAGTAATATATATTTACCCCGTGAGAATGTCCGCTGCCAAAGTAGTCTTTGATTATTTGAGGATGATACAACAAAGTTATACCAATGTCTGTAATACCATAACTTTTTAATAAACCAATAGTATGTTCCAATACAGGTTTGTTCATTACGGGAACCATCGGTTTTGGTAAATCACAAGTAAGGGGTCGGAGCCTGGAACCTTCACCGCCTGCCATAATAACAGCTTTCATACTATCACCCCGCATTCATGGTAATTGATACTACTAATGGGTAAAATTCACTATTATATAATATTCAGCTTTTATTGTAATAATCCTTTAATATTTTAAGGTCTTCAACTCCAAAACTTTCCTCAAGCACAGAAACTGCATTTTGTTTATTGTGAGGTTCAACTTCAACCACCACCTTTACAACTGTTGAAAGTAGAGCACCCGGGAATTTTTTGATTAACTGTTTTTCGCTTATACCGATGTGAAGTCCGAATTCAGTAGTAGTAAGGTATGCCTTTTGAATTCCGTTATCCTTTAGACTTCCCAGTACGTGTTTTGCATCTGATAAATTTGTATATAGAAAAACAAGTTCTTCCTGCATAATTTTAAAGCCTCCTTGAATTAGTTACAAATAGTATTTGTAACAATGCAAGGATTTAAGCGGGGTTTTTTTGTTAATCCTTAAAAGTAAACATTTTATTTAACAAAAAGCTTACAAGGGTATAAAAAACCATTCCCATAAGCTGAGAAATATTTTTATCAATGTGAATTTTTTCTACAAGGAGAATAACCAAGCCTAGCTGTACTGCGTAGCATCCTGCAAATACCAGTGCAAACCGTATGAACTGGCTTAAAGTAGACTTTTGGTTACCTTTAAATGTCCATAACTTATTTAAAATAAAACTATTAATAAATCCGCATACATAACCTGCACCGTTTGCAAGCTTATAGGAAACACCAAAAGCATTCTGCAGAACAAAAAGAATTATCATGGTGATAAGTGTATTAATTACGCCTACAAGACCATATTTTATCATCTGACTTATAACATTGCCGAATTTATCCTTCAAAACAGCGAAAGAGTTCATTATAATCCTCACCCTTTTTAAACATATTTGAGTATTATATAAGTATATATAATACTATGGCAAAAGCCGTAGTTGTCTAATAATTTTACCATAAAAATTGACTGAATAGCCAGGATGGTGAAAACTGAACTAATATAATTTGATTGGAGATAGAACATGTCTAAATTCATGAAAAAATTTTCACTTCTTGACACAAGGAAAAACAGGACTCCTTTTAGAAAGAATCATGTACTGCATGGAATGATGGCGGCATATTTCATAGTTTTTATAATTCTGTCAATAAAACCTGTTGATAAGTTTGAATGGTGGTATGAAAGCATTATTCCCATTATTGCAGTAGTAATGCTTGGATTTTTATACACGAAAAACAGACTTTCAAATTGGGCGTATTTCTGTATTCTGACGGTGTTGATTTTACATGCGGTAGGTGCTCATTATACCTATGCTGCCTGCCCTGTAGGAACTTTTATCAGCAGGCTTTTTGGTGTACACAGAAATTATTTTGACCGATTAGTTAATTTTATTTTTGGTCTTCTCATTTCAGTACCGGTTTTGGAAAGTATATATTACAGGCTGCGAATCAGATATATTGGAGCATGTATGCTTTCAGTGATAATAATTCTTTCCATAGCTGCAATGTATGAGCTTTTTCAGATGTTTTCAGAAATGCTTTTGTCTAACGGACATATGAATGCTGTTCTGGGATATCAGAGGGACTTATGGGATTCGCAAAAAGATATGGCATTGGCAGCACTGGGCTCACTCATTTCAATGAGTACCTGCATAATATTAAGGATTAATAAGAATCATAAAATATATATGGTAATGTACCTAAAAAAATAGTTTAAATGGAGAAACAAATGATATTCAGACTGGGATTTGTAGCAATGACACTAGACCTTGAAGACTGTTCACCGTCAGGAACGGTAACGTATGCCGTATACAGTAAGCTCAAGGATGAGGCCGCAAAACATGCAAGATTGGATAGGATGGCAAAATGTAATATTAACAATACCTTGAGAATTCTTAAAAACAGTCTTGCATTAAATATAAAGGTGTACCGCTTGACCTCAAAATTAATTCCGTTAGCTACTCACGGTGATTTGAAGGACTGGGATTATGTGTCCGACTTTCATGATGAATTTGAACGTCTTGGGGAATATATACGAATAAATAATTTCAGGATAAGTGCACACCCTGATCATTTTACAATACTCAACCCAATTAAGCCCGAAATTCTGGAATCCTCCATTCGTGATTTGGATTATCATGTAAAGCTTTTAGAGGCTATGGGCTTAAATGACTATAGATACAAACTGGTTTTACATGTGGGAGGACTGTACGGGGACAAAGAAAAGTCCATTGACAGGTTCAAGGAAAATTTCTTGAAGCTACCCGATAGAATATCGAAAAGAATAATTCTTGAAAATGACGATAAATGTTTTACGGCAGCCGATGTTCTGGGAATTTGTGAAGATTTGAAAATTCCCATGGTCTTAGATGTGCATCATCACAGATGCGTTAATTATGGAGAGGAATTGGGAGACTTACTGGACAGAATTTTCAATACCTGGAGCTTGGAGCCTGACCCGCCCAAAGTCCATTATTCCAGTCCCAAAAGCGAAAAAGAATTCAGAAGCCATGCTGATTATGTTGACTTGACTGATTTTATGGATTTCCTTCATACAGCAAAAAAAACAGACAGGGATATTGATATAATGCTGGAAGCAAAAATGAAGGACAGGGCATTACAAAGGCTTTCCGCAGAGCTTTTTGAGCTTGATGAAATAAACAGGCTGGACAAAGCGACATTTCAGATGTAGCAAATGGTACTGCAAAAAGTTGGTTTATAATTTTTATGTTGTTTGTATAAAATAATGCTGATGACTTGTAGAACAGTCATTAATATTAATGGTGAAATAACTTAAAAAGGGGTGCTGTATATGGATAAAGGTAAACCAAAAAGCAGTGACAATCAAAAGCTTACACTTGAAAACGACCAGCTTGGAGAAAACAAAGATAATAGAGAAGCAAGTCAGCAGTCATGTGACTGCAATAAAGAAAATAAGTAATCGAGAAACTGCAAAAATAAGAATCGGCAAAAATGTCGGTTCTTATTTTGTTAAGGGATGTTTCCTTTTCTTACGGGAAAAATTAATATATAATATCTATAATTGTTATTAAACAGGATAAAATTACCTATAATTTAGCATAATAGCGGAGGCAAGATATATGACAGATATAGTTGGACAGTTAACCGGGGAATTCAACTTGAAGCCTTTTCAGGTACAAAATACTGTTAAGCTAATAGATGAGGGAAATACAATTCCATTTATAGCACGTTATAGAAAGGAAGTTACCGGAGAGCTCAATGATCAGGTTTTAAGAGAACTATACGAACGATTAGTGTATTTAAGAAATCTGGAGGAACGCCGGGAGGGTGTAAGAAGGCTTATAGAGGAGCAGGGTAAACTTACCGAAGAATTAGCAAAATCCTTAGATAAAGCCGTTACGTTGCAGGAGATAGAAGATATTTACAGACCTTACAAGGTCAAAAGGAAAACACGGGCATCCGTTGCCAGAGAAAAAGGTCTAGAACCCCTAGCGACTATTATATATTCACAGCTTCCTTCTAAAACCCCGGTAAGTGAGATTGCCACAAAATATATTGATGGGGAAAAAGGTGTAAACAGTGCAGATGAAGCAATTGCAGGAGCATTGGATATAATAGCTGAAGAAATTTCTGATAATGCTGTATTCAGAAAAACTTTAAGAGAAATAATATTTAAAGACGGTCTTGTTGTGTCTTCCGGTAAAAAGGAGGAAGATTCAGTATACAGAATGTACTATGATTTCAAGGAGCCTGTTTCCAAAATAGCAAGACACCGTGTACTTGCCTTGAACAGAGGTGAAAAGGAAGATTTTCTTAATGTACGGATTGATGTCAAAGAGGATTTGTGTCTGAATTATTTGAAAGCACATACTATTAAAAAAACAAACCAAGAAATGGCCGGATATGTAGAATCAGCTGTGGAGGATTCTTTTAAAAGACTGATTTTTCCGTCTTTGGAGAGGGACATACGCAATCAGCTTACGGAGCTGTCAGAGGATCAGGCAATAAAAGTATTTTCTGAAAATCTGAGAAATCTGCTGCTGCAGCCTCCTGTCAAGGACAGGGTGGTACTTGGGCTTGACCCGGCGTACAGGACAGGCTGCAAGCTGGCGGTAGTGGACGAAACAGGCAAAGTACTGGAAACTACGGTTATTTATCCGACTCCGCCTCAAAACAAAGTAGAAGAAGCTAAAAAGAAAGTAAAGCAGCTTATCGAAAAGTACAAAGTTGACATTATTTCAATAGGTAACGGTACAGCCTCCAAGGAATCTGAGATATTTGTAGCTGAACTGCTGAAGGAAATAGAAAGAAAGGTTTACTATATGGTGGTCAGCGAGGCAGGTGCATCGGTATATTCTGCTTCAAAGCTGGGGGCTGAGGAATTTCCTGATTTTGATGTTGCCCTAAGAAGTGCTGTGTCAATAGCCAGAAGGCTTCAAGACCCTTTGGCGGAACTGGTAAAGATAGACCCAAAAGCTATCGGAGTAGGACAGTACCAGCATGACATGAACCAAAAGAGGCTTGATGAATCTCTTGGGGGAGTGGTTGAAGATTGCGTAAATAATGTAGGTGTTGATTTGAATACTGCCTCTGCACCTTTGCTTTCATATGTTTCAGGAATAAGCAGTGCAATTGCAAAGAATGTTGTTGAGTACAGAGAGGAAAACGGTAAATTTAAGGCAAGAAATGAACTAAAGAAGGTGAAGAAGTTGGGAAATAAAACTTTTGAGCAGTGTGCAGGGTTTTTGAGAATAACTGACGGCGGAAATATCCTTGACAATACATCTGTTCACCCTGAATCATATAAGGCAGCAAAGCTTCTTCTGGAGAATATGGGTTACTCTTTGGAGGATGTAAAAGATAAAAAACTGGCAGGCCTTGACACCAAGGTTGTCCAGACAGGAATGTCACAGGTTGCAGAAAAGTTGGGTATCGGGATACCAACCTTAAAGGATATTATAAATGAATTGCTGAAGCCGGGAAGAGACCCCAGGGACGAACTTCCAAAGCCTATGCTCCACTCTGATGTACTTAACATGGAGGACTTGAAAGCAGGAATGATACTGACGGGTACTGTAAGAAACGTTGCTGATTTCGGAGCTTTTGTGGATATAGGTGTTCATCAGGACGGACTTGTCCATATATCTCAACTGGCTGACAAATTTGTAAAAAACCCCATGGATGTAGTTGCTGTAGGGGATATTGTAAAAGTCAAGGTTATTGAGGTAGATGTTGAAAGAAAGAGGATATCACTGACTATGAGAGAAATAAACTAAAACTATTTATTTATGGGTTATTGTGATATTATTAAAATAAGTTTTTTATAAATAAAAGATGGAAAGAAGAATTGATATGGGGATAGTTAATAGAGCGGTACATTTGATTGCCAAAAGACCATCAGTGTTGTTGCTTACGGCACTTCTCAGTACTGTGGTTTGTGTTTTTGAATATTTTTTTATGACTCTTTTTTATGGACTCACAATGTTTAAAACGGGAAGTCCCTTTGATGACTATGTAAATATAATTCAATTTGTTATAAATACCATTTCAGTACCCGAGACAGCAGTAAAAATTATTTTGGCACTTGTTATTGCAGTCATTGCAGTGTCTTTGATTCTTGGGTTAGTATTCTCCGGATGTTTCAATATTCTTTATAATGCGGTTGAAGGAAAAGAGAAAAAGGAAGGTAGCGAATTTGTTCAGGGAGTAAAGAAATACTTTTTAAGAATGATTTCACTTAATTTATGGACTATATGTGCATTTGTTATTTTTATAATATATGCTTTGATAGCGGTTATTCCTGCGGCAATTGTAGTGGATAATTCCATAAACGGAACAATGAACCCGTTAGCGGGGATTTTTCTTTCACTCGTAACTGTGGTAGTGCTGTTTTTCAGCTATACTTTTTTCAGACAGTATATAGTATTTTGGTACCCGTCGGCTATGATTCATGATAAAAATCATTTTAAACTGGCAAAGAAAATATCAGACAGAAACTTCTGGCCTTTACTGTCCAAGTTTGTAGCCTTTGACATTATATTGGTTTTGTTCGATATTCTATACATAATTGCTAATTTTACATTGGCGAATACACAGGTGGTATCAGGGACTGTAAATACTATACTGATTGTGGTAAATATTGTATTTAAAACAATAGTATTTGCAGTATTAATTAGCTTTATTTTTTCATCATTTAAAAGTTGCAGCGATGCTTACAAGCACAAAAATGCAGTCCGTTAGAATATATCCAATAACAGATACAGGAGAATAATAAGCAGAAGTTCATCTTCTGCTTTATCTGTATATATCAATACAATAAGGCCCACAAGCAGCAGGTCATCCAAATATATTTCGTAATCAAAAACCGTAAACAGCGGACTTCCGGAACGTTCCGCCTTATCTCCGGTTCCAAGGAGCGATGAAAGAAACCCCAAAGACTTGGGGGCTTTTGCTTCACGGCTGACTGGGGGAGCGGAAGACGGTGTTTCTTCGGTCTGAATATCCACCGGCTGTTCTTCTGCTACGGGTACATTTGTATCAATTTGCTCCTGCTCGCTGTTTGCAGCAGAGTGATTTTTATTATATCTGCGGGATTGTGGGGGACGCTTTCTGTAAACCATACTATCCACTCCTAAAACCTTTGGGTATGATCAGAGAGTATATTGTTTTGCTTAAACAGAACGTCCCTCCGATTCATCCAACATCTTGGTTAAACTGCCAATTTTAATAATTTTCATACAATTCTGAAGTTTTTTTTGCCTGTTATCATTGAGGTAGGGTTTTATTGCGTTGAGCAGATTAACTCTTGGATCGTTGTTCGTGTTAAGCAAATTCATAGCCTTCTTCATTTTTCTGGCCATATCAGCTAGGTCGTCTGTATCAGCTCTTGAAGAATCTTCAGATGGGTTTTCCTTTTCTGAAGAGGTGTCATCTGATGAGGTTTCATCCTTTGAACTGTTTTGTGACATGAACATATTTAAAAGCCCTTTAACGTTGTCAGGGATACCGCTATTTGAGTCCTGCCCAAGCATTTCGGCTATCTGTTTTATCTTATCTCCCATGTCGTCACTCATCAAAATACCTCCAAGCAATTGATTATATGTACAAAACTAGGAATTTAGAAAATCATTAACCTTCTTCATTATTGCATCGCTGTCTTTGCCAAGTATTTTTTGAAGCTTATCTAAATCCTTCTGGGTAACTTTCTTTTTTATCTCTTCTTTATCAATTTTTACATTTTTGAGTTTTTCTTCGTCAAATTCGTTTATTTTTTCCATTAGCTCATCCTTGTCAAAAGATGAAAGTTTTTTTTCAAGATCCTTGGGGCTGTCTTTTTTTAGCATATCTATAGCTTTATTTACTTTAGATTGGACTAATTTGTCTTGCATCATTTCCTGAATTTTCTTACTTAAAGAATCTCCCATAAAAATACCTCCTATAACCTGTTTTAACAGTATCATTACAGTGTATGCTATATGGTTGGACTAATATGTTGGATAATAACCCATAATCTGAAATAGAAGCTTGGATATGTAACCCAAGCTTCTATTCAAAATTACTCTTAATAGCTTTGACAAAATTAATCGCAGCAGCCATCTCCGTTATTGCAAAGGTAGAATATAAGCAGGATAACAGCCAGGCATACCAACCAATCGCAATCATCATTAAAGAAATTAGAACCTCCGAAGAATCCACCATTACCACCACAGCAGCAGCAGATAATTATTAATAATATTATTATCCACCACCAGTCAAAACCATTAGAAGAACCACCAAAACATCCCATGATTTTACCTCCAAATAAAAGATTTAAGATACTGCATATTATGAATTTGCTTTAAAAGGTGTTACACATGTAATAAATAATTTTTTAAAAAATTGTTTATAAATATTTAAAAAGGGTATAGTATTTTGGTATATTGAATCATATAAAAAAGCTGTCTCTTGGAGGAAAAAGTATGGTTGATGTAATTATAATAGGCAAGGGGCCTGCGGGGATTTCTGCCGCACTTTATACAGTACGTGCGGGGCTGAGAACTTTAGTTATAGGTTTGGATAACAGCGCACTGCACAAAACAGATAGAGTGGAAAATTATTACGGCTTTGCTGAGCCGGTGTCGGGGAAATATCTTCTGGAACAGGGAGAGCAACAGGCCAGACGCCTTGGGGTAAAGTTTGTTCATAGTGAAGTAATAGCGTTAGAAAAAGCTGAGTATTTTGAAGTATATACAGCCGATGAAAACTATTCTGCCAAGGCAGTACTTATGGCTACGGGACAACAAACAAAAAAAGTAAATATAAATGGTCTGGAAGAATTTGAAGGCAGAGGGGTAAGTTATTGCACCACATGTGACGGCTTTTTCTATAGAGGGCTGAAGGTGGGCCTTGTGGGCTTTAAGGATTACGCAATGCATGAGGCTATGGAATTGGAGCCTTTAACAAAAAATATAACCATTTATACAAACGGCAATGAACTTGAGCTTACTGAAAAATATAAATTTCATGCGTCAAGATTTTCAATCAATAATAAGAAGATAAAAAGCGTAGCAGGAAATGAAGTCATTGAGGGTATAACCTTTGAAGATGGTTCGGTTGAAAAGCTTGACGGTCTATTTGTAGCTTTTGAATCAGCATCGAGTGTTGATTTCGCCAGAAAGCTCGGGGTAATAACAAAAAATAATTCAATAGTGGTTAATGAAAATCAAGGCACAAACCTAAATGGCCTTTTTGCGGCAGGAGACTGTACAGGAGGTTTCAAACAAATAGCAACTGCGGTTGGACAGGGTGCCATGGCCGGGAGAAAAATTATTGAATATATAAGAAATAATTCCTAGAAAAACGGTCGAAATACCTATGTTTTATTAATAATGCTTTGCACATTGCGTTTACCTTGTTTTAGTACATATTGAAAAAATTTACAATTAGTGATAAAATATGACCACGCCTTAAAAGTAAAATAGTATTACTTGAATAGGAGATATAGTATGTTTGTCATATTCATTTTATTGTGGATTATTTCTATTCTGATTATTTATGCCAACCCTAAAGAATACTGGGCGTGGTGTGCAAGTCTTTGCCTTTTATTTAATGGTTTTGGCGGGTTGGCGGCGGTCATAGAACAAAATTTTATTCCATTTTTACAAGGTTATGGTAATGAAGAGCTAATTATGGCCAGCCGTATACTTAAAGGTACGGCGGACATTTTTCAGCATTACTTTGCTACATACCTATTTTTGATTTTCGTTCTTCTGTTTACAAACTTTCTTGATATTCAAATAAAATCAAAAGCTAAACTGGAAATTGTAGCTGCTTTGTCTCTTCCAAGTATTCTCATGCTTTTCCTTTATCCTATCACTCCCGAGTTTAATCCTAACTATAGGGTATTATCTTGTTGGGTTTGTGTCTATACACTTCTTGGGTGTGGAATTCTCATAATAAGTATAATTAAGGAAAGGGATGACTACACAAAAACACAGAGAGTTCTCACAGCTTTATTTGTAATTCCGGCTACAATGTGCGTTCTCTGGACAAGCTATATATTGGTGGCCATGGGGTACACGAAGGTCTGGCAGATTAATGTATGGGTAATAGCTGTTGAATTTATTTTGTTTTTTGTCTTCTGTATAAAATACGGAGTATTGGGGATACATTTCAAGATAGAAAGAATTAATATTGATAACAATATAGATTCTGCTATAGGTGGAATGAGTATTGTTTCCCATGCAATAAAAAATGAAGTTTCCACTATCAGTTTATGTGTAGAAACTATAATGTGCGTGGAAAAAACAAGTCCGGGAATGGCCAATAAATTATCTATTATAAAGGATTCCTGCAAAAATCTTTTGGAGTTTACAAGAAAGCTTAATGAAATTAAGCTATATAAGATGAATTTTAAGCCTTGCCTTTTAAGTGATATTATATCAAAAGTAATAAATCAGGTTGCACCTTCTATCTGCGAAAAGGATATACGGATTATTAATGACAGTAAAATTGATATTACAGTGCTTATTGATCCCGTTCACGTATCAGAAGTTTTGAAGAATCTCATTATAAATGCTATTGAAGCTATCCATGCTGAGGGTGTTATTAAAGTAAATACAGAGTTTTTAAACAACAAAAAATTGTGTATAAAAGTTTCTGACAATGGAATAGGTATACCAAAGGATTGTATAAATAAGGTTATGACACCATTTTTCTCCACAAAAAAAGGAAAAAATAATTATGGATTGGGATTAAGCTATTGCTTTAAAGTTATGAAATCACACAACGGAAGTCTTCAGATAAAGAGCAAGGAAAATCAGGGGACTGAAATGTGCTTGGTATTTCCCGTTAATAAGGTTGTACATGTCTATAGTAAATCATTACCTCAGTCTAAAAATTATCATTCATAATTAATGCGTATTTCTCTAATGTGTATTTCCCATTAAAAAATATTGACAAGTTTAGAATACTTCGGCATGCTTGGGCATAAAAATAAGTGTGTAAGGGATGAATATTCATAAATACAACTTTTAACATTTTAATGTGAGGTGCATGAAAAAATGCGAAAACTATTATGTCTATTTATGGTATTTGGAATTATTTTAACTATGCTTGTAGGCTGTGGGGCTAAAAGTAAGGATGCTGACAGTGATGAATTGACTCCGGTCAGCAGTCTTACAATGGGTCAGGATGAGGCTGATGGCTTAAAGGATAAAACTCCGGTTCAGTTATACTTTATCAATGAACAGGGTACAAAACTTGCTGCAGAAACAAGATACATTCAAAATACGGATGCCGGTAAGGGTAATGAACACATGGCGACAGCTGTTTTAAAGGAACTTATAAGCGGCCCTGCAAAAGGCAGTCTCTTAAAAGCTTCTATTCCTAAAGAGACTAAAGTAACTACAAATGTTAAAATAAAGGACGGTGTAGCAACTGTAGACCTATCAAAGGACTTTATTGAAAAGCACCCGGGTGGCAAAAAGAATGAGCAGCTATCGCTCTATTCTATCGTAAACACGTTAACAGAAATAAAGGATATAACTTCGGTACAGTTCAGAATAAACGGAAAAGTAACTAAAGAATTCAAGGGCAGCTATCAAATAGACATAGCTTATTCAAGAGACACCCATCTTATAAGCAGCGAGCCCGGAAAAGACAGCACAATAAAAACAATAACAGAAGACAAGGATAATACCGGGGACAAAACAGCTCAACCCACAAAAGAAAATGAGACAAAAAAGTCAAGTTCGGACACTAAAACAAATGCTGATTTGGATGATGATATTCTGGAATAATTCCGGTTGGCCATCTGTTATATACAGCAAGGTATCTTTTAGGATAGTAACAGCTCCTTTAAGATACCTTGTTTTTTACAGTAATAAATCAAACATCCCCACAGGTAAAAATCAGTGATTGCAACACCCGCCGCACACATGTCTGTTTGGACAGTCTCCTCCGGAATCTTTTCTGGATTGAATAATATTTACATTCTTAAATATGGTTTCAAGTTCATTGTTTCCGCAGTCAGGGCATTTAATTTCTTTGTTTTCACGTTGGGACATTTTAGCCATTACGTTGAATTCGTTGCCGCACTTACTGCATTTAAGATCATAAAATGGCATAAAGCTACCTCCTTTGTTATTTTGTATTATATCATCTAAAAAAACGTGGATAAATAGTTGAATAAATAAAAACTTAAATACGGACAATAAATATTAATAATGGAGGACCAATTATGCATACAGTTTGGAAGGGCTCTATCAGTTTCGGTTTGGTTAATATTCCTGTAAAAATGTTTACGGCAACAGAAGACAAGGATATCCGGTTTAAATATATTCATAAGGAATGTCATAGTCCGGTAAAGTACAAAAAGGTGTGTCCCATCTGTAATAAGGAGGTTCAGCCGGATGATATTGTCCGTGGTTTTGAATATGAGCCCGGTAAATACGTTATAATGAGCGGCGAAGATTTTGAATCTCTGCAGGTAAAAAGTGAAAAAGCAGTTGAAATATTGGACTTTGTAAAATTGGAAGAAGTTGACCCTGTGTATTTTGACAAGACATATTTTCTTGCGCCTCAGGAGACAGGAGGAAAAGCCTATACACTTCTGAGAGAGGCCTTGGGACAGAAAGAAAAAATTGCTGTTGCCAAAATAACTATAAGAGACAGAGAATCACTTGCTGTTATAAGAGTATACAAAAATGTTCTGATGCTTGAAACAATATTCTATCCTGATGAAGTAAAGGATTCGTCACAGGTACCGGGCATACCTGAAAACGCCAAGACAACTCAGGCAGAACTGGACATGGCAACACAGCTTATAGATAATCTGACTACGGATTTTGACCCGTTGAAATATGTGGATACCTATAGAGAAAAGCTGGTTGAGCTAATTAATGCCAAGGTTGAAGGAAAGCAGGTAGTAGCAAGAAAAGAAGTTGAAAAGGAAAATGTGGTAAGCCTTATGGAGGCATTGAAACAAAGTATACAAATGTCAAAGGGGACTAATAAAAATGAAAAAGATAAGGACGCTGATAAAGCTGATAAAAGTGCTAAGGAGGTTAAAAACCGCAAGAAGGACCCGGTAGAGGTAGAAACCGGTGACAGTACGCCTGAGGAAAAACCAAAGAAAAGAACGAGGAAGGCCAGAGAGAAGGTTGAATCATGAACTGGATTATACCAATGGAGCCGGTAATTTGTCCTCAGGTAAAGGAGGGTTCCGGCTACATCCATGAAATAAAATGGGATGGTATAAGAGGACTGGTTTATATACAGGACGGAAACGTTAAAATCTACACAAAGAAAGGCAAAGAGAGGACAGGCTTCTATCCCGAACTGGATGTTTTTAAAAAAGGTCTTGGAGGCAAAAATGCAATATTAGATGGTGAATTTGTTGTTCTGGATGAGGACGGAGTCCCCTCATTTTATAAAAGCCTCATAAGAGAACGTGTCCGTAATAGCAGTAAATTGCAATACTACACAAGTTCATACCCTGTTTGTTATATGGTATTTGATATATTACAGTATGAGGACAATATCCTTGTGAATATGCCCTTAATTGAAAGAAAACAGTTGCTTGAAAAAAATCTAAGTTCGTTAACAGGCGATGATACTAAAATATTTTTGGCGAAGATGTACCAAGACGGTAAAGAACTGTTTGAAAAAATGAAAAAACGCAACATGGAAGGTATTGTTTCAAAAAAGACAGACAGTCTGTATATAGGCGGAAAAAAACACGAGGGATGGTTTAAGACGAAGTTTATTAAAAAAATGCTTTGTGTAGTAGGAGCAATACAGTGGAAGTCTTCGCAGCCTAACTCGTTAGTTCTGGGAATAAAACCAAGAGACAGCGAAAAGCTTGTATATGTGGGTAAAGCATCTATTGGACTTAAACAATCTGATTTAATGCTTATAAAAGAGTATAGCGGGCAGCTTGAACAGGAGGAATGTCCCTTTACAACTGATGAAATTATACAATTGGACAGGACGGGTGAAAGGTTTTCATGGCTGTATCCTGCTCTTACTTGCTGGATTAGTTTTCTGGAACTGACAAATGACGGACATTTGAGACATCCTAAAATCGAGGGGTTTGCAGTATTTCCTGTGGAAGAAGCGGACGGAAAGGTGTTGACTGATTAATGGCTGCTGTTACAGATATTATAAAAGTAGAAATTGAAAACAAAGTTATTGATATAAAAAATCCCGACAAGCTATTTTGGCCGGAAGCCGGGATTACTAAGCTTGAGTTTGTGAAAACCATGACAAAGCTTGCTCCCTTTTTAATAAAATATTCAAAAAACAGAATGCTCACATCAATACGTTATCCTCATGGTATCAACGACAAAAGCTTTTTTCAGAAGGAAAAGCCTCAGGGAACACCGGAGTGGGTGGAAACAGTGGAGTTCAATAAAAAGAACTATATTGCCTTAAATTCTGCCGCCACACTTGTATGGCTTTGCACCCAGGCGGCACTGGAGCTTCATACCAGCTTTAACGTACATGAAAGGCCGAACTATCCCTCCAGTCTTGTGTTTGACTTGGACCCGGACGATGACCTTCATTTTGAAGATGTTGCAGAGCTTGCGGACAGAATACATGAAACCTTGGAAGCTCTGGGTATAAAGGGTTTTATAAAGACCTCCGGTGCAACGGGATTGCAGATATTTGTTCCTACTGCAGCAAAGTTCAACTATGACACCGCCCGGAGCCTCAATGAATTTTTTGCACAGTATTTTGCTGAAAAGCTTAAAAACACAGTGACTATAGAAAGAATGAAGAAGAAAAGGGATGGCAAGATTTATTTTGACTGGCAGCAGATGTGGCTGGGAAAAAGCATGATAACAGCTTATTCTGCAAGGGCAGTGAAAAGTGCCGCTGTGTCGGCTCCAATACAATGGGATGAGCTCAATAGTATACGGCCGGAAATGTTTACTCTCAAAAATATGGTAAACAGACTGGAGCAAAAAGGGGATATCTTCGAACCAAGCCTGAAATGCGACAATTCACCGCAGCTGCACGAAATACTAAAGCAGATTAAAACTGTCAGGTGAAGTAAAATGTTGTTATATTAATAAATATTGTATAAAATATGGTTATGGTTAAATTAAAAGAGTATCATCGTTGTAGGGAAAAATGACAACGTAAATAAAATATATGGGGGGAGTCACATGAAAGTATTAGTAACCGGAGGGGCCGGATATATCGGTACCCATACATGTGTTGAACTGCTTGAGGCGGGCTTTGAAGTTATCGTAGCCGATAACCTTTGTAACAGTAAGGAAACAGCAATAGAAAGAGTAGAAAAAATTACAGGCAAAAATGTAAAATTCTATAAAGTTGATATTTTGGACAAAGCAGCATTAGAACAGGTATTTATAGAAAATAAACCGGATTCCGTAATTCACTTTGCAGGACTAAAGGCAGTAGGCGAATCTGTTTCAATCCCGTTGAAGTATTATCACAACAACATAACGGGCACCTTGATTTTGTGCGAATTAATGGAAAAATACCAAGTCAAGAATCTGGTTTTCAGCTCATCAGCTACCGTATACGGAGATCCTGCCAGTGTTCCTATTGCTGAGGAATTTCAGCTGTCTGTTACAAATCCATATGGCAGAACAAAACTCATGATAGAAGAAATATTAAAGGATTTATATGTGGCAGATGCGTCATGGAATATCGCTCTGCTCAGATATTTTAACCCAATCGGAGCTCATGAAAGCGGTACAATAGGAGAAGACCCCAATGGAATTCCAAATAATCTGGTACCTTATATTACACAGGTAGCAGTTGGAAAGCTAAAGGAAGTAAAGGTTTTCGGAGATGATTACAATACCGTTGACGGTACAGGGGTTAGGGATTACATACATGTTGTAGACCTTGCTAAAGGCCATATAAAGGCGTTGGAAAAGCTATCCCGTGAACACGTAGGAGTAAGGGAATATAACCTTGGAACAGGTAACGGATATAGTGTTTTACAGGTAATTAAGGCATTTTCGGAAGCTTGCGGAAAAGAAATTCCCTATAAAATTGCAGACAGAAGGCCTGGGGATATAGCAGCTTGCTACGCAAAGCCGGACAGGGCAAAGAATGAACTTGACTGGACAGCTGAAAAGGGACTCCCGGAAATGTGTGTAGATTCATGGAGATGGCAATCGCAGAATCCAGAGGGGTATAAATAATTACAATTGGGCAAGGAGATTATAGTGACATGGAAAACAACACAGCTTTAGTAATAATGGCAGCAGGTATGGGAAGCAGATATGGCGGTTTAAAACAGATTGACCCTGTAGGGCCTAATGGCGAAATAATAATGGAATACTCTATTTATGATGCCATCAGAGCCGGCTTCAACAAGGTTGTATTCATAATTAAAAAGGAAATAGAGGACACCTTTCGGGAGGTTATAGGTAAGAAAATAGAGGGAATTATAGATGTGGAGTATGTTTATCAAAAAGTAGACAATCTGCCTCAAGGCTTCAGCGTTCCCGAAGGAAGAGTGAAACCCTGGGGAACGGGACATGCGGTGCTGAGTGCAAAAAATGCAGTTAAGACTCCTTTTGCAGTTATAAATGCAGATGATTTTTATGGGGCTGAGACATACAGGCTCTTAAATGGATTTCTGACAAAAAATCAGGATGCAGATAACAAATACAAGTATTGTATGGTGGGCTTCGTTATAGAGAACACACTTACCGAAAACGGCCATGTTGCAAGAGGCGTTTGCAATGCAGACAGTCAGGGAAATCTCATTGATATTCATGAAAGAACAAAGATAGTGAAATTCGGAAATGAGACTAAATACACTGAGGACGATACAAACTGGATTAAAATACCCGAAAAGAGTATTGTGTCAATGAATACATGGGGCTTTAATCCAAGCATTTTACAGGAGCTTGAGGAGCGTTTTCCCGAATTCCTGAGAATGAACAAGGATAATCTTTTGAAAGCGGAGTATTTTCTGCCTACTGTTGTGGATAATCTTATCAAAGAAGGCAAAGCAGATGTCAAGGTACTCTCAACTGCGGATAAATGGTACGGTGTTACATACCAAGAGGATAAGCCTGTTGTAAAGAAATCTATAAGCGATATGGTAGCGGAGCATAAATATCCTAACCGCCTTTGGGATAATATAAAATAAACTGTACTTAACTTACTGCTTCAGTCAATTTTTAGGTAACTATTGTATCAATTGTATATGTATGGAAAATTAAATATTGAAAAATAGGGCCATATGTAATATAATGTAAAACAAATACCTGTGAAGTGAGGGAGATAAAATGTACACTGACAAAACCTTGGTTTGCAAAGAATGTGAAAATGAATTTATTTTTTCTGCGGGTGAACAGGAGTTCTATGCTGAAAAGGGTTTTCAAAATGAACCCACCAGATGTAAAGCTTGTAGAAGTAAGCGTGATCACTCGTCAAAAAGAGAATTATTTGAGGCTGTTTGTGCAGAATGTGGGCAAACCACAAAGGTTCCGTTCAAACCTCATTTAGATAAGCCTGTATTATGTAGCAAATGTTTTGCTAATAAAAAATAGTACATACTTAATAACATATTAATAAATAATATAATTGGGTTGACTGTAAGGATTATTTTATCTGAGAGTCAACCTGTTTTTATATTAACAATTTTAAAGATGGCCGGATAATTATCCACAGTGGAAAATTCCTTAATTATAAGTTATAAACAAGGTTATACACATTATCCACAGAAACATATACACAAAACAGGTGTTTTGTTGAATACCTGTGTAAAACTTTTGCGATTCCAAACTGAAATAAAACATATAATAAGTTAAATTGTTATAAAATTATGTTTATTAGCAAAGTTTGGGGAAGGATTTTCGTGGTATAACGTAGAATAATAGATTCATAACATGTACCGCTATTGGATATTATAAAGTAATACTTAGACAAAAATGGAGAGGGGCTGTTATTATGAATATAATTATTAGCGGAAAAAATATTGAGATTACAGAGGCACTTAGAGAAAAAGTTACAAAAAGAGTAAAGAAACTTGAAAAATTTTTTAACAGTGATACTGAAGTGCATGTAACATTGAGCGTTCAGAGAGTAAGCCAGATAGTTGAAATAACAATACCATTCAATGGGGTTACATTAAGAGCAGAAGATCAAAACGAAGATATGTATACATCTATCGATAGAGCAGTAGACCTGATAGAAAGACAGATAAGGAAGAATAAGACCCGACTGGAAAGAAGATTCCACGACAACGATTTCAGAGTAGATAACACAAAATTTATCGATGATGTTCAGGAAGAAACTGAATTCAAGGTTGTAAGGTCAAAGAGGTTTGCTGTAAAACCTATGGATGTTGAAGAGGCAATATTGCAGATGAATCTTCTGGGACATGAGTTCTTTATGTTCTACAATGCAGATTCAAGGCAGGTTAACGTAGTTTATAAGAGAAAAGACGGAAACTACGGGCTGATTGAACCGGAATTCTAGTAATACGAAAATAAAAACAGTATGTATCAGTAAGCTGAAGGGCTGCTGATGCATACTGTTTTTATTTTTACTAAAAAATGAAAAACTTCAACAAATTTACATGTATAATTTAGAAAACTTGTTTTACATTTAACCTGTAAAGTAATATAATACATACAGTCTGTATATAATTTATAAAATTTACGGGAGATTTGTATTTATGCTGGGAAAACCTTCATATGGAATAGTCATGGTAAATCGCAGGGGTTTTGGCCGTAAAACACGTATAGTTGATTATCTTACTCAGGAATGGATGTCAATATTAACTCTTGCAATACTTTTTTTTAAATCAGTAGTTCTTATGGGATTTGTGTACAGCTCGGATAAATCCATTATTGACATAGGCCGTGGTTTTAGTAATATCAGGTATATGGCTGTATGTGTAGCTTTTTTACTTATAATCGTATCCTTCAACTTTTTGGCTAAAGGAAAATGGCGATTATGGCTTCTGCTGATACTCAATTTCTTATGTTCATTTCTTTTTGTATTTGATGCAGTGTACCTTAGAGCAAACGGGAATTTTCTGTCCACTCAGTTATTGAGACAAACAGGAAATGTAAATAATCTTTGGGGCAGCATTTTTGCAATGTTCAGGCCCTGCGATATAGTATTTTTTATTGATATACCGATTCTTGCAGCAATACTTATTATTACAAGAAAGCTGTATTACTCATCGCCTTTATTTATAAGTCTGAAATCCAGACTTATTGCCTTCGCATCATTATTTACCTTGTCTATAGCCGTTATTGTGGGCAGCTATATTGCTGTTGACGTGTACGGAAACAATAAATATAATTATATATTCCATACATACTGGAGGCCTGAAGCCACCATATGCAATGCTACTCCTTTAGGATATCATGCATATGACTGCTATGTATTCTTTGCGGATTTCAAACCATATAAAATATCGGAAAAAGACAGGACAAATATTCAGAAATGGATTGACGACAAAAATGAGAATCTGCCGGACAACAACTACAAAGGCATGTACAAAGGTAAAAATCTTTTGGTGCTTCAGGTAGAGTCTCTTGAAAACTTTGTTATCGGACAGTCTGTAAAAGGACAGGAAATTACTCCTACCCTGAACAAGCTTTTGAAGAACAGCATATATTTTGACAACTATTATACTCAGGTCAATGAGGGAACAAGTTCTGATTCGGACCTGATGACTAACACCTCTGTTTTCCCGGTGCGAAAAGGAAGTACATTTTTCAGATTTCCATATACGCACTATAATTCACTGCCAAAGATAATGGAAAAGAACGGTTACTCCACAAAAGCTATTCACCCGGATGACGGAGGATACTGGAATTGGAAAGAAGGATTGACAAACATAGGTTTCCAACAGTGTATAGATGCCAAAAGCTTTAAAATGGATGAAGTTATATTTCTGGGATTAAGTGACGGGTCTTATTTCAGACAGATAAAGGATACTATTATCAAGCAAAAGCAGCCATTTTATAATTTTATGGTTACTCTTACCAGTCATTCTCCTTTTGAAATGCCTGTAGAGCACCAAAAACTAAAATTGGACAGTTACCTTGAAAATACAAGGCTTGGGGGTTACTTCCAGAGCATAAACTACACTGACAGCTGTATAGGAACTTTCCTTGATGAGCTTGATAAAGCCGGAATACTGGATAACACAGTAGTAGCTATTTATGGAGACCACGATTCAGTTCATAAGTATTTTGATGACCAAATAAAAAACATAAAGCCGTCTCAGGATTGGTGGCTTAAAAATGATAAAAAAATACCTCTTATACTGTATGAAAAAGGACAGGCACCAAAGGTTATTAACACAACAGGAGGTCAGATTGATTTAATGCCAACGCTTTTATATTCCTTTGGAATAGATAAGAGTGAATACGAATCAACTTCTTTTGGAAGAAATCTTCTAAATACACAGGAGGACTATGTTTTACTGGCTGATGGGGAATTCAGAGGGAATATAGACAGTGCTAAGCAAAAGGAACTCCTGAACGGACTTGATTATGCAGATATGGCAATAAAGACAAACTTTTTCAAAAAATAGAGGCTTTTCGGAGGGAATATGAAAAATATTATTCTTATTGGAATGCCAAGTGCGGGTAAAAGTACTGTAGGAGTTATTGTTGCAAAGCACCGGGGCATGTCGTTTATCGACACCGACGTACTGATACAGACAACACAAGGAAGGCTGCTGCAGGAAATCTTAAATAGCGATGGTACAGATGCTTTTCTTAAAATAGAAGAGTCAGCAGTAGAAACCCTAAACTGTTCTGATACAGTTATTGCAACAGGGGGAAGTGTGGTATACAGTGAGAAGGCGATGGAGCATTTAAAGAAAACAGGAATAGTAATTTATCTGTATGTAGATATGGACACTGTATACAAAAGGCTGAACAACCTTAAAACAAGAGGAGTTGTATTAAGCCCCGGGCAAAGTCTGGATGATATATATAGAAAAAGACAGCCCTTGTATGAGCGGTATGCAGATATAATAATAGATTGTTCAGAGGGTTCAATTGATTCAACAGTAGAAATGATACATGAAAAACTTGATTCCTTGTCATAAAACTTGAAATGAAATATAATTATTATGCCGGGTAGAACTTATCCGGCATTTATAATGTTAATTACTTAATCTGATAAATTATTTATAGCAATATACAGAGGTAACGGAGGGGAAAAATGGATTTATTAAGCGGCTTGAACGCAGAGCAAAAAGAAGCAGTACTTCATAATGAAGGTCCTCTTTTGATATTGGCCGGAGCAGGGTCAGGCAAAACAAGAGTTCTTACTCATAGAATAGCCTATCTTATTGAACAACATGGAGTATACCCTTCAAATATTCTGGCTATAACCTTTACAAATAAGGCAGCAAGAGAAATGAAAGAGAGAATAGCCGGACTTATAGGTGATTTGAGTAACGACATGTGGGTAGGCACCTTTCACTCCATTTGTATAAGAATACTCAGAAGGGATATTGAGAAGCTTGGCTACGACAGAAGCTTTGTAATATATGATACGCAGGACCAGCAGGTAGTAATAAAGGAATGTCTTAAAGAATTAAACTTAAACGATAAGAACTTTCCTCCTAAATCAGTCCTTGAAACAATAGGAAAGCAGAAGGATGAACTAATAGACGCGGAGCAATATGAAAAGCAGTACGCATCTGATTTTAGGATGGGTAAAATTGCAAAAGTTTACAAGCTTTATGAAAAGAAGCTCAAAGCAAATAATGCCTTGGATTTCGATGATATTATAATGAATACCATAAAGCTTTTCGAAAGGCATCCGGAAGTCCTTGAATATTATCAAAGAAGGTTCAGGTACATTCTTGTGGATGAGTATCAGGATACAAATACTGCCCAGTACACGCTGGTGCGCAAAATGTCACAGGCGCATGAAAACCTTTGCGTTGTAGGTGACGACGACCAGTCAATATATGGTTGGAGAGGCGCCAATATCAGAAATATTCTGGATTTTGAGAAGGATTTCAAGAAATGCTGTACTATTAAGCTGGAGCAGAACTACAGGTCAACACAGAACATATTGGATGCTGCAAACCATGTAATCGGTAATAACACAGGCAGAAAAAACAAGAGCCTTTGGACTGACAACAAGGGTGGAAGCAAGATAGTAATATGTGAAAATGACAATGAGCATGAAGAAGCTCTTTATACAGCAAGGGAAATACAGAGAATAATATCCGATGAAGACAGGAAATACAAGGATTTTGCAGTGCTTTACAGAATTAATGCCCAGTCCCGTGTACTGGAAGAAATGTTTATGAGGGAAGGAATACCCTATAAGATTGTTGGGGGGCAAAAGTTCTATGACAGAAAAGAAATAAAAGATATAATTGCATATATGAGGTTGGTACAAAATCCCGGGGACAATGTAAGTCTAAAAAGGGTTATTAATGTGCCTAAAAGAGGAATAGGTGATGCAACAGTTGAAAATGCAGAGGTACTGGCATACCAAACAAATGTATCCTTGTTTACGGTTATCTCAAATACAGAAGAGTTTCCTTCATTAAAAAGAGCCGCCCAAAAATTAGGAAGCTTTTCACTTATGATAAATAAATTCAGGACTATGAAAGAAAATATGTCAATATCCCAACTTTTGGATGTAGTAGTTGAAGATTCTGGGATTTTGAGGGAGTATGAGCTTGAGAATACAGTTGAAGCTCAGTCAAGAATCGAGAATATAAAAGAATTGAAATCCGTTGCTCTGGAGTTTGAAAAGCAAAGTGAGGATAATTCACTGGAAGAATTCCTTGCACATATTTCTCTGGTTTCGGACATTGACAGCCTCCAAGAGGACCAGGACTATGTGGTGCTTATGACAATGCACAGTGCAAAGGGACTGGAATTTCCTGTTGTATTTATTCCGGGTCTGGAAGAAGGAGTTTTTCCGGGTTACAGGGCAATTACCGAGGGGCCGGAACAGCTTGAAGAAGAGAGAAGGCTTTGTTATGTGGGTATAACCAGAGCCAGAGAGAAACTATATATGTCAAATGCCCGTTTCAGAACTCTTTTTGGAAATTCCAGCTACAACAGACCCTCCAGATTTTTAGCAGAGATACCTGAGGAACTTGTGGAGTATCCTTTTAAATCATCGGGAAGCTTTTCAAAGCCCAAAGAAACACAAGTATGGGGTAAGAGCTCCGGTACATCAAAATCAATTTCGGCAACAACTTCAAGTACACCTGCCGGTTCAGGTTCCTTGAAGGATTTAATAAATTCAAATCTTGTTACACGTGGATTTGGGGGCAGCTCAGCAGGTACAGCAGTAAAAAGTCCTGCCGGTCAGCAGATTAATAGCTTTGGACGCAGTATACCGATGAAACCTTCATCCGGGGGTTCCAATACATCGGATGATTTTAGTGTAGGTGATAAAGTCGAGCATAAAAAATTCGGAAAAGGAACTATTTCCAAAGCAACAGCAGACAGCGGTGATCAGGTATTGGAAATACAGTTTGAAGGTGCAGGAATGAAAAGACTAATGGCTTCTATGGCAAACTTAAAAAGATTATAAAAACAAAGGCGGGTGTTAAATTAATGGCATTCAAAAAAGGTTTTGTTTGGGGTACTGCAACAGCATCATATCAGATTGAGGGAGCTGTAAAGGAAGGTGGCAGAGGTGAGTCTGTCTGGGACGAATTCTGCAGGATGAAAGACAAAGTAGCTGACGGTGATAACGGAGACTTTGCATGTGACAGCTATCACAGGTATTCCCAAGATGTACAGCTTATGAAACAGATTGGAATTAAAGCATACAGGTTTTCTATAAGCTGGAGTAGAATATTACCTGACGGTACAGGTGAAATAAACATGGAAGGTGTAAACTACTATAATAATCTTATTAATGAGTTAATTGAAAACGACATAGAGCCTTATGTTACTTTGTTTCACTGGGACTACCCCATGGAGCTTCAATATAAGGGAGGATGGCTTAATTCTGAAAGCCCTTTATGGTTTGAAAATTATGCGGCTATATGTTCAAGACTATTTTCCGACAGAGTAAAGTATTGGGTAACCAGTAATGAATCACAATGTTACATTGGATTTGGTTATGGCACAGGCTGGCATGCACCGGGCTTCGAGCTTCCCAAGAATCAGGTGGTAAGGGCATGGCATCATAACTTAAAGGGATTAGGACTGGCTGCAAAAGCAATACGTGAAAATGCTAAGGGAGAAGTCAAAGTCGGACTTGTATCCTGTGGAGAAGTTGGAATTCCTGCATCAGATAGTGAGGCAGACCTGCAGGCTGCACGTAATGTACTTTTTGACAGAGAACGGTCTGAGGATTCAATGGACTTTGGATTTGGAGACCTTTTTGAGCCTGCAATAAAGGGGAAGTATCCCGAAAGCCTGATACCATATCTTCCGGAAGGCTGGCAGGAGGATATGAAGGATATCTGCGTTCCTCTTGATTATATAGGCATAAATGTTTATATAGGTGCAATTGTAGAAGCAAGTGACGATAAAAAGTACAGGCACCTTAAATTACCTGTTGGTATAGGCAAAACTTCCATGGAATGGTCCTTTAAACCCGAAACTCTGTACTGGGCAACCAGATTTATCTCCGAAAGGTATAACTTGCCTGTATATATTACAGAAAACGGTATGGCGAATAATGACTGGATAAGCACTGACGGAAAAATTAATGATACTCAGAGAGAAGATTATATGAATCAATATCTTTCTGCACTGTCAAAAGCTATAGATGACGGGGCGGACGTAAGAGGATATTTCTACTGGTCTCTTCTTGACAATTTTGAGTGGTCATATGGATATGCAAAAAGATTTGGCCTAGTGTACGTAGATTATAGTGATTACAGCCGTAAATTAAAACAGTCGGCATTTAGATACAAGAAAATTATCGAAACAAATGGCGAAATTTTAGTATAAAGTCAAAAAAAGATAAAGTTTCAGAAAAATTTATATTTTTCTGAAACTTTTTTTCTTTTTGTGTGTATATATAATCAAGGTACACAAAAAGGGTGTGAAAAATATTTGGACGTTTCGGATATAACCATATTGAAGGAATATAAAAAGAATAGCAGACGGGGTCTGGAACTTGTATATGACAGATACAAAAAATATGTTTATACCATAGCGTTCCATTATGCCGGTAATAAGGAAGATGCTCTGGATATAACTCAGGAGGTTTTCATAGCTGTTTTTAAATCAATGGATGGCTTTAAGGAACAGTTTTCAATGCTACCCTGGATTAAAAAAATTACAGTAAATAAGAGCCTTAATTTCTTGAGAAGTAAAAAACAAAATTTATCGCTTAATGAAACAAATGAAAACGGGGACGAACTGCAAAGTATTATCAGTTCAAATGAAACAACTGATGATACAGTCTTATACAAAGACACCAGACAAATACTTCAACAATCCATCGGCAGACTTCCTGAAAAGGAGAGAATGGTTTTGGTGTTGAGACACGTAAAGCAAATGAAATACAGTGAAATTGCAACTGTAATGAAGCTCCCGCCGGGTACTGTGAAAACACTCATACATAGAGCGAGAAAGACAATCAAGGAAAATATGGTTAGCTTGGGTATTTGGGAGGTATAAACATGAGCTGTGACAAAATAGATGCTTCATTGCTTCAGGATTATTTAGACAACACAATAGATCCACTTGAAAAAATATTTGTTCAAAATCATTTAAAAATTTGCGATAAATGCAGAAGAGAATTATCAGAATTAAAGCTTTTGCTTTATGACCTTGATGATAAAAATAATTATATAATTGACTATCCTCCGGAGTTGGAAACAATGAGAGATGATATAATTGACTCCTTTTTGGGAAAAAGGAAAAGCCCGTCAAAGAAAATTATTGAAATGCAGGTTGAAACCATCAAAACTACAGGTAAATTTATTGAGCATTTGCCGGGGGCAAAGCAAGCTCCAAAACTTCTAAAGCTAGCATCAAAAGGACTGAAAAAAGGAGTCAAGCAAGGGGTCCAAAAATTAGTTGCTAAGTAATACATGTAAATGGAGGCTCAGATGGTAGCTCTTATAATAACTCTTAAAATAATTTTATATGTGGTTTTGACTATTGTTGCCTTGGTTTTATTAATAGTTTTTGTACCTTTCAAATACTACGCAGAGGGAGCAAAGTATGAGATCACTGCTGTAAAAGGCTATGCAAACTGGCTTTTTGGTGCTGTTGCCATAAGATTTAGCTACAGTACTCAAAACGGCTTTAATACAAAATTCAGCTTGTTCGGTATTAAGAAAAGCTTTAAGAAAAAAAATGAAAGCAAGTCAGTTAAACAAGACCGGGAAAGTAAGGCAAAAGAGTCAAAGAAAAAGCCTGCATACAGTTACTTTACATATGAAGTATTTATGCAGGGATTAAAATCAGTTTTTAAAATACTAAACCATTTCAAACCAAGAAAATTCAAAATAGATGCAAAAGTAGGCTTTGAAGACCCAATGTACACAGGCTTGCTCTGTGCAATAAGCAATACATTGTTTGAAAGTTTTAATAAAGACAGCATTCGGATTCGTACAAATTTTGAAGACGAAATGCTGGAAGGCAGCTTTTTAATCGGTGGAGGAATTCAAATTTTCTATTTAATACTAGTTGGAATAGAATTTGTTTTTACAAAGCCTTTCAAAAGTATATTATTTAAAAACATTAAGTTCAAAATTAAGAGGAGGTTAAAAAAATGGCCAATAGTTTCAATTTTAGTGAAAGCATGAGTGCTATATTTGACAAGCTGGAGAATTTTTTAAAGACAAAGACAGTAGTAGGTGAACCTATAAAGATTGGTGATGTGACATTGGTACCGTTTATAAATATGAGCTTTGGGCTTGGATTAGGCGTAGGCAATGGTACTGATGAAAAAGGTATGGGGGGAGAAGGAGGCGGAGGAGGAACAGGAGCAAGAATTTCTCCAACAGCTGTTCTGGTTATTAATGGTGACAAGGTAGAACTTCTTCCTATAAAGAAGTCCGGCGGCTTGGACAAATTGATTGACATGGTACCGGGTATTGTAGAAAAAGTACAGGATAAAAAAGAAGAGGAAAACTCTAAAAAAGAACTAAAAGAAGAGTAATAACACCATAATAATCATATAACAAGTAAAACCAAAAAAACTGCTTGAAAAAGAATAAATTCAAGCAGTTTTTTTGTATTTAATAAATTATATTCAATTCCTTTCTCATACTTTTAAACAAATTAATGGTAAAATTAGATATATTCATCTCTTTATCTATACCAACCCAATCTATCTATCACTTTCCTTAGCCAAATTTAATAAGAGAGGAGGACAAGTTTGTTAAAATTTTTGTCAGGTGAATCGAAAGTGAGAATATAAACAGAATCATCTATTTAAAAGGAAGAAAGGAAGGATAAACACATGAACAAAATTTATTTAATAGTATCTTTGCTGGCTGCTATGTTCATATTTCCTATAACAGCAAATGCAGCAACAGATTCAACACATCCCGGCTTTAGAGTTGATGGAAGATTTCTTTATGACAATACGGGAGAAAAGGTAATTCTCTATGGCGTAAACAAAATGTGCATATGGACTGATAAGGATGGTGTTCCGTCTTTTTCGGAAATAGCAAAAACAGGAGCAAATTGTGTAAGAATTACATGGGGAATAGACGGTTCAGCAGAAGACTTGGATACGGTTATACGTAATTGCCGTGCCGAGCACATGATTCCTATTATTGAACTTCACGATGCCACAGGTGACTGGTCGAAGCTTCCTGCTCTTGTGAATTATTGGGTAAGACCTGATGTAGTTAATGTGTTAAAAAAGCACGAGAAGTATTTATTGGTAAACATAGGAAACGAAGTGGGGCAGAGCGTAACTGAAACTGCTTTTAAAACAGATTACGAGGCTGCTGTCAACAAAATGAGGGAAGCCGGAATTCATGTGCCGCTTATTATAGATGCCTCCAGTTATGGTCAGGACATAAATATACTGCAGGCATGCGGGCCTTATCTCATATCTGCCGATCCCGACAAAAATTTAATGTTCTCTGTACATATGTGGTGGCCATATATGTGGGGAAATACAGATCAGAAAGTCATAGATGAAATTGCTGAATCAGTGGATATAAATCTTCCTCTTCTTGTAGGCGAATTCGGACATAAGTGGGATGAAACGGAAAACGGTAAAATACCGTACCAAACAATTATGGAACAGTGCTATAAAAACCAAATCGGTTATCTTCCGTGGGAATGGGGCCCGGGAAACAACCCTCAGACCTTCTTAGATATGACCTCTGACAGTACCTTTGCTACATTGAACGACTACGGTAAGGAAGTTATGCTTACCAATAAGTACAGTGTAAAGAACATTGCCAAAAGACCGGCATCCATGTTATCCAACCTGCCTCCGGTTCTCCCTAAGGAACCTCTGCCCTATGGAAATCTGGCCTATAAAAAGCCGGTAAAAGCTACATCTGTAGAAAACACCCAAAACAATGAAAGTAATGTAACAGACGGCGATCTTGAAACAAGGTGGGCTTCACAGGTATCAGACCCAAACTGGATTTCTGTTGATCTTGGTGAGAAAAAAGAAATAAACAGACTCATTATATGCTGGGAGGCTGCATACGCAGCACAGTATAAAATTCAGGTATCAGATGATGAAAATACATGGACTGATGTGATTACTCAGTATAACGGAACAGGAAAGACAGAAGATATAAAGCTTTCATGCTCCGGCCGTTACCTTAGAATATACGGAATGCAGAGGGCAAATTATCAATGGCCTTATTCAATATGGGAGATAGGAGTATACGGCCCTGAATCAGAATTGAGTTCAGAAATATCCCCTGCAGTAGCAGTATTTGACAAGAATCCTGCCAATGCTGCAGACATAGCTGTAACACTTGATTCAAAGAGTAACACCCTTAATGCAGTATTAAACGGACCATCAGTTAAGTTAGTAGAAGGACAGGATTATATATTAGAAAATAATACAAATCTGATAATAAAAAAAGAGTTTCTGTTGGGACTGCCTTCAGGTACAACAAAACTGATTTTTGATTACAGTAACGGAGTAGACCCTGTATTGGCCATTGCCGTAGGCGATACAACACCGGGAGGCTCTGACCCAAGTCCAATAATCAGTCCCACTACTGTAAAATACGACAGAACATCATCAACGGATTTAAAGATAACTATGTCTCCTAATGGTACTACCCTAAATGCAATAATGAATGGTTCAGCAGCTCTGGTACCGGATGTTGATTATACTATTACAGGAGATACTGTAACAATTAAGAGGAGCTACCTTGCGGCCCAAACTTCTGATAGCCTAAATCTTACTTTTGACTTCAGCGGAAACGGAATAGACCCTGTACTTGAAATTACTTTTCTTAAAAACACTACTTATGGTGATGCAAACATGGACGGTGCTATAGATTCTATTGATTATGCAATACTCAAACAACATCTTTTAGGGCTAAAAACACTGGATCATGATATTTTACACTTCCTTGACCTTAATTTGGACGGTGCAACCGATTCAATTGACTTATCTATATTAAAACAGTATTTACTGGGGAAAATTACCGACCTTCCAGTGACAAAATAAAAGCTATATAAAAACCGGCTCCTAAAGGGCCGGTTTTTATATCTGGGTGATTCAAAAGGATTTTGCTATTGACTCGTGGAATAAAATAAAATATAATGAATATAATTTAGTAATTTAGCACTTTAATTAGATGAAGTAAATAAGATGGATTTTAAATTAAAATTAATATAAATGAGAGGTAGTTGCTTATGTCCAGATGGAAAATATATACCCCTGACGGTGTACAGGATATTCTGTTTGATGAATGTTACGTAAAGAGGGAAATAGAAAAAAGAATCAGAAATACATTCAGGTCTTATGGCTATTATGAGATAGAAACTCCAACCATAGAATTTTTTGATGTATTTTCATCGGAAATAGAGCATTTTCCTCAGGAATCAATGGTAAAATTCTTTGATCAAAAAGGAAGGATTCTTGTATTAAGGCCGGATATAACTGTTCCTGTTGCAAGAATAACTGCTACGAAAAACAGGGATGTGCAGCTTCCGATAAAATACTCCTATATAGGCAATGTATTCAGATTTAACGAAGTTGGAGGCGGACGCCAGAACGAGTTTACACAGGCAGGAGTTGAAATGCTTGGGGATTCATCCTCAGAAAGTGATGCAGAAATAATTGCTATGGCAATAAATACACTTAAAGCCGCAGGACTAAAGGAGTTCAAGATAGAAATCGGTCAGGTAGAATTTTTTAAAGGCTTGGCAGAAGAAGCGGGATTTTCCAGTGAGGATATAGATGCGATATCCAAACAAATTGACAAAAAGGATCTTGTTGGCGTAGAGGAGATACTTAACCGATATGAAATAAGTGCAAGATTAAAACAGCTTATATTAAAGCTGACGGGATTATTCGGATTGGCAGATGTAATACAGGAATTCAAGAACTCTTCAATAAACGAAAGAAGCCTTAAAGCAATTGAAAATATAGAAGAAGTAGTATCAATATTGTCAGATTACGGCTTATCAGAATATGTGTCAATAGATTTAGGCATGTTAAAAAGCCTCAATTATGATACCGGAATAACCTTCAGGGGTTTTACAAACGGAGTCGGGTTTCCGATACTTTCAGGGGGAAGGTACGACAACCTTACCTCCAGTTTTGGGAAGGAGTGTCCTGCCACAGGCTTTTCAGTGAGGATAAATATGCTTATGACAGCAATGGAAAACTCAGGAATTACTTTTGAAAGGCCTTCTGTGGATTCATTAATATGTTATGAAAAGACAAACCGAAAAAGGGCAATAGAAATAGCCGAAGCCCTTAGAAAACAGGACATGAAAATAGAAACTTTTGTTTTGACAGAGAATATAGACCAAGGCAAAAAATATGCTTCCTCAAAGACAATCGGAGGAATCATATATATTGGAGAAAACGATAAAATCACAGTGTACGATATGATAAACGATACTAAAGAGGAAACAAGCTTCAATGCCCTTTTAAACATTGGATAATAAAACTGTTTTTAAGTTTATAAAATAAATTTTTGTGGGGAGTAAAGAAAATGAGATATTTGACAATTGCTCTTTCAAAGGGCAGACTTACAGATATGTCGGTAGAAATATTTGAAAAGATAGGAATAGACTGTACAGAACTTAAATCATCCACCAGAAAGCTTATACTGTCCGATGAAAAAAATAAGATAAAATTTTTTCTTGCAAAGCCTGCAGATGTACCAACTTATGTAGAGTATGGGGCAGCAGATATAGGAATAGTGGGAAAGGACACTCTGCTTGAAGAGGGTAGGAACCTGTACGAGGTGCTTGATTTGGGCTTTGCAGCCTGCAAAATGGCATTGGCAGGTCCTGCGGAATTACAGGGAAAGATAGAAGAGCTGAATATAAAAAGAGTAGGCACAAAGTATCCTAATATTACAAGAAATTATTTCGAAAAAGCCAGAAGAGAAAGCGTGGAGATAATAAAACTCAACGGTTCTGTAGAGCTTGCACCTTTGGTGGGTTTATCAGAGGTTATAGTAGATTTGGTTGAAAGCGGCAGAACACTCAAGGAAAACGGCTTGGTAGTACTGGATACAATTGCAGATATCAGTGCAAGAATGGTTGTAAACAGAGTAAGCATGAAAATGGAAAACCAAAGAATACAGAAAATAATAGACGGAGTTAGAGAAGAATTATCCGCAAGGGGGTAACGTTATGCTAAACATTGTAGATTTACGAAATGACTTTGACGGGAGTATTAAAAAGGATTTATATAAGAAATTAACACAGAGAACCGGAACACAGAATGGCACAAATACAATCAGTATTGTAGCAGAAATAATTGACAACGTTAAACAAAATGGTGACAGTGCATTAAAAGAATACACAAAGAAATTCGATAAAGCACAAATAGAAACCATTAAAGTCTCGGAAGAAGATATTACAGCTGCATACAAAGAGGTTGCCCCGGAGCTGTTGGAGACTATAAAAAAATCAAAACAGAATATATGGAGCTTTCATGAAAAACAGCTTCAAAACAGCTGGATAAGTCCTAAAGAGGACGGAACTATGCTGGGACAGCTTGTAAGACCTCTTGAAAAGGTAGGCTTATATGTTCCCGGAGGAACAGCTCCACTTATATCCTCGGTATTGATGACGGCGGTTCCCGCAAAGGTAGCCGGAGTGGAAAAGCTCATAATGTGTACACCGCCTTCACAGGATGGAAGTATAAACCCTGCAATTCTGGTTGCAGCCAGAGAAGCAGGAGTGGATGAGGTATACAGAGCCGGAGGTGCACAGGCGGTGGCGGCAATGGCATACGGAACAGAAACGATACCGTCGGTGGATAAGATATGCGGCCCCGGCAATGTCTATGTTGCTACAGCCAAGAGACTGGTATTCGGAGACTGCGACATAGATATGTTTGCAGGTCCAAGCGAAATACTGGTAATAGCAGATTCCAGTGCGGTACCCGAGTACGTAGCTGCGGATCTTCTGTCACAGGCGGAGCATGACATATTGGCCTCCTCAGTGCTGGTTACAGATGATGTAAGTCTTTTGGACAGTGTAAAAACTGAGATAGAGAAGCAGCTTTTAGGCTTAAAAAGAAACGAAATAATTGAGAAATCCTTAAAGAGCTATGGCTTTGGGATATTGGTAGATAACCTAGAAGAGGCAATAGAGGTATCAAATAATATAGCACCCGAGCACTTAGAGCTATGTATAAAAGAGCCCATGAGTATACTGGGAATGATAAAAAATGCGGGAGCAATATTCGTAGGAAACTATTCGCCGGAACCCTTGGGAGACTACATGGCAGGTCCAAGTCACGTTCTTCCTACCAGTGGAACCGCAAGGTTTTCGTCACCGGTAAATGTAGACCAATTTATTAAAAAATCAAGCCTGATTTATTATAACAAACAATCACTTGAGGCGACAAACAACGATATTGTAAGGTTTGCGGAAGCTGAATTGTTGGATGCACATGCAAATGCCATAAAAGTAAGATTTAATAAATAAACTGAACTTCGTTGTATTACTGAAAGGAAGGTTACTATGATAGAAGAATTAATCAGAACGGAAATACGTTCATTTATACCATATAATGCAAATCAGCAGCCCTATAAAATAAAACTGGATGCCAACGAGAGTCCTTTCAACCTACCGTCAGCAGCCAGAAAAAAACTGGCTGAATATGTACTGGAAGATCCCCGGTTGAACATGTATCCTGATACGGATTCTATTCAATTAAGGGAAGCCTTAGGCTCATACTGGAACGTGGATAAAGAAAATATCATAGTGGGAACAGGCTCCGACCAGCTTATACAGATTATAGCAAATGTATTTGTGGAGAAGGGCGACAAGGTTCTCTATCCTGCCCCCTCCTTCGGCATGTATAAGGACTCCTGTATAGTAGCAGGAGGTAAGGCTGTGGACTATATTCTGGACCAGAGCAATAACTTTTCCTATTGTGCTGATAAAATAATACAGGCCTACGAAAGAGAAAAGCCCAAAATTATATATATATGCAGTCCTAATAATCCCACCGGCAATCTGATGCCACAGGATGAAATAATAAAAGTAGTGAAGGCATGTACAAAATCAATAGTTGTAGTGGATGAGGCATATGCAGACTTTTCCGATACAACGGTAACTCCATATATAAAGGAATATGAAAATTTGCTTATTCTGCGTACGTTTTCAAAGGCTTTCGGATTAGCAGGAATAAGGTGCGGATATTCCATAGCCTCGGAAAAGCTTACCAGGGCTGTAAATCTGGCAAGACCTCCTTATAATATCAGCTCATTGTCACAGTATGCGGCTGCACTGGTTTTATCCAATATAGATGAAATCAAAACAAACATAAAATATCTAGTAGAAGAGAGGGAACGTGTTTCCTTAAAACTGGCTGAGATAGATGGAATAAAAGTGTACGCCTCAGCAGCAAACTTTATACTGGTGAAAATTCAGAACTCCAAGGATGTTTATACAAAATTATGCGAAAGAGGTATTTTTATCAGAGCCTTTGGTTCTTCTCCCCTTTTATCAGATTGCATGAGAATAACCATAGGAACACATGAACAAAATTCCGTATTGCTTGATGAACTATGCACTATCTGCTATAATAAATAACGAACATTACAACGAAAAACATAAAAAAGGTTCGGGTTTTAAATTGAACGGAGGAACACATATGAGAGAGGGTTTGGTTACAAGAAACACAAAAGAAACTCAAATCAATGTAAAAATAAATCTGGACGGTAAAGGTGATTGTGAAGCAAACACCGGCATCGGGTTCTTTGACCACATGCTTGTATTATTTACAAAGCATGGACTTATGGATGCCTGCTATGACGTAAAAGGTGATTTGCATGTGGACTGCCATCATACCATTGAGGATACGGGTATAGCCATGGGCCTTGCAATCAGGCAGGCACTTGGAGATAAGAAGTCCATAAGAAGATATGGTACTGCCTATGTTCCAATGGACGAGGCTCTTGTACTTGTATCTCTTGATTTGAGCGACAGACCGTATCTTGTATTCGATGCTGATTTCTCACAGCCCATGGTAGGACAAATGGATACTCAAATGGTAGAGGAATTCTTCAGAGCAGTTGCATTTAACGCCGGAATTACCCTTCATATCAAAGTTCTTCACGGTTCAAACTGCCATCACATAATAGAAGCAATGTTCAAGGCATTCGGCAGGGCTATTGACGATGCAACACGATTGGACACCAGAATTGAAGGCGTCATGTCAACAAAAGGTACGTTGTAATTTAAAAAGTTAATATATACAGGAGGTAGTAAAAATGTTATTAAACAATACAGATTTCATCAAATTACCCTTATTCGTAAAAGGAAAGGTAAGAAACGTATATGATTTGGGAGATCAGCTCCTTATAGTAGTAACAGACAGAATATCAGCCTTTGACGTGGTATTTGATGAATTAATACCTAACAAGGGAACAGTCCTGAACAGTATATCAGCATTTTGGTTTGACTTTACAAAGGATGTTATCGGAAACCATGTAATAACCACCGATGTGGACAAATATCCAAAAGAACTATCGGCTTTCAAAGATGAGTTGCAGGGCCGTTCAATGCTAGTAAAGAAAGTACAGATGCTTCCGGCAGAATGTATTGTAAGAGGATATCTGGAAGGGTCAGGACTCAAGGAATATCAAAAAACAGGAACTGTATGCGGTATAAAACTTCCCGCGGGATTAAAACAGGCTGACAAACTGCCTGAACCAATATTCACACCATCCACAAAGGAATCAGAAGGTCATGATATAAATGTGTCTTTTGAAGTACTATGTGAGAAGATTGGATTAGAAATGGCACAAAAGCTAAAGGATGCAAGCTTGAAGCTTTACGAAAAAGCCAGCAAACATGCTGAAAGCAAGGGACTTATATTAGCAGATACAAAATTTGAATTCGGAATGTTAGACGGAGAACTGGTTGTAGGTGACGAAATGTTCACACCTGATTCCTCAAGATTCTGGGCAATGGATGAATACCAACCGGGAAGAGCACAGAAGAGTTTTGACAAGCAATATTTAAGGGAATACCTTGAAAGTATTACATGGGATAAACAGCCTCCTGCACCTGAGCTTCCAAAAGAAGTAATCAGAAAAACAGAGGAGAAATATGTAGAAGCCTATGAAAGAATCACCGGGAAAAAGTTTCAGGGAGATAATCTATGATAGCTATTATAGACTATGGCGTGGGTAATCTTGCCAGTGTTAACAAGGCATTGCGCTTTATAGGATTTGATTCAAAAATAACTTCTGACCATGTAGAAATACTTGCAGCTGACAAGGTTATACTGCCCGGTGTCGGTGCATTTGCTGATGCTATGAATAGTCTTGAAAAGACTGGAATGATATCAGTCATAAAGCAGGTTGCGGAAAAGGGAACACCCTTGTTGGGCATTTGTCTTGGAATGCAGCTGCTTTTTGACTACAGCACTGAAGGCGGGGAAAAAGTGGGAGGCTTGGGACTGTTAAAAGGCTCGGTAAACCAATTTCCCCTGGATATGGGACTGAAAGTTCCTCATATGGGCTGGAACAGTCTAGAAATCAGGCAGGAAAAGGGCATTTTTAGCGGAGTACGACAAAATAGCTATGTATATTTTGTACACTCATACTTTGTGACTGCTGAAAATGCCTCCGATGTTGCCGCAGTGTGCAAATACGGAATCGGGTTTGATGCCGCTGTTTGCAGGGGGAACATTATTGGAACACAGTTCCACCCTGAAAAGAGCGGAGATGTAGGACTTGAAATACTCAAAAATTTTGCTTTAGCTTAGCACCAAGGAGGCTGAAAAATTACTATGATTATTTATCCCGCAATTGACATAATAGGCGGAAAGTGCGTAAGGCTGCAGCAAGGCAGCTATAGTGATGTAACTGTTTTCGGGGACAGCCCTGTGGATATGGCAAGAAAATGGGAAAGCCTTGGAGCAGAATACTTGCATGTAGTTGATTTGGACGGTGCAAGGTCAGGTAAATCAGAAAATGCAGAGATTATAGCACAAATAGCAAAAACATTGAAAATTCCGGTTCAGATAGGCGGTGGGATAAGAACTCTTGAAACCATTGAGGCTTACCTGTCGGGAGGTTTGAGCAGAGTTATACTGGGTACCTCGGCGGTGAATAACCGTGAAATGTTGATATCGGCACTAAAAGAATATAAAGACAAAATAGCTGTAGGAATAGATGCAAAGGATGGGAAGGTTGCCATCCATGGTTGGGAAAAAACAAGTGATTTTACGGCCGTTGAGTTTGCAAAGGAAGTAGAAGCCCTTGGTACAAAAACAATTATATACACTGATATTTCAAGGGACGGTATGCTAAAAGGCCCGAATCTGCAGGCAATGAAAGAAATGGCGGACAGTGTTTCATTAAACGTAATAGCCTCCGGAGGAGTAAGCAAACTTGCAGATATAGTTGACTTGAAGCAGACGGGAGTCAGCGGAGTAATTGTAGGCAAAGCCCTTTATACCAAAAATGTAAATCTAAAAGAAGCCATAGAAGCTATATAACCAAAAGAAAAGGAGCAAATTATGCTGACCAAAAGAATAATTCCCTGTCTTGATGTACATGCAGGGAGAGTTGTTAAAGGCGTACAGTTTGTAAATATAATAGATGCCGGAGACCCGGTGGAAGCGGCTGCATTTTATGACAAAGCCGGAGCAGATGAGCTTACTTTTCTGGATATTACTGCTTCTTCAGACGCAAGGTCAATAATGCTTGATGTTGTCAGCAGGGTAGCAGAGCAAGTATTTATTCCCTTCACTGTAGGCGGTGGAATCAGAACGGCAGAGGATTTTCGCCAGATATTGAAAGCAGGAGCTGACAAAGTGGGTGTAAATTCTGCGGCACTGAAAAGACCTGAGCTGATATCAGAAGCAGCGTGGAAATTCGGAAGTCAGTGCGTAGTTCTGGCAATAGATGCAAAAAAGCGTGCTGACGGTTCGGGATGGGATACATATCTCAACGGCGGAAGAGTAAACACAGGTAAGGATGCCGTTGAATGGGCTATAGAAGCTGAAAAGCTGGGAGCCGGTGAAATCCTTTTAACAAGCATGGATAAGGACGGGACAAAAGACGGATATGATATAGCTTTAACAAGAACAATATCCGAAAATGTAAAAATCCCTGTCATAGCCTCCGGCGGAGCAGGGAAAATGGAGCATTTCAAGGATGCTTTATTAGACGGAAAAGCGGATGCGGTATTGGCAGCGTCACTATTTCATTTTAGAGAGATGGAAATCCGTGATTTAAAAGGTTACTTAAAAAATAATGGTATAGAAACCAGACTTTAAAAAATAAAAACGTTTAAAAGCTGTACAAACAAAAAATTTTTGATATGATAAATAAATGAGTGTATGGAGGCGTTCAATAATGAATAACTTAAAAAGTTCAGTTAAATTTGATGAGAAAGGTCTTGTTCCGGTAGTTACTCAGGATACTAAAACAAAAGAGGTTCTGATGGTAGCTTATATGAATGAGGAAGCCTTTGACAAGACAATAGAAACAGGAAAGGTTCATTATTACAGCCGCAGCCGCAGTAAGCTTTGGCTAAAAGGTGAGACATCAGGCCATTTTCAGCTTGTTAAGTCAATAAAGCTGGACTGTGACGGAGACACAATTTTGATAGAGGCTGAACAGATTGATGCTGCTTGCCATACAGGAAACAAGTCATGCTTTTACAGAACAATGGTTGACGGAGAATGGAAAGAAAATGAAGAAGAGAAGCCAACTGCAGCAATTCTTCATGAAGTTTACAACGTAATAGTAGACAGAAATGTTAATCCTAAAGAAGGTTCATATACTAATTATCTGTTTACAAAAGGTTTAGATAAGATATTGAAAAAAGTAGGAGAAGAGGCTGCCGAGGTTATCATTGCGGCAAAAAACAAATCAAAAGAAGAGATTAGATACGAAGTATCGGATTTAATGTACCATCTTATGGTATTACTTGTAGAGAGAGGCCTCACTCTTGAAGACATATACGGAGAATTAAAAGGAAGAAGATAAGTGAAAAATAATTTATTAAGCATCGATGAATATCGGAACAATCCGGAATTTTATTTCTATAAGGGACTGCGTTGCGCCAACAAAAGGAACATAAACGAAGCCTACAAACATCTGATAAAAGCGGCTGAGCTAAGTCCTGAGAATATGGAGTATAAATTTAACATAGCATGCTTTCTTTCTGAAATGCAAAGGCCCAAAGAAGCCAACAGGATATTCATGGATATACTTTTACACTATAACCCTACAATGTATGATTGTTATTTCGGTATGGGTTGTAACAGCTTTGAGCTTGGTGATATGAAAAAATCAGCCGAATACTTTGAAAAGTATATTTATTTTGACAGTGATGGCGAATTCAGCGAAGAAGTTTCAGAAATGATATTTTATTTAAAACTGTATAATAACATTTCCGTAGACAACAGATTTTTAAAGTTGTCTCAAACTAGCTTAAAAAATGCTAAAAAAAGCCTTTTAAATAACAAAACCGGCGAGGCGGTAAGAGAACTATATAAGGCAATAGGATTTAACCCTATGAACACCGATGCACGTAATCTGCTGGTACTTATACTTATAGAACAGCAGAATTATAAACGTGCATCAAATTTTATTGCCACAGTTACAAATATATATAGTGAAGACATTTGGGCTAACAGCCTTAAAATATATAACTTATATGGCTCCCGGAAATATTCCCGGGTAGAAAAATTATTAAAGATCCTTCCATTTAGAAGTATATATAACAGGAAGGACCTTTTATGTATTGCAACTACTTTAATAATATTTAATAAAATAGATGAATTGATTCAATTGCTGGAAACATATATTGTTGAGTACAGCGACTTATTCGTATGTTCTTTGCTGCTTATAGGATATATAGCATCAAAAAATTATGAGAAGGCAAACCCGATTATTAATAATCTGCAAACAATTAAAACGTTGGATACAGATTTTTCGGATTGGATTAAAAGGGTCAGTGAAATTTTAAAGGAAGATACTTCGGAAGTGTCTGTTTTGGATGAATATAAGGAAATATTCAGAATAATCGGGGAGCCTGAAGATTACATGTATAGTCCCTTCAGGTATTTAGAAATATTTGAAAATGCCTCGAAACCAAGGCAGAGAACTATCAGAAAGGTTCCAAAAAAGTATAATTCTGTAGTTGAGTGTGTTGTACTGCATAAGGAAATAATGTATGTTCCTGAATACGAAAAGGAAATAATACAAATATTGTATAACATAATATATCATACAGGCGAACTTTTGATAGAGAGTGAAAAAGATATAGTAGGTCTTTCTGCTGTAATTGAATACATCTATTGCAAAGAGAATTTTATTGATTTGGAAAAAGAGGAATTAATACAAAAGTATGGAATTTCTTCTATTGCGTTTAATAAGTTACTCAAAAAAATAAATTATTAGGATAAAAACTGATAATATTAATAAAATAGAGTAAATGGAAGAAATAATTAGCAATAAAACCATGAATGGACTAAATGGCAAAATATTGCTTAATTCATGATTATAAAGCGTTTGATAATATTTTATTCAATATATAATATTATAAATGTGATTAGCACTCGATGATAGTGAGTGCTAACAGTTTACAAGCATTAAATATTCAAGGAGGTAAAACAATGAAGATAAAACCATTAGGCGATAGAGTAGTTATTAAAATGCTTGAGAGCGAAGAAACTACTAAAAGTGGAATAGTATTACCGGGAAGTGCAAAGGAAAAGCCACAGGTAGCAGAGGTTGTTGCAGTAGGACCTGGAACAGTTGTAGATGGCAAAGAAATTAAGATGGAAGTTAAAGTTGGAGACAGAGTACTTACCAGCAAATATTCAGGAACAGAAGTAAAATTTGACGGTCAGGAATATACAATATTGAAGCAGAGCGATATCCTCGCAATTGTTGAATAATTATAACGGGAGGTAAGAGAAATGGCAAAGGAAATAAAATTTGGCGAAGAAGCTAGACGCGCACTTGAAAAAGGTGTTAATCAATTAGCTGACACAGTAAAAGTTACCCTTGGACCAAAGGGAAGAAATGTTGTTTTAGATAAGAAATTCGGCTCACCATTAATAACAAACGATGGTGTTACTATAGCAAAAGAAGTTGAACTTGAAGACAAGTTTGAAAATATGGGTGCACAGCTTGTTAAAGAAGTTGCTACAAAGACAAACGATGTAGCCGGTGACGGTACTACTACAGCAACTTTACTTGCACAGGCAATAATTAGAGAAGGTATGAAGAACGTTGCAGCAGGAGCAAACCCAATGATTTTAAAGAAAGGTTTGCAGAAGGCTGTTGATACAGCTGTTGCAGGAATCAAGGCAAACAGCCGTAAAATCAAAGGTAAGGAAGACATCGCAAGAGTTGCAACTATTTCCGCAAATGAGGAATTAATAGGAACTCTTATTGCTGATGCAATGGAAAAAGTAACAAATGACGGAGTTATCACTGTAGAAGAATCAAAGACTATGGGAACAAACCTTGAAGTAGTTGAAGGTATGCAGTTCGACAGAGGATACCTGTCAGCTTACATGGTTACTGATACAGATAAGATGGAAGCAGTTTTGGATGATCCATATATCCTTATAACTGACAAGAAAATAACAAACATTCAGGATATACTTCCAATACTTGAACAAATTGTTCAGCAAGGAAAGAAGCTTCTCATAATTGCAGAAGACATGGAAGGAGAAGCACTTACAACTCTTATCCTGAACAAATTAAGAGGAACCTTTACTTGTGTAGCTGTTAAGGCACCTGGATTCGGTGACAGAAGAAAAGCTATGCTTCAGGATATAGCAATATTAACAGGCGGAGAAGTTATAACTGAAGAATTGGGTCTTGACCTTAAAGAAACTCAGATAGCTCAGCTTGGTAAAGCAAGACAGGTAATTATACAAAAAGAAAATACAATAGTGGTTGATGGTGCAGGAAAAGCAGAAGACATTAAGACCAGAATTAACTCCATCAAGACTCAGATTGAAGATACTACATCAGACTTTGACAGAGAAAAACTTCAGGAAAGACTTGCAAAGCTTTCAGGCGGTGTAGCTGTAATTCAGGTTGGTGCTGCAACTGAAACTGAAATGAAAGAAAAGAAATTGAGAATTGAAGATGCTCTGGCTGCAACAAGAGCAGCAGTTGAAGAAGGTATAGTAGCCGGCGGTGGAACAGCGTTGATTAACGTTATTCCTGAAGTTGCTAAATTACTTGAAACAACTTCCGGTGACGAAAAGACAGGCGTTCAGATTATATTAAGAGCACTTGAAGAACCTGTAAGACAGATAGCAGCAAATGCAGGTCTTGAAGGATCAGTAATAGTTGATAAGATTAAGGCAAGCGAAAAGGATATCGGATTCGATGCACTTAACGAAAAATATATAAATATGATTGAAAGCGGAATAGTTGATCCTGCAAAGGTTACAAGATCAGCTCTCCAAAATGCGGCTTCTGTAGCTGCAATGGTACTTACAACAGAAAGCGTTGTAGCTGATAAGCCTGAACCGGAAGCACCGGCTATGCCAGGTGGAATGCCGGGCGGAATGGGCGGAATGTACTAAGAATAAAAAAGTTATAGAGGGTGGCTACAAAATAGTCATCCTCTATTTGTATTTAAATGGTAAAATAAAAATAATTTCACTAAATACTTGATATTATCCTGTTAATTTATTATTATTTTAACAAGCTTAAAAAATGCTTTGTTTGTTCCAATGAGGAGGGGCTTTAAAAATGGATATATTTATGGAAAAAATTGTAAAACGCAGAAAATCTGCTGTTGACTCAATAATAATTGCAGGAACAATTGTTATTGGACTAGTATTAATCATGATAGTTGGTTCAGTGAGCTTCCTACAAACCTTTATGCCGGTATTGCTTGTAGCAATCGGGTATTTAGGCTATATGCTGATTAGGAACAGAAACGTAGAATATGAATATATCGTCACAAACGGTGATTTAGATATAGATATGATAATAGCACAGAGAAAGAGAAAAAGAGTATTTAGTGGATCCTGCAAGGATTTTGAGATAGTAGCAAAAATGACAAGTGGTGAGTATAATCAAAGTTACGAAGGCATTAAAAAGCGTTTAAGTGCCGTAACATCAATGGAGTCAAACGAAGTATACTTTATATCTACAGTAAAAGACGGTGAGAAAATGCTTGTATTTTTCGAACCACATCCCAAAATGATTGAATCATTTAAGAAATATATTCCAAGAAAGGTTTTTGAATAAATTTGAAACCTAAGGCAAAGGACGTTTTAGTTCTTTGCTTTTTGAATAGAAAATATAAACGGTATTATTATATTTAAATAATTAACAAATGGCATATAAGGAGGAATTAAAAAAAATGGCTTTTTATTATAACGAACCTTCGAGGACTTTCAGTGAATACCTCTTAGTCCCAAACCTAAGTACAAAGGAATGTATACCTGACAACGTTGCTCTTAAGACACCCATAGTAAAGCACAAAGTGGGGGAAAAACCTTCTCTGGAATTAAATATACCGGTTGCTTCTGCAATAATGCAGTCTGTTTCAGATAACAACATGGCAATAGCATTAGCAAAGTGCGGAGGTATATCATTCATATACGGTTCACAAAGCATCGAAAGTCAGGCTGAAATGGTAAGGAAGGTTAAGAAATATAAAGCTGGATTTGTATTAAGTGACAGCAATCTTCGTCCTGACAATAAGCTCAGAGATGTAGTTGCAATAAAGGAAAAAACAGGTCACTCGACCATAGCTATAACAGAAGACGGAACACCTACAGGCAAACTTCTGGGAATAGTTACAAGCAGGGATTACCGTTTAAGCAGAGCCTCATTGGATGAGGAAATAAGCACCTTTATGACTCCATTTTCTCAATTAATATATGGAAATGAAAAAACGTCATTAAAAGAAGCAAATGACTTAATCTGGGAGCATAAGCTAAATTGTCTTCCGATAATAGACAACAATCAAAAATTGATGTATTTTGTATTCAGAAAAGACTATGACAGCCACAAGGAAAATCCAAACGAATTATTGGATAAGAGCAAAAGCCTTATAGTTGGCGCAGGTATCAATACACGTGATTACAAGGAAAGAGTAGCTACACTTGTTGAAGCAGGAGTAGATATTGTTTGTATTGATTCCTCCGACGGGTACAGCGAATGGCAGTCTGAGACTATTAAATGGATTAAGGCAAACTATAATGGCGATGTAAAAGTAGGTGCCGGAAATGTAGTAGACAAGGAAGGCTTCAGGTATTTAGTTGATGCAGGTGCTGACTTTATAAAGGTTGGTATCGGTGGTGGCTCAATATGTATAACAAGAGAGCAGAAAGGTATCGGGCGCGGACAGGCATCCTCCCTTATAGAGGTATCAGCGGCAAGAGACGAATACATGAAAGAGACAGGAATATACGTACCTATATGCTCAGACGGTGGTATAGTACACGATTACCATATGGTACTTGCTCTGGCAATGGGTGCTGACTTTATAATGTTAGGCAGATATTTTGCAAGATTTGACGAAAGCCCAACCAGAAAGTTGAAGGTTGGAGGAAACTTTGTTAAGGAATATTGGGGAGAAGGCTCAAACCGTGCTAGAAACTGGCAGAGATATGACATGGGAGGCGAAGCGAAGCTTGGCTTTGAAGAAGGTGTTGACTCATATGTTCCGTACGCTGGTAAATTAAAAGATAATTTGGATACTACTATTTACAAAATAAAATCTACTATGTGTAACTGCGGTGCATTATCGGTATCAGATCTCCAACAGAAAGCCAGAATTACGCTGGTATCTGCCACAAGTATCAAAGAAGGCGGAGCTCATGATGTAATTTTAAAGGACAAGGAAATATCTTCCTGATAATTGAATAAAATAATTATTAATATTATTCAAATAAGTTGAGATAATTATATAAGTATTGTAGCTTGGACCATAAAATGATATGTAAAAAAATGGATAAAACATTCTTGACATTATTATATATGTAATCTATAATTAGTTAGCAATATAACAAACCTGACATCAAAGTGCTACTGCCGTCAGGAAAATAATTTTAATTTTTATTTCATGTATATTAATATAAGTCAACAAGTTGAATAATATATTAGGAAAAGACAGTTGCATATTATTTAATAATTATAGGTCTAGCAGAAAAAATTAATGGTAAAGGAGAGGGCTTCAAATGTCAGCAAAAGAAGTCGTTTTAACTTACGAAGGCTTAAAGAAGCTGGAAGAAGAATTAGAATTTTTAAGAGGGACTAAAAGGAAAGAAGTAGCCGAAAGAATAAAACAGGCTCTTTCATTTGGTGATATATCTGAAAACTCTGAATATGATGAAGCAAAAAACGAACAGGCACAGGTTGAAGGCAGGATTGTACAACTTGAATCCATGCTCAAACATGCCAGAATAATAGATGAAGATGAAGTAAACACAGATGTTGTAAGCCTTGGATCAAAGGTAAAGATTTATGATATTGAGTTTGATGAAGAAGTAGAATACTTGATAGTTGGTTCTACAGAAGCAAACCCTCTTAAATCAAAGATTTCAAATGAATCTCCTGTAGGTGCTGCGCTAATTGGGCATTCAAAAGATGAAACAGTCGAAGTACAAGTGCCTGACGGAGTATTAAAGTTTAAGATACTGGAGATATCCAAATAAGAAACAAATACAATATGTGTTGCCACAAAAAGCAAATTTAATATATAATAATACTTACAGTTTACATTCTAATGTAAACTGTTTTTTATAAGGAAATCATTAAATACTTTAATATATAAATAGGAGGAAATAATGTCAGAAGATAATATTCAGGAAAATCAACAGAGTGAAGAGGATTTAAGCGAAATACTAAGAGTCAGACGTGCAAAGCTAAAGGATTTACAGGATAAAGACTGTGATCCTTTTAAGATAGTAAAGTACGATGTAACAAATTCAACTAAAAATATTATTGATAATTTTGAAGCACAAGAAGGTCAGACTGCGTCTATTGCCGGAAGGTTAATGTCAAAGCGCGGTATGGGTAAAGCAGGCTTCTGCGACCTTCAGGACAGGGATGGAAAAATTCAGCTCTATGTCAGAAAAGACGAAGTTGGAGATGAAGTATATGAAATGTTTAAAAAATATGACATAGGTGATATAGTTGGTGTAAAGGGAGAGATATTCAAAACTCACAAGGGAGAAATATCAATCAAGGTAAAAGAGATTACACTTTTATCAAAGTCTTTACTTCCATTGCCTGAAAAGTGGCATGGTTTAAAAGATACAGATTTAAGATACAGACAAAGATATGTAGACTTGATAGTAAACCCTGAAGTTAAAAATACCTTTATATTAAGAAGTAAAATAATTAAATCAATTAGAAAATTCCTTGATAACAGGGGATTTCTCGAAGTTGATACACCATTGCTGAACACAATACCTGGTGGGGCTACCGCAAGACCGTTTGTAACACATCACAATACATTGGACATAGATATGTACTTGAGAATTGCACCGGAACTCTACTTAAAGAGGCTTATAGTAGGTGGAATGGAAAAAGTATATGAAATGGGAAGAATGTTCAGAAATGAAGGTATGTCTGTAAAGCATAACCCTGAGTTTACAATGATGGAAGTGTATGAAGCTTACAATGATTATAAGGGAATGATGGAACTTACAGAAAACCTTATCTCAACTGTAGCGATGGAAACATTGGGTACTACTAAGATTCAGTATCAAGGACAGGATATTGATTTAACTCCACCTTGGAACAGGATGACTATGATAGAGGCAGTAAAAAAATTCTCAGGAATAGATTTTGATACAATAAAAACTGATGAAGAAGCAAAAGCAGCAGCAGAGTCCAAAAAGGTTCATGTAAAAGAAGGTATGGTTCGCGGTGAAATATTGAATCTTATGTTTGAAGAATTTGTTGAAAGCAATTTGGTTCAACCTACATTTATATACGACTACCCTGTAGAAATATCTCCTCTTACAAAAAGGAAGCCGAATTGTCCTGAATTAACAGAACGTTTCGAATTCTTCATAACAGGAAGAGAAATGGGTAATGCGTACTCTGAGTTAAACGACCCTATTGACCAAAAAGACAGATTTATCAGCCAGGTGAAAAAGAGGGATTCCGGAGACGAAGAAGCAAATATGATGGATGATGATTATGTTACGGCATTAGAATATGGAATGCCACCAACAGGCGGATTGGGAATAGGTGTTGACAGACTGATAATACTCTTGACGGATTCGGCGTCAATAAGAGACATAATGTTATTCCCTACAATGAAACCAAGAGATTAAAATAAAGTGATAACTTTTGCGTGATTAACATATGAAACAACGGATAACCTAATGGTAATTGGCGGCCTTTAATTGGTCATGGAGGTTAATTTGAAGTACACGAAAAAAGAATCAAGAGCAATAATGGAAATTCCAATAAATTCAACTAAAGAAGATATTGAAAAAAGGTATGACGTAGTATTGAAAAAGCACCGTCAAATGAAAATAGACGGTACTTTGACAAAAGAAGCTGAAGAAGACTTCCAGAAGAAAACCGATGCTTATAGAATCCTTATGGGTTATGAGGTAGAAGAGCCAAAAGTACCGAAAAAGGAAACATATGTTGATAAGGCATTTGTAAAGGCGGGCATGGATAGAAAAAAAGCAGGTAACTTTTTCTATTACTATAAGTATCATATACTGGTGACAATTATAGTTATAATAATCATAGCAGCATCGATATATTCCATTGTAACTAAAGTAAAACCAGATATAACCATAGGTGTTCTGGGTGAAGTGCATGAACAGATGACTGATACCTTTAAACAGAAAATAACAAAGAATATACCTGAAATAAAGGAAGTTGGTCTTGAAACAGTAATGCTTAGTGACAGAATTAATGACCCAAATTCATCTATGTATATACAAAAAGCAATGGTTATTTTTGCTGCTTCGAATACAGATGTATTTTTGCTAAGCAAGTATGTATTTGATCGTTATGCTTATGATGGTGCTTTTATGGCCATGGATGATGTAGCCAAGGACTTAAAAATAGATACTAAGTCCAGTGACTATCTCAAACTAAAGGTTGTAGAAGAGTGGAATTTGCCCAAGAACCCGAATGAAAAGCGGACAGTCAAATCATATAAGGATTCTGAGCCTAAGTTATATGGAATAGATGTGACAAACAGTAAATTCTTCAAGGATGTAGATGTTTTAGGCCCTGAGAAGATTCTGGCTGTTAGAGCGAAGCCCAAAAACCTTGAACTTATACAAAAGCTTGCAAAGTTATTCGCGAATTAATTTATGTTTGAAAGAAACGCTGGTAAAGGGGGTAGTAACGTGGAACATAGTGAATTGAGTGTTCAAAAAATGCTGGATGGAGGTAAATGTCAAATTATCCTTTCAGGTGAAATTGATATTCACACATCACAGAACTTTAAAAACGAGCTGAATGAGGTGGTTAAATCCTGCAATGGGGACCTCTATATAGATTGCAAGGAACTTACCTATATAGACAGCACAGGCTTAGGCATACTTGTAGGTGCACTTAAAGAGGTAAGAAAAGAAGACAATCATATATACATTTGTAATTTAAAGGACAATATAAAGAAGCTATTTCTCATTACCGGCTTGGACAAGTTGTTTAAAATAGAATAACTATATTGTTAGAGAATGGGGTACACATTAACCGTGTACCTTTTTTCTAGTTAAAAAATGTTAATACAGAGCAAAAAGGAGAACATATATGAATAATATAGAAAATGATAATGTTATAATCATTTTACCTGCTAAAAGCGAATATGTAAGTACGGCAAGATTAACTGCATCAAGTGTTTCAACCAGAGCAGGCTTTAATATTGATGAAGTTGAGGATATAAAAGTTGCTGTATCTGAAGTATGTAATATGATACTATCAAGAACACAAAACAAGATAAGTCAGTATAGAATATCCTTTGATATCAATACTGACAATATTAAAATAACATTTACGGCAGAAAACACTACACTAAACTGTTTTGAAGAATCCATAGAAAACGAATACGGACTATATATTATGAAAGCGCTTATGGATTCAGTAGAGTTGTGTAATGAAGAACATTCCATAGTAATGACAAAAAGGATTGGAGTATAGCTATGGAAAACAAAACTCAAAATATACTAAACTACGATGAAGCGCAATTGTTTTCTCTATACATAAGTACGGGAAATCAGGATTACAGAAATGAGATTGTCTCAAATTACCTTAGTCTTGCAGAGTACTTATCCAAAAAATTTTTAAACAGAGGGGTCGACTTTGACGATATATATCAGGTGGCTTGTCTTGCTTTAATAAAAGCTGTAGAAAGATTCAGTCCTGAAAAGGGAGTAAAGTTTATAAGTTTTGCAACTCCTACAATTCTAGGTGAAATAAAGAGATTTTTCAGAGATAAGAGTACAACAATAAAGATTCCCAGAAGAATATACGAATCCCGTCAGGGAGTAAACAAGGCAAGAGATGAGCTTACACAAAAGTTGAGCAGAGTGCCAAGGGCAGATGAAATAGCTGAATACATGGGAATATCTGTTGATACAGTGCTGGAAATATTAGAAGCCGGAAGTTCTTCCATAGTTAAATCCTTGGATCAGTCAATTAATCAGGAAAATGATTCTGAATTGGGTGATACTTTAGGGTACGATGAGAAAACATATGAAATGATAGATAATAAAGACTTTCTGGAAAAGGCTTTAACATCATTTAATGACATAGAAAAAGAATTTATAAAATACAGGTACATTCAGAACATGACCCAAAAACAGATAGCTGAAATACTTGGAGTTTCACAGATGTATATTTCAAGAATGGAAAAGAAAATACTCGATAAATTCAGAACTTATCTCAAGTAGGTACATCATTGTTTACACCTTAGAAATACGGGTATTATATAATATAACAAAATTTAGGCAGGTGTAATTGTGAAAGCTATTACTTATATTATTAGCAATCCTGTAGATGTATCCGATATCGTTAGTCTAATTCTTGATTACATCACGTTAGGACATTGTGTCTGTGAAGATGTAATGTTCGAAATAAAGGTTATACTTAATGAATTAATTGTAAATGCAGTACAGCATGGTAATAAGTGCAATGAGTATAAGCATACGTATGTAACCTTTAAGATAATTGACAATTTTTTATATGTGAGTGTAATGGATGAGGGCAGTGGTTTTAACCCTGCAAAAACAGCATTGATAAATAAAAATTTGGATTGTGTAAATAATTTGTATTGCGACCATGGAAGAGGTTTGGTTATAGTTAGACAACTATGTGACAAAATAAAGTTCAATAAATGCGGGAATAAAGTTTCAATTATAAAAAACCTTGACGTACAACAACCTAAAGATGTTTAAGAAAATGGAAGAATAAATTAGAACATAGGTATAAAAAACATATAAATTAAGATAATAGTCGAAAATGGTAGCTGCATGGTAAATGTATTTGTTGACAATAAAAGTGTAATTATGATATTCTAAATAAGCCGTTGCTACGGAGGAAGACATTTTTTATACAATAGATGTTAAGAGATTAATTAATTTGTAAAAAAAGTGTTGACAGTGAAGTAGAGGCGTGTTATTATAATTAAGCTGATTGCGACAAACAAACAGCAAAAACCTTACAAAGCAGTCGTAAGAAGGCTTTATGGACTTTGAAAAGTAAACAGTGATAAACATGTAAAGGAACTCGAAAAATTCCGAAATCGTAAAACGATTTCAAAATTGAGTAACTTGCGAACTTTACAACCTGGTTTTTGGAAACAAGAACTAGAAAATAAGTCAGCAAATTTTAATGAGCTAATTAAATTTTTCAAATACTAATTTGAGAGTTTGATCCTGGCTCAGGACGAACGCTGGCGGCGTGCCTAACACATGCAAGTCGAGCGGAGTTAATTGAAAGCTTGCTTTTGATTAACTTAGCGGCGGACGGGTGAGTAACGCGTGGGCAACCTGCCTGTTACAGGGGGATAACACAGGGAAACTTGTGCTAATACCGCATAACACAACGAGAAAGCATTTTCTTGTTGTCAAAGGAGCAATCCGGTAATAGATGGGCCCGCGTCCAATTAGCTAGTTGGTGATGTAACGGACCACCAAGGCGACGATTGGTAGCCGAACTGAGAGGTTGATCGGCCACATTGGGACTGAGACACGGCCCAGACTCCTACGGGAGGCAGCAGTGGGGAATATTGCACAATGGGGGAAACCCTGATGCAGCAACGCCGCGTGAAGGATGAAGGTTTTCGGATTGTAAACTTCTTTAGTCAGGGACGAAAAAATGACGGTACCTGAAGAATAAGCCACGGCTAACTACGTGCCAGCAGCCGCGGTAATACGTAGGTGGCAAGCGTTGTCCGGAATTACTGGGTGTAAAGGGCGTGTAGGCGGGAATGTAAGTCAAATGTGAAATCCCAGAGCTTAACTCTGGAGCTGCATCTGAAACTATGTTTCTTGAGTGCCGGAGAGGAAAGCGGAATTCCTAGTGTAGCGGTGAAATGCGTAGATATTAGGAGGAACACCAGTGGCGAAGGCGGCTTTCTGGACGGTAACTGACGCTGAGGCGCGAAAGCGTGGGGAGCAAACAGGATTAGATACCCTGGTAGTCCACGCTGTAAACGATGGATACTAGGTGTAGGAGGTATCGACCCCTTCTGTGCCGGAGTTAACACAATAAGTATCCCACCTGGGGAGTACGGCCGCAAGGTTGAAACTCAAAGGAATTGACGGGGGCCCGCACAAGCAGTGGAGTATGTGGTTTAATTCGAAGCAACGCGAAGAACCTTACCAAGGCTTGACATAATAGTGAATACGGTAGAGATATCGTAGTCCTTCGGGACACTATTACAGGTGGTGCATGGTTGTCGTCAGCTCGTGTCGTGAGATGTTGGGTTAAGTCCCGCAACGAGCGCAACCCCTGTTGCTAGTTGATAACATTAAGATGATCACTCTAGCGAGACTGCCGGTGATAAATCGGAGGAAGGTGGGGACGACGTCAAATCATCATGCCCCTTATGTCTTGGGCTACACACGTACTACAATGGCTATAACAGAGGGAAGCTAAGCTGCAAAGTGGAGCAAATCCCCAAAAATAGTCCCAGTTCAGATTGTGGGCTGCAACCCGCCCACATGAAGTCGGAATTGCTAGTAATGGCAGGTCAGCATACTGCCGTGAATACGTTCCCGGGCCTTGTACACACCGCCCGTCACACCATGAGAGTCTGCAACACCCGAAGTCGATAGTCTAACCGCAAGGAGGACGTCGCCGAAGGTGGGGCCGATGATTGGGGTGAAGTCGTAACAAGGTAGCCGTATCGGAAGGTGCGGCTGGATCACCTCCTTTCTAAGGAGACATGGTTCATGCAACTACGGTTGAGATGAATCAAATCTTTAGGTCGAAGATAAATGACAGAAAAGCTTGAGCGAAGCTCGCTTGACTGGTAATCATTATCTTAGAGTTTCTTTACAATCACTGTTTAGTTTTCAAAGCCCATGTAACTATTTAAAAATAGTAATATGGTACTTGTATTATTGATGGGCTCATAGCTCAGATGGTTAGAGCGCACGCCTGATAAGCGTGAGGTCGATGGTTCGATTCCATTTGAGCCCACCATGGCTTTTAAAAAAGCCGAAAATATCAGTTGACATAATAATGAAAACTGGTATAATAGAAACTCCGCGGTCAGTGTTGAAACACAAACAACTGCGAGGTTTGTACCTTGAGAACTGAATAATGTTATTCAAAGAATGCGTTTCAAACAAGAGTTTGAAATACGTTTTAAGAAGATGAGAAGACAAGAGATATATATTAAATATGTATTTTCTGAAAAAGTAATAAGGGTAACATGTGAAGAAGGAGAAATCCTTTGAAACACGTAAAGCAGTTTACGTTGGAAACATGCAACTCTTAGGAAATTAACTCATTGATAGGTTAAGACAATCACTTTAAATCAATTACAATGTAATTGACATTGAGAATCTGATCAATCGAAGATATTCGATATATAAAAACTATAGATGCGAGTAATACAAGAAAGATGAGTGCCGAGGAGCGGAGCATACATAGGTATGTGAGCACCGCAGGACACGAAATCTGACGAAGTAGGACGACGCATGTAGAGTTTTTAGAGGTCAAGCTACTAAGAGCATAGGGTGAATGCCTAGGCACCAGAAGGCGATGAAGGACGTGACAAGCTGCGAAAAGCTACGGAGAGGCGCAAATAGCCATTGACCCGTGGATATCCGAATGGGGAAACCCGGCCGAGTTAAACACTCGGTCATCGTAACATGAATACATAGTGTTACGAAGGCAGACGTTGGGAACTGAAACATCTAAGTACCAACAGGAGTAGAAATCAAAAGAGATTCCGTAAGTAGTGGCGAGCGAAAGCGGAAGAGCCCAAACCAAAAGATAGCAATATCTTTCGGGGTTGTGGACTAGCATAATGATCCTTAAGACATAGCAGAATGAGCAGCTGGAAAGCTGAGACCATAGAGGGTAAAAGTCCCGTAAGCGAAATGTTAAGAGGCAGGCTAGAATCCAGAGTACCACGAGGCACGTGAAACCTCGTGGGAAGCAGGGTGGACCACCATCCAAGGCTAAATACTAACTGGTGACCGATAGTGAAGCAGTACCGTGAGGGAAAGGTGAAAAGAACCCCGGGAGGGGAGTGAAAGAGAACCTGAAACCCTATGTTTACAAGCAGTTGAAGAGCGTTAAGGCTCGACAGCGTACTTTTTGTAGAACGGTCCGGCGAGTTATTGTATGCAGCAAGGTTAAGTACTAAAGGTACGGAGCCGAAGGGAAACCGAGTGTTAAGAGCGCGTTAAGTTGCATGCTATAGACCCGAAACCGGGTGACCTACCCATGGACAGGTTGAAGCGGGAGTAAAATCTCGTGGAGGACCGAACCACATGACCGTTGAAAAGGTCTGGGATGAGCTGTGGGTGGCGGAGAAATTCCAATCGAACTCGGAGATAGCTGGTTCTCCCCGAAATAGCTTTAGGGCTAGCCTCAAGGGAAAATCATACGGAGGTAGAGCACTGAATGGGCTAGGGGCCTTACCGGGTTACCGAACCCTATCAAACTCCGAATGCCGTAATGATGTTACTTGGGAGTCAGACTATGAGAGATAAGTCCCATGGTCAAAAGGGAAACAGCCCAGACCATCAGCTAAGGTCCCAAAATCACAGTTAAGTGGAAAAGGATGTGGGCTTGCTAAGACAACTAGGATGTTGGCTTAGAAGCAGCCACTCATTCAAAGAGTGCGTAATAGCTCACTAGTCGAGTGAGCCTGCGCCGAAAATTACCGGGGCTAAACTGTGTACCGAAGCTATGGATCAGCGTGCATCCAATAGTATCGCCTAGCAAGTAAAATAGAGCTAGGTAATTTCACCAAATGTATCATATGAAAAATGATTCAAAACATTTGGTCAAATTATCTCATAGCTAAACTGTGTACTAGGAGATAGTATTGGATGCACGAGGGTGGTAGGGGAGCTTACTGTTGTAGGTTGAAGCAAGATCGAAAGGACTTGTGGACGAAGCAGTAGTGAGAATGCCGGAATAAGTAGCGAGAGTAAAGTGAGAATCTTTACCGTCGAAAACCTAAGGTTTCCTGGGGAAGGTTCGTCCGCCCAGGGTAAGTCTGGACCTAAGCTGAGGCCGAAAGGCGTAAGTGATGGACAACAGGTTGAAATTCCTGTACTACCGTTAATCGTTATGAGAGAGGTGGGGACGCAGGAGGATAAGTCAAGCGATCAGCTGGAAAAGATCGTGCAAGCGAGGTAGATAGTCCGGTAGGCAAATCCGCCGGATGTTTCGAAGACGTGATGCGGAGGGAAAACAAGTACCGAAGTGACAGATTCCACACTGACGAGAAAAACCACTATCCAGATTAAAGGTACCAGTACCGCAAACCGACACAGGTAGGTGAGGAGAGAATCCTAAGACGAGCGGGAGAAGCGTTGTTAAGGAACTCGGCAAATTGACCCCGTAAGTTAGCGAAAAGGGGTGCCTCAAGCAATTGAGGCCGCAGAGAATAGGCCCAAGCAACTGTTTATCAAAAACACAGGTCTCTGCTAAATCGAAAGATGAAGTATAGGGGCTGACGCCTGCCCGGTGCTGGAAGGTTACGGGAATTGCTTAGGGGAAACCTGAAGGCATGAACTTAAGCCCCAGTAAACGGCGGCCGTAACTATAACGGTCCTAAGGTAGCGAAATTCCTTGTCAGGTAAGTTCTGACCCGCACGAATGGCGTAATGACTTGGGCACTGTCTCAACAACGTACCCGGCGAAATTGTAGTACTTGTGAAGATGCAAGTTACCCGCGACTAGACGGAAAGACCCCATGGAGCTTCACTGTAGCTTGATATTGGGTTTCGGTATTTTTTGTACAGGATAGGTGGGAGACTGAGAATTGGTGGCGCCAGCCATCAAGGAGTCGACGTTGGGATACCACTCTAAAAGTACTGGAACTCTAACCTGAGACCATAAGCTGGTCTAGGGACACTGTCAGGTGGGCAGTTTGACTGGGGCGGTCGCCTCCCAAAGAGTAACGGAGGCGTCCAAAGGTTACCTCAGCGCGGTTGGAAATCGCGCAACGAGTGCAAAGGCATAAGGTAGCCTGACTGTGAGAGAAACACCTCGAGCAGGTACGAAAGTAGGGCTTAGTGATCCGGTGGTATGAAAGTGGAATTGCCATCGCTCAACGGATAAAAGCTACCCTGGGGATAACAGGCTTATCTCCCCCAAGAGTCCACATCGACGGGGAGGTTTGGCACCTCGATGTCGGCTCATCGCATCCTGGAGCTGTAGCAGGTTCCAAGGGTTTGGCTGTTCGCCAATTAAAGCGGTACGCGAGCTGGGTTCAGAACGTCGTGAGACAGTTCGGTCCCTATCTGTCGCGGGCGCAGGATATTTGAGAGGATCTGTCCTTAGTACGAGAGGACCGGGATGGACGAACCTCTAGTGCACCAGTTGTCATACCAATGGCACAGCTGGGTAGCCAAGTTCGGCAGGGATAAACGCTGAAGGCATCTAAGCGTGAAACCCACCTCAAGATGAGATATCCCACTAGCAATAGGTAAGACCCCATGTAGACTACATGGTTGATAGGTCAGGAGTGTAAGCATAGTAATGTGTTAAGCTGACTGATACTAATAGGTCGAGGGTTTGACCCAAAGAAAACAGGTATTCAAAAGTAGAAGGTCTTAACCAGACAATGAGAGCTTCACATCTTCTTAGAAGAATAACATTAATCAGTTCTGAAGGTACAAAGTACCTAATAATTTTCTGGTGGAAATGACGAGATGGCCACACCCGTTCCCATACCGAACACGGCAGTTAAGCATCTCAGTGCCGATAATACTTGGCTGGAAACGGCCCGGGAAAGTAGGTCTCCGCCGGATTTATATGAAAACCTCAAGCTCATAGCTTGAGGTTTTTTTAGATTATCAAAAAAAATAAAAATTTATTTTAAAACCACTTGCAAATATAAATAATATGTAGTAAAATATTGAATGTTGTGGCGTGGCATACGATGACGCAGGAGATTGCTATTCATAGAAATAGGTAACTTTTGCTGAGAATGTCCGATTCAAGAAACCGGGCGACAAGTCACTGTACATTTTGAAGTGTAATATATATCGCTTTAAATGCCCAGGTTAAGTTTGTCCAATTAAGGATAAGAACGATCCTGGGTTTTTATATAAAACGTTATGAAACACCCGGCATAGTGTACAGACAAAACTTGTTGTACGTGACAAAATCCAACGTACGAGGAGGTTTATGTATGTCAAACAAACAGAAAATACGTATCAGACTAAAGGCGTTCGATCATCAGGTGCTTGATCAGTCAGCTGAGAAGATCGTTGAAACTGCTAAGAGGACAGGCGCAAAGGTTTCAGGACCTGTACCGCTGCCTACTGAGAAAGAGATTATTACAATCTTAAGAGCTCCACATAAATACAAGGACTCAAGAGAGCAGTTTGAAATGAGAACTCATAAGAGATTGATAGATGTAGTTCTACCAACGCCAAAGACTGTTGACGCATTAATGAGGCTGGATCTTCCAGCGGGTGTAGACATTGAGATTAAATTATAATTTCAATAATTGAAAGTAATAAATGTCAAGCTAGTCTACAATGTTAAGTGTTAGTAGTAGGTCATGTTCATAGAAAATATGAACCAATAACCATAGGAGGTAATTTTAATGAAAAAAGCAATGTTAGGTAAGAAAATTGGAATGACTCAAATATTTGATGAAAATGGTTTGGTTATACCAGTTACAGTTGTAGAAGCAGGCCCCTTAACAGTTGTTCAAAAGAAGACTGTTGAAACTGACGGATATAATGCTTTAAAAGTTGGATATCAAAAGGTTGCGGAAAAGAAACTTAGCAAACCTGCTTTAGGTCAGTTCAGCAAGACTAAGCTTGCTCCAATGAAGTATCTTAGAGAATTCAGACTGGAAGATATATCAAGCTATGAAGTGGGTCAGGAAATTAAGGCTGAGGATATGTTCCAATCTGGAGATAAAATAGACGTAAGTGGCCTTTCAAAGGGTAAAGGATTTCAGGGTACTATTAAGAGATACGGCCAAAAGGGTGGACCTAAAACTCACGGTTCAATGTACCACAGAAGAGTTGGTTCCATGAGTGCAAACACCAATCCGGCGAGAGTATTTAAGGGCAAGAAGTTACCAGGTCATATGGGTATGGACAACACTACAGTTCAAAATCTTGAAGTTGTTAGAGTTGATGCAGAAAGAAACCTTATTCTTGTAAAAGGTGCTCTTCCAGGACCTAAAGGTGGATTGCTTGTTATTAAAAGTACGGTTAAATCCGGTAAATAATAACGTGAAGGGAGGAAGTAACACATGCCAAAGGTTGATTTATATAACATGAAAGGTGAAGTAGTTGGAGATATTCAACTTTGCGATAACGTTTTCGGTGCAGAAGTAAATAATGAAGTACTTCACGCAGTAGTAGTAAATCAGTTAGCAAATAAAAGACAAGGTACTCAGTCTACAAAGACCAAGAGTGAAGTTAGAGGTGGCGGTAGGAAGCCATGGAGACAAAAGGGAACCGGTCGTGCAAGACAGGGTAGTATCCGTTCAGCACAGTGGATTAAAGGTGGTATAGTATTAGGACCTAAGCCACGTAGCTACAGATACACTATGCCAAAGAAAGTAAAGCGTATTGCTATGAAGTCAGCATTGACATCAAAGGTTTCAGGAAACGAAATTTTTGTACTGGATGCTTTGACATTGGAAGCAATTAAGACTAAGTCAATGGTAGGTGTGCTTAGCAATTTAAAAGTTGATTCAAGTGCTTTGATAGTAATTGATTCAAAGAACGAAAACATTGTTAAGTCTGCTAGAAACATACCAGGAATAAAGACAGCATATGTAAATACACTTAATGTATTTGATATATTGAAATATGATAAGTTTATTATAACTAAGGATGCTGTTGAAAAGGTTGAGGAGGTGTACGCATAATGAGATTGCCACAAGACATAATTATAAAGCCATATATAACTGAAAAAAGTAATATGGAAATAGGTGCTGGTAAGTACACTTTTGTTGTTGATGTAAAGTCAACAAAAACCGAAATCAAAAAGGCAATTGAAGCATTATTCAGCGTTAAAGTATTACAAGTTAATACTATGAACTTTGATGGTAAAGTTAAGCGCACAGGTGTTCATGAAGGACCACGTCCAGCTTGGAAAAAGGCAATCGTTAAAATCGATACCGATCCAAAGTCTGTTGAATACTTAACAAAGGGCGGTAAGACAGTATCAAATAATAAGAAATATAAAACTAGCATCGAAGAATTTGGCGTTGCTCAGTAATTAAGCCAGGTTATAAAAGGAGTGAGAAGAGATGGCATTAAAAAAGTATAGTCCTACTTCTCCATCCAGAAGGTTTATGACAGGAATGGATTATTCAGATTTATCGAAAGTTGAACCTGAAAAGTCATTACTGGAACCTCTGAAGAAAAATGGAGGAAGAAACTCATATGGTAGGATTACTGTTCGTCATCAAGGCGGCGGTAACAGACAAAAATATAGAGTTATAGATTTTAAGAGAGACAAAGATGGAATCAAAGCAAAGGTTGCTACAATCGAGTATGATCCAAACAGGACTGCAAATATTGCGCTTCTTAACTATTTAGATGGTGAAAAGAGATATATTCTTGCACCAGTGGGATTAAGTGTTGGCGATATTGTTGAATCAGGAGCATCTGCGGATATCAAGCCAGGTAACGCACTTCCTCTTACAAATATCCCTGTAGGTTCATTAATTCATAATATTGAACTTAAGCCAGGTAAGGGTGGCCAAATGGTTAGAGCTGCAGGAAACTCTGCTCAATTGATGGCTAAAGAGGGCGAATATGCTCAGGTTAGACTTCCTTCAGGTGAAGTTCGTATGGTTAGAATCAATTGTAAAGCTACAATTGGACAGGTTGGTAACCTTGAGCACGAAAACGTGTCTTTAGGTAAGGCTGGTAGAAAAAGATGGATGGGTATCAGACCTACAGTACGTGGTGTTGTTATGAACCCTTGTGACCATCCTCACGGTGGTGGAGAAGGTAAATCACCAATCGGTAGACCAAGTCCTGTTACACCTTGGGGTAAACCAACTCTTGGCTTGAAGACTAGAAAGAAGAAAAACAAGTCAGATAAGTTTATTGTTAAGAGAAGAAATCAAAAGTAATATATCGGGATATTTGGAAGTAAGAGCGGGTTAACCGCTCCGCCAAATCCTACGAGATGGCGGCGAAGGGAGGATTTTAGAATAATGAGTAGATCAGTTAAAAAGGGACCTTACGTGCTTGATTCATTACTTAAGAAGATTGAAGAAATGAATAAAGTAAATGATAAGAAAGTTATCAAGACCTGGTCAAGGGCTTCGACTATATTCCCTCAGATGGTTGGACACACAATTGCTGTTCATGATGGAAAGAAGCACGTTCCTGTATATATAACAGAAGAAATGGTTGGGCATAAGCTTGGTGAATTTGCGCCAACAAGAACATACAAGGGACATGGCGGTAACGAGAAGTCTTCTTCTCTAAGGTAAAAGAATTTTTAAACTGAAAGTTTAAGATTAGAACTGAAAGGAGGCTATTCAGTTGGAGAAAAAAGTATTGTCCAAAGAGGAGCTATTAAAGAATAAAGATCAGATTTTGGCTGAACAAAATGCTAAGCATACTAAGTCAAATAAGCCTGCACTTCTTACTAAGAAAGAGAGAAAAGTTCTCGGAATCGGTAAAGATGAAGGAAGAGCAGTTTTAAAATATGCACGTATATCATCCAGAAAGGTTAAAATCGTACTGGATTTGATAAAAAATAAGGGTATAGATGAGGCTTATGGTATCCTCAAATTTACACCTAAGGCTGCATCAGAGGTTTTGTACAAGCTTCTTAAGTCAGCAGAAGCAAATGCTGTTAACAATAATAGTTTGAATCATGATAACCTTTTTATTGCAGAAGCTTTTGCAACTCAAGGACCAACATTAAAGAGAATTATGCCACGTGCTCAAGGTAGAGCATTTAAAATTCAAAAAAGAACCAGCCATATAACATTGGTTGTAAAGGAAAGAGAATAAGCGAGAAGGAGGTTGAGTAATGGGCCAGAAAGTAAATCCTCATGGATTAAGAATTGGAATTATTAAAGATTGGGATACAAAATGGTATGCTAATGACAAATCTTTTAGCAGCTATCTTGTTGAAGACGTGAAAATAAGAAATTTCATAAAGAAGAAGCTTTATATTTCAGGCATTTCTAGAATTGAGATTGACCGTGCGGCAAATAAGGTCAAGATTAATGTAAATACTGCAAAGCCAGGACTTGTAATAGGCAAGGGTGGCCAAGGTATTGAAGAACTTAGAAAAGAAATAGAAAAAATGACAGGAAAGAGCGTTCTGATTAACATCACTGAGATTAAAGTTCCTGAAATGGATGCTCAGTTAGTTGCAGAGAACATCGCGTCACAGCTAGAAAAACGTATATCTTTCAGAAGAGCAATGAAGCAGGCTATGTCAAGAACAATGAAACTTGGTGCTAAGGGTATCAAGACTGCGTGTGCAGGTAGACTTGGTGGTGCTGAAATCGCAAGAACTGAGCATTATCATGACGGTACTATTCCACTTCAAACACTTCGTGCTGATATAGACTATGGTTTTGCCGAAGCAAACACAACTTATGGTAAAATCGGTGTCAAGGTATGGATATACAAAGGAGAAGTTCTTCCTGCTGTTAAGAGAGACAGAAAAGCGGAAGGAGGGGTTAAGTAATGTTAATGCCCAAAAGAGTAAAACATAGAAGGGTTCACAGAGGTAGAATGACCGGAAAAGCTACCAGAGGTAACTTTGTTAGCAATGGTGAGTTCGGAATTCAGGCTTTAGAACCTGCTTGGATAACAAGCAACCAGATTGAAGCTGCCAGAATAGCAATGACTCGTTTCATTAAGCGTGGCGGTAAGGTTTGGATTAAAATATTCCCTGATAAACCGGTAACAAAGAAACCTGCTGAAACTCGTATGGGTAGTGGTAAAGGTTCACCGGAGTACTGGGTTGCAGTAGTAAAACCTGGAAGAGTATTATTTGAAATTGCGGGAGTACCTGAAGAAACAGCTAGAGAGGCATTAAGACTCGCTATGCACAAGCTTCCGGTTAAATGTAAATTTGTAACCCGCGAGACAGAAATGGGTGGTGAAGCAAATGAAAGCTAGTGAAATCAGAGAAAAGGATATTGTTGAATTAAACAAGGAATTGGGCGAATTAAAGTCTGAACTCTTTAAGCTTAGATTTCAGCTTGCTACAAATCAGCTTGAGAACCCAATGAAACTTAAGGATGTTAAAAAATCCATTGCTAGAGTTAAAACAATAATAAGGGAAAAAGAGCTTAGCGATAACAAGTAATAGCTATTTGCTAAAGTAATTGAAAAACCTTAACCATAATGAATAACGTCAGTTATGTTCTTTGTAATACATCAACCGATAGTATCACAAAGACGAGTATTCGGAAGGAGGTAATTCCACTTGGTTGAAAGAGCTTTAAGAAAGACTAGGGTTGGCAAGGTTGTCAGCAATAAAATGGATAAAACTATTGTTGTTGCTATAGAAACTAGTGTAAAGCATCCGTTATACGGAAAAATTGTTAAGAGAACTTATAAGCTAAAGGCACATGATGAAGAAAACACATGCCAGATTGGTGATAAAGTTAAAGTAATGGAAACAAGACCATTGAGTAAGGAAAAGAGATGGAGACTTGTTGAAATCGTTGAAAAGGCACAATAATATATGTGCAGTCTGAGCAGAAATTTTGGAAGGAGGTACCACTATGATTCAAGTTCAGTCTAGAATGAAAGTAGCTGATAATACCGGAGCTAAAGAACTTATGTGTATAAAAGTTCTTGGCGGTTCTTGGAGAAAGTATGCTAATATAGGTGATGTTATAGTAGCTTCTGTTAAAAATGCAACACCCGGCGGTGTTGTAAAAAAAGGTGACGTAGTAAAGTGCGTTATTGTACGCTCTAAGAAAGGCGTTAGAAGACCAGACGGATCTTACATCAGATTTGATGAAAACGCTGCAGTTATAATTAAAGATGATAAGAACCCAAGAGGAACTCGTATATTTGGACCTGTTGCAAGAGAATTAAGAGATAAGGATTTCATGAAGATTCTTTCTCTTGCACCGGAAGTATTGTAAGGAAGGAGGCGGCTTAATTTGGCAAACAAAGTTCATGTAAAAAAGAGTGATACAGTTCTTGTGCTTTCAGGAAAAGATAGAGGCAAGAAGGGCAAGGTATTAAGCGTAAATCCTTCTACTAATCAAGTACTTGTTGAAGGCGTAAACATGTCAACAAAGCACAAAAAGCCTAGAGGAAAATATCAACAAGGTGGCATTATCCATCAGGAATCACATATTAACAGTTCAAATGTTATGTTGGTTTGTGACAAATGTGGAAAGCCTACCAAAGTTGCAAAGAAAATTCTCGACAACGGGCAGAAGGCTAGAGCTTGTAAGAACTGTAACGAAATTATTGATATAGTATTAGATAAAAACAAAGACGGTTAATAGCACTGCCGGAAGGAGGTATAGCAGATGGTAAGGTTAAAAGACAAATATCTTAGTGAAGCAGTTCCTGCTTTGAAAGAAAAGTTTAAATATAGCAGTAACATGCAGATTCCAAAGCTTGAAAAGATAGTTCTTAACATGGGAGTCGGAGAAGTTAAGGACAATCCAAAGGCTATGGATTCAGCAGTAAATGATATGACATTGATTACCGGACAGAAGCCGATTGTAACAAAGGCTAAGAAGTCTGTTGCGGCATTTAAGTTGAGACAGGGAATGAATATTGGCTGTAAGGTTACATTAAGAGGCGCAAGAATGTATGAATTCGTTGATAAGCTCTTTAATGTAGCCATTCCTAGAGTAAGAGACTTCAGAGGTCTTTCCAATAACTCATTTGACGGTAGAGGAAATTACTCTATGGGTGTAAAAGACCAGCTAATATTCCCTGAAATAGAGTATGACAAGGTTGATAAGTTAAGAGGAATGGATATCGTTTTTGTAACTACGGCTAAGAGTGATGAAGAAGCAAAAGAGCTTCTAAAGTTACTTGGTATGCCATTCAGCCAGAGCTAAGGAGGGATTGAAGGCATGGCAAAGAAATCTATGATTATAAAGCAACAACGTACACCCAAGTTTAGTACAAGGGCTTACAATAGATGTAAAATATGTGGAAGACCACATGCATACATTAGAAAATTTGGAATTTGCCGTTTATGCTTTAGACAGTTAGCGTACAAAGGTCAAATACCTGGCGTTAAAAAAGCAAGCTGGTAATATCATTGGAAGGAGGTTAAACATATGCAAATTACTGATGCAATAGCTGATATGTTGACCAGAATAAGAAATGCAGGTTCTGCAAAACATGAATCAGTTGATATACCCGCTTCCAACCTCAAGAGGTCTATAGCAAATATTTTGCTGGAAGAAGGATATATTAAGAATTTTGAAGAAATTAGTGACGGAAAGCAAGGAGTACTTAGGGTTAACCTGAAGTACGCCAATAATAAGCAAAACGTTATAACTGGAATAAAGAGAATTAGTAAGCCTGGTTTGAGAGTATATGCAGGAAAAGACGAACTGCCAAAGGTTTTAGGCGGACTCGGTATAGCAATTATCTCAACATCAAAGGGAATAATGACTGACAGGAAGGCCAGAGTAGAAGGTATAGGCGGAGAAGTTCTGGCATTTGTTTGGTAAGTTATAAATCCTCAGGTAAAGTATTTTCAAATTCTTATCTAAGAATTTGAAAATACTCTAAGGTCTGAAAAGGGCATTAAATAGCCCATAATTTTAAGAACTGGAGGTATATGACATGTCAAGAATAGGAAAGTTGCCAATAGCTCTTCCAAAGGGAGTAACAGTTAAACTAGACGGCGACAATTTATTGACTGTAAAAGGTACAAAAGGAACTCTTATAAAGCAGTTCCACAAGGATATGATTATTAAGGTTGAGGCTGATCAGATAGTGGTTGAAAGACCATCTGATTTAAAAATGCACAAATCACTCCATGGTTTAACAAGAACACTTATCAACAATATGGTTGAAGGTGTTACCAATGGATATCAAAAAGCTCTTGATATCAACGGTGTTGGTTACAGAGCACAAAAGCAGGGTAAAAAGTTGGTTTTAACCCTGGGTTATTCACATCCTGTTGAGATGGAAGATCCTGAAGGTATTGCAACTGAAGTTCCTGCACCTAACAAGATAATTGTTAGAGGAATAGACAAGCAGGTAGTTGGTGAAGTTGCTGCTAAGATTCGTGAAAAGAGACCTCCTGAGCCTTATAAGGGTAAGGGTATCAAATACGAAACTGAAGTTATAAGACGTAAAGAAGGTAAGACTGGTGGCAAGGGCAAAAAGTAGAAAGGAGATGAGAGTAAATGATAAATAAAGCAAATAGAAACGATGTAAGACTCAGAAAGCATCTGAGAGTACGCAAAAAGATTACTGGAACTGTTGAGCGTCCAAGAATGAACGTTTTTAGAAGTTTAAACAACATTTATGTTCAGATAATCGATGATACAACCGGTAATACTCTTGTATCCGCTTCAACACTTGATGCCGCGTTAAAAGGAAAAGTTGCTAACGGCGGAAACAAAGAAGCAGCTAAAGAGGTTGGAAAATTAATAGCTTCTAAAGCTATTGACAAGGGTATAAAGAAGGTTGTATTTGATAGAGGCGGATATATCTATCATGGAAGAGTTAAAGAGCTTGCTGACGCTGCTAGAGAAGCAGGCTTGGATTTTTAAGGAGAAGGAGGGGAATACATGCAACGAATTGATGCCAGCACTTTAGGTGAGCTTAAAGAAAAAGTTGTTAATATAGGACGTGTAACAAAGGTTGTTAAAGGTGGTAGAAATTTTCGTTTCAGTGCGTTAGTAGTAGTAGGAGACGAAAACGGATATGTTGGAACTGGAATGGGTAAAGCTGCTGAAATACCAGAAGCTATTCGTAAAGGTATTGAAGATGCTAAGAAGAACCTGATTAAAGTTCCGCTTGTTGAAACAACAATTCCACACGAAGCAATCGGAGTGTTTGGAGCAGGTAAAGTATTACTTAAGCCTGCCGGACAAGGTACCGGAGTTATTGCCGGAGGACCTGTAAGAGCTGTACTTGAACTTGCAGGAATCCGTGATATAAGAACGAAGTCATTGGGCTCAAACAACCCAATTAATATGGTTAATGCAACTATTGAAGGTCTTGCTCAGTTAAAGACAGCTGAAGAAGTTGCTAGACTTCGCGGAAAAACAGCAGAAGAGATTCTGGGCTAGGGGGGACATTAAATGGCTAAGTTAAAGATAACTCTAAAGAAGAGCACAAATAAGGCTGTTAAGAGTCAGACTGCAACTGTAAAAGCTCTTGGTTTAGGTAAAATCGGAACTGCAGTTGAACACAATGACAACCCTCAAATTAGAGGAATGATTAGAAAAGTTTCACATCTTGTTTGTGTAGAAGAAATATAAGGGAGGTGTAGTCAATGAAATTATTTGAATTACAGCCTGCTCCTGGATCAAAAAAGCTACCTAATAGAAAAGGTAGAGGTATAGGCAGTGGTAACGGTAAAACCGGTGGTAGGGGTCACAAAGGACAAAATGCCCGTGCCGGCGGAGGTGTTAGACCAGGTTTTGAAGGTGGTCAGATGCCTTTATATATGAGATTACCAAAAAGGGGATTTAACAACTACGAGTTTTCTAAAAAGTATACTGAAGTTAACGTATCTGATTTGAATATATTTGATGAAGGTACAGTTGTAACTGAAGAACTTCTTAAATCTTCGGGCCTTGCTAAAAAGATTATAGATGGAGTAGCAATTTTAGGTAACGGAGAGTTAACTAAAAAGTTAACAGTACAAGCGGCTAAATTTACAAAAACAGCTACTGAAAAGATAGAAGCTGTGGGAGGAAAGGTCGAGGTGGTATAACGTGAGTGGAATGATGGATACACTTAAGAATTCCTGGAAAATTCCTGATTTAAAGAAAAAGATATTAATAACTATTGGCCTTCTCCTAATTTTTAGATTAGGATCTAGAATCCCTGTTCCTGGATTGAACCCTGATTGGTTTGCACAACTTATTTCAAAGGGTGGACAGTTGTTTAACTTTATTGATATCATTGGTGGTGGATCTTTTAAGAATGCAACTATATTCGCAATGAGTATAACACCATACATCAATGCATCAATTATTATGCAGTTGTTAACGATTGCTATTCCAAAGCTGGAACAGTTATCAAAGGAAGGCGAAGAGGGCAGGAAAAAGATAGGTCAATGGATAAGATATGCAACAGTAATTTTGGCATTCTTGCAGGCTACTGCCATTACTATCGGTCTAAGAGGTGCTCTTATTTCAGGACTTAACGTTATAACCTTCATTACAGTAACACTTACACTTACTGCCGGAACAGCATTTTTGATGTGGCTTGGTGAACAAATCACCGAGTACGGTATTGGAAACGGTATTTCAATGTTGATTTTCGCAGGTATATTGTCAGCTGGTCCTACAGGGGCTAACTATATTATAAAGAACTACACTTTGGGTAACTTAGGAAATGGTGCAGTAGGTATTTTAGCAATACTTGGAATACTTCTTGTATTCGTTGGTGTTATCACTTGTGTTGTTTGGGTTAATCAAGCTGAACGTCGTATACCTGTACAATATGCTAAGAGAGTTGTTGGTAGAAAGGTTTATGGAGGACAAAGTACTCACTTACCTATAAAGGTAAACTGGGCAGGAGTTATTCCTATAATCTTTGCAATGTCTATCATGATGCTTCCTTCAACAATCGTAGGATTTGCAAGACCAAATGCAACTAGCGGTGTTGCCGGATTTATAAAGAATTGGTCAGGCCATTGGTCATATGCAATACTTTATGCTTTATTAATTATCGGATTTACATTCTTCTATACTTATGTTCAGTTTAATCCAATTGAACTTGCTAATAACATGAAGAAGAATGGTGGGTTTATACCTGGTATAAGACCTGGTAAGCCAACTTCCGAGTATATCGCAAAGGTATTGAACAGGATAACATGGTTTGGTGCATTGTTCCTTGCTCTTATAACTATATTCCCATATATTATTGGTTGGATTACAGGAGTACAGGGAGTATGGTTTGCCGGAACAAGCGTTCTGATCTTGGTTGGTGTTGCAATTGATACTGTAAGACAAATCGAATCACAAATGCTTATGAGACACTATAAAGGATTCTTGGAATAAGGTCCTTTCAAATTAGATTAGTTAGCAAATGGTTTGGGGTTTATGATACGTCATAAGCCCTAAACTTAATGTTATAAGTAATTGTAAAGAGGTGAAAATAATGAGGATCATATTATTAGGAGCTCCCGGAGCTGGAAAGGGAACTCAAGCAAAGATTATTTCTGAAAAACTTAGTATTCCGCATATTTCAACCGGTGATATTTTCAGAGCGAACATAAAGGGAAATACTCCTCTTGGACTAAAGGCAAAGGCATTTATGGATAAGGGAGAGTTGGTACCAGACGAACTGACTGTGGAAATAGTAAAGGACAGATTGGGAAATGCTGACTGTGCAAATGGATTTATTTTGGATGGTTTCCCAAGAACAATTCCTCAGGCTGAATACCTTGATAAGGTTTTGCTGCAAATGAACATTAATCTGGATGTTGCTCTTTTAATAAATGTAAAAGACGAAGATATTATTGAAAGAATGTCCGGAAGACGTGTATGTACAAACTGCGGTGCAACATACAATGTTGTATTCAATCCTACAAAAGAAGAAGGAATATGCGACGTTTGCAAATCCGCTGTTATTCAAAGAGCTGACGATGCTGCTGAAACAGTATTGAACAGACTTGAAACATATCATAAGCAAACACAACCACTTATCAATTATTACGAAAAAGCCGGCAAACTCAAAGTAGCTGAAGGCGCCGGAGAAGTTGAAGAAACATCAAGACGTGTAATGAAAGTTTTAGGTATTTAAGATGTTTACTATAAAATCACAATCTGAAATTGAAAAGATGAAAAAATCTGGAGAGATTCTATATGGAGCTCTTCAACTAATAAAGAAAAATACTGTACCGGGTGTTACCACTAAGGAATTGGACAGAATTGCTGAAGAGTATATTAAAAAGAATCACGCAACACCTTCTTTTAAAGGATACGATGTTGGTGTTCCTGGAATGGTTCCTTTCCCCGGTAGTATATGTGCATCTGTCAATGAGGAAGTGGTTCATGGGATACCGAGTTTAAAGCCTTTAAAAGATGGCGATATTATCAGTATAGATGTTGGTGTTCATTTAAACGGATATCATGCAGATGCAGCAAGGACCTTTGCAGTGGGAAATATTAATGCTGAGGCACAAAGACTTATTGATGAAACGCGTCAGAGTTTCTTTGAAGGATTAAAACAAATGGTAATAGGCAATCACATAAGAGATATATCAGAAGCTATTCAAAATCATGTTGAGAGTAAGGGCTTTTCTGTGGTAAGAGATTTTGTAGGGCACGGTATTGGAAGAGATTTACATGAGATGCCGGATATACCGAATTATGTAACAAAGAGAAGAGGCCCGCGGCTTGAAAACGGAATGACAATAGCTGTCGAGCCAATGGTTAATGCAGGTAGCTATAGTGTAAAAGTTTTAGAAAACAGATGGACTGTTGTAACAACTGACAAATCGCTTTCTGCGCACTATGAAAATTCAGTAGCAATTACTAACGACGGACCGGTTATATTAACAAGGTTCTAATAAATATTTTTAGTTTTTTTATAAATTGTATTGTTATAATTATAGTTTTCCTGTATAATTTATATTTGGTTTGACTGTGTAAATTTTATGCTTAGAGGTGAATTACATTGAATGTAGTCCTGGGACAGGTCGTACTTTCTAAAGCAGGGCGGGACGCAGGAAAAATATTTGTAGTGACAGGTTTGAGTGAGGGCAGTTATGTACTCATTAGTGACGGAAGCACCAGAAGGCTGGAGAATCCTAAGAAAAAGAAGTTGAGACACCTGATTGCTACAAACAATGTTATAGAAGCTATTGCACAGAAAATTTCTTCAGGAGAAAGATGCACAAATGCCGAGATAAGGAAGGCACTTGTTGAATATAATGTACCTGTTGACAGTAAAGTTTAGTTAAGAGCAATGAATTTATAAATGAATTATTTATCCTTTGGAGGAGGTGTTAGTTTGGCAAAAGATGATGTTATAGAGGTTGAAGGTACTGTTATTGAGGCATTGCCTAATGCTATGTTTCAGGTAGAGCTTGAGAATGGGCATAAGGTATTGGCACATATATCAGGTAAGCTCAGAATGAATTTTATAAGGATTCTTCCGGGTGATAAGGTAACCCTTGAATTGTCACCATACGACCTTACCAGAGGAAGAATAACTTGGAGAGCAAAATAATATATACCTAAAGGTATTATTTATTAATATAAAAGTATTACCCAATTAACTAATTAAGCAGATTTTTTTCTTATTATAAGGAGGATATAGCGATGAAAGTAAAACCATCAGTTAAGACTATATGCGAAAAGTGCAAGATTATTAAAAGAAAAGGCAGAGTAATGGTTATCTGCGAAAACCCAAAGCATAAGCAAAAACAGGGTTAATATTGGACCCACATCAATGTTTTATTTAATTTCGTAAAATCTCGGCAAGAAGCGGCTGAACAAAAGAATTTCCCGATTCATTGTTTTCTTGTTGATATTTTAAATATTTGACGATATCGTTTGGACATGAGCCTATGGGAATGGCATCGTACAATTTCATGAACCAACCGGTGGAGAATTAGTTCGAGTGTCGTAAGTATGGCGACACGAATTTTAATGGAGGTGTAAGTAAAAATGGCACGTATTGCCGGAGTAGATTTGCCCAGAGAGAAAAGGGTAGAAATTGGTCTCACTTATATTTACGGTATTGGAAGACCTAAGTCTAACGAGATTCTTGTTAAGACTGGTGTTAGCCCTGATACTCGTGTTAGAGATCTGACTGATGATGAAATAAACAAAATCAGAGAAGTAATCGACAAAGAATACAAGGTTGAAGGTGACCTCAGAAGAGAAATCGCTTTAAACATCAAGCGTCTTATTGAAATCGGATGCTATAGAGGAAGAAGACATAGAATGGGTCTTCCTGTAAGAGGACAACGTACAAAGACAAATGCAAGGACTAGAAAAGGCCCTTCAAAGCCCGTTAGCGGCAAAAAGAAATAGTTAAAGGAGGTTTGCGAACAAATGGCAACGAAGACTGCTGGTGCTAAAAGAACTACCAGAAAAAGAAGAGAACGTAAAAACATTGAACGTGGAGCTGCTCATATCCGTTCATCTTTTAATAATACAATTGTTACCTTGACAGACACTGCCGGAAATGCACTATCATGGGCTAGTGCAGGCGGACTTGGTTTCAGAGGGTCAAGAAAGAGCACACCATTTGCTGCTCAAATGGCTGCTGAAACTGCTGCAAAAGCTGCAATGGAGCACGGACTTAAGACAGTTGAAGTATACGTAAAGGGACCTGGAGCAGGTAGAGAAGCAGCTATTAGAGCTTTGCAAGCTGCTGGACTTGAAGTAAGTCTTATAAAAGACGTTACACCAATTCCGCACAACGGCTGCAGACCACCTAAGCGCAGGAGAGTATAATTGATAATTATTATGGAGGTGTAAACTTAGATGGCAAGATATACTGATGCATCTTGCAGACTCTGCAGAAGAGAAGGCGAAAAGCTTTTTCTAAAGGGCGAGAGATGCTATACTGATAAATGTTCTGTAGCAAGAAGACCTTATGCACCTGGACAACACGGACAGGCTAAGAAGAAGATGTCGGAATACGGCATACAGCTTCGTGAAAAGGCAAAGGTTAGAAGATTTTATGGCGTTTTGGAAGGCCAATTCAGTCAATACTTTGAAATGGCATCAAGACGTAAGGGTATAACAGGTGAAAACCTGCTTCAAATCCTTGAAACAAGACTTGACAATGTAGTATACAGACTTGGACTGGGTACTTCAAGACCTGAATCAAGACAGTTAGTTACACATGGTCATTTCACAATAAATGGAAAGCGTGTTAATATACCTTCTTACCTTATAAAGGTTGGGGATGTTATAGCAGTAGCTGACAAGAGCAAGAGTTCACCAAAAGTTAAGTCAATTAGAGAGATTGCCGGTGGAAAAGTTGTTCCTAAATGGTTGGAATTTAATGAAGAAAATCTGGTAGGAAAAGTTGTTGCTCTTCCTGCAAGAGAAGATATTGATTTACCAATCAGAGAACACTTGATCGTAGAGTTGTACTCCAAGTAATATATATTAGATGGATTTATAACTTGGAAGCAACTGAAAGAATTATTTATAATTCTCTATGAAAAGTACGTTTAGAATCAGTTGCCCTCAAAAAATAAAAAGTTGTTAAGGGAGGGTTCTTGGTGATAGAAATAGAAAAGCCTAGAATTGAATGTGTATCAAATAGCGATGATAACACTTATGGCAAGTTTATAGTTGAGCCTTTGGAAAGAGGCTATGGTATTACCCTCGGTAATTCTTTGAGAAGAATATTACTTTCTTCTTTACCCGGTGCTGCTGTCAATTCAATAAAGATTGATGGAGTTTTGCATGAATTCTCCACAGTTCCAGGAGTAGTTGAAGACGTAACTGAGATAATACTGAATATCAAATCTCTTTCATTATTAATTCATGGCGAAGGATCAAAGGTTATTTACATTGATGCAAATGGAGAAGGGCCAATAACAGCCGGTGATATTATCACTGACCAGGACGTAGAAATACTTAATCCTGACCTTCATATTGCAACATTGAATGGCGATCATAGATTCTACATGGAGATGGTAATCAGTAAAGGCAGAGGATATGTTTCTGCTGATAAGAATAAACAGGCTGGTCAACCTATAGGTGTCGTTCCTGTTGATTCAATATATACTCCCGTCAAGAAAGTTAATTACACTGTTGAAAATACACGTGTTGGTCAGATTACTGATTATGATAAGCTGACTCTTGAAGTGTGGACTGACGGAAGTATTAATCCTGATGAGGCTATTAGTCTCGGAGCTAAAATACTTAGTGAGCATTTAAATCTATTTGTAGATTTGTCTGATCAAGCTAAGCATACTGAGATTATGGTTGAAAAAGAAGAAACCAAAAAAGAGAAAGTTCTTGAAATGACTATTGAAGAGCTTGATTTATCAGTTAGATCATATAACTGTTTAAAGAGAGCCGGAATCAATACTGTAGAGGATCTTACCAACAGAACCGAAGAGGATATGATGAAGGTAAGAAACCTTGGAAGAAAGTCTCTTGAAGAGGTTCTTCAAAAACTTCAGGCACTTGGATTGTTCTTAGCACCAAGTGAAGAATAATTGTTATAAAAATTAGACGCTAATTATATAGTAGTGTAAAATACGAGGCAAGGAGGGATAGGTAATGCCAGGTCAAAGAAAGTTGGGGCGTGCAACAGACCAAAGAAAGGCAATTTTAAAGAATCTTACTACAGCTTTATTTGTAAGTGGTAGAATTGAAACTACTGAGGCGAGAGCCAAGGAAGTTAAAAGTATAGCAGAAAAACTTATCACTTTAGCAATCAAGGAAGCAGATAACTTTACTTCAAAGCAAATTAAGGTTAGTGCTGCAAAAGTTGATGCCAAAGGAAAGAAGCTTACCGACACTAAAACATCAAAGAACGGTAAGAAGTATTTTGTAGTAGACAGAGAGCAAAAGACAGATATGGTATCTGTTGATAGTGCTTCAAGACTACATGCTAGAAGACTTATAATGAACTGGGTATATAGACCGTCAACTGCTGATGGAGCGAATATCAACATCACAGATAAACTTTTTGAAGAAATTGCTCCTAAATACAAGGACAAAAAGGGCGGTTATACCAGAATCTACAAGCTCGGACCTAGAAGAGGCGATGCTGCAGAGATGGTAATACTTGAGTTGGTATAACATACTTAAATATTTGTATCAACATATATCTAAGTGATAATTATGTGGGGATTAAACAGCAAAATGTTTAATCCCCATATTTATATACTTTGATAGATTTAAAATAACTGTATAAAATATAAGAGGGTTACTTTTTTGGGAGGCTTTCAATGAGTAATAATATGTTTAAAATTGAAAACGTCAGTTTTTCATATAAATCATATGGAGAAGTAAATATTGATATTCCTGCACTGGAACATGTGAGTACTACAATAGAAAAGGGAGATTTTGTAGTAATTTTGGGAAGAAACGGCTCGGGAAAGTCGACATTTGCAAGGCTTCTTAATGCGCTTTTGATGCCCATTGAAGGTAAGGTTATTGTTTTAGGTAAAAATACTGCTGATGAAAGCAATATGTGGGATATCAGAAGTACTGCAGGAATGGTATTTCAAAACCCTGATAATCAGATAATTGCAACAACTGTTGAAGAGGATGTAGCATTTGGACCGGAAAATCTGGGTATTGAACCCTCTGAAATAAGAAAAAGGGTTGATGAAGCACTACAGACAGTCGGGATTGCTGATTATAAAAAAAATGCACCCCATATGCTGTCAGGAGGACAGAAGCAGAGAGTTGCCATAGCGGGTATTCTTGCTATGAAGCCGGAATGTATTATTCTTGATGAAGCTACCTCAATGCTTGATCCTTTAGGGCGAAAAGAAGTTATAAATGTTTTAAAAAAACTTAATAAAGATGAGGGTATTACTATAATACACATAACCCACCATATGGACGAAGCAGCACTTGCTAACAGACTTATAATTATAGATAAAGGCAATGTGGTTCTGGATGGTACTCCTAAAGAAGTATTTAGTAATGTTGATACAGTAAAAAACCTGGGACTTGACGTTCCTCAGGTTACTGAACTGACTTATCTACTTAAAGAGTACGGTATTAATGTTGATAGCTTACCGTTGACAGTTGAAGAAGCTTTTGAAATTTTGAAGGATATATAACTTATTTCCTGATTGATTTATATACTCTTATTCCACCGCTTTTGTCTACATCAGTTACATTGCCGAAAATTGTTTCCATAATCTTTTTTAATGTGGAACCACCCTTATTATGGAAAGCTACAAGCCAAAGTGCACCATTATTTGAAAGATGGTCATAGGATTCGGTTATCAATCTGGTGTTCAATTCTTTACCGGCGGCTATTGGTGGGTTTGATATAATATCGTCAAAGGTTCTTTCATTAAGAGAACTAAATAGATTACTGTTTAAGGCTTCTATGGAAAGGTTGTTACTTGCTGCATTTTTTTTGGTATATTCCAAGGCTCTGTTATTAACATCTATCATTGTGATGGTTTGCTGTGGGAATATGCTCTTAATAAAAAGTCCGATGGCTCCGTAGCCGCAGCCGATATCAAGTACTGATAATCCGCTGGGAGTAAAATTTTTAATTAAATTTTCTGAGGCTCTGTCTACTTTGGTTTCAAAGGAAAAAACACCGCTTACGGAGGTAAAAGTAAGGGTAGAACCGCATATACTCTCTGTAAAGGCTTTTTCTTTTATTTCGGATTCCGGGTTTTCAGTAAAATAGTGCTGATTCATTTGGTTTAATAACCTCCGTAAATTATAATAATAAATATTATAATATATAATTGGAGATATTTCATTCATCAAGATGAATATTAAATATATAGTTTAAGGGGTAAAGCATTGAAATGCTTTACTCTTCACTAATATAACTCATTTATGGTATTATAGTTTGTAATGTTATAAGATAATTTAACCATAGGAGTAAGACATGCCAATAAAAGTTGAAGATTTATATTATACGTATATGGGCGGGGGACCTTTCGAGAAAAATGCCCTCCATGACGTAAATATTGAAATAGATGATGGAGCATTTATAGGGATTATTGGTCACACAGGTTCAGGAAAGTCTACATTAATACAGCATTTGAACGGGATTTTAAAGCCAACAAAGGGACGTGTTGTAATTAACGGGATTGACACCAAGCAAAAGAACCTTAAGGAATTAAGACAACAGGTGGGCATTGTATTTCAGTACCCTGAGCATCAGCTTTTTGAAGAGACAGTAAAGAAGGATATATCCTTTGGTTTACTGAAACAAGGGCTTTCACAGAAGGAAATTGATGAAAGAGTAATTTCCTCAATCCAATCGGTGGGCCTTGATGAAACTGTTCTCGAGAAATCGCCTTTTGAACTTTCGGGAGGCCAGAAAAGAAGGGTTGCAATTGCAGGGGTTGTAGCAATGGCGCCTCACATTCTGGTATTGGATGAGCCTACGGCAGGTCTTGACCCAAAGGGAAGGGATGAAATATTCGGTTATATAACCAAACTGCATAAAGATTCAAACATGACTATTATTCTTGTCTCACACAGCATGGAGGATATTGCAAGATTGTCAGAGAGGGTAATTGTCATGAATGAAGGTACTGTATTTATGGACAAACCTTCAAAAGAGATATACTCACAGCCTGAAGAATTAGAGAAAATAGGACTTTCAGCACCTCAGATAACATATCTGATGAAAAAGCTTAAAGCTGTGTATCCCGGAATAAATGAGAATATATTTACGGTAGAAGATGCAGCAAAAGAATTGGCAAAGTATTTGAAGCATTAAAAGGCTAGTGGAAGGGGAAGGGCAAATTGATAAGAGACATAACCATAGGGCAGTATGTGCCGGGAGATTCGCTTCTGCATAAGGCTGACCCTCGAACGAAGATAATTTTGACATTTATAATGATGATATTCATTTTTTTAATAAGTACCTACTGGGGATATTTGTTGCTGACGTTGTTTACTGCTATTACGGTAGTATCCTCAAACATACCTGTTAAATTTGTACTTAAAGGCTTGAAACCGGTATTATTTATTGTTATTTTTGCGGGAATTATTAATATTTTCACAATAAAGGGAACCTCAATTTGGAGCTGGGGTTTTCTAAGCATAACATATGAGGGGATTAATGTAGCTATTAAGATGGCTATAAGGCTTTTTCTGCTTATAATTACTGCAAGTCTGTTAACCTATACTACTACGCCAATTGCCCTTACGGATGCAATTGAAAAGCTTTTAGGGCCACTAAAACGCGTAAAAGTGCCTGTTCACGAAATTGCAATGATGATGACCATCGCTTTAAGGTTCATTCCTACACTACTGGATGAGACAGATAAGATTATAAAAGCACAGTCTTCCAGAGGGGCTGATTTTGATTCGGGGAACATGGTTGAGCGTGCAAAAAGTTTTATACCTGTGCTGATTCCCCTATTTATCAGTGCATTCAGAAGAGCTGATGAGTTAGCTACTGCAATGGAGGCAAGATGTTATCGTGGCAGTGAGGGCAGGACAAGGATGAAACAGCTTCGTTTTTCGGGAAGTGATGCGGTTGTAACGGTTATAACTGCAGCATTTATGACCTGGGTATTGCTAATGGAATATGTGCTATTTTAGAAAAGGAATAATCAGATAAATTTATGAGGAAAATTAAGATTATTATTGAATATGACGGTACAAATTATCATGGCTGGCAGGTTCAGAAAAATGCTAAAACAGTACAGGAAACAGTTCAAAAAGCAATTTCTAAACTACTGGGTGAAGGAGTTGGGGTTACTGGGTGCAGTCGAACGGATGTGGGAGTTCATGCATACGGACAGGTTGCACATTTTCTTACAGATTCTCAGATACCCGGAGACAAGTTCTCTTATGCCATAAATAATTTATTGCCTGACGATATAGTTATTAAACATTCTGAAGAGGTTTCGGAAGAGTTTCATGCAAGGTATTCTACAAAAGGTAAAAAATACAGGTACTTGATTTATAATGCTCCACATCCTTCAGCTATTATGAGAAACAGGTCTTGTCATGTAAGACCTGTGCTTGACATTGAGCAAATGAAAAAAGCCGCCCGATATTTCATAGGTGAACACGATTTCGCAGCATTTCAGGCCACAGGAGGACAAGTAAGAAGTACTGTAAGAGAGATTTATAGTATGGAGGTATCTGGTAAAGAAGATAATATGATTTACATAGAGGTTTCCGGAAACGGATTTCTATATAATATGGTAAGAATTATAGCAGGAACACTAATATACGTGGGGATGGGAAAGCTGCAGGAGTCTGAAATCCCCGGCATTATAGCAGGTCTTGACAGGACAAAATCAGGCAAGACCGCCCCTGCACAAGGGCTTTATTTAATGGAGATTTACTATTAGAGCTATAATGAAAAAAGTGAAATGGCGAACGATTATATGAGAGATATGGAGATATATTAAGAAAAATAGAGAGATAATGAGAGGTAAATTAAATTTATCGCATTTTCTACTTGACAGACAAATATCTGTATATTAAAATGTTGTAGTGTCCTAAACGGTTACTTTTGGTGAATAGTCTGAAACTATCTGAAACTAACTGCTAACATAAATAGGTTATAGATTTTTAAGGAGGTTGTATTAAGAAATGAAAACTTTCATGGCAAAGCCACAAGAAGTTGAAAGAAAATGGTACATTGTTGATGCAGAAGGTAAGCCCCTTGGAAGATTGGCAAGCGAAATTGCCAGCATTTTAAGAGGAAAAAATAAGCCAATTTTCACTCCACACGTTGATACTGGCGATCATGTAATAGTACTAAATGCAGATAAAGTACTTTTAACTGGTAAGAAACTGGATCAGAAGCTTTACAGATATCATACTCTTCATCCAGGCGGATTAAAGGAAATCAAGTACAAGCACTTGATGGAAAAACACCCAGAGAAAGCTATTGAATTAGCTGTAAAGGGAATGCTTCCAAAGAACAGTCTTGGAAGACAAATGTACAGAAAACTCAAGGTATACAGAGGATCTGAACATAACCATCAAGCACAAAAACCAGAAGTACTTGATTTGAACATTTAATGGAGGGAGGAAAAAATAATGGCTAAGGTATATTACTATGGTACAGGACGTAGAAAAAAATCAGTTGCAAGAGTAAGACTTGTTCCTGGAGAAGGAAAAATTCTTATAAACGATAGATCATTGGATGATTACTTTGGATTGGAAACTTTGAAGGTTATAGTTAAACAACCATTAACCCTCACTGACACTGTCGCAAAGTTTGATGTTATATGCAAAGTTATCGGCGGAGGATTTACAGGTCAAGCCGGTGCTATCAGACACGGTATTTCAAGAGCTCTTTTAAAGGCTGACGAAGAATTAAGACCAGCATTGAAGAAAGCTGGATTCTTGACAAGAGACCCAAGAATGAAGGAAAGAAAGAAATACGGTCTCAAAAAAGCAAGAAGAGCGCCACAGTTCTCAAAGAGATAATATTTACAACATACAAAAACCCTCAAATGGTTATCGTTTGGGGGTTTTGCTTTTGTATAAAAGCATATGGTGTATAAATGTAGTAAAACCGGAGAAAACAGAGAAATTGAAATTGATTTTGAAAAGATACTAGGAGGAGTACTTATGCATTTTGTAGATGTCAAAGGAATATTATCAGCAAAAAACGGTATGAATGTGTATCGTGGCTGTACTCATGGTTGCATTTATTGTGACAGTAGAAGCAAATGCTATAATTTTACCCATGATTTTGAAGATATAGAGGTAAAGCAAAATGCACTAGAACTTTTAGAGAAAGCCCTTAGTTCTAAGAGAAAGAAATGTATGATTGGAACTGGTGCTATGAGTGATCCTTATATGCACTGCGAAGAAAAGTTAGGTATAACAAGAAGATGCCTAGAACTTATTAATAAATATGAATTTGGACTTGCGATACAGACAAAATCAGATCTGATATTGCGAGATTTAGAATTATTGAAAAGTATAAATGAAAAGACGAAGTGCGTAGTTCAAATGACATTAACTACTTATGATGAAGAACTGTGTAAGGTACTGGAACCCAATGTGTGCACCACTAAGAGGAGATTTGAAGTTCTTAATATATGTAGAGACAATGGAATACCGACTATTGTGTGGCTTGGTCCAATATTACCATTTATTAATGATACAAAGGAGAATATTGAAGGTATTTTAGGATACTGTATAAAAGCTAATGTTAAAGGCATTATCTGCTTTGGAATGGGACTTACACTGAGAGAGGGGAATAGAGAATACTTTTATGAAAGACTTGATGGACATTTTCCAGGACTTCGCATGAAATATCATCAGAAGTATGGATATGCATATGGGATAAATAGTGATAATAATAAGGAACTTATGCAGTTGCTTAGAAGCATTTGTAAGCAACACAATATTTTATGTAATCCAGAGGAAGTGTTTTCTTATCTACATAAATTTCCGGAAACTAAAAAATATAATCAAATGTCATTATTTGAATAATAAGTTGGAGAATGCATACATAGCAAAGTACTCAAGATGTGGTGTTAACGTAGAATGTTGAGAAAGAACGATACCTTTATGGTACGATAATGTACATTCATAGTCATACGGCAGCAGAAGTTATTATGAATATGGCTGATGTAACAGGAACAAATGGGCTCAATACTTGGATTAATACTCCAGATGACAACAAAATAGAATATCTTTCGTTTTATTTATAAAACAATAACCTTTTTGAATAAGCATTTCGGTACTGTGTAGGTGTTAGTCCTACTGTTTTCTTGAACACCTTCATGAAATTATGGTTATCATTAATTCCAAGGCTGTAAGCTATGTCGCTGATATTGTCATTGGTTTCGCACAGCAAATATTTGGCCAAATCGATTTTTTCCTGAATTATATACTGTTTAAGAGAATAGCCTGAAAAGGTTTTAAAAAATTCTGATAGATACCGCCTGTTATATCCAAAATATTCTGCTATTTCAGATACTTTTATATCAGTATTTCGATACCATTTAATATAATCCTGTATATCATTGAACAGCTGCTTTTTCTTCATATTCGAATCCAAAGACGCATTTCTTTTTGTAAACTGGCAGAATAACTCGCACAAAACCGCAGTACTCAGATAATTGTTCTGAAGACTGTTGTGATAGCTTCTAACACTATCCTGAAGATGTTTCATAAGAACTATAATTTTTTCAAGATTTGTTGCCTTACCATATCTGGGAATATATATTTTCTCAGCGGGAAGTTCCGAAGGAATTTCATCAGAAGATACTGTCCGGAATGAATTTTCACATGTAAAGTGCAGCCAATAAAAAGCACAACTGCTGCTTTTATAGCCTGATTGTTTGGAAAGCGGCGGAAATAGTATAAATTCACCCTTACCTATATCGAAAAACTGTTCATCTATCTGTAAGTAAGCAGTACCTTCCGTAACTACTATAAGCTCAAAATTCTGCATATACCTTGAAAAATGCAACCATTCAGAAGAGGGAGCTTGGAATTTGCCTGTTAAATCGTATTTCAATGGGGTTTCAAGTGAAAATTCATAGTACGTCATATGACTTTTTACCACCAATTCTGCAGAAAATACATTTAATTTATAATTATTAATTGATACACTTAAATAGAGATACCAATTAATTCATAAATATGCATCTGCTGGAATAAAACTCATATCATCCTATAGGGTAAATGCATTCTGAAAGAAAATTGAGTATCTTGAGTCTTTGAATTCAACAACTTAGTATCTGCTTTATATATAGAGAGATCTACACCTAAAGCAGAAAACACCCGGGTGATAGGATGCTGGCATCATAGACTTCACAATGAGTAGCTAATTAACATATTTAGTTAAGAGTTACCCGTTTATTAAATTATATCAAAAATTTATATTCTAAATCAAATATTTGAATTAATTCGTTGAATTATACCGTCAATATATTCTCACTTAATCAAGGCAAGTAAAAAAATATGACTAAAACTCCACCATTATTAAAAAAGAAGGAGAGATTTACTATGTTTAAAAATCCTAAAAAGTCCATAGGTTCGTCAGTACTTTGTGTGTTTGCACTACTGTTATTGACTCTTTTGACACCTTCAATTGTGTCGGCGGAAAGTGTTGATAAACTACAGCCCTTTGATATGGAGCAGGTTAATATAACTGATACGTATTTAGCAAATGCATTTAACAAAGAGATTTCATACCTGCAATCTATTGATCCTAACCGTTTATTGGTCGGTTATAGACAAACAGCAGGTTTATCTACAAGCTACAGTAAGTATGGCGGTTGGGAAAACACACCTCTTAAAGGGCATACATTGGGGCATTACATGTCAGCCTTGGCACAGGCCTATAAAAACACCAAATCAAATGCTACAGTAAATGCAGATATGAAAAAGAGGATTGATTTAATTATATCTGAACTACAGCAGTGTCAGAACAAAAGGGGTGACGGCTATATATATGCCGAGACACCGGAACAATTCAATGTTGTCGAGGGAAAGGCAACAGGTACTCTCTGGGCACCTTGGTACACTATGCACAAAATAATGTCGGGGCTTATTTCAATTTACGAATTAGAAGGTAATCCAACGGCGTTAACTGTGGCAAGCAAATTAGGAGATTGGATTTATAACCGTGTAAATGCGTGGGATTCTGCTACGCAGGCTAAGGTATTGGGTGTAGAGTATGGGGGGATGAATGATTGTCTCATTGAATTATACAAGCTGACTGGCAAAAGCAATCATTTAGCTGCAGCCAAGAAATTTGAAGAACCATCTTTGCTTAATACAATTGCTTCTGGAAATAATGTGTTAGCAGGTAAACATGCCAATACAACAATACCGAAATTTATCGGCGCAATTAATCGTTATCGCACATTAGGTACATCGGAAGCTTCATATCTTACAGCTGCACAACAATTTTGGAATATGGTAATTAGAGATCATACATATGTTACAGGCGGTAACAGTCAATGGGAAGCTTTCAGAGCAGCAGGAAAGCTAGATCAATACCGAGATGAAGTAAATAACGAAACCTGTAACTCCTATAATATGCTAAAACTAACCCGTGAGTTATTTCAGGTAACAGGGGATGTCAAATATGCCGATTTTTACGAAAGATCATTTATAAACGAAATTTTGGCATCTCAAAATCCTGAAACAGGCATGACAACATATTTTAAGCCAATGGGAACAGGATATTTTAAAGTATTCAGTAAACCATTTGATAACTTCTGGTGTTGTACGGGAACCGGCATGGAGAATTTTACAAAGCTAAATGACAGCATATATTTTAATAACGGCTCGGACCTATATGTAAATATGTATATCAGTTCTACCTTGAACTGGAGCGAAAAAGGCCTTTCATTAACTCAAAAGGCAGATGTACCTTTATCAGACACTGTAACCTTTACAATTGACAGTGCTCCTTCTTCTGAGGTTAAAATTAAATTCAGATCGCCTTATTGGGTTGCTGCTGATAAAAAGGTAACTGTAAAAGTAAATGGTTCTTCAGTCAATGCTTCCGTAGTCAACGGATATCTGGATGTAAGCAGGGTATGGAAGGTCGGAGATAAGCTTGAGTTGACCATTCCCGCCGAGGTACAGATTTCAAGGTGTACCGACAACCAGAATGTAGCAGCATTCACATATGGCCCTGTAGTTTTATGCGCAGGACTGGGAAATGAAAGTATGACTACATCTTCTGTTGGATGGAATGTAACAACGGCTACCAAAACTGTTACTGTGAAAGATACAATAAACATAAATTCCACTACCTCTGCAAGTTTAGATGACTGGCTGGGTAACATTAGTAAATATTTGGTTCAGACACCCGGAAAGTTGGAATTTACTTTTAAAGAAACTGACAGCGATAATAATTTAGTATTTGCGCCTTATTACAAAAAGTATACCGGACGATATGGAATTTACTTTACATTAAAAGGCTCATTTACAGGTTCAAGAAATCCTTTTGACAGAATTGAAGCAGAAAGCTACAATACTCAGTCAGGTATCCAAGGTGTAACCTGTGATGAGGGAACAAGTGCAATAGGATATATAGAAAACGGAGACTATGCAGTTTATAACAATATGGATTTTGACAGTGGTGCAGTGGGATTTGTGGCAAGAGCGTCCAGTGCAGAAAAGGCCGGTAAAATCGAGATTAGACTTGACAGTATCACAGGGCCTTTGGTAGGAACGTGTCAGATTTCCAGTACAGGCGGATGGCAGACTTTTAGTGACTCAAAATGCAGTGTCAGTGGAATAAGTGGTAAACATAATGTATATTTGAAATTCACAGGGGAAAGCGGATACTTATTCAATCTTAACTGGTTTAAATTTATCAAAGAAGAGGTCCCTTCCGTACTTATAGGGGATTTAAATGGAGATAATGCTGTTGATGCAACTGACCTTGCAATGATGAAAATGTATCTCCTTGGAATAATTAACGATTTTCCTGTACAAAACGATATCGAGGCAGGAGACTTAAACAAGGATGGCGTAATAGATGCACTTGACTTTGTCGTGTTCAAGAAATACTTACTTGGTAGTATAGAAAAATTGCCTTATACAAATTAAGCAGGTAGAGTTCAGTTAAAAGACCGGGGTATTAGTGTAACAACTTAGACCCCGGTTTTTACAATTTATACTCCTCCGCTAAATGTCAGCACCACAAGTACTGCATTTGCTACAAGTATTATAGAAGTAACAATCCAGCCTACCACATTTGTAGCCGGCTTATTTACCAGAGAACCCATAAGATCCTTTCGCTTTGTAATGAGCAGCATGGGGATGATTGCAACAGGAAGAATGAAACTGAGAACTACCTGACTTAGAACAAGAGCCTGCATGGGATTAATTCCTAATATTATTATCAGCATAGCAGGAAGCATTGTCACAATCCTTGTAACATTATCATTTATTTTTAAGCCTACAAAACCCTGCATAATGGTAGTACCTGCCATGGTACCTACCACAGACGAGGAAAGTCCCGAGGCAACGAGAGCCAGCCCGAAGGCACCGCTAGAAGCAGCCCCCAAAAGAGGTGAAAGTGATTGGTGTGCCTGTTCTATAGTATTAACAACCATACCGTTTCTGTAGAACACGGCAGCTGAAACTACCACCATTGCCGCATTTATAACAAAGGCAATATTCATTGCGATGGTAATATCCAATCTTTCCAGTTTGAAGTGCTTTTTCTTCTGGGCTTCGGTTAAATCCTTATTTCTTTGCTGTACCAGCTGCGAGTGCAGAAATATTACATGTGGCATTACAGTTGCACCTAACATACCAACAGCAATCATTACTGCTTCACCATTGGGAAGTGAAGGCATTAAAACGTGAAGTCCTGCTGATGCCCAATCTGGTTTTGCGAGAAACAGTTCCATTGTATATGATATACAAATTACGGCTACCAATATAGAAATAATGCCTTCCAAAAACCTCTGACCGTATCGTCCCATATATACAATAAAAAAAGTAAGTACGGCAGTAATCAAGCCCGCAAAAGCCATGGGAATACGGAACAAGAGATATAAACCAAGAGTACATCCAAGGAATTCTGCCAGATTTGTTGCAATGGCAGCAAGTTCAGCCACAATCCAGAAAAACCAGTTTACCCTTCTTGAAAAAACCTTTCCGCACATTTGAGGAAGATTGTATCCTGTAGCGATGCCAAGCTTTGCTGACAAGGACTGAAGGAAAATGGCCATCAAATTACTCCAAAGAATGACCCACAACAGATTATAATTAAACTTGGAGCCACCGCTGATATTTGTCGCAAAATTACCCGGATCAATATATGCCACACTTACTATAAATGCAGGCCCTAAAAATTTAAGTACGGTTCTTATTCTACCAATTGAATTTCTTTTATGTGGTATAACCCTTCCAACATTTAAGGATTCGGTTTGTGAACCCAATGTCGGTGAAAAGCTCTCATCCAACAAAATTAACACCTCTAGACATTTTTTGTACTTAACTAATAACTTTAGCTGAGTCTAATTTCGTTTACCTAATCTAAAATATGTATCATTATATAAAAGTGTTACAGATGAGTATAAAACTAAAAAGCTGCTTTGCAGTTAAATCGCAAAGCAGCTGAATTAAGAAAACTATTTATCCGGCATCTTGTTTGCAGAAATCCCGAAATTTTTGAACCAAATCCGGATTTAATAAAAGAAATTTGTTAAACATATTTAATGTTGATAAGGTTCCGGCAGAAATACTGTGTTCCACCAATTCTGTTTCAACAAGAACATCGTCATCTGCCCCAAGATTTTTTAGAAAACTTTCTATAATATTATGTCTATCCAGCAAAAACTTACCAAGCTCACGTCCGTTGTCAGTCAGAAAAATAACCCCATATTTTTTATATTGCAGTAATCCAAGCTTGCTTAGCTTTTGAACCATTTTAGTAGCAGAGGGAGCTGCTACATTAAGAAGCTCAGAAATGGTATTGATTCTCATATAGCCCTCTGTCAGGCTGTTTCTGTATATCATTTCAAGATAATCTTCCATTGAGGAGGTGAGGAGATTTTTATTCTGCATTAAAAGCTGATATCCTCTTACAGTATGAAATTTTGATAACTCTTCCATTAAAGTCACTTCCTTCTTTGAAACTGCCTGAAAGTATCTATAGACATTTATATTCATTTAAAAAAAATATATCACATAAAATTCCCTGTATGGTGCATAAACCAACCATTTATTATATTGTTTTTGGTGGCATAATATAATAAAATTAGGATGTTAAAAAAATAAAGAGTATTGATTTGTACAAATATGGAGGTATAAATGCTTTTAATATATAACGGCAATATAGTAACAATGTCAGATACGGATTATGAAAATGGATACGTGCTTATTGATAATGATAAAATAACAGCTGTAGGCAAGGATATCGCAGAGGTCAAGGAACAACTGATGGCGGATACAAAGAGGATAGATGCAAACGGAGGCTATGTACTACCGGGCTTTATAGACCCTCACAGTCATATAGGAATGTGGGAGGATGCAGTTGGCTTTGAAGGCGACGACGGAAACGAGTCTACCGACCCGGTAACACCTCAATTGAGAGCAATAGATGCTATTTACCACGCTGACAGGTCTTTTGCAGAAGCATATGAAAGCGGTGTGACAACTGTTGTCACAGGCCCGGGCAGTGCTAATGTAATAGGAGGACAGTTTGCTGCCATAAAAACCTTCGGACGGTGTGTGGATGAGATGGTTATAAAGCAGCCTGTAGCAATGAAGGTGGCATTCGGAGAGAATCCCAAAACAGTATATAATGAAAAACATCAGGCACCTATGACCAGAATGGCTACTGCTGCAATACTTCGTGAAAGTTTGTTCAAGGCAAAAGAATATCAGGAACTTTGGGAAGAATATAAAAAAGACCCTGAAGAATATGATAAGCCTGAGTTTGACTTTAAGATGGAAGCATTGCTACTGGTATTAAACAGGCAGATACCACTAAAAGCTCATGCGCATAGAGCCGATGATATAATAACTGCTATCAGGATAGCTAAAGAATTTGATGTAGATATAACCCTTGACCACTGTACAGAAGGTTATCTCATAAAAGATATTCTTGCAGAAGCAGGACTTCCTGTAATTATAGGGCCGATGCTTACTGACAGGTCAAAAATAGAATTGAGAAACCAAAACCTTAAAACGCCGGGGATTCTTTCAAAAGCTGGGCTGAAGGTTGCTATAATGACGGATCACCCTTGTGTTCCGGAACATCATTTGTGTCTGTGTGCCGCAATTGCAGCCCGTGAAGGCATGGACGAAAAAGAAGCCTTAAAGGCAATAACAATAAATGCTGCAGAAATAACAGGCATCAGTGACAGAGTAGGTTCTATAGAAAAAGGAAAGGATGCCGACATCGTTATATTTAACGGAAATCCGTTGGAATTGAAAACCACGGTACAGAAGACTATAATAGACGGTGTTGTAATTTATGAAAGGAAACAGGATGAATAAACTTGAAACACATTCCTTTGAAGAGACAGTCGAAGTGGGACTAAAGCTTGGCAAGGTTCTTAAAGCAGGAGATGTTATATGGCTGTCAGGGGACTTGGGAACGGGAAAAACCGCTTTGACCAATGGAATAGCAAAAGCCTTGGGAATAGACGCCTATATAACCAGCCCTACATTCAATCTGGTAAATGAATATGAAGGAAGGCTGCCCTTATATCACTTCGATGTGTACAGGATTGCTGATTCCGAGGAGATGTTTGATATTGGTTTTGACGAATACTTAAATAATGGCGGAGTGACAGTAATTGAGTGGGGAGAACAGATATCAGAAATTCTTCCGGCAGATATAATACGTGTTACTATAGAGAAAAATCTTCAAAAGGGATTGGATGTAAGGGAAATAACAATAGAATTTATCGGCAGTCGGTATTCCGACTACAGGATTTAAGCGGAGGCTAATATGAGAATACTTGCTGTGGACACTTCAACAAATGTTGCGTCAGCTGCAATATTAGAAGACCAGACAATAATAGGAGAATATAACTGTAACAGAGGGAAAACACATTCACAAAGGCTTATGCCTATGGTACAGCACCTTATGGAAACAACGGGGCTTACTGTAAATGATATAGATGCCTTTTCTGCATCAATAGGGCCGGGTTCCTTTACAGGACTTCGTATAGGAGTTACAACAATAAAGGCAATGGCATTTGCAGCAGAAAAGCCTGTAATAAGCGTACACACCCTTGATGCACTGGCGTATAATCTCCCGTTTGCAGAAAATCTTATTTGTCCCATGATAGATGCACGTAACAATCAGGTCTTTACCGCCATATATAGATTTATAGGGGATAAACTTGAAAGGCTTACCGACTACATGGGAATACCCGTTACAGAATTGGCCGATATATTAAGGAAAATGGAAGGGGATACAGTCTTCTTGGGAGATGCCTGCAATATGCACAGGGACTACTTTGTGAGTGAACTGGGTAACAGAGTAAAAATTGCACCTCCGGGTACAGCACTGGCAAAAGCATCATCAGTAGCCATACTGGCGGGAAAGGCCTATAGTGAAGGAAAACTGGAAAGCTGCTACGATATGGTACCTTTTTATTTGAGGAAATCACAAGCTGAAAGAGAAAGAGAGAATCAAAAGGTAAAATCAGATGATTAACAAATTTGAAATAAAGGAAATGACAACTGACTATATTGACGGCGTGATGGTTGTAGAAAATCTCAGCTTTAAAATACCCTGGTCAAGACAGGCTTTTGTGGATGAGATAACTACCAATGATATGGCCATATATTTTGTAGCATTGTGTAATGAACAGGTTATCGGGTATGGAGGTATGTGGAAAATATTCGATGAGGGGCACATAACAAATATTGCCGTGCACCCTGAATTTCGTCGCTGTGGGGCGGCCTCGGGTATAATAGAAAGAATACTTGAAATTTCTGAAACAAAAGGAGTAAAAAGTCTTACCCTTGAAGTTCGTAAAAGCAATGCTGCAGCCCAAAATCTCTACGGCAAATATGGTTTTAAATCTGAGGGTATCCGCAAAGGTTACTATTCCGATACGGGAGAGGATGCATTAATAATGTGGAAACACGGCATCTAGAAATATCAGCTTCAAACATAAAAAATGCAAAGCGGAGGTTAAACATGTCAAAGCTAAAAGAGCTTTCATATCAGGAACTTGACAACAGATGTAAACTTGAAGCATTACCATTTAAGAATACATCACAGTTAGAAACCTATGAAGGCATTATAGGTCAGGAAAGAGCTTCAAAGGCTATGGAATTTGGTCTCAAGATGAAAATGAGAGGCTACAATATATATATGTCGGGGCCTACGGGTACAGGAAAAACAAGTTTTGCCAGACAAATATTGAGTGAAACTGCCGCAAACCAGAAGATACCTGATGATTGGTGCTATATATACAATTTCAGTCAGCCTAATCAGCCCTTGGCCATAAACCTTCCTGCCGGAACCGGAAAGCAGTTTCAACATGATATGGAAGAATTTACAAAAATAATAAAGCAGGAAATAGTCAATGCCTTTGACAATGACCAGTACGAAAAAGAAAAATCGGAAATAATGGATGAGTACGAGGACAAGAAAGACGAGCTCCTTGATAAACTCAGCAAAGATGCCGAAGAGCATGGCTTCAAGGTTAATACAGGCAGCTCAGGAATATACTTTTTGCCCATAATAGAAGGCAGAACCATCAGTGAAGAAGAATTCAGTACTTTGGATGATGAAACAAAAGATGAAATAAACCAAAAAACAAATATACTACAGCAGGAAACTCTGGATATAATAAGAAAACTGAAAAACAATGACAAGGAAACAGAGAAGAAGGTGTCGGAATGGGAAAATAAAATCGCGTTACTGGCACTGGGCGTACATATAGATGATTTAAAGGAAAAATATATAAAATTTGAAGTAATACAAAAGTATCTGGAAGAGGTACAGAAGGATATTCTTGATAATCTGGACGACTTCAAGGAAGAAGAAGTTTCTGAAGAACAGCAGCAGCTGCTTATACCATGGATGCAAAAACCGGAAACAGCCGTTACAAAATATAAGGTAAATGTATTGGTTGATAATAGCGCTCTGAAGGGAGCTCCGGTAATTCTGGATTCCAATCCGACATATTCCAACCTCATAGGAAAAATTGAATATGAAAATGAGTTTGGCTCTGTATCAACTGACTATACTAAAATAAAACCCGGACTATTTCATGTTGCAAACGGAGGGTATCTCATATTACAGGCGAAGGATGTTCTTAGCAATCCCCAGGCATATGAGGCTATAAACAGGGTTCTTAAAACTAAGAAAATAATGATTGAAAATATGAAGGACCAGACAGGCATAGTGGCTGTTACAGCAATAAAGCCCCAACCCATACCTGTAGATCTCAAGGTAATATTGGTGGGCAGTACCACCATTTATGAGCTGTTGTATGAGTACGAGGAGGACTTCAGAAAGCTATTTAAGGTCAAAGTTGATTTTGATGAGGAAATGGATAGAAATGACGAAAACATATTAAAGCTGGCACAATTCATAAGCGGCTTTTGCAAAAAAGAAAAAACACTTCATTTTGATAAATCAGGTGTAGCCAAGGTAGTTGAATATGCTTCAGGTCTGGTAGAGGATAAAAACAAGCTGTCTACAAGGTTTAATGAAATAGTTGAAATACTTTGCGAAGCTTGTATGTGGGCAGAGGATGACGGAGCAAAGCTGGTAAAAGCAAAGCATGTTCAGCAGGCTATTTCAGAGAAAGCTTACAGATGTGACCGTTTGGATAAAAAGCTTTTGGAAATGCTCAATGAGGGAACAATAATGGTAGATACCGAAGGCAGTGAAATTGGTCAGATTAACGGGCTTACAGTAATGGATATGGGGGATTATTCCTTTGGAAAGCCTTCCAGAATAACTGCATCAACCTACATTGGAGAAAGTGGGATAGTCAACGTTGAAAGGGAAGTTGATTTAAGTGGAACTTCACACAGTAAGGGTGTTCTTATATTAAGCGGATATATCGGTCAAAAATATGCTCAGGAATTTCCACTTTCACTTACTGCAAGCCTTTGTTTCGAACAAATGTATGGAGGTGTTGACGGAGACAGTGCATCAAGTGCTGAGCTATACGCAATACTATCCAGTTTGGCGGAAGTTCCCATAAAGCAATCAATAGCAGTAACAGGATCAGTTAATCAGAAAGGGGAAATACAGCCTGTAGGTGGTGTAAGATATAAAATAGAAGGGTTTTTTGAACTTTGTAAACTAAGAGGCTTGACAGGTGAGCAGGGAGTAATTATACCTTGTCAGAATGTAAAGAATCTTGTGCTAAAAGACGAAGTAATAGATGCAGTAAAGAAAAAACTATTTCATATATACCCTGTTGAAACCATTGATCAGGGAATTGAAATATTAACCGGCAAAAAAGCAGGTGAAAAAGGAAAGAATGAAGAATATAAAAGTGATACCATAAATTACCTTGTAAGTGAAAAATTGAGAAGATTCGCTGCTACAGTATCATCAGCAGGGGGAAATAAAAAAATAAAGAGATAAATATAAATCAGACATATTTTGATTTCTTCACGTAACTATTGTATTAACTCTTTTAGGGAAAGATAAATTAAACCTATAAGATGATATTTACTAGGGGGTGAATCAACTCTTGGCACTTACGGATGCAGAGCTGGTGTCTCAGTGCGTGAATGGTGATAGCAGTGCGTTTGAGGAAATAGTTACCCGATATAAGAAGCTGGTTTACAGCGTAGTATATAAAATGATATCAGACAAGGAAGAGGTACATGATGTATGTCAGGAGGTCTTTATCAGACTTTACCGTTCCCTTGATAAATACAATCCGGAGTTTAAGATGTCTACTTGGATTGTAAAAATCACCTCCAATTTATGTCTTGATACCCTCAGAAAGAAAAAACAGGACACTGTTACGCTGGACGATGCAATCGGAGTTTCAAGTGAGATTGATACACCTGAAGAAGCAGTAATAAAGCATCAAAGATCTCAATTGATAAAAAAGGCTATAGATGAACTGCCGGAAAAGTATAAAATATTAATAGTACTATTTCATAACCGAGGAATGTCATACGAAGAAATGACAAAGATATTAAACGAACCCATGTCAATTATAAAGAACCGCCTTTACAGAGCGAGGCTCATGTTGAAGGAAAAGCTTGAAAGTGCAAGAAAGGAGGAGGTATTATGAACTGTAACGAATCACAAAATTATATAATGAGATATTTTGACAAAGATTTAAATGACATTGAGCAGGCAAAGCTAAAACAACATCTGAAAAACTGTGAAAAATGTTCGGAAGAGTTTACTAGCATGCAGCAGATATTTACCGAAATCGAACAGGATACAGAGTTTCTGGAACCTCCCGAAGATTTTGAACTTCAAGTTCTCAGCAGGATTGAAAAAGAAGCATATATGTACCAAAAACAAAAAAACGATAATGCTTTTGTATACAATATATTAGTAATGGCTGTTTCCCTTATATTTGTAATTGTTTTTGGAAGTATAATGTGGGAAGTATTAAACAAGCCTATCGGATTAATACAGCAGACTCATCTGACGATGGAAATGGTCAAGGCCTTTTTATCAGCTGCATTAAGTATGGTCAAAGGCTTAACAATAGCTGTTGTGGGTATTACGGCGTCGATTTACCAAACGTACTATTATGCATATTTGGTATTGGGTGTTTTACTGCTCGTAACACAAGGGCTTTTTATCCGAATGATAAAATCGGGTAATGGAGGAACACAATGAACAAAAAGGTCAAGGCAATTTTAGTTTCACTGTTGTTCATACTATTATTACCGTGTATAGCATCGGCATCGCAGTTTGACTTTTCAAATAAGTTGGTTTTTTTTGAGGATAAGTTAATAACACAGAACAACATGGGAAATATTACCATAGTTATCGGGGATGCGGATATTAAGACCAGTATAAACGGAAGTGTAATAGTTATCTTCGGGAAAGCTGCTATAAACGGTATGGTAGGCGGAGATATTGTTTCGGTTTTCGGTGATGTTTACATCAAGGATAAATCTTTGGTACAGGGAAATGTTGTGTCTCTGGGAAAACTAAGATATGATAATGATGTAATAATAAATGGTACAAAAGTTAATATAGACGTTGATATTATATCGCTGTTTAAATCAAACGGAATAATTATAAACGGACTTATTGTATTGTCTGTAATAACACTTATTGCGGGACTCATATTAATAAGTATCTTTCCCGGAAGATACCGTGTTATGTCCTACAAGATGAGTAAAGGAATACCCAGACGTATGGCGATGGGTGGTTTGGTAGTTGTTGGATTTACGATTGTCGTAATATTTCTTTTATTCTCGATTATTGCGCCAATATTTTACCTACTGTTCCTTATGTTCGCTGATATAGTTGGCAGTATTTTTGTGGGGACACTAATTTTTAAAGAAAATTATGAAAGAACTACGATATATATTCAGTTTTTAGTAGGTCAATTACTTGTAAGTATACTAAAAATAGTTCCCTTAATACTGATACCAAACGGCTCCTACACTGCAATGTTAATATATGGAATATGTTTAATATTACTGCAATACTCAATGGCGTTTTTAGGAATAGGTACAATTATTGATACCGGTTTTGGAAAGAAAACCAGTTCTTACAAATAAAAAATGACTTATTTGATTTTGTGGGTTGTTTTTTGTATAATAGAAGGTATATTGGCGAGTTTAAAAAAAATGGGGGAACACAAGGATGATATCTACTAAAGTTACGATAAACTGCCCTTCAGGATTGGATTCCAAAGCTGCGGCATTGCTTGTTCAGAAAGTATCCGGTTATAGTTCCAGCATATGGTTGGAAAAAGGTGAGAGAAGAGCAAATGCTAAAAGCCTTTTAGGATTGCTTTCACTGGGAGTTGAAAGAAACGCGGCTATTACAATAATTACTGACGGAGAAGATGAAAAAAAAGCAGCAGATGAAATATCAGAATATTTTACTGTTGGTTTTTAGAGACAAACCATAAATTTAATTTATTTGATATTGATTTACAGCTGTGACTTAGGTTATTAAGGTCACAGCTTTTTGTCCTATATGCCGCTTCTGCTCCCGCTTAAAATGCGTGATACAGGCGGCATTGTGTTTAATTAAAGAAAAAGAAGCATAATGAAGAGGTGAGACAATTGTTTGACATTCAGGAAGAACTGAAAAAGTTACCCGATAAATCAGGTGTATATATAATGAAAGACGCCAACGGAGTGGTTATATATGTAGGTAAGGCTGTTGTACTCAAAAACCGGGTAAGACAGTACTTCCAACAATCTGCAAACCACCCTCCCAAGGTTCAGGCAATGGTTTCCAAAATCAGCGAATTTGAGTATATTGTAGTTGACTCAGAAGTTGAAGCACTTATGCTTGAATGTAATCTTATAAAAAAGTACAAGCCAAAATATAATATACTTCTTAAAGATGATAAACATTACCCGTATATAAAGGTAACGTTAAATGAGGAGTATCCCAGAATTCTCAAGACCAGAAGAGTAGACAAGGACGGCGCTAAATATTTTGGCCCTTACTCCAGCGGTTTTGCAGTTAATGATACCATAGATACTTTAAAAAAACTGTTTCCTCTAAAAACCTGTAACAAAAACTTGCCAAGAGATATAGGCAAGACCCGACCATGTCTGAACTACCACATGAAGCAGTGCTTGGCTCCATGTCAGGGCGGAGTAAACAGAGATGAGTACAGGGATATGATGAAAAAAATATGCAGATTTTTAGGCGGGCAGTATGACGAAATAATAAATGATATTCGTATGCAAATGGAAAGTGCCGCAGAACAGTTAGACTTTGAGAAGGCGGCACTCCTGCGGAATAAAATATCTAGTATAAAGCAACTGTCTGAATCACAGAAGGTATTATCCACAGATTTAGAGGACAGGGATATAATAGGTTATTCTGCTGACTCCACAGATTTATGTGTGCAGGTGTTTTTTGTAAGAAATGGCAGGGTCATAGGCAGAGAACATTTTATGTTTGAAGGAGAAGCTAACGAGGACAAGGGCTATTCTCTATCCACGTTTATAAAGCAGTTTTACAATACAGTGCAGTTTGTTCCTTCGGAAATAGTGCTCCAGAGTGAAGTAGATGACAGCGAGACTATAGCAAAATGGCTTACTGAAAAGAGAGGCTTTAAGGTGGCTTTAAGGGTGCCCCAAAGAGGGGACTTGGTAAAGCTTGTCCATATGGTATCGGAGAATGCTGAGATAACTTTAAAGCTTCACAGAGAACGTCAAAGCAGAGAAGGTATAGTGCCTGCGGAAGGGATGTCCCAGTTGGTAAAACTTTTAGGACTTGAAGAGGCTCCCGCAAGGATTGAATCCTATGATATATCCAATACAGGCTCAACGGAAATAGTGGCCTCAATGGTAGTGTTTGAAAATGGAAGGCCTGCCCGTCAGGAATACAGAAAATTTAAAATGAAGTCCATAGAGCAGCAAAACGATTATGGAAGTATGCAGGAGACTTTGTTCAGAAGGCTGAACCGTGCAAAGCGAGAAAAGGAAGAGGCTGCTGAAAATGCCAAGTTTTCAAAATTACCTGACTTAATACTCGTAGACGGAGGATCAAACCATGTTAACGCAGCCAAACAGGTGATTGAGGAACTTGGCTACAGCTTTAAAATAGCCGGTATGGCCAAAGACGACAGACACCGTACCAAGTCTCTGGTTTATATGGGAAATGAGTATGATTTATCAGGCAATATGCCTTTGCTAAGATTGATTACTGAAATACAGGATGAGACTCACAGAGTCGCAGTAGAGTACAACAGAAAACTCAGGGAAAAACGTTACGTTAAATCAGAGCTTGATGAAGTAGAGGGCATAGGCCAAACCCGTAAGAAGGCGCTTATCAGGCATTTTAAATCAGTTGCGGCTATTAAAAAAGCAGATGTTGCACAGTTACAGGAAGTAGACGGTATAAGCGAGAAAATAGCTAAAAAGATTTATGAATATTTTAATTAAACAGGAAAGAGAAAAGTTTATATGTCAATTTTTACGATAGCAGACCTTCATCTTGCCTTGGGGATAGACAAGCCAATGGATGTATTTGGAGGCAGATGGTCAAACTATATGGAAAAACTTAAAGATAACTGGATAAGCAATGTTTCTGAAAAGGACACTGTTATTATTCCCGGCGATGTTTCCTGGGCCACTTATATAGACAGTGCTTATGAGGATTTCAGATTTATAGAGGATTTACCTGGGAAAAAAGTAATTTCCAAGGGAAATCATGATTATTGGTGGACAACTTCGTCAAAGCTTAATAAGTATCTGACAGAGAACAACTTTAGTACAATATCTTTTATGCATAACAATGCCTTTGAACTGGAAGGAGTTGGGGTGTGCGGTACGAGAGGCTGGAAGGGCCCGGGAGAAGATGATTTTAAGAAAGATGATGAGAAAATATATAAGAGAGAAATAGAACGATTGGAGTTGTCAGTCAAGGCAGCGTTAAAGCTGGAACTTTCACGTATGCTGGTATTTATGCATTATCCTCCTGTTACTGTCAAAAGTCCTATGACAGGATTTATTGATATAATGAGGAAATATGAAATAAAAGAGTGCTATTACGGTCACTTACATGGCGAAGGTATAAAAGGGGCAATCGAAGGAGAGTATGAAGGTATCAATTTAAAACTTGTTTCATCGGATTATTTGAACTTTAAACCATTTAAAATCATATAGGTTTTCCCAAACAAAAAAACGGTGAAAAGGCTGATATAAGCGAAAGTTTAAAATTTAACATATAATTAAGGTTACACTTGGAATTGTAATATCGTTTGTGGTATAATTGAGTGGTTAATTTTTAGAGTGTTGGGGTAATTTGAGGTAACATAATTGTGGGGCAGTTATTGAGGCCAACGTAGATGACGGATAAAATTAATAAAAATAAAACAAAATACCGGGAGGAAGTTTGTTAATGAAAGTAAAAGTTGAAAATGTTGAAAAGAATGTTGTACAGCTTGAGATAGAAGTTGATGCAGCTAAATTTGAAGAGGGAATGCAGCAATCATACAAGAAGAATGTAAGCAAGTTCAATGTACCGGGCTTCAGAAAAGGTAAGGCTCCAAGAAATATCATTGAACGTTACTACGGCGAACAGGCACTTTATGATGATGCAATAAATATTGTATGCTCAGAAGCATACGATAATGCCATAGAAGAGAACAATATTCAGCCAGTGGACAGACCTGAAATTGATATAGTACAAATAGGAAACAAGGAGAACCTTATCTTTACAGCAAAGGTTACAGTTAAGCCTGAAGTTGAGCTTGGAGCTTACATGGGTGTAGAGGTTAAAAAGGCTGAAGTTAACGTAACTGATGAAGATGTTGAAAATGAATTCAACAAGGTTGTTGAAAAGAATGCACGTCTTGTATCTGTTACTGACAGACCTATACAATCAGGTGATACAGCAGTAATCGACTTTGAAGGTTTTATTGATTCAGTTCCTTTCGAAGGCGGAAAAGGTGAAGACTACAGTCTTGTTATCGGTTCAGGAACATTTATCCCGGGCTTTGAAGACCAGCTTATCGGAAAGAATGTTGCGGATGATGTTGATGTAAATGTAACTTTCCCTGAAGAATACGGAAAAGAAGACTTGAACGGTAAAGAAGCATTATTCAAAGTGCTGGTTAAGGAAATAAAAGTTAAAGAATTGCCTGCAGTGGATGATGAATTTGCCAAGGATATAAGCGAGTTTGACACTCTCGAAGAATATAAGACGGATTTGAGAAATAAACTTGAAGAAAGTGCAAAAAACAAAGCGGAACGCGATAATGAAGAGAGCGTAATCCAAGCTGTTGTTGGAAATGCAACTGTTGATGTGCCAAACGTTATGGTTGAAAAGCATATTGATGCCATGGCAAGAGATTTTGATATGAGACTTCGTTATCAGGGACTTGACCTTCAGAGATATATGGAAATGATGGGAACTGATTTTGAAGGCTTCAGAGAACAGTTCAGAGAAAGAGCTGCAAATGAAGTTAAGATTCAGCTGGTAGTTGAAAAAATCGGTCAGGTTGAAAATGTTGAAGCAACTGATGCAGATGTAGAAGAAGAAATTACAAAGACAGCAGAAGCATACAAGCAGCCTGCAGAAGAGCTTAAAAAGACATTGAGACCAGAAGACCTTGAATACGTAAAGAATGATATCGCATTCAGAAAGACAATTAAGCTTTTAACAGATAACGCAAAATTTAATTAATTTGTGTTATTTAATTGTTGGTAAAGTGGGTATCATTATATAAATACCAATGTTAAGGTTCCATCAATAATAACTAAACATATATTAATAAGGGAGGTATGCATATGAGTTTAGTACCTATGGTTGTTGAACAAACTAATCGTGGTGAGAGATCATACGATATATTTTCGAGACTATTAAATGACAGGATTATTGTATTAAGTGATGAGGTTAATGACGCTACAGCCAGCTTGGTTGTTGCACAAATGCTTTATCTTGAAGCTCAGGACCCTGATAAGGATATACAGTTTTATATTAACAGCCCCGGGGGGTCAGTAGCATCAGGTTTTGCAATATATGATACTATGCAGTATGTAAAGTGCGATGTATCAACTATATGTATGGGAATGGCAGCAAGTATGGGTGCTTTCCTATTAGCCGCAGGCGAAAAGGGAAAAAGATTTGCACTGCCAAACAGTGAAATCATGATTCACCAACCTCTTGGAGGAGCAAAAGGTCAGGCTACAGACATTAAGATTCATGCTGAGAATATACTCAGAACCAGAGATAAGCTCAATAAGATTCTAAGTGAAAGAACAGGTCAACCTCTTGATAAGATAGAGAGAGACACTGAGAGAGACTTTTTTATGTCTGCCGACGATGCTAAGGCCTACGGTATTATTGATGATATTATGGTTAGAAGAAAATAATTGAGGTGCAATGATGACCAGATATGATGAGAAGAAGCAGTTAAAGTGCTCTTTTTGTGGGAAATCTCAGGAGCAGGTTAAACGGCTGGTTGCAGGACCGGGTGTGTATATTTGTGACGAGTGTATCGAGCTGTGTTCCGAAATTATAGAAGAAGAATTTGAAGACACAAAGGTTGATGCAGAAGTTAGTGAGATACCGAAACCAAAAGAGATAAAAGAGATTCTCGACCAGTATGTAGTTGGTCAGGATACGGCTAAAAGGTCTCTGTCAGTGGCTGTTTACAACCACTATAAGAGAATAAACAGCGATGTGAAGACCTCTGATATAGAACTTCAGAAGAGTAACATAGTTATGCTGGGCCCTACCGGTAGCGGAAAAACTTTTCTTGCTCAAACACTTGCTAAGATACTCAATGTTCCTTTTGCTATAGCCGATGCTACTTCTCTCACTGAAGCAGGCTACGTTGGTGAAGATGTAGAAAACATTCTTTTGAGGCTAATACAGGCTGCGGATTACGACATTGAAAAGGCTGAAAAGGGAATTATCTACATTGATGAAATAGACAAGATTGCAAGAAAATCTGAGAATCCTTCCATAACAAGGGATGTAAGCGGTGAAGGTGTTCAACAGGCTCTCTTGAAGATTTTAGAAGGAACACTGGCTTCAGTACCGCCGCAAGGTGGAAGGAAGCACCCCCATCAGGAGTTTATACAAATAGACACTACTAATATTTTGTTTATATGCGGTGGTGCTTTTGATGGAATAGACAAGATAATACAAAATAGAATAGGTAAGAAATCATTAGGCTTTGGCGCAAAAATTGAAAGCAACAAGGATAAGGATGTAGGACAATTATTGAAAGACATACTTCCTCAGGATTTGCTGAAATTCGGTCTTATACCTGAGTTTGTAGGAAGACTTCCAATAGTTGTAACTCTTCAATCTCTTGATAAAAATGCTCTTGTCCAAATACTTACTGAACCGAAGAATGCTTTGGTAAAGCAGTATCAGAAGCTCTTTGAAATGGACGATGTCCTGCTTGAAATACAAGATGAAGCTTTGGAGCTTATTGCTGAAAAGGCAATAGAGCGAAACACCGGAGCGAGAGGATTACGTGCCATTCTGGAAGAAGCAATGATGGGAGTAATGTATGATATTCCTTCAATGACCAATGTGGAGAAGTGCATTATCGGGAAGGAAGTGATTGCGGAACATTCAGAACCGGAAATGATTCTCAATGAAAACCGCAAATCGCTAAAAAAAGCCGGAGCCAAGAAGACAAGAGTTAAAAAGGAATCAGTTTCCTAGTTCATTCTAATAAAAAACAGACAGGATGTATATGTTTATTAAAACATGTACACCCTGTTTTTTATTTTCACTTTTATCATATTTTTTGGATAAAATAAAACTTGTTGCCAATAATATCTTTATAGGAATTGATCCAAGTTTAAGGAGGATATAATGCTTACGACAACTTTGTTTATTATACAGTTCTTTTTCTCAGTTATTATCGGCATATATTTTTTAACTCTTTTAAAGAATCAGCAAGGTAACAGAAGTGCTATCGAAAAGGAATCCAAGAAAGAGCTGGAAAAGTTAAGAAGGATGAGGGAGATTCATCTGACAGAACCATTGTCGGAAAAGACAAGACCTGCAACCTTATCGGACATAGTGGGGCAGGAACAGGGGCTAAAGGCTCTCAGGGCTGCTCTGTGCGGGGCAAATCCGCAGCACGTAATTATTTACGGCCCTCCCGGAGTAGGTAAAACTGCTGCTGCAAGGGTAATACTTGAAGAGGCTAAGAAGAACAGCATGTCACCTTTTCGCAAAGAGGCAAAGTTCATAGAAATGGATGCTACAACTTTGAGATTTGACGAAAGAGGGATTGCAGACCCACTGATAGGCTCTGTACACGATCCCATATATCAGGGCGCCGGTGCATACGGAGTAGCAGGGATTCCACAACCAAAGCAGGGAGCTGTTACTAAAGCACACGGAGGAGTTCTTTTTATTGATGAAATAGGAGAACTTCATTCCATTCAGATGAACAAGCTGCTTAAAGTTCTGGAGGATAGAAAGGTATACCTTGAGAGTGCTTATTACAGCGCAGAGGACAACAGTATTCCCTCCCATATACACGAAATATTCCAAAAGGGTCTGCCTGCCGATTTCAGACTTGTAGGAGCCACTACAAGAACTCCTGATGAGATACCTGCGGCAATAAGGTCAAGATGTGTTGAAATACATTTCAGGTCCTTGCGTTCAGATGAAATATGCAAAATATGCGAAAATGCAGCAGTCAAAGGTGGCTTTAACCTGAAACCCGGCTGCAGCGAGCTGGTGTCAAGATATGCACAAAATGGAAGAGATGCTGTCAATATTATTCAGATAGCAGGTGGTGTCTCCATGATTGAGAACAGGAGCGTTATTGATATTAAAGACATAGAATGGGTTATAGAGTTCGGTCACTACAGTCCCAGACTTGATAAGAAAATCAGCCCTGCAAACCAGATAGGCTGTATCAACGGCTTGGCTGTCTTCGGAGATAGTACCGGAATGGTTATAGATGTGGAAGTTACCGCAATACCCGCTGCATGCGGTACAGGAAATATAAGAATAACAGGTATTGTTGAAGAGGAAGAAATGGATAACAGGGGCCACAAGCTCAAAAGGACAAGTTCAGCCAAAGCTTCTGTTGAAAATGTTTTAACTGTTTTAAGAAAATATATGGATGTTGACTTTAAGAACTACGAAATACATTTGAACTTTCCTGGAGGTATTCCTATTGACGGTCCTTCTGCGGGAATTGCCATAGCAACAGCGGTATATTCTGCGGTCAAAAATATACCTGTAAGCGGTGAACTTGCCATGACAGGTGAAATATCCATCAAGGGGAAAGTAAAGCCTGTCGGGGGCGTTGTGGCTAAAGTAGATGCTGCTAAAGCGGCAGGTATAAAAAAGGTGTTTATTCCAAAAGATAATTATCAGGAGATATTCGAAGATATGGATATCAACGTTATACCCGTTGAAAATATCGGTGAAGTTATGAAGGCAGTATTTGATATTGATTTGGTAGAAAAGAAGGAAGAAACAGTTCCCAATGCATCTGCACCCATTACGGTGCTTACTGCACAAGGAACATAGATGTTTTTGACAGCCCTATGAAATTTTAATCAGCTTACGTGATATCGGCCAATACAAGTTGAAATGCAGAAAAGCCCTGTTCCCCCTAGAGAGGAACAGGGCTTTTCTGCATGTTTACTAATAAATCATCTTCATAAATTTTCTTGTAGTGAAAAAATAGAATACTCCATAGAACACTACAAAGGTGATAATTGCCTTTAGGGTCGGAAGGGCGAGACTTAGGTCAAAAACCCCTCTAAGAACATCAATTGCAAAGAGACTGTGAATTATACCTATTATCAGTGGCAGCATCAGTGACAAGCCTACCTGCATTGAAACTGATTTACGAATTTCTTTTCTTGTCATCCCTATTTTTTTGAGTATTCCGTATTTTTCCTTGTCGGCAAGACCCTCACTCAATATCTTGAAATACATTATACTACCTGTGGCAAGAATAAATACTATTGACATAAACGAGCCCAGAAAGTAGAACAAACCCATAAAGGAATACACTTCCCCATAACTTAGCACATAGCTTGAAAAAAACGAGTCTTTTGGCATGTATTTACTGATATTATCTGATAGTTTCTGTGATTTCTCAGCATCGGATACTATAATGCCGTGAAAGATTTCCGGTTTATGTCCTGCGGATAACTTTTTATATTGTGTGTCTGAAACTATGAGACAGTCACTAAGACGGATGGAACCATTGCCAAACAGAGGTGTTTTTAAAACATCTGCAATTGTATAACCTTTGTTTCCTGAATTTATTACATCTTCTTTGTTTTCTAATAAGCATTGTACTTTTTCAGAATATGAATTCAGGGTTAATGCTCCCGGAGACATTACCATAATAGCCTCGGTATCCGATACCGGGGAATACAAAGGTATTTTGTCAGGGCAATACTTCTTTAGGTTTTGTGTCACCTTGTCAAAGTCCGAATACTTTATTACAATCATGGTATTCAATCCTTTGCCAAAACCTTCATTGAATTTTGATTTAACTTTAATATATTCAATATTCTCATTGAGAAGGAGCTTATGTCCTGAGGAATTAATCTCCTTGATTACCTTGTCATTGATTCTGGTATCGTTCCCTATATAAGAGAATGAGTAGGGAAAATTAATATATCGAGTCTCTTCCACATAATATTTCAAAGTCAGGGAGGTTCCAAAGGCAGATATGGTCGTGGCAGTCATTATGGCCAGCATCGCAAGACTTCTATAGTTTGCTTTGATTCTGAAGGAGATATTACTTATGCTTATCAAACGCACTCCTTTGTAAAGAATGCCTTTGTTACCCGACAGGTATTTAGTAATGGCAGGCAGAAGCGCTCCAAACAACCAGTAAGTACCTATAACCACCAGTATAACTACAAAAAGCTCCATCAGAAGGTTTTTGCTGAGTCGGTATCCAATTCCAATAAGAACTATTGAAAGGATGGCTCTGACAAGCTTTAATTTTGGTTCAGACTCATCTTTTGACGAGTCCTTTAGTAAATCTATAAGCTTGCTTCTGGAGATAGATATAAAGCTGTTTAAAGATGTTAACAGGAATATTGCTCCAAATACAATAAGCAGCTCCTTTATACCGTTTAGGGGTATTACAAACTCTATTGATACGTTTAGGAGGGCAACTTTGGCAACTGTCATAAGAAACAATCTGGAAAACAAAATTCCCACACCAAGTCCCGTAACTATGGAGGATAATCCTGAAAAAAGGCTTTCAATGGCAAAAATCCGGCCTATTTTCCTTGTACTTATGCCCATCAGAGTATATATGGCTATTTCTTTTTTTCTCTGTTTTAAAAAGAAGGAACTGGAATACCAAATGAAGAAAAAGAGGAATATTACCATAATGAAGGAAGTTACGGAAGAGGCTATTTGTGCCGATTGTATAGCATTACGTGCCTTCAGAAAACCGGGACTGTATTTAAGTACCATAAAGTCATAATATACAGCTACTGAAAATACCATAACAGCCAGATAAAACCCGTAGGATTTGAGATTTGATTTAAACATCTTTATAGCAATACTAAAGGAGTTCATTTGAATTTGCACCTCCCATAGCCCCGAGCATGTCAAGAATCTGATGGAATAATTCCTTTCTGTCTCTTGTTTTATCGATTCTGGCATGAATGGCTCCATCCTTTAAAAACATAATCCTGCTGCAATAGCTGGCTGCAAAAGCATCATGTGTAACCATTATGATTGTTGTACCATACTCTTCGTTGAGTCTTCTGAAACATTCCAGTATTCCCGCTGATGATTTGGAATCCAGAGCACCTGTAGGCTCATCGGCAAAAATTACCGAAGGATTCATAATTAATGCCCTAGCTGCAGCTGCTCTCTGTTTTTGTCCACCCGAAAGCTGATACGGGCGTTTTGGCAATTGCTCTTCAATACCGAAGAAAGCAGCCAATTCATTTACCTTTGAGATTATTTTCTTATGATGTACTTTATTCAGGGCAAGAGGGAGCGCAATATTATCCATTACTGTCATGTTATCCAGCAGGTTGAAGTCCTGAAACACAAAGCCTATTTTATCTCTTCTAAAACGTGCCAGTTCTTCACTTTTTATTTTAAATAAATCTGTTCCATCAAATATAACCTTGCCGGATGTGGGCCTGTCAATTGTTGAGAGCAAATTCAGAAGAGTGGTTTTTCCCGAGCCGGAGGGCCCCATTATTGCTAAAAATTCACCTTTTTCAACCTCGAGATTTATTCCGTTGAGAGCTTGAAACTTCATTCCTTTTGAACCGTAATCCTTTTTAAGATCCTGTGTTTGTATAATAGTCATTTTTAATCCTCCAAACTTTAAACATTCATGGTAAACTAACACTATTGATTTTATAGAATAAAGGGCAGTTTATCCATAATGCGAGGGTTACATTTTGACGCTTAAGGTTATATTTTTGTCACATTGAGATAATCACTGAATTTACTTATACTCAATTGAAATTCTGTGTATTCACCTTCAATTGAGTTAGCTGTTAATCCTATGCCAAGTCTTGCAGAAATTTTTTTCGAGTAATATAATCCCATACCTGTTGATTTGGAGGTTTTTCTTCCGTTTTTTCCTGTAAAACCCTTGTCAAAGATTCTTGAAATATCGGAGGGGGGTATCCCCATGCCGCTGTCCTTAATATGGAGAACTACGGTTTTGTGGGTTTCTTGGGCAAATATCTCCACCTTACCGTCCTGTTGCACATATTTACTTGCATTGTTTAAAATCTGCTCTAGGATGTAAACTAACCATTTTTCATCCGTGGTGACTGCAAAATCCAGGTTCCCTGTAACTATCTCAATGTTTTTTGCCATGAGAAAGTATGCATTGATTTTTATAGCCTCACCTACTGCCTTTTTCAGGCTGAATTGGGTTGCAGTGTGATCTTCCTGATAATGAGAGGCACGTCCGGCATACAAAACCTGATTCACAAGAAATTTAATTCTCTCAAGTTCTGCTTTAAACTTTCTGGAAAACTCTATATCAGAATCATAGGAATTTTCCAACATAAGTTCAGCAACGGAAATGGGAAGCTTTATTTCATGAACCCATCTGGTTATATAATTATTCAGCTCATCCAGCTCGTTTTTATACACATTGACAAGCTCCAGATTTTCAGAAGTTTTTTGTGAAACAATGTCCCTGACAAGCTCCGAATAATAGCTGTCATCCTCAGGAAGATAATAGTCTACAGAGGAATTGGAATCCAGACATTTTCTTAAATTTCCATATTTTCTTTTTTCTCGCAGGAATCCGTAGGTAAAGAAGGCAAGAAAGATTAAAAGCATAAGCAGGTCAAGGTAGAGGATATCTCCGGTACTTTTCTCTAAATTGGTGCTTGCCAGAAGTACACCGTTTATTATTAGAATAAGAGCCCACTGGCACAAAATACTTACAAAGCTGCTTTTAATATATTCCGTAATTTTCATATAACTATATACCCCTGTCCTTTTTTTGTTTCTATATAATCCTCCAGACCCAGGTCGGATAGCCTGCTGCGAAGCCTGTTTATGTTGACGGTCAGTGTATTATCATTAACATATTGATCATCATCCCACAGAAGCTTCATAATACTTTCCCTTGATACAATCCTGCCCTTGTTCGTCATTAATAACCGCAATATCTTCATTTCGTTCTTTGTCAGCTCTGACTTGGAATTTCCGTAAATAACAGAGCTTTCACCCATATTGAGAATAAGTGCCCTGTGTTCAATGTAATCATGGTCTGCAGTGGTGTAATCATATGTCCGACGGAGAATAGCCTGTATTTTAGCAATCAGAATCTGCATTGAGAACGGTTTAGCAATATAATCATCCGCTCCTGTATTCACAGCCATAATTATATCCATGTTGGTATCTCGGGAAGAAAGGAAAATTACAGGTACTTTGGAGATTTCCCTTATTCTATTGCACCAATAAAAGCCGTCGTAGCAAGGAAGATTTATATCCATAATTACCAGTTGGGGCTTGATTTTACTGAAATCATCAATTATGTTTTCGAAATTGACTGCAGAATCCGCATTAAAGCCCCACTTTTTAAGTCCTTCTATTATTTGTGAACATAATGCACTGTCATCCTCTACAAGCATTATTGTATGCATGTTTCATTACCTCCAAGATGTAAATTCCTTTTTATTATAGCATGAAAAAAGAAACTATGTTCTTTTCTAGGCAAAAGTGTTAGAATATCAAGAGCAAATTTTTATTATTGCATAGCGAAAGGATATTCCATGAGAAAAAAAACTGTAGCGTCGGCAGCATCTATAATTACTGCCGTTTTTGTAATTATCGGCGGCTACTTCTATCAAGACGCAAATAAGGCCGACATTAATGGCAAGTCAGGTACATACAGCAGTATTCAGACACTGGAAAAAGTAGAGTTTCCTGATTCACTGATTGACGTTTCGGGAGAGGGAATTGAACCTTTTGGCTACGTAAATGTTACTGTTACAAAGGTTACAGACGGTGACACTTTTCATGCTGAATATAAGGAAAAGGACTACAAGGTCAGAATGCTTGACATAGATACTCCCGAATCAGTTAAATCAGGTGTTGACCCGCAACCTTTTTCCCGTGAAGCATCTGATTTGACCAAAAATACTCTTACTAATAAGACGGTAAAGCTTATTTTTGAAGAGAATACTAAGGATCAATACGGCAGACTTCTTGCCCATGTAGTCCTTGAGGACGGAAGCTTCTTTAATGCCATAATGGTAAACGAAGGCTATGCTATATCTGTTTTTTATAGTCCCAACACCCTTTTAAAGTCCTTTTACGATAAGCTGCAAAATGATGCTATTACAGATGCCAAGGGCTTCTGGAAACTGCCGGAAAGTAAACGTCCTTTTGTTAAAAACAAAAAGGGGAAATATGTAGCATCATACAAAAATAGTAAATAGTAATAGTAATTAATCGAATTTACACAAAATTTGGGACTTTAGTACTATTATATTGGTAAATTTTTTCTATATATTGTATAAGAATTTTTTGGTAATATAATATTGAACATTAGCATTTCTCCTTTTTAGGGGCATGGAGCCCGTAGGCTCCATGTTTTTTTGTATCCTTTTTTTTCAAAATAATCAAACAAGTAAACATAAAGTAGAAACTTTCATATTATGTACTAAGATAATAAAATGGTATATAATAGGAGGTATTTATGATGAGATTGAAAAGCCCCGTTGCATGGGCAGCTTTTGTTGCTCTGGTATTGTTTGTATTGAAGACTTTTAACCTTCTTGCACCTATTGGCTTAAGCGAGGAAAGTTTCAAGGAATTGACAACTCTTATTTTTGCTGCGCTTACTGCTTTTGGTATTTTTAACAACCCAACGGATAAAGATTCATTCTAGCAACTCTTATACTTTAAAGATAAATAAAATATCTGTATGATAAAGTGTTTTCAATTAAATTGGTCAATTCATACAGATATTTTTTTATTGTTCCACCTTTCTTCCGTTGAACAGGTGGCTTTTGGGCTTTTCCCAATCCTTGATTATTGAAGACCATTAAGCTATGATAAAATAAAGCAAAAAAATCGGAGGAAAATTCATGGATACACTTATACTTGGTATAGAAAGCAGCTGTGATGAAACTGCTGCTTCAGTTATAAAAAACGGAAGATATATAATGTCAAATGTTATTTCATCTCAAATAGATTTGCATAAAAAGTATGGTGGAGTTGTTCCTGAAATAGCATCAAGAAAGCACGTTGAACTGATTATGCCGGTTGTACATCAAGCGTTGGAGGAGGCGGGTGTTTCCTTAAAGGAAATTGATGCCATAGGTGTTACCTATGGACCCGGGCTAGTAGGAGCGCTGCTTGTGGGGTTGACTGCTGCAAAGGCAATTGCATTTGCTGCCAACAAGCCTCTTGTGGGAGTACATCATATTGAGGGGCATATTGCAGCTAACTACTTGCAGGAGCCGGAGCTGGAGCCGCCTTTTATATGTCTTGTGGCTTCCGGCGGGCACAGCCACATTGTCCACGTTAAAGGCTACGGTGAATTCGAGATTCTCGGGCAGACCAGAGATGATGCCGCCGGAGAAGCTTTTGATAAGATTTCCAGAGCTATAGGCCTTGGATATCCGGGAGGACCATTGATTGATAAAAATGCACTGATTGGCAACAGCAAAGCTATTCAATTTCCCCGTGTAACCTTTGAGGACGGTTCACTGGATTTTAGTTTCAGTGGACTGAAAACAGCGGTTTTGAATTATCTTAACAGAATGGAGCAAACCGGGGAGCAGATTAGTATTCCGGATGTAGCTGCAAGCTTTCAGCAGGCGGTTGTAGATGTTCTGGTGAGAAATACCATAACAGCAGCAAAAATGAAGAATATTGACAAAATAGCTATAGCAGGTGGGGTCGCTGCAAATACACAACTTCGGAAAGACATGAAGGAAAAGGCGGAAAAACAAGGTATAAAGGTAATGTATCCCGGTTTAATACTTTGTACGGATAATGCGGCTATGATAGGTTGTGCTGCCTACTACGAGTTTATAAATGGAAAAAGAGCAGGTATGGATTTAAATGCCGTTCCGGGCTTGAAGTTATCCACAAGTATCTCCAAAAACAATAATGGCCCCCTTTCACAGTGATATTAGTAAATAGAAGGGTATTACATTTTTTTACACTATTTTTATAATCACCTTTAAACCCTGTAAACATACAGGTTATGGCATTTGAAGAGTTAGGTGTGAATAAAATACTGTGAATAATTTACGGATTCTGTGGAAACTCCATAAAACATTTGGGAAATAAGTGTTTGAGACTTGTGGATAAATTTGTGGATAGTGTGAATAACTTTGTGATTAACTGTTCTTAAATTCAGAAAATGTAATAGCTAGAAATAAAATACAAGCAGGTATTTACCTGCTTGTTGACATTTTATACTGATTAAAATATTCTGTGACATTTTTCACATAATTTCGGGTTTCGGTGTAAGGGGGAATCCCACCATATTTTGCCACACTGTTTGGTCCGGCGTTATATGCTGCCAGAGCAAGGCTGATATCTCCGTTGAATTTTTCCAACTGGTCTTTTAAATAACGGGTTCCACCGTCAATGTTTTGGGCAATATCAAAGGGATCCTTTATGCCAAGTCCGTATGCCGTGCCGGGCATAAGCTGCATTAAGCCTTCTGCTCCTGCGTTAGAAATAGCAGTAGGGTCAAAGGAGGATTCTTGCTTAATGACTGCTCTGATTAATTCTTTGTCTACTCCGTACTTTGCTGAGGCAATGTCAATATTTGAATTGATTAAATTCATAAGTTCAGTTACATTTGTGGGTATATAAGCTTTTGAGTTTGCCAGAGCCGTACGAGCTTTTAAAAGGTTATTAGTACTACTGTTATTAAGTTGACCAAGTAAGTTTGTCAGCGACGTATTCTGCAAAGCATTGGTATCTTGTCCGTTTACGAAATTGGCCAAACCTAACCGAGTGGCGTCATCAAGATATTTTTTAAAAGGAATATCTGAGCTATCGGAATTTCCTGTATTAAATCCGGGAATTCCTGAGAGCCTGCTTTCAATCTCTGACAGTTTTTGCTTGAAAATTGCGTCTATATCAATATTCATATAATCACCTTACTACATTTCATTTGTAAATATAATCTACGATTATTATATCGGTATAAATGAATAAACATTTAACAGACATTTTTAGATTTTAAATATATTGTGTATTACGATATAAGTATTTTTTTACTGAACTTGGAGCATGGGTTTCTGCTTGTACCATCAAAATGTCTTTCTGAGAAGAGCTTGCAACGGCCTACATTTTCATTCGGAGAGTCAATATGTACAATAAAATTCTCACAGTGAATACATTTAAGGCTAACGTCTTTTGAAGCGGTTGAAGCGGCACTCTCCTTATATCTGAAACAAACGTAATCCGGCGTTACAACTCCGTGGTATTTGCATAAGATATCATTGGTCAGATGCAGGGATAAACCTCTCTCACAGCTTTTGCAGCACTTCTTATGTTTCATAACTAAAAACCTCCGTGACCCGAACTGCCATAAAAATAAAATAATTTACTACATTATAGCATTAACTGTTAGGAAAGTGATAAAATGGGAAATACATTTACATATAATTATATATATACTTCAAAAATAATTATTTGTAATGTATAATAACCATAAGAATTTTTGATGATTTTAGGAGATAAAATGAATAAGCCAAGCATATTTCGAACCAGATATATCCCATTTGAGACTGTTGATATTTCCAGCGATGAACTTTTGTTTAGGGATGAGGAGTTGTTAATCACAAGGTGGAAGGCAATTAAGCCAAGAAATGATATTTCGGGAGGAATTTCATATACTTTTTTGAAAGAGGGTATTAAGATAAGCCGATTCTACGACGCAGACAAAAGGTTTGCGTATTGGTACTGTGATATAATTAATGTTGAGTATGATAATGCAACCGACAAGTTTACATTGATTGACTTACTTCTGGATGTTAAGCTGATGCCGGACGGTACTATGAAAGTACTTGATGCAGACGAGCTTGCTGAAGCACTGGAAAAAGGTTTGATAACTCAGGAACAGGCCTGCAGTTCTCTTAAAAAAATGGATAGCATTCTACAGCAGATTTATAAAGGTGTTTTTCCTCCTGCAATATGTATGGACGAAAAATACTGGAAGGTTTAGTTAATATTTTACGATTCGAGAAAAGACTAAGCGGGATATCCCGATTACTTTAAAACACGGAGATGATTGGATGGAGAATTTTATTGATTTGCATACGCATAGTACAGCATCAGATGGAAGCATGAGCCCGGCAGAACTTGTCCGCCATGCTAAAGAAAGAGGGCTTGCAGCAGTAGCGTTAACCGATCATGATACTGTGGACGGCACTCAGGAGGCTATCAAGGAAGGAAAGCGGTCTGGTGTCGAAGTTATTCCCGGGATAGAAATAAGTGTCAGATACAAACCTGAAATGCATATTTTGGGCCTGTTTCCGGAGGGTGATAGTTATCTGAATATACGTTCAGAGTTATCAACTGTAAAAAAGGGCAGAGAAGACAGAAACAAAAAAATCATAAACAGGCTTAATGAGTTGGGTATTGAAATTACAGAGGATGAGGTAAAGGATGTGGCAATGGGTGATATTACGGGAAGACCCCATATCGCCCGGGTTTTGGTGGCTAAAGGATATGTCAAAACCATAGACGAAGCCTTTGACATTTATTTATGTAAGGAAGGACTTGCTTATTTTCAGAGATTTGAGCTTGAGCCTGCGGATGGAATTAAGGCTATAAGAAAGTCCGGAGGTGTACCCGTTATTGCTCATCCTGTTTTTTTGAGAAAGAGTTATGATGAGATGGATAAACTGCTCAAGGAACTCAAAGAGTACGGTCTTGGAGGTATAGAAGCTCATTATAGTGAAAATACTAAAGAGGATACGGGTAAATTTTTGAGGCTTGCTATTAAGCATGAACTGGTTGTAACCGGGGGAAGTGATTTTCATGGAAATTTTAAATCCGGAATCGAGTTGGGGTGCGGAAGAGGCGGTCTCAAGGTTCCATATGAATTGTTGGATAAACTAAGGGAATACCAGAATAACATGAACAGATAGGTAAACTTGACCTATGTGTTATTGTAGTGATATAATTAATTTTAGCCCTTTCCCAAAAGGGTTATTTTTTATCTTGATGAATTGTAGCATTAATTAAAATTAGCAGTGGGCGGTAAAAAAATGGTTAAGGAAGCAGTTAAGATTGTTGCTCAAAATAAAAAAGCTCGTCATGATTATTTTATCGAAGAAACGATAGAAGCTGGTATTGTGCTGTCCGGTACAGAGGTAAAGTCTGTCAGACAGGGTAAGCTCAATCTAAAGGAAAGCTATGCAGCTATTGTCGACGGTGAAGTTATTGTCAGCGGAATGCATATAAGCCCTTATGAACAAGGTAATATTTTTAACAAAGATCCCTTGCGTGACAGGAAGCTTCTTTTACACAAGTCTGAAATAAACAGGCTTATAGGATTGACCCAGCAAAAGGGTTTTACATTGGTACCTGTTCAGGCATACCTAAAACGTGGCATGGTCAAAATAGAGCTGGGTGTTGCGCGCGGTAAGAAGTTGTATGACAAAAGAGATGATATTGCAGCCCGTGATGCTAAGAGGGAAATTGACAGAAAAATGAAAGAGCAGCTTAGGTAGTATATGTAAATATTCCATAAATCAGCTGTTGTAGTTATGCATATGAGATGATATTATAGTAGTCTGATTATTGATAATTTAATATTGTTTGAAAGCTTATTTATTCGCCTTTAATTTGTTAAATTAATCTGTTACAATTTATTTATAGGTCAGATATTTTTGATTCTATAATATTTTATACATGGGGGCGTAATGGTTTCGACGGGATTGTTGAGACTTGATAAGCGGGTAGAGGATTCTCGTGGGCCTCTTAAAAAACGAGAACATAAAATTAAACGCTAAAAACGATAATTTCGCTTTAGCTGCTGCCTAATGGCAGCCCGTCAGTCCCAGGTTGCTGCACCTGGGGGCACTGGCGTCGATAAGTCAGCCCTTTTGCATAGGAAGGTTAAATGCTAGCACTGATTCAGTAGTAGCCTTGAGCTGAGTCGGATTTTAAAGGCTACCGAAAGTGGCACCCTGCCTGTAGGGGTCCACCGTAGGGAAACGCAGGGTTCAAGTCCCGCAAGGGATACTGAGCAATGCAGAAATTACAGGCTACACCCGTAGAAGTTCTTGAGGATATGGTTTCGGACAGGGGTTCGACTCCCCTCGCCTCCACCATCAAAGTCCACAATTGTATAGGTGTCAATCCTATCATTGTAGACAATAACTTTAACGACATAAGTCTGGATGATCCGTTTCTGATCTTCCGGGCTTTTGTTTTTTATATCTGAATCCTGTTCCAGATAGGAACGGATGAAATCCCTTGAGGGAGAATTTATTTCCGCCTGTCGCTTTGCTTCCTCAATCCTGATTGTCAGAGCTGATTTTCTTGCCTCCAATTCATCCATTTTCTGCTTCATGGAAGGGTGGAACATTCCATTAGCAATTGCATTTACAGTATTGTTTATCTGTGTCTGAATTCCTGCTAGTTCATTTTCATAGTCCCTAATATTTTTTGAAATCTCAGATGTTCTGGTTTTAGCATATTCGGCAAGCCTGTCTGCAATTCTCTCTATGGCATCGGGAGCGAAAATATCAGATAACAGCTGGTCGATAACCAGATTTTCGATGAAATTCTTTTCAATGGATTTCATGCAGCAGGTGCGTTTACGTTTTCTGGTAGTACACTCATATGTTACATACAGGTTTTTATTACGGCCTGAAAATTTACGGTTTCCTGCAAAGGATCCACCGCATACCCCACAAAAAACCAGACCACTCAAAAGGTAAGTTTCCTTTGCAGAGTTGGCGGCTCTGGCACGTTTGTTTCCAATCATCTTTTTACTCACCTCATTCCATAATTCCTTGGATATAATAGCAGGCATTCCGTTTTCCACCCGGATTATATCTTTATCCGACTTTGAACTGTGGTTGTTACGCTTGCCTCCGGCTTTGCTAACAGTACGGTTAAAAATATATGTACCGGTATATTTCTCATTTCTTAGTATATCGTGGAGGCTGTTCTTGCCGAAGGAACGACCGGACTTACTCCTGTAGCCCTCACGGTTCATGGTGTCAATTATCTCATTGTAGCTGTGGCCGGATGCGTACATTTCAAATATAGTTCTTATAATCCGTGCTTCAGATTCATTTATAGCATAGCTTTTGTCAGGAAGCACATCGTAACCAAGGGGAGGAGTACCTCCGTTGTGCCTGCACTGTAGGGCTGTTTCCTTCATGCCCTTCATAACTTCACGGGCAAGGTTTGCACTATAGTACTCGGCCATGCCTTCCAGTACCGATTCAAGAATGATACTCTCCGGGCTGTCGTCCAGATTTTCCAGAACAGATATAAGCTTTACACCGTTCTTTTTAAGCTGCCTTTTGTAGAAGGCAGAATCATATCTGTCACGGCTGAACCTGTCCAGTTTGTGGACTATAACAGCATTGAACAGACCTGTTGCACTGTCTTTCATCATCTGAAGGAACTGTGGCCTATTGTCGGTTGTGGCGGATCGTGCCTCGTCCGAATATATTTTGACTATGCTATAACCGTTCCTTTGGGCATATTCATTAATGGCCCTTACCTGTGCATCTATAGATTCCTCTCTCTGGTTGTCGCTTGAATATCTTGCATATATAGCAGCTATCATGATATACACCTCCATGTTATATTCTTTCATAAATATGTACTGACGGAAAGTTGGCAAGGTACAAACTTCTTTTACCGTCTATGTCCCAGAGACAATTCTGCTTTGACATAAATCTCAGCTTGTGCAGCATGAATTCCTTAGTTACCTGAAAGTATTCCACCAGACCATCAAGTGTCGGCTGTAGCCATTCTCTAAGCGTATCAATAAGCATACCTGTAGGTACCATGAAATCTGTGGCCCATCGTAAGGCCAAATGTTCTTTTTTGTCCACTGTGAGCCTGTCCCTGTAGCACATGTATTTACGTGGGGTTATATCGCCAATGGTGGTCCTGTAGTGGCCTATTTCTTCCGCAAGGACACAGCGGTAAAGCTTCTCATCATCCCTAATACTTTCGTTAATCAAAATAACATAATAGTTTCCATCACAATAATAGTAGCCTAGTATTGATTCGGGCAAGGGGGCAAACTCCTTGATAATGTGACATTTTCTACATATAAATTCTAGTTTGTCTGTTGGTATCATATGGTTACCTCGAATAATTTGTCGAACATATGTTCTAAATTTTAGCATAGTATTAATGATTTTTAAAGGTTTTAAATTAATAAATTTATTATAATTTGCAAATAACTGGATAAAACGTTATAATTAAACTAAAATTTTACATTAAATACAAACCATGGAGCTGAGAATGGAGTTTAAAATAGATGAAAGCAGTATGGAATATGCAGAAAAGCTAGAAAAAGAAAAGGATTGGACAAATGCATTAGTAGCATATAAGAATATACTTCTAATAAAGCCAGAGGATATAAAAATTATAGAAAAGATCGGATGGTGCTATTCACGATTAGAGCAATATCATAAAGCTATTGAAGCTTTTAAGGAATTAATAACAAGAGAACCTAAGAAAGCTAAATGGGATTATATGGTTGGATATCAGTATTATTCAATGAAAGAGTGGAATATAGCGATAGAATTCTTTAGAACATCTCTGACGAAATATCCGAATTATTTTATTGTAAAATACAGATTAGGATATGCATTAACTCAGACAAGTGGCAAGATACAAAGGCTTAAATCTCCTAATTATTTAGAAGCATTTAAACTTTTCAGTGAGTGTGAATTGTTATGGAATAAGATGTCTGACGTAGAAAAAAACAGAGAAAAACAGCATTATGCTGATATCTGCTTTCAGAAGAGCAAAATACTACTAGAACGATCTGATTGGGATGGTTCTATAAATTCAATCAGAAAATCAATTGATATAGATAAAAATAATCCAGATTATAGTTATATTTTATCAAAAGCCCTTTGTAGTAAAGGTGAATACGAAGAAGCTCTTAAGGTTATTCCAAATGGCAATAAATACTACATAAATGAGTTGAGGGCTGAGATTTATTCAAAATTAAATGACGTTGATCGTGCCATTGATTTATATACTCGACTGTTAAAAACGAGGGATAGAGATTATTTGCATAGACTGTTGGGAGAAGAGTATATAAAGAAAAATGATTTACCAAATGCATTTATTAATATACAAAAATCCATAAAACTAAATCCTAAAAATCATAAAAACTATTTTGCTATGGGCAAGCTTTATTATGTTGCAGGATTACTAATTTTAGCTAAATCAGAGTTGGAAAAAGCTATTATGATAAAGCAAAATGAGTATAATTGCGACTATATTGAAGCTAATGATTTATTAAATGAAATAAATAATGAAATTCAGTTAAAAAATGTTGAAAATGATGATATCAATATTTTAAAGAAGCTTAAGAAGAATATAGTAAGTGATATTATAAAAGGCAAAGTAAAAAAATATGTAAGTGAAAGAGGATTTGGTTTTATTAAAGATAGGGAAAAAGAATTTTATTTTCACATATCAGATGTATATCAGACACACCAAAAAAATGTGTGTGAAGGGGCTGACGTTACCTTTTCTATACAGGAGTCTACTAAGGGGCCTGTTGCAAAACAGATTAAAGTAGTAGCAAACTTATAAAAAGTTTAAGAACTGGTAGTAAAAGTTATAATAAATTTTCTTATATATAGGAGAGAGAGAATGGAAGTATTTGAAAATATTAAGTTAACAAAAGAGGAAATTATAACGAAATTAACTGATGCATGTAAAGGTCTGGGAATAAGTGTAAGTGGTGTAGAGAAAAAGAATGAAAAACTTTATCATTTCAAATTTTCTGATGTAGGAATTATTGCAATATACATAACAAAGGATGGATTCATGAATCCAAAATATAAATTTGGAAAGATGCATGAGCAAGGCCGAGAACTGCTTGAAATAGCAGTTGGAGATAAAAGTAATATTGAAAGAGTTAAAACAACCTATGCAAAATATGAGAACTTATTAACTAAATTCTCTTCTAATGAACAATTTACTGAAGAATTCAAGCAATACATAGAAAATGAATTAGGTGGAACTATACAGCTAAAACATGCGACGTTATACGAAGTATTTTATTGGGATATTATTAAGGACAATGAAAAAGTTACAGTTCATTGTTATAGAACAAATCTATTACTTCAAGGTAAAAATAACTACCTGTGGGATGATATTTGTATTTGGATTGAACAAAAGTTAGATTCACCAGTAAGCGAAATGCTCGTCAGAATTACTGGTGACGAAAATATAAACGGAAAAATAGCAACAACAGCAATTAACGAAGCGGAGAATATATTAAAAGATCGGCTTAAAACAGCTTATGATATTTTATTTCCACATGATAGAAAATTTCTTAATTCGGCTATTTGCTTAATACTATATAATAATCCTTTACAAGAGTATTCTGCAATCATTAATCCTGCATTCAAGGGTTTGGAGGGATATTTACGTAAAATGATTGCAGAAAAGATTGGATCTAGAATACCGGAAGTTATGAAAAAAGTATATGATCCAAAACTATCGTTAAGCTGGCTTGTTGAAAAAGATAAATATATGGATACATATTTTATAAATAGGAATTATGGTGACTCAAGAAATCCATCTAATGATAGGGCCTTTGAAGGTTTATACAAAATTTATAAAGAAGATCGAAATCCATATTCACATTCTACTGGATTAGCAACTCGTACATGTGACAGTATTGAAGATGCAAAGGATATTGTAGATCAAATATTATCTGCTATTTCGAGTACTTACTCAATTTTTTCGAGGTAGAAATATGAATGAAGTCATAGTGCTAAAAAATGAAAGTGATAAAGAAAAGCTTAAAAAGTATTTGTTAGAATGTTTGTTTGATTTAAAAACTGGGGATAACTATACATATAAGCTTGGAGATGTAGTAATAACGATTTACAAAAGTGGTAAAGTTTTATTTCAAGGGAAAAGTAGTTACAAGTGGTACGTTGAGGTAAAGAATTTATTAGAATATTCAGAAGCAATTACTGAAAATGATTTAGATCCATTAATAAAAACAGTATTTCCTAGAATTGGTTCTGACGAATCAGGAAAAGGTGATTTTTTTGGGCCATTAGTTACTGTTGCTTTTTTGATAGAAAATGACAAACAAGTAATTGAATTAGAGAAAATAGGTGTTAGAGATTCTAAAAAGGTATCAGATAATCGAATAAAGATTATATCTCAACAGATACAAGAGATAGGAAATTTTGATAAAATCTTGATTACACCCATAAAATATAATGAATTATATGATAAAATTAAAAACTTAAATTCACTACTTGCTTGGTCTCATTCAAAAGCTATTGAAAACATAGTAAAAAGTAATGAAGTAAAAATGATAGTAATAGATAAGTTTGCTGGAATGGACTTTATATCTAATTTTGTTTTAAAGAAAAGTTCAAATAATAAAGCTGAGTTGGTTTTAATTCAAAATGCTGAGAGAGAAATAGCTGTTGCTGCAGCATCAATTTTAGCACGAAGTTTTTATTTACAGTGGTTAGAGCTATTTCAAAATAAATTAGGGATTGAGTTACCTAAAGGTGCAAATGAGAACGTAATCAACACTGCATTAAAAATTGCTGAGTTAAAAGGTTTAGATTTCTTGAAAGAAATATCTAAAATGCATTTTAGTACATATAATACAATAAAGACCAAGTTAAAAAACTTGTGAAATAATATTACATGTGGTAATGTATTTAAGATACTATTTGTATGATGAAAGGGGTGTTAGCAAGTGAAGATACTAAATGGGAAATTTCTTAAATCTCTTTCTTTTGAATTATTATATAATCCCGACGATGAACAACAGGGAAGTTTCAAAGTTTACTTACAAAAGGTGAAAAGCTACAAAAAACACGCCATCATACTTGTGTATGGAAAAGGTAATGTAAGCCCAGCACAGTATCCCGAACAAACTTATAAATCCTTAAAGCAAATGTTAAATGAAATAAGTATAAATATGGATGAAACTGAAGTTTATGTTGACTTACTTGAGTATGTTGGAATTAAAGATAATCGAATTTATAAATGGGAGAGTTCTAATTGTTCATACTTCGACAAAGTTGAACAGATAAACTTTGATAATAATAAAGTTCTTAGTGATTTCTTTTATGGTTATTATAAAGACAAGTGGAGCACATTAATAAGTTCTACATTAAATCAGAGAGAAAAAATTGACATTTTTGCCAGAATTTTTTCAGAATCATTTTTGGATGAATATCTTATACAAGAGTTAACCAACAAATTTCATAATAAGTTAATTGAAGTATCAGATAAAAATGAGAATTTAGTCGAATATTTTACAAGTCGTACCACTAATTAAAATAAAAAACTAGTGTTATGAGCCAGAACATGTAAGTTGGTCATACACTAGTTTTTTCTAATTTAAAATCCATTGGCGAATCTGTTTAGTACACTCGTATTCATCAAACATTTCCTCTGTGATTGAACAACGCATAATTTCTTCTATGTCTCTATCACCTTTAGTATTACTATTACTATATTTATTGTATAGGCATGTAATATATGAAATCAAATCATGTCCATTTGTAAGAATTAAACTTTCATCAATCTCGAACAGATTGTATTCTTCCTTAACTTTTTCAAAATCTAGGCAACTACATTTTTCAGTGTATTCTTTTGATGTTCTAATATTTGTTAGCAATAAGTTAACATCCAAAATAAATAATTTAGGGTCAAAAATATTTTTAAATTTTTTATATCTATTGTTTGAATCTACAAATTTTCTTTGTTTATCCTTATATGTTGAAAAAATATTATTAATTGGGATATGGTATCCATTCTTGAAACATAAAACTCTCAACTTTGTTAGGGCTTTTAATGATGTATGTAAAAAAGATTTAAATCTATCTAAATCTAAAGAAGGCTGAAAACCCAAAAACTTATTAATACCTTCTTTGCTTAAGATTTCTCGTGCAAATGAATAAAAACCACTATAATAAATATAGTAATATTCTATACTAGTAAAATCAGTTTGCAGTATATTATCCCATTCGTATTTCTTTTCAAAAATATCTCCAAAATCTTTGTCTACAACACCTAAAATGTACTGGTTATTTTGTAATTCAGTGATATCAATAAAAAGCTGCTCTATATTAGGTTTTCCGTTAGCATCAATGAATAGAATGTCTTTCTCTGATTTATCGGTTAAAATTTTTAAGAAATCAATATCTGTAGAACCTTCTAATAATATTATTTTTCTTTTAGATGGAATTAACATATCTAATAGTGCTTTTAAATAATTTATATCAATTTTATCAGGTCTTTTATTGGACATCGTCTTCATACCCCGTAGCAATAACAGAATTTTTGTGATTCAATATGATTGATGGAGAATGCGTTGCAAGTAAGAACGAGGTATTATTAAGTTCGGAGATTTTCTTTAAATTATCTACCATATTCAATTGCCATGCAATGTGGAGTGAAATTTCTGGTTCATCAATCAATACTAAATATTCTTTGGGAGTTAAAAAAACTAACTCAAAAAATAGAACTAAAAAGTGTTGCTCACCGGAAGAGAGAACAGCAGGAAGAACCTCCTGTCCTACTAAATCACCTTTTTTAAAATAGATTTTGAATCCATTTTCGTTATCAACAGCAATTTCTTTATCTAGAAAAAATTTATTTACTAATGTTTCGAATAGTATGATTTTATTCAACAGTTCCTCAAGAACTTTTAATTTTTCAAAATTATCATCAATATATAATGAAAGTACAAGTTTTAATACCTCGTTAGTTGCAAAATCTTTTGTCTCAAATTGATCTAATATCGGACTAGATTTTTCAAACAATATTCCCTTATCTTTTAATTGATTTCTTTTAAATGATAATTCAGTTAATTTTTTTCGGAGTTCATCATCGTTAATGGTGTTTGACGATGGTTTATTACATGATGTTATTACTCTGCTTGGAAAAGTTGCATCAAGTTCTTGGGATATTACGCCACTTTTAGACAAATATTTAGAGATTTGTTCTTTTAACTCATTTGGGTAACTTGTTACTTTCCTTATATTTTGTGAATCCTTCTTTGTTGACAAAAGCCTTTCAGCATCAATTAATTCTATATTTAACTCATCTAATACTCTTTTCATATTTGAAGGAATATTGCTTAAGAGCATATGAGTTTGATACTTAAGAATACGCTTTTTAGTAGCGATTGATCTATCTACATAATTATGATCAAGAAGAAGGTACTGCTCATTAAAAGTTGGCATCATACAATCATCTACATTGAATTTAGTACTTGTCGAATGGGGAGTTATAGGGAATTCAAATTCCTCTGTTGAGGTCGAATAAATTGCTTTTAGCTTAACTTTACCGGACTTTAACTTATGGATTTGTAATTTACAAGTTTCAAGTTCTATATAAAACGATTTAAATGGTATTATCGTAAAAATATTTAAGTCCTTTTCATTTAAAGCTTTTAGCATTCTAAAAATAGTCGTTTTACCAGAACCATTAGGACTATGCAAAATTGTAACATTACCAAAGTTGTTTAATGTTATATCATGGTTATAAATCCCAAATAATTTCTTTACTTTTATTGCTTTAATCAATATTGTCACTCTCCTTAAGAAATGAAATTTTAGGTATCGGTTATTTATAAAGCATCTTCGATGAAGTTACTAGTTATATTCTTATAATTTTTTCAAACTCCCATCCGGGTTATACTTCTGTTTAACAAATTCAATATAATCCTCGACCTGTTTAACGGCTTCGTCTGGCAGGCCAGCTATATCAAGATTGTGGTATGCTTTTGTTTCATGAGAGGATTTTGCGATATTCCGCATATCCGTACGCCCGAGAAGATAATCTGTTGTTACTTCAAAAAAGTCACCTAGTTTAACAAGTATTTCATAATCAGGTTCCCTTTTTCCTAATTCATATTTTCCATATGTTGACTGATCAATTTTTAAATATTCAGCAACTTCTTTTTTTGTTAATTTCTTTTCTTCCCGTAATTGAATTAACCGTTTAGTAAGCATAATAATCCTCCTAAATATAGGATAATAGACAAAATGTCCTAAAACAATAAAATAGACTAAAAGTCTATTAAATTAATAAAGACTATTGACAACTAGACGAAATGTCTATATATTATAGATAGACATTTCGTCTAGTTAGTTTTGGAGGTGATAAATTGAGAAATTGGCTTAAAGATTTAAGGATTGCTAAAAATCTTACACAACAGAAAGTAGCCAAATTGGCCGGGGTTGATGTTACAACGATAAATAAGATTGAACTTGGTGGTAGAAGACCTTCACCTGATACAGCAAAAGCAATTGCCGAAGTCTTAGGTTTTGAATGGACAAAGTTCTATGATGAAGAGCAAGAATCCGCATAGGAGGCAAGGGAAATATGAACATTCCTATCAAAAACAATATTCAAAAATTACGGGAGTCCAGAGGACTTAATCAGGAGGACCTTGCAGAAGTCTTGGGAGTGACCCGCACATATTTGTCGAAGCTTGAAAACCAGAAGTTCTCTCCCGGGCCGGGTCTTATGCAGAAAGTTTGCTCATTCTTTGGTAAGGAGCTGGGGGGAAGTATTCTATATTGCCGGAGGTGATAAAAGTGGCAGTTGAAGTAGATGTGAAGGTTAAGCAGTACATCCACAAGGTGTCGGTTGACAGGAAAACAGGGGAAAAGCTTTCCGAGACTTATGAGCCATATGGAGAAGTGCCGGAAATAACACTTGAGGAACATACCAACAAGTTATTAAGAGCAACTGTTGGAGATGTTGACCGCTATGTTGGCAAGATGCTCGACGATTTGAAGATGCAGGAGGGGGAGAGAACTCCCCAGGGACTGGAACACCGGGCGGAAGGGGCTTGAGAAGTGAAGGCATGGTATGAAGTGGTTTGACATTGCCATTATATTACCAGCTACATTGCAAGTCTATTTCAGTTGGTACATTTCAACTTTACGAATAGGAGGTGAAAGTAAAATGAAGTTTGGAGAAATTGCACGGCAGGCTCGGATCACTTGTGGGCTTGGTACAAAGGAAGCGGCTGGAAAGCTTCACGTCACACGGCAGACTCTTTCAAATATGGAGAACGGCGAAACAGCGCCAGATCCTCAGAATGTTTTTAATATGGCCCGGCTTTATAATGAACCTGCTCTGTTGAATTCACACTGTAAATGTAATTGTCCTATAGGAAGGAAACTTAATTTCATACTTCCAAACAAGATGCCCAAAAATCTGACTGCTATTACTGTCAGGAATATGAAGGAAGCCGAGGAGCATGTGAACAGTCTAAAGGAGTTTGCATACCAGAGTGTCACAAACACTGATATGTCCCGTATGCGGAAGATGGTCAAGGAAATACTGGAGGCTGAATACTGGATTGAAACTCTTAAAGAACAGCTTATCAGGGAGTATGGTGTCGGTGAGCTTGAAAGTCTCATAAGGGAAGTAAACTGCGGATATATTGACGAAGGTCTTGTGTGTTTGTAGGGAGGGGCAGAGTTTATGACAGTCAAACTTGCATTACTGCTCAGAAAGCTGGGCTTGAGTGTTTCCTATGATGGAGACAGAAAGATTGTTTTAGTAGAAAAAGACATAAAAAAAGCAGCTATATAAGCCGCTAAAATAAAAACGTTAATTTGATTCTAGCATGGGCGGTCGGCCTGTGTCAATGAGTATAAAGACACAATGCTGCCTATTTAGAAGGTCGAATAGGAATATTGAGTTATTTAAATATTACAAATTCTAAGGAGGATTTAATTATATGAAAGCTACAGGTATAGTAAGAAAAGTTGATGAGTTGGGTAGAGTTGTTTTACCCGTTGAGCTGAGAAGAACACTTGATATTGAGGAGAAGGATGCTTTAGAGATTTTTGTGGATGAAGAAACTATTATCTTGAAAAAGTATGAGCCGGCTTGTACATTCTGCGGTAATGCTAAGAAGATAACTAATTTTAAGGGGAAAAATATATGTCCTGATTGTATATCTGATATTAGTAAGGCATAGCAGTTTGATAAGGTTTTGTCATAAAAAAATATTTCTTCAGCCGAGGCAACTTTCATTATTTGATTTAGCGGAGGTTGCAGTTCCAATATACAGGAGGCGGTAATATACAAGGGTTTATAAAAGAATATAGAAATATTGTTGATCATTGGGTTTTTCAAGATGCATATGCTTTTAAAGTCTGGAACTATATTCTTCTTAGTGCTGCATACAAAGACTACAAAAAGCCCTGTAAGGGAACAATGGTGACTATTCACTCAGGACAGCTGATTTATGGCCGTCCTGAGTGGAGCAGGCTACTTAATATTCCAGAGGGCAAGCTTAGAAGCATTATTGACCTCTTGAAGCAGGATTCAATGATTACACTTGACACTGTAGGCAGAAGGTATTCTGTTATTACGGTTGTAAACTGGGAGAAGTACCAGTCAAATGACATTTTAGACACTGATAGGGTAAATATACTCCAAAACATAACCAACGAAACAACCAACTACAACGCTAGTAATGATAATGCTTTAAAGGATATTGACAACCAACAAAATAATCAACAGAAAACCAACCGAGAACCAAATAAAAAGAATATTAAGAATATTAAGAATATAAAAGAATTAAAAGATATATATGTGTCAAATCCTAAAACACAAAAATTTGTTCCACCTACACTTGAGGAAGTACAAGATTATTGCCAGGAACGAAATAATAGTGTGGATGCTGAAAAGTTTGTTGACCATTACATAGCTAACGGATGGATGAGAGGTAAATCAAAAGTGAAGGATTGGAAAGCTTGTGTAAGAACATGGGAAAAGAACAGCACCATGTTTTCCTCCCAGAAAAATGAGAAGCCATCTAACAGGAGCAACTTCGAACAGAGGGAATACGGAGACGAATACTTTGACGGGTTCTTTAATAACACGGGCTGAAAATGTAAAAAGATAGAAAGTTGCTCTTTGAAAACTGAATAGTGCGGTATTGAAATATTGACTTTACTTGATTCCAGATATAGTATTATTTATATTTAACTTAAATAGGAGCTTTAATTTATGAAAAATAAATTAATTAGCGTAAGAGAACATCAAAGACCTTATAGACCATTTATTGTATCCCTAATTTATTACATTTTCGGAGTTGCCTTATTTATTGAGCCACTGTTTTTCAAAGGCTTATTTACAAGTGAAGTTACCAATGCTTCAGATATTGTGGCACGGATATTTATTATATTAATATTTTGGGCATTTGGATTATTAAGTATAAGGGTAGGATATAAGAGAAGAAGATGGTAGTACTGAATATCAGGAAAAAGAGGTAACCATGGAATTTTTATTTGTGATTGGTTTTGTAATAGTATTTATTTTTATATCATGGTTTCTATTCACTTTAGCAAATGGTGATATCCTAATAATCCTTAAATGGGCAAAATGGATATGTATCCTAGTGACTTCCATAAGCTTTATTGTTTGGGCTATTGAAAGTATGAAAACTTCTAAATGGTTCGATATAAGAAATATAACAACTATACCTTTGTTAATTAATTTATTCTATGGGATTTTATTGATTATATGTCGTGTAGTCATAATTAAAATGAAGAATAGAAAATCGAGGGGTACCATGATGTATGGTATTACATATAATAATCCTAGCATAGAGTCCTCAAATAATTACGTACATCAACGGGCCATGATGATGTTGGTCATTCTCATAGTGGTTAACCCTATTCTGAATATTTACTTTTGGGTTGATTTTATTAAGTTATATTTTTAAATTATTATAGAAAATAAATAAAATTTCAAATTTACCGCACATTCATTTTTCAAGAAGTGCGGTTTTTTAGTTGCACAAAAATATATAAATAAGCAAAAAAAAAGGGCTCTCTCGCCCAAACAAATGTCACTTTTATTATAACACAGATGCAGTAGAAAACAAGATTAGAGAGAGAAAGGCGGGAGATGCAGTGGAAATTTCAATTGACAAGATGATTCAGATTGGAGTCCAAGCCGGAGTAAGGGAAGCTCTGGACAGGATCAGCAAGGAGAAGGAGGAAAAAAGGAAATCACGGTTTGACAGGAGGTTAAGGAATACTGATTTACTGCTGAAGAATTACAACAAATTTGTTGCACACTGCAACACGGCACTGTATACCAGCAAACAGCTAAAGCAGGCCAATGCAATTGATATTCTGGATGAGGTGGAGGATGATGAGGACGAAGTTTATGTCCGTTCAATTATGAGGACAAGGGAAAGAACCTATCTTATTGTCAACCACATTAAAAGGATTCTCGGTTACTACAAGTACATAACAAAGTCCGAGCCGGAAAAGGAGAGAAAATATAGGGTGCTTGTGGGTCTGTATATTGACAAAAAGACTTATAGTCAGATGGCTGAGGAGCTGTATTGCAGTACAAAGACTATTGAAAGGGACAGGAAAGATGCTATTGAAGAATTATCGGTTTTGATATTCGGTGTGGATGGTTTGAAGCTGGATGCCTAAGTAACAGAGAAAGAAAATACCATTTTGAGCAGAAACAAAATGGTATTTCTTTTTAATTAAATGCCGTTTTACATCAATGGGGTTTTATGGTATATTATTGTAAAATTTTACTTTGGAGGTGGGCATAGATGTTTGATGAAAAATTTATAAAAGAGATTAAGCATATTTTGTATTTGATTTTTCAATATGGTATCGATAGAGTACGGAATGCTGACAAATTATTAAAATTTTATGATATTGACTTATATAATGAGTTTGTTGAGAAAGTACATACAGGTTTTATGATCGCTCAAAAAGATATATTGTTAGGTCTTGAGAAGGAAAGTATATATAAAAAGAAACTTAAAAATAGATTAAGCGAAGCCAATAATAGCAAGAACAAGGATTTGTCTAAAGAATTAAGGAAAAAAATAAGCGAAACTGAAGATAAAGAGTTTATTTATAGAAAGCTTGCAGACTCTATTGCTTGGCAACTTGTACAACTTGATGGAACCTCTATTAGGCGTCTTTACCGAAATGTAAATCAAATTGATATTAAAAGTGCTAATATAACTCATGATATAAAAACTGTAGATGAAATATTTGACGCAAATAAATTGCACTTTCCATTGATATCTGATATTACATCATTTATGCAAGTCGGCGATCTATTAATATGTGATAGAGAGAAAAACAGAATAGGTATTATTGAACTAAAAGAAGGGCTGGTAAATCAAAAAATTGAAAAAATAATTGATGATTTCTCGAAAACTCAATGTGAATATATGCTATATTTAGCTACCAAAGATGAAAATGAAAAATTTCATAAACAATTTGATAGATACATAAAACAACAAAGAATTATTTATGAAACAATAAATACAATAAATACTGGTAAAGGCGTTGATAACGCCACTGGAATGAATATATCAATACCCAATGACGTTTTCGAAGTAGAAAGTTTTGATCAAGAGATAAACAAAATGCTTATGGAGACAAACAAGAAAAACTACTCAATACGGGTAATAGATGATTGTCTCTTAGTTGGAGTATATAATAATATTCGTCTCTTAGGGATGGTAAAGGCTTTTATAGAATGGGTTAGGGGGTTAAAAATAGAGTTTCCAATTATTAATTTTGCTAATTCATTAAGAGTTCCAGCTGTTTTCCCAATATTCCTTCATCCATTTTCTTTGGAAGATAAAATAAAAATTGTTAATAGTGAGAAGACAATTTTAATGTGTTTGGATATAGAGAAATGGCTTAAACAGATGAGTGAATATGGAATAACACATAAAATTTTATCAAAGAAAGAAACCGCACATATTAACAGTAATTCTGATATTAAGGCCTTCGAATACAAAGGACAGGCAATAGAAATTACATATGAAGGGACTAGTGGGCTATTATATGATAGTATTTTCTCAAGGATGTTCTATGAGTTGACCAAACCTAAAAGTTTGATAAAATTTTTAATCCATATGCGAAAAGAACACCAACAACTTGTAAGTGAGCTCACAGTAAATAATGAATACTCTTCAAATGATAAAAATTTGTGATTAATTGAAGTAGACAGCGTGTTTCAAGAAGATATTAATATTAATAATGTCATATAACCACATGTCCAAAACATGTCGATGCAATGTCTCAATGAATGATGTTATTATGTAATCTGAAAAGTACCGTTTCGGGGTGAAGGCCGGGACGGTATTTTTGCTTTCCTAAAGATTTAAGCAAAGAAGGTGGTTTGAGATGAACACTGTTGACCCTATAAGGGAACCTGAAAAAATTAAACAAATTTGTTCGTACCTAAAGATGAATAATAAAAGGGATTTTATTATGTTCTACACTGGTGCTTATTCAGGACTTAGAATTTCAGACATTCTTAAACTACAGATATGTGATGTTAAAAACAAAGATGTAATCAGGATTCGTGAAAAGAAAACTAAGAAAGAGAAAAAGTTTGAAATAAATCCTGAGTTAAAAAAAGAATTAAAAAAATATTGTGAAGGGAAGAATCCTAACGAATATTTAATACCAAGTAGACAAGGGAAAAATACTCCTTTAAGTCGCGTAAGAGCATATCAGATAATGAAAGAGGTTGGCAATTTATTTGACATACCTGACCTCGGTACTCACACATTAAGAAAAACATTTGGTTATCAACACTATAAACAATTCAAAGATGCAGCATTGTTAATGACAATATTCAATCATTCAAGCCAAAAAATTACTTTAAGGTACATTGGGATTGAGCAGGAAGACATCAATAAAAGCATGAAGAAATTTCGTTTATTTTGATTTGACATTAACATAACGAGAACGTGTTAAACTCATTTCCAATGTTAGCCTAAGATGCATTGATACAAGGCTTTGCAAGGAATATGCCAGTTTAACAGAATAATAGATATGTTAAAGTGAGAAAATTTTTCCTTCTATAATGTATGTAAATTTTAATTTGTTGAGGTGTTAATATGATTGATTATAATTCCAAGCGGTGGGAACGGAAACGGGAACACATTTTAAAGCGTGATGGTTACATGTGTCAGGAAAGTAAACGGTATGGAAAAAGAATCGATGCTGATATGGTTCATCACATCTGGCCTGCTGATGAATATCCTGAGTACGTATGGGAAGATTGGAACCTCATATCCCTTGCAAATAGCGTACACAACAAGATGCATGACAGGCTTACCAAGAAATTGACACCACTGGGAGAAGCATTGAGGAAAAGAACCCCCCCACCCAAGGACAAAAATAATTAACTTTGGGACACCGGGGATAGGGAGGCTTTTCCAATAGACCGGAATTTTTAAAAAAAAGGGGGTTGTTAAAAATGTCAATGTCACCGGAACAAAAAGAAGTTAACAAAATCATTAAAAACACAATTAAAGAAATGCAGGAAGTCAACACCTACAAGCCACAATTTGATGCCACTGTTAAAATTTATGCCGAGACTCAGCAAATTTACAATCGGGCATACAAGGATTTCATTATCAGCGGCGGCAAGATGATGGAGGAGTACACCAATAATTCGGGATTCACAAACATCAGAAAAACTGCAACGTACTTGGCTATTGAAAATTTACGGAGTGACCTTGTTAACTACAGGAGCATTTTGGGACTGACTCCATTAGGCTTGAAAAAAATAAATGACGAAATGAAAGCGAAGAAAAAAACAAGCAAGCTCACACAGGTGATGAGTAAGAATGGCTGATTCTAAAGTTAGTAATTTTGATATTGTAATGGAGTATGCCAGAAGTATCACAAGCTATAAAAAAATTGCTTGTAAAGAACAGATCCAAGGCTGTCAAAGATTTTTAAAGGACTTAGGGAATCCACTATACGACTTTAGGACTGATGATGCCGAATTCGTTATTGAGTTGATTGAAAATACTTTCGTACATATGCAAGGGGAAAAGTTAGACGGCACTCCACTTCGGGGTACGCCTTTTTTATTGGAACCGTTTCATAAATTTATTGTATATAACATTTTGGGGTTTTACCACAAAGGGACTAAAAGAAGACGCTTCAAAGAGGCGTTTATTTTTATTCCCAGAAAAAACATCAAGACAAGTTTTGCCGCTGCTCTTGCGTGGGCCCTTGGTATTTTGGAAAGGCGAAGTGGCAGCAAGGTATATATTGTTGCCGCTGCTTTGAAACAATCCCTTGAAAGCTTCAACTTCATCAATTTCAATCTGGAACAGATGGGAGAGAAGGAAAACTTCCGGGTTATCGACAATAATCAGGAACACAGCATTAGCGGGGATTTGGATGACGGTTCTTTATTTATTCAGGCACTGGCGGCGAACCCGGACAGTCAGGATTCTCTTAACTGTAATATCGGTATAGCTGATGAAATACACGCATACAAGACACCGAAGCAGTACAACATTATCAAGGAAGCTATGAAGGCATACACAAATAAATTGATGATAGGTATTACTACTGCCGGAGACAGTATGACGAGCTTCTGTTATCAAAAGCTTCAGTACTGTAAAAAGATTCTTGATAAGACAGTAACCGATGAGCAGTACTTTGTCTTTATTTGCAAGGCAGATGAAAAAGAGAACGGAGATGTTGACTATACAAACCCGGTAATACATGAGATGGCAAACCCTGCATATGGAGTGTCAATCCGGCCCGACGATATTTTGAATGATTCGTTGCAGGCCATGAACGATCCTCAGTTGAGAAAAGACTTTTTTGCCAAGTCATTAAATGTATTTACTGCCGCACTAAGGGCATACTTCAACATTGATGAATTCAGAAAGTCTGACACAGCTTGCGAAGCAAAGCTGAACATCAAGTCGGAGTGGAAACTGGATAAAAAAATTGAGTTCCTGAAAAACCTGCCCATTGAATGGTATGGCGGTGCGGACTTGTCAAAGCTCCATGACTTGACGGCAGCTGCTCTATATGGAAGCTACATGACCGGGCGGATGATTAAAATAACAAATGAAAAGGGAGAGGTAATAGAAGTACCTGAAGAAATAGATATTATAATCTCCCATTCATGGTTCCCTATAGTTGCGGCAGCTCAGAAGGCAGATGAAGACAGCATTCCGCTATTTGGCTGGAAGGATGACGGCTGGCTTGACATGAGTAATTCGGCAACAGTTAATCATGCTGAGATTGTCAACTGGTTTAAAAAAATGAGAAACATGGGCTTTAAAATAAAGCAGGTTGGGCATGATAGAAAATTCTGTAGAGAATATTTTATTGGAATGAAGAAAGCAAACTTCAATATTATTGACCAACCTCAATATTTCTATAAAAAGTCCGAGGGGTTCAGACGAATAGAACAAAAGGCAAAGGACGGCAATTTATATTATCTCAGCTCTCAGGCATATGAATACTGTGTTCAGAATGTAAGGGCAATAGAGAAAACGGATGACATGGTACAGTATGAAAAGGTTGAGGATTCACAGAGGATTGATATATTCGATGCCTCTGTTTTTGCATGTGTAAGGAAATTGGAAGCATTGGAAAAAGGTAAATTAAGCGGATGGTTTTAGAAGGGTGGTGAGAAAATTGAAAAACCCATTTAGAAGGCATAAGACACGGGCAGACCCGGTAACGTTGTGGCTTAATGGTACGGATGCCAGAGATATACTTTGCCCGGAAGGCTATACGCCATTATCCAAAAATGAAGAAATAAGAAGGTGTGTGTTTAAGATTGCCGATCTGGTGTCCAACATGACAATCATGTTAATGGAGAACGGAAAAAACGGTGATATACGGCTTAAGAATGAACTATCCAAGAAGATTGACATTTACCCAAACAATAACATGACCCGAAAAAACTTCATTCACAAGCTTGTTACTGATATGATACTGACCGGTAATGCAGTTGCATACCCGCAGGTAAAAAACGGCTTGATTGATAACCTGAAAATACTGAATGCCGACAGTCTGCATTTTGATGAAGTGGGGGACAGTTATCAAATAAGGTATAGAGGAACACCATATTACCCTGACGAAGTACTGCATTTTGTTTTGAATCCCGATGATGATTACCCCTTTAAAGGACAAGGCTACACACAGTTGATTAAAGAAACGGTGATGAACCTCCTGCAAGCGAATGTAACTAAAAAAGGTTTTCTGAAAAGTAAATGGAAACCGAGCATGATAATAGCAATCAATTCTGATGCAGAGGAATTGCAGGATCCTGAAAAGCGGTCAAAAATTCTTGGCAGTTACACTAAGACAACTGAAATAGGTGAGCCGTGGTTGATTCCGGCGGGGGAGATTGATGTTAAAACAATACAGCCCCTTACTCTTAATGACCTTGCAATACAGGACAGTATAACCCTAGACTTGAAAGTCATAGCGGCGGCAATAGGAGTTCCCGGCTTTATGGTTGGAGTAGGTGCTTTTAATAAGGAAGAGTACAACAATTTTATTTCGACAACGATAATGTCCATAGCCATGATCCTGCAACAGGAGCTGTCCAAGAAACTTTTATTTTCACCGACAACGTACTTTAAATTCAACCCTAAATCACTTATGCAGTACAACCTTACAGAACAGGTTCAGTTTGTGAAGGAACTTGTGGGCGGAGGTATGCTGAACAGAAATGAAGGAAGGGCAGAGTTTGATTATCCTCCTGTAGATAAACCCGGAATGAACGATTATATTGTACTTGAAAATTACGTTCCTGTTGAGAAGGTTGGAGATCAGAAAAAATTGAAAGGTGGTGATACGGGTGCTGAATAAAAGACACTCCTATTTCAAAAGTGAACTTAAGACTAGGGCAGAGGGCGAAGATGACAAATACATAGAAGGATATTTCTCAGTATTTGAGCAAGAAACAGAACTCTGGCCCCGGTGCTTTGAGAAGATAGCAAGAGGGGCATTCGACAATTCAATAAAAAATAACGATATCCGCTGTTTGTTCAACCATGACAGCGGATTTGTTTTGGGCAGAACAGCAAGTAAAACACTTGAACTGAGAGTGGATTCATATGGCTTGTGGGGTAGGGTAAAGATTAACCCCAATGATTCACAGGCAATGGATGTCTATGCACGGGTTGAAAGAGGGGACATATCAGGATGCTCCTTCGGGTTTGAGCCTAAAGGAGAGGACTATGAGGAAAACGATGACGGATTGCACTGGACAGTAAATGAAGCAGATACCATGGAGGTTTCAATATGTACATTTCCGGCATACCCACAGACAGAAATACAGGCAAGGAAGAAAGACTTCAAGGTGTCTCAAAAAAGAAGCCGGGAGCAAAGGAAGATTGATTTAAAAAAGAAACTGGAGGGGATTAGATGCTAAAACAGCTGAAATTACAGGCAGAGTTAAAGCAAAGAAATGCTGAAATGCAGATTCTACAGGAGAAGAGAACCGATTTTAAGAAAAGGCAGGACGAACTTAAAATGGCTCTAGAGGAAGCAAAGACTGACGAAGATATCGCTCTTGTACAACAGGGTATTGATAGCCTTGAAAATGAAATTGCTGAAGCTGGGACAGATGAAAAAATTACAAGTGCCTCAGCCGAAATCACACGTATTGAGGGAGAACTTGCTGAGATTGAGGCGAGAGGAAACAATCCAAAACCATCTAAAAAAGATATTGAAGAAAGAGGAGGAAACAGTATGAACAGGTATCAGATAAGGGAACTTTTAAAGACAGGGGAGTACTACGAGAGGGCAGAGGTTAAAGAGTTCTATGACAAATTCAAAAACCTCAGAGCAATTGGTGGCGAAGGATTAACAATACCAGAAGTAGTTATTAACCGCATAATGGATATATTGGGAGATTACTCAACGTTATATCCATTGGTCGATAGAATAACCGTAAAAGGAACAGCCAGAATATTAATTGATACTGATACTACCGCAGCAACATGGATTGAACAGACTGGCACATTACCAACCTCGGAAGTCGGGACAATCACAGATATCAGCTTTGACGGTTACAAGATTGGAAAAGTTACTTTTGTTGATAACTCAATGTTACAGGATAGCATAATCAACCTTGATGATTACGTAGTCAAAAAAATTGCACGTGCAATATCACTTGGTCTTGACTTAGCAATATTAAAAGGGACAGGAGCTACTGGTAAACAGCCCGAGGGGATTATCCCTCAGTTGCCAACGACAAACAAAGTTATAGTTACAGATCCAACTGGGTATGCCGATATTGTTAAACCGATTGCTGTAATAGACACAGGTAAAGACAGCATAGGTGAAATTGTTGCAGTCATGAAACGTTCTACATATTATAACAGACTGCTTGGATATAGCGTTCAGCCTACTTCTACAGGGGAAGTTGTTGCAAAATTGCCAAACCTTAAGAACCCTGATTTGTTAGGTTTAAGGGTTGTGTTCAATAATAACATGGACGACGATACAATCCTTTATGGAGATTTTAGCAAGTATACGCTTGTTGAAAGAGAAAATGTATCAATCGACAAGTCAGAGCATGTTAAGTTTACCGAAGACCAGATGGCTTTCAGAGGTAAGGGCAGGTTTGATGGTAAACCAACCAAGAAGGAAGCTTTTGTGCTTGTTACGCTGGAATATACATCCGAGGCATAGGGTATGGATATTATATTAAATCTTCTGAAAATAGACCTTGGTATAACCCATAACTTAAGGGATGATTATTTCACTTCAACGATTATGGCAGCACAAAAGGAAATTGAGGATAGGGGAATAACTCTGGATTTTAGTAATGTGGAAGACCAAATGCTATTATCCGACTATGCTGCATGGAAGTACCGGAAACGTCAGGAAGATGTAGGACTACCTCAAAACTTGACATATAGGTTGAGAAACCGGGTAGTGAAAGCGAGGTCCCAATATGCTGAAACTTAAAAGTATATCTAATAAGGAAAGCATATCTCTGGACCTTGTCTGCTATCTGCTATCAACTACCGTTAGTGATGACAACATAGGGAATCAGGTAGAAACCCCAGTGGAGAGGCTTGTCTACTGTGCTGAGTTACCTGTCAATTCATCCGAATTCTATAATGCAGGACAGTCTGGAATAAAACCTGAACATTTGCTTGTTATAGATTTGGAGGAATACGATGGTGAAACAGCCCTTAAATATGAGGACAAGACATATAGCATATACCGTACATATCCACGGGGCGGAGGGTTGTTGGAATTGTACTGCAACAAGAAAGTGGGTGTTTCATGAGCGACTTGGAAGCACAATTGGCAGCAGTATTGTCTGAGTATTCTACAGAGGTAACTCAGGAGGTAAAAAAGACCTGCAAGGATGTAAGCAAGGAAATGACCGAAGCTATCAGACAGGATAGTAAAACCCTGTTTGACGGTACGGGGAAATATGCTAAAGGTTGGCGGTCAAAGGTGGAATATGAAGACAGAGACAATATCCGGCTGTCCACTTACAATGCAACAGACTATCAGCTGACACACCTACTGGAATTCGGTCACGCTAAAACAGGCGGTGGAAGGGTAGAAGGCAGGCCTCATATTTCTACTAATGAAGAAAAAGCGAAGAAAGACCTTATTGAACGGACTGAAAGGGCGGCACAAAAATGACACAAATTGAGCTGTGCAATCAACTGAAAACAATTGGATATCCCGTGGCATACCACCATTTTACAACATCGCCGGAACCACCTTACATCGTTTATATCAGAACTAATGATGATAATATTTCATCTGACTACAAAATGCATGGAAAGTTTAAAAATTATCAGGTCGAACTTTACACTGTAAAAAAAGACTTGGAAGCAGAGCGGAAAATTGAAGAAATATTAAACACAATAGACCCTGAATACAAAACCTTTGAGGAGTACATACAATCAGAACAAATGTATCAAGTGGTTTATCAAATCAAAGTTATAGAAAGAAGGTAGAAAAATGGTTACAGATGGTGAAAAAATAGTGTTGGGTAGTGGGGATTTGTATTGTAGCGAGTTTACGGGAACGGTGCCTGAAAACAATGTAATTGAAAAAGAGGAGAATTTGCTTGGGGCAATACAGGGTGGTGCAAGCTTAGAGTATAAGCCTAAATTTTATGAAGCTAAGGACGACATGGGGAAAGTAACAAAAGTAATAATTACGGAAGAAGAAGCCACTCTAAAATCTGGAATAATGACATGGAATGGTAAAACACTTGGAAAACTCTGTAGTACAGCACGAGTAACCGAAGTTGCCGGAGTAAGGACAGTGAAAATCGGTGGTATAGGAAATGACAACGGCAAAAAATATGTCTTACATTTTGTACATAAAGATCCAATGGACGGTGATATTAGGGTTACTATAGTTGGTCAAAATCAGGCGGGATTTTCCTTGGCTTTCAAGAAAGATAAGGAAACAGTCATTGATGCAGAATTTAAGGCACAGCCACAGGACAACGAAGGTACACTTATAAAATATGAAGAGGAAATTCCAACGGAAGGTTAATTGACAGGGGCCTTCTGGCCCCTTAATTTAAAGAGGTGAAAATAATATGTTTAACATTAATTCCGCAGTAAAGAGATATTTTACAATAAAAATTGGAGATGTTGTACTTGAGGTAGAGCCTCCAACAAAGAAAGTTCTCAATAAAGTTATCGAATTAACTCAAAGTAAAGGGCCGGAAGTAGTTGACGGTTTGTTTAAAGCATTGGAAATGATTCTGAATAAAAATAAATCAGGGTATACAGTTCCAGACAGTGTTATTGATGATCTTGACATGGATCAGGTAAGTCTTATTCTTACAGAGTACTTCAAATGGATTAGCGAAACTAAAAACAGCCCAAACTAAAAATCCCTCGCTGTCCTGATGATACAGACGAGGGACATTATAAACTAAATTATATTGAAGAAAAGCTGGTATCTGAATATACCGGCTTTAATTTTGCTCAAATCTATGAACTTAATGTTTTTGAGTATCAAGCTATACTTCGGGATGCAGTTATATACAAATATATGCAATCAGAAGAGGGGCAAAAGTATTTAGAAAGGTGCTGGATCCTTGAGCAGACCAAACCAGATAGAGCCAAATTGCGGGAGAACTTTGGAAAGGAGGGATGACATTGGCTGGAAGAACAATAAAGGGAATAACCGTTGAAATCGGAGGCAACACGGGGCCATTGAATAAAGCCCTTGGTGACGTAAATAAGACAGGCAGGGATTTACAAAATGAGTTAAAACAGGTTGAAAAGCTTTTAAAACTTGACCCTACAAATACTGAACTCTTGGCTCAAAAGCAAAAACTACTTGCAGAATCTGTTGATAATACTTCAAACAAATTGAATGCTTTAAAAGAGGCTGAAAAACAGGTGCAGGAACAAGTTAAGCAGGGGAAGGTATCTGAAGAGCAATATAGAGCTTTTCAACGTGAGATTATTAAAACCGAAACTGAATTAAATGAGTTAAAAAGTCAAGCCAGCAATACAAGTACTGAAGTCAAAACACTAGGTACGAATATTGAAAAAACAGGCGAAAGTACGAATGACTTAAGTAATAAAGTAGCTGTCGGCACAGAAGCAGTAGCAAAATTAGGTTTAGCAGCAGGTGCAGCTGCTGTTGGATTAGGAGTTAAAGCTCTTAACAGTGCAAATGATTTTACAGGTGCAGTAAACAATATTATTACACAGACTGGATTAGCTGATGATGAAACAACAAAATTCAGTGATACTTTAAAAAATATATATGCTAATAATTTCGGTGAAAGCTATGAAGATATAGCATCTGCTATGTCTTCAATTAATCAACAGACTGGATTAACAGGTGAATCCCTTGAAACAACAACTACAAATGCAATAATGTTACGTGATACTTTTAAGTTTGAAGTAAATGAAAGTATACGATCTGCACAAATGCTAGTTAAGCAATTTGGACTGGACAGTGAAACTGCTTATAACCTGATAGCCCAAGGTGCCCAGAATGGATTAGATAAAAATGGTGACTTGCTTGACACGGTAAACGAGTATTCGGTTCAGTTTAAACAGCTTGGGTTTAATGCAGAAGAAATGTTTAACATGCTGGCAAACGGAGCAGCTGCAGGAACATGGAGTGTTGATAAGCTTGGTGATGCTGTCAAGGAATTCGGTGTCCGTGCAAAAGATGGTTCAGAGACAACAACGAAAGCTTTTTCTGATTTAGGGTTAGATGTTGAAAAGGTTAGTTCAGATTTTGCGAATGGTGGTGAAAAAGGGAAAGCTGCCTTTGAACTTGTTACATCAAAATTGTTAGAAATGAAAGACCCTTTAGTACAAAATCAAATTGGAGTATCTCTGTTTGGAACAATGTGGGAGGATTTAGGGGCTAAAGGTATTGAGGCCCTTACATCAACAGAGGGTAAAATACATAGTACCACTGATGCATTAGCTAAAATTAATGAGATACAATATGATACACCACTTGAAGCATTAAAAGGATTAGGCAGAACAATTGAAACTGATGTGATAGTACCCATCGGTGAAAAATTAATGCCTAAGATGAAAGAAGTAATTGTAAAACTTCAATCGCCAGAAGCCAAAGAAGCCATAAGTAACATATCAGAAATGGTATCTAAACTAATAAGTTTTATATTAGACAATAGCGCTTCAATAATTAGTGCTATTGCAGGTATAGGTGCAGGGTTTATCGCATGGAATGTGGCTAGTATGGTAATGGGAGTTGTGGAAGCAATCAAAGCATTTAAGGCGGCAAACGAGGGGGCAACAATAGCACAATGGGCAATTAATGCTGCACAAAGTGCCAATCCTATAGGAATTATTGTAATGCTTATTGCAGGCTTAGTCACGGCAATAATAACCCTCTGGCACACAAATGAAGGCTTTAGGGATGCAATCATAGGAATATGGGACAAGATAAAAAGTGCCGTGTCTACAGCCGTTGAAAAAGTGAAAAGTATTTTTAATACGGTAATTGAATTTATAAAAAATAACTGGCAAGGGCTGCTATTAATGATAGTGAATCCTTTTGCAGGAGCTTTTAAACTACTCTATGACAATTGTGACGGTTTCAAAAACTTTGTGGACGGTTTTATCAATAATGTTGTTAAATTTTTCAAAGGACTACCGGGCAAGGTGTGGAATGCAATAATCGGAATTAAGGATAAATTTAATAATCTCAAATCAGAACTTATCAATTGGGCTAATAATAACCTGCCTTCTTTTATAGCAAAATTTGTTGGGTTCATGTTGGAGCTGCCAAACAAAATGGTCAATATAGGAAAGAACATTGTTGAAGGAATATGGAACGGCATGACGGGTGCAGTAGGGTGGTTAAAAGATAAAATATCCGGTTTTGTAGGTGGAATTGTTGACACTATAAAGGACAAGCTAAGTATACATTCCCCTTCACGTGTATTGGCTGACGAGGTAGGTAAATACATGGCTCAGGGAATTGGTGTGGGCTTCGAAGCAGAAATGGGAAGTGTATCGTCAAACATGGCAAAGGCAATACCTGTTAACAAACATGATTATATAATGGGCAACAACAGTTCATCCAGTGGGACTGGTCATTCAGGAGATTACAACCAAACTGTTAATATTTACAGTCCTACACCGTTAACACCGTCCGAGGTTGCAAGGCAAACCAGAAATGCTTCAAGGCGTTTAGTTTTGGGGGTGTAAAATGCCAAAGATATTAACATATATATTGTTACCTGTAGGAACCGAGCATGGAACAAAGCCATTGATGTTCGCATAACTGAAATCGAAGAAGTATATGAAAAAGGTATTATAACACTAACGCCTACTTTCGGGAGTCCACTTCCGGAATTGAAGGATATTTTGAAGGGGGAATAAACAGTGCAGAAAAGTAGTTTTTTTAACAGTATAAACGGGGACAGAAAATACAATGCCTCCGATTATGCTGCATATTTCGGGAGCTTTATCGGAAACGGAGTATATCCAAATCCGGGTAACAATCTAGCCGTGACAGCTTCAGGTGGAATGAATATATCAGTCGCTGCAGGAAAAGCATGGATAAATGGATATTACTATGAAAATACCGGTACATTCAATATGTCAATAGATCCAGCTGACGGAGTATTAAAGAGAATTGACAGAATTGTATTAAGGCTGGATCATCTGAATAGGCAAATTGCTTTATCAGTTTTGAAAGGCACTCCTGCCAGTACCCCGACAGCATCGTTATTAACAAGAACCTCAGACATATACGAACTTGGTATAGCTGACATATTAATTAATAATGGAGACACAGGAGTTAATCAGGCACATATAACAGATTTACGTTTCAATGCAACCTTGTGTGGCACAGTGTCAGGAGTTGTAGAGCAAATAGATACTACAGGCCTTTTCGCTCAATACGATTCAGCCTTTAATGATTGGTTTAAACAGGCACAAAATACGTTAAGTGGTGATGTGGCTGGTAATATATTAAATCAAATAAATACTCATAAGTCGGAAAGTATCTACCAATTAGCAGGAGGTACAGCAACAGCTATAACACTCACAATTAGAGAAACATTAGAAAATGGGGTACCTATTAATTTTATTGCAAGTGCAAATAATAGTGGCGCTGATACAACTATAAATGGTAAGCCATTGTACAAACCAAACGCTACCATTGCTCCAACACTAACAGCAGGAAGGGCTTATACAGTTTGGTATAACTTAACTAGTAGCTGTTTTTTTATCAAGGCTAGTGCCACAGGTACAACAACCTCTGGTAAGGTACTAGCAGGAGAAACATATAGTACAGAGGTAGACACAGACCAAGTTGGTACAATTACAAATAATGGAGCAGTTACTATTACTCCAAGTCTAGTAGAACAAGTAATTGCAGAAGGATACCATAATGGAGGTGGAAAGGTTGAAGCTATAAAATTAATTGCAGGTGATATTTTAATAGGAGACAATAGTAATACAGGAAGTACAACTAGTACAGCATATACAAAAGTGAGAGAAATTACTACATCATTATTAGGGGGTACTATTAGAGTTAAATTCAATTTATCGTCAGGTTCATCATCAGGTTCAATTACAGCATACGGTCGTATATATGTTAATGGCGTCGCTGTTGGCATAGAACGTACTGTGAATGGACTTACACCAATAACATTTACTGAAGACATATCAATATATGTAGGGGATAAAATTCAGATATATACAAAATCATCAAATTCATCTTATGGTTCAAATGTTTCTGGTTTTAAATTATATATAGCTACTGTAAGTTGTTCAAATACTTTATAAGTTAATGGGGGTATTATATGATTATTATAAAATATACAACAGAGGAAGAAAGACAGCAAATTATTTCTGACAGAACAAGTCAAGGATGCACATTAATTGAAGTCCAGAATATAACAGAAGGTAATTTTCTTGGATTTTTAGAACCTAATGAAACTTTACCTGAAAATGCTAAAACTGAGACTCAAAAATTACAGGATATGATTGACACGCTGATAATGGACAATTTAAATATGCAGGCACAAATAGACACTTTGATTACATCAAATTTACAGGAGGTATAAGCATGTTTGAAAGGTTGAATTATTTATACAGTATAGAAAAGGTAACAGCAGAACAACTGGATATTGCGGTATCAAAGGGATGGATAACCGCCGAGGGAAAAATGAAGATAATAGGATAATATCACGACCTAAAAGGGAGTCATTTATTTGGCTCTCTTTTTGTTTTACAAAAATACATCGGGGAGGACAAATATATGTGTAAATTCAGCATAAATACTTTAGTAGCATTGGTTGCAACAATTTTTACATGGCTTTTTGGTACTTGGGACTTAGCTATATCGGTACTAGTTACTTTCATAGTACTTGATTATTGTACAGGGCTTATTAAAGGATATGTACTAAAGAAACTCAGCAGCGATATTGGGCTAAAAGGACTGGCCCGTAAAGCAGTAATATTTATCGTCTTGATTGTAGCTGTTTCACTAGACAGGCTTTCAGGAAGCGGACAATGGGTATTCAGAACTTTAGTCTGTTATTTTTATATTGCCAATGAAGGGTTAAGCATTATTGAAAACTGTGCTCAACTGGGATTGCCAATACCACAAAAAATAAAAGAAGCCCTAATTCAATTGAAGGAAGGAGGAAAGAAAAGTGAATAGTGTTAACTTTAAATACCAGGATGAAACAGCAGTGTATCCAAAGCTGATTAATGCAGTAAATATTTTGTGTGCTACAAAGGGTAAAAGTTGCATCTGCACCTCTGGTTACAGGAGTATGGAAAAACAAAAAATTGTAAATGCACAATCTTTACAATGTCATAAAGGAGCATACCAAAAACCAGACGGGTCAGTTTGGACAAGTGATGGCAAGTGTTGGGCTGCTGCTTACGGTAAATCAAATCATTGCTATTGCATAGCCATGGATATAACAGATAGTTGGTTTCAGGCCATTAATAATGCCGAATTAAAAAAGTATGACCTTGTTAAACCAATGAGCTATGAGCCATGGCATATACAGCTGCTTGAACATAACGGATTGAGCCAGAAACAAAAGGAAGCAATCAGGGACAGTGTACTTAAGGGGGTAAATGAAGAAATGGAAGTAAAAGAATTTCAGTCAATGACCGGATTGACCGCAGACGGAGTGATAGGTCCTAAAACAAAAGACAAGGCCAAAGAGATTTTAAGGGTTTGCCAGAATATCCTTGGGAATGATTATAGCACTGCCAAGGAGGTTATCATGGCTACTCAATCCAGCCCGGTCATGTGGCTAGGACTGCTTAAAACAGTAAAATACTTTGACAGTTTCATTATGAATATTGTGAAAAAAATGGGGGGAGCTAGATTATGAAGGAAAAAATTGCAAAACTTATCGACGTAAAGACGATTGTAACTATTGCTTTGGTAGGAGCGGTGATAGTGTTTACAGCTAATAGCAAAATTGCCCTCAGAGATTTCCCTCTGAGGGCAAAATAATATCAAAAGCGTAAGCTTCTCGCTTTATTTATTATACTAACTAGGTCCTACGATAAGTAAGCGAATAATTGTATGTAGAAGAATAGGATGAGTCATGGGAGTGTACTCTTATATATGCCTTTTCACCTGGATTAAGTATGAAATATGTTGAATCCCTTTGACTTATCCCGTTGTCTTCAATGTTTTTATTAAGATACGAGATTTGTTTAGTCTCGTTATAAATTACAACCTGCATATCAACATTTGCACTAACGGGGGATTGCAAAGAAAAAGTATAAATGTAAGGTTCGATAGAGCTTGAGGGATTGTATACCATATAAAAATCAGAATCATTTGGACCATCTAGCGGGGTGGAATTTGTAAAAAAATTATTATTAACATCTGTTAGGTTGCAAGCAGTAGCTTCTGTATTAAACTGAAGGGCATCTGCATTTACTAGATTTACACCTGACAATAAAATTGAGACAACTGTCGCTAAAAGTAAAAGTTTTTTTGGCTTTTTCATTAGAATTCTCCTTTTTGAAATTACATTTTGGTTCTTCATAAACTACCTCCATTTTTGTATTTTATGCTACCATTTATTTGAAATTATAGTACAAACATACAAATACTGTCAACATAAAATGCAAATTTAAAGTTATTGCAACATAAAAAAACGAGCCGAGCTTTCTTTTATCTGGATTCGCCATATTACGGAACAGAAAAGTATTATCAGGCTGAATTCAAACCGGAGGATCATGAAAGACTTGCCAAAACCTTGAAAAGTATAAAAGGTAAATTCCTGTTATCATACAATGATTGTGAGTATGTAAGGGAACTGTACAAGGACTTTACTATTGAGGAAATTCAGAGGAATCTTAATTTATTGAATAGGTATGAGGGAAAGGAGAAGACGTATTGTGAGGTGTTGGTGAGGAATTATTGAGTTAATTATTAATAAAATTATATGTAATTGGTTAAATTATACCAAAAATACAGAAAATACTGAAAAAAATTAAATTTTGTGTTACAAAATTTTACAAATTTTACACATAATATAATGTAAACTTGGAAAAGTACGCGTACACTATTCAAATTATAGGAGATGATTTATTGAAATTTAAAAATTTAAAAAGAATTTTAGCATTAACATTAATGGTTACGATGATTAGCAGTAGCATGGTGTTTGCTGAGGAAGGCAATATTGAATCTACCAAAACCGATGTAAGTTCAAGTTCTAGTCTAAGCGATAAGGAGATAGCAATTAATAATTTGCTTAATGGTGGTTGGACGATGTCTGAAATTAAAGATTTGATTTCAGATTCTGAATTAACTAAATTCATAAACTTAAAACCGGTTAGAAGTGTTACAAAGTATTTAAAATTGGTTCATAAAAACAAAGATGTTAAGGAATCTAAAATAAAAAGTAAACAAAGTATACAAAACACTGATACTGATGAAGATGTACAATTTGTTGCGATAAGCGAGGAACAATGTAAATTCGAACTTGAACAAATCAAGGCTAATAAGAATAATTGTGATGGCTGTGTTAAACTATCTGACACAATGAGTAACACAGGTATGTTAAACTTAACGCCATTAGATGGCAGTAGAGACTCTAATTCATCAGATGGATACCTTACGTACACTATTTCAGCATGGTCTCAAGGTGGTGGTAAATATTTAATAAATTATCGATGGGAATGGCTAAAAGATCCTTTTTACACAAGTATTGATGTATTTGGTTTAGCACATGACCCGGGGCTTATACGTTCTGTAAAAGATCCAACTACATACGTATATAAATATGACTATTTTTTTAATGGATTTGCAACAGAGCATCAAGAGAATAGTCCGGAATCCATGAATCCTGATTCAGGAGGGGTTGTATATTCAACTAACCTTAAGGATAGCCAGACCGCAATGGTCGGAACGACTGTTTCCTGGTATGGGCATCATAGGGGATATATGAGTTACTATGTTAATAAGCAAAATCCAGCTATAAACCATGCATATATTTATGGATGTTACAAGCATCTCCAGAAAACATTAGAACCATCAGTAAGTATTTCATGGCCGATAAGTGCAAGCCTTTCGGTA